>NZ_JBWJVL010000002.1:0-693565 GCF_056428965.1 Flavobacterium sp. GNP008 | reverse complement strand
AGCATTGCTGCAACACAAATCAACAATGGGTCAACTGACAATTGTGGAATAGCAACAATTGTTTTAAGCAAAATAGAGTTCCTTAGTGAGAATCTTGGTTTAAATACAGTTACTTTAACCGTAACCGACATTCACGGAAATACAAGTAGTCAAACAGCAACAGTAACGGTAAAAGATGATATGGTTCCAACAATCACGTCACCAAAAACAATAGTTGTAAATTGTGGGGCTTCCTTATTACCTAGCAATACAGGAATGGCAACAGCAACGGATAATAGTACGGAACCGGCTAAAATTTTTATTACCTATGCAGATAGTGCATTACCTTCTGTTTGTGGAGGAAACTTTACACGTATATGGACCGCTAAAGATGCATCAAACAACACTAGTTCAATTGAACAAGTAATTAGTATAATTCCTGCGGCTTTGCCAACAATGACAGCTCCGAATTCAGTTACGATTTCGATAGCTTGTGGATCAGAGCCAGAACCTAGTACTTTGTCTTTTACAAACGGATTAAGTGGAGATTGTCTGCTCAGCGGAACCTCATTAAATTCAACATTCGCCCTAGTTGAGAGCACATGTGGAGGAACCTATATAGAAACATGGACAGCAAGCGATGCATGTGGAAGAACTATTACTCCTGTTTCAAGAACTGTAACAGTTAATCAAAATATGGGTGCCGTTGAATCCTTTGTATTCTTCTCAGCAGAGGGAGCAGTTGGTAATACAGGAGTTTCTACCATTACCGGTAATATAGGTACAAGCATTGGAGCGATTACCGGATTTGGTTCACCAAGCACTGTTAGTGGTTCTACTGCTTATGCAAATGCAGCCACCACACAGGCAAAAAAAGATTTGCTTAACTTTTATATTCACTTAAGCAATATTCCAGTAACGGTTACTTCACATCCTGCCGTATTTGGAAACGGAGAAACCCTTAGTGCAGGAGTCTACTCAATCGGTGCCGCCGGATCATTAGCGGGAACCCTTACATTAAATGGAGAAAATAATCCGAATGCGCTGTTTATTTTTAAGTATAATGGAGCCTTTTCTGTAGCAGCCAGTTCAAAGCTAATCTTGACCAATGGGCTAAAAGCCTCAAATGTATTATGGATGGCCGAGGGTGCAATTTCTATTGGAGCATTAAGTGTGATGAAAGGAACTTTTCTTGCTCATACCGGAGCTGTTTCTATGGGAGCAGGAGGAGATCTTGAAGGAAGAATGGTTTCTACTACTGGGGCTGTTACTTTTGATTCCGGAAAGGCGTACTTACCGACTGATCTTAGTATGATTCCAATTATTTGTGTGAATACTTCTCTTAGCAATAATACCCTTTTGGGTAGTGCTGCCAAATTCACTCTCTTTACGGGAGCAGGAGCAGTTTCTAACTTAGCTATTTCAGGTATAATAGGAGATGTAGGAACAAATGCCGGATCGATTACTGGTTTTGAATCGTCAGCTACAACATTGGTTAATGATATTTACATTGCTAATGAGATCACTGTGCAAGCTAAAACAGATCTTGATAATGCCTATCAGCAGCTTTATTTAAAGCCAGGAATTTCCCTAATGCCTACACTTGCAGGTCTGACACTAACTCCGGGGGTTTATTCCATAAGTGGAGCAGGGACTTTGACAGGAACACTTACTCTAGATGGTCAAGGAGATCCTAATGCAGAATTTATAATTAAATTTGGAGGAGCCTTTTCAACAGGGGCACAGTCCAAGGTTAGTTTGATTAATGGAGCACGTTCTTGTAATGTATTTTGGGTATCGGAAGGCGCAATCTCTATGGGAGCCTCTAGTTTTATGAAAGGTACACTCATAGCACATAACGGAGCTATTTCAATGGGTGCTCGTGGCAATCTTGAAGGACGAATGCTATCTACTAGTGGAGCAATTAGTTTTAATACAGCGGTAGCATATACAAGTTACCTTAACTGTGTGAGAAATTCACCAGTATCAGCGTCAAAAAAGTCCTCAACTAGCAAATTACCAAATACTCTATTGAAGCTAGAAACTACAACATTAATCGCTTATCCAAATCCATTTACTACCAATACTACAGTAAGCTTTACCCTACCATATGAGGAAGCAAATGCTACTTTAGTAATTTATGATTTGAAGGGAACTATCATTCAGAGTTTGTATGATGGGTACGCTAATGCAAATCAGAAATATGAAGTTCAATTTGATAGAAAAAATATGTCAACTGGAATTTATATCTTCAGATTAATTACTTCAAAAGAAGCGAAAAGTTTTAAAGTTATTGTTCAATAGTCTGAATTTACAAAATTCATTTAATAGAAAGGGGTTATCTTTATTAGATAGCCTCTTTTTTTTTGATTTAAAAGGACTTATTTAACTAATAAATTTACATAATAAGAAATATTTAGAAAAGGATACATACTATCAATATGAATAGCCAAAGTGTAGGATTATATGATTAATTAATTTTAGCTCCCTAATACTATAATAGAGCAATTAAGTATCCAAAATATAAATAATAGTATAAGAAACCGAAATGAGATTAAGAAATAGGGTTTCTTCCATTAAAAAAATCTTCCAATCTATAGAGATTGGAAGATTTTTTATTTAGAATAGACTCAATTTACACTTTACCTAAAGTATATAGTTGTTCCATGGTAGGAGTCAAACTTCCGCCTGTGGGCTCTAATGTGATTCCAAAAGCTTCGGCTTCATTAGCATTATTCACAGCAAATAATTTTTGTTCATTCACATCAAAGTCTTTTAATAATCCGATGCTTGTAGGAGTCAACGGGCTTAATTTTAAGGCCCAAACTTGATATACCATTCCTTCTGGAGGTTCCGGTAATCCGGCAGCATCTATGTAAACTACTTTAGTGTCTTGATTCCAGTATACTTTTGCGGAGGATTCTGGGGCTACAGCTTGTCCTGCAAGAGGAACAACCGTATTTTTAGTATCTCTGACAACCGCTAAACTGGTTTTGATTGATGTATTTTTTAATTGTAAGTCGTTAAATTTCTTCTCTAATTTAGCGTTCTCAATTTCAGTATTGGCTACTTGCGAATTGGTTTGATCCAATTGATTGTATTGATAACCAATACCCACTAATAATAATACAGCTGCTGCCCAACCAATATAGTGCGACTTGTTTTTAGTAGGTTCCAATTGGATCACGCCACCGTGTTTAAGTTCTAGTTTGGCTTTGATTTTCTCATAATTAGCCACAGAATGAAACGGTGAAAAACTTGATGATAAAGCAACAATTGCTTTTTCAATAGCGATGATTTCCGCCTGTATTTCCGGATTGTTTTTTGCCATGGTGTTTACCTCTTCGTTTTCGGTTTCACTGAGTAAACCGTAAACATAGAGTTCCAGGATTCCTGATTCTATATATTCTTTTGTCTCCATTATACTTTCAAATAATTTCTTAAGTCATTAATACAATTCCTATTTTGTGTTTTTACTGTTCCTAAAGGAATTGCCAATTCGTCCGAAGCTTCCTGTTGGGTATAGCCTTTAAAAAACAGTAAATCTATTATTTGAATACACTTTGGTTTTAGTCTTTTTACAAATTCCTGTAAACCTATTGTATCCACTTTGTCAACCAGTTTAGAACTGTCTTCAAAATGATTTACGAAATTATCAGAGGAAAGGTTTTTTTGACTGTTATTAAAATTTTTAGAACGCAGTTTATCAATAGAAGTATTTCGGGCAATATTTAGAATCCAAGTGTAAAATCTTCCCTTGCTTTCATGATAGGAGTCAATGTTTTTCCAAATTTTTACAAATACATCCTGAAGTACATCTTCTGCTTCTTCTCTGTTTTTTACAAGAACATTAATAACCGAAAATAAACTTTTAGAATACATATCATATAAATGTGTAAATGCTCTCTCGTCTTTCTTGTAAATTAACACTAACAATTCTTCTTGGCTCATATCTTATAATTTTTCTACTACAAACTTATACATTCTTATTTACAAATGACATATTTTATGATTACCATCATTAAAATAAATTTTAAATTAAAATAATTGTATTTTTTTTAATACTGTAAGGTATTGTTTATCAATAATTTGGTAAAAATATTAGTTTTTTTTTATGTTTTTTAAAACCAAATCGAATACTTACCCGTAAATGATCGTATAAACTTTTAATTTTATCAAAATGAAAAAAACAAAAATGATTTTAGGTCTATCGCTAGTGGCGGTTTCAGGCTTAATTTTAGTAGCTGCGGATCACATTGATGCTCCATTAACAGCATCAGGAAGTGCTATTGATATTACTGATGTGTATGCTTTTCAAGGTCAAAACACTAGTAATTTAGTATTTGCTGTAAACACACAAGGATTGTTAAGTCCAGGTGCAACTGCTGCGGCAAAATTCGATGAAAACGTGATGATTGAAATCAACATTGATAATAATGGTGATAATGTAGAAGACCTAGTAATTCAAGCCATCAAAAGAGATGACAAAATGTACTTCTTTGGACCAGTTGCTCCAGGTACTACAGGAACTACAAGTACTATTAAAACGGCTGCTGCTTCAGGAAGTGTAACAATCTCATCTTATGGTGCTACAGCATTAACTGCTGAAAAAAATGGAATGAAATTTTTTGCTGGTCCAAGAGACGATCCATTTTTCTTTGATTTAGGTCAATTCAAAGCTATTCTTGCTGGTACTGCAACAGGATTTAATAGTCCAGGTGTAGATACTTTTGCAGGAACTAATGTTATGTCATTGATCGTAGAAGTTCCAAAAGCAATGTTAGGGACTTCAAACACAGTAAACGTTTGGGCTGAAACAAAGAAAAAACAATAATATTTTAAATTTAAATTATGAAATCGCAGATTCTCGATTTCTCAAAAAAACTTAAATACAAACATCATGAGTAAAACAAATAAATTCAAAATTATAACAATCGCACTAATAGCTGCAGTTGTTTCAGTAAATTGTGATAACGACGATTCAAACGGTAATCCTGAAGCTAGTCTTAATTTTACAGGAACATTCGTTCAGCAAGATCAAATGGCAAGACCAGCAATTAATACTGTTTTTATTGCTTCAGGACAGCCTAAAGATGATTTTAATGCTGCAATTCCTTCAGCAATGGGAGGTAAATATCAATCGATTTTTCAATCAAGATTATTGGCTCTAAATTCAGGTTTTACAACTAATGCCTTGGGACAAACTGCAGCTCAGTTTACAGGTCTTTTGTCTACAGATGTACTAAATGTATCAAAGATTGCTAAAACAACGTTCTTTGATGGAACAAATGTTTTAACAGGAAGAGCATTAGCAGATGATGTAATTGATGTAGAATTGTTGCTAATTTTTGGAGGGTCTGCTGGATCATCTAATCCTCGTCTTACTAAAGACAACGTAAATGCAAATGATAAAGCATTTGGAACAACTTTTCCTTACTTAGCTACTGCTTGGTAGTATTATTTTAAAAAAAACAGAGCGTTTACATGGTAATCTTCGCTCTGTTTTTTTTCAAAACAAACAAACAAACAAACAAACAAACAAACAAACAAACAAACAAAACGATTAGAGCATGAAAACTTTAAAAATAATCCCATTTTTAGTTTTCACAATCCTATTTATATTCGGTTGCGAGACTAAATCAAAACAAATTACGCATACAGAAGATTATAATAAATATTTGACAATAAAAGATAATAAATCATTGAGTTTTGCACAAAATGAAATTGATTTTTGGCAAAAAAAATTCGATGCAGCTCCCAACCAGATTAGTTATTTAAGTCAATTATCCTCTAACTACAGTACTCTTTTTGAATATACAGGCAATATCAGTCATTTGTATAAATCAGAAGAATTATTAACAAAATCGAATGAAGCGTATGATTACTCGAGAGTTTCAACCATTCGATCTTTGGCAAGAAATTATATTTCTCAACATCGTTTTAAAGAAGCATTGGCACTAGCTAATAAATCTTTAGCAATAGGGGAAGGGAAAAAAGAAACCCAAAAATTACTTTTTGACGTTCAAATGGAATTAGGAAACTATCCTGAAGCTATTAAAAATTTGAACGCTATTCGAGATATGACTGATTTTGATTATTTAATTCGCCTAGCAAAGTGGAATGATCATAAAGGTGATCTGGACACTGCAATAACTTTTATGGAAAAAGCTAGAGATATAGCTGAAAAATATGATAACAAGACATTAAAAATATGGTCTTATTCTAATTTAGGTGATTTTTACGGTCATGCGGGAAGAATTCAGGATTCGTACAATAGTTTCCTAAAGACGTTAGCGATTGATCCTAATTATTCTTACGCTTTAAAAGGTATTGCTTGGATTGTTTTTTCTAAAGAAAGAAATACAAAGGAAGCTATCCGAATTATTGATGCAATTGCAACAACTCATAATACGCCGGATTTTTACTTATTGAAATCTCAAATCGCTCAATTTGAAGGAAATAAAAGCGAAGAAATAAAAAATAGAAACGCTTATTTCTCGATGATGGAGAATAATAATTACGGGGCAATGTATAACAAATACAATGTTTTGATATACGCTGATGACAAACAAACGGCTCAAAAAGCATTGGAAATTGCTGAAATCGAAGTCAATCACAGACCTACAGCTGATTCTTATGATTTATTAGCTTGGTCATATTTGAACTTAGGTCAGCATGAAAAAGCATTACGCATTGCACAAAAACATGTGGTTGGAAAGTCATTTGAACCAAAAGTGCAGTACCATTTGGCCATGATTTACAAATCCAATAATTTAGCGCTCAAAACTAAACCTATTAAAGAAGAGTTGTTATCTAGTTTGTATGAACTAGGTCCTAATTTTGAACAAAAAGTGAATCAATTATAGCGTATGAAAAATATTGTTTTAGTTATGATTTTCCTTTTTGGGTTGTCTTCTTATGGCCAAATTCAAAAAGGAAAAATTTTAGATAGTGATGGAAATCCTGTTGAAAACGCTTATTTGGTAAATACAAATTCTGAAAGTCACTCACATACAAACGAATTTGGTGCTTTTAGTTTAGATAAAACTGTTGTGGGAGATGTTATAAAAATAACGGCGCTCGGATACAAAAAGTCAAATTTCACCATTATTTCTTCGGATGCTATTATTATTTTGGAAGATGATATATTTAGATTGAATGAAATTGTAATCCAACCGAAACTTTCGGCTATGAACGTTATTTCAAAAATTGATTTAGAAACGACACCAGTTAATTCTTCTCAGGAAATTTTGAGAAAAGTACCTGGACTATTTATTGGACAACATGCTGGTGGTGGTAAAGCAGAGCAAATATTTTTGAGAGGTTTTGATATCGATCATGGTACGGATATCGCCATTTCAGTAGATGGAATGCCAGTAAATATGGTTTCCCATGCACACGGTCAAGGATATGCTGATTTACACTTTGTAATACCGGAAACGGTAGAAAAAATAGATTTTGGAAAAGGAACGTATTATGCTAACAAAGGGGATTTTGCTACAGCAGGATACGTTGCCTTCCAAACCAAAGATAAGATAGCACAGAGTAGTATCGGATTAGAAGTAGGACAATTCAATACAACAAGAGCCGTAGGACTGTTTAACCTTTTGGGAAATCAAAAAACACAAAGTGCCTATATTGCAACAGAATATATATTAACAGATGGACCATTTGATTCCCCTCAGAATTTTAACAGAATTAATTTATTGGGAAAATATTCGGCTATTTTAAGTGATAATAGTAAATTTTCAATCTCAGCTTCTCGCTTTTCCAGCAAATGGGATGCTTCTGGACAAATACCACAACGGTTGATAGATAACGGAACGATTTCTAGATTTGGTGCTGTTGATGATACCGAAGGCGGAAAAACGTCTCGAACTAATTTTAATGCAAGTTTAAGCAAGCCTATAGATGAAAATACCTTCTTAAAAGCAAATGCTTTTTATTCAAATTATGAGTTTGAGTTGTATTCTAATTTTACTTTTTTCTTGAATGATCCAATTAACGGTGACCAGATCAAGCAAAAAGAAAATAGAGATATTTATGGAATGAATGCGGAATTGAACAAAAAAACTAAATTGAAGGATGTGGATGTATTGTTACAATTTGGAGTTGGCTTTCGTGCTGATGCCACGACAGACACAGAACTTTCACATACTTTGAATAGAAGAACTACAATAGAAAATCTTAAGTTAGGGGATATTGATCAGTCTAATATGTTTTCGTATTTGAATTCAGAATTCAATTTTGGTAAGCTGATGGTTAATCCGGCTATTCGATTGGATTATTTTAAATTCAATTATCAAGACAAGTTGACTGCGAATTACAAGACTCAATCTGTATTTAAATTTAAGTTTTCTCCAAAACTGAATTTTATTTATTCGCAAAACAACAATTTGCAGTTTTTCATAAAATCTGGAATGGGATTTCATTCGAATGATGCCCGAGTAGTCGTTCAAAATAGTGGGAAACAAATTTTACCAACGGCTGTAGGAACTGACATTGGTACTATTTGGAAACCATTTCCAAAGTTGATTCTTAACGCAGCACTATGGCATTTGTATTTAGAGCAGGAATTTGTTTACGTAGGTGATGCTGGAATAGTTGAACCAAGCGGACAATCAAGACGTATGGGAGCAGAGCTGGGGTTCCGTTATCAACTGAATGATTGGTTTTATTTTGATGCTGATGCCAATTATACATATGCCAGAAGTATTGATGAATCAAAAGGGCAAGATTACATTCCGTTAGCACCTGATTTTACCACTACAGGTGGGGTAAGTTTTCAAAAAATAAATGGTTTTTCTGGAGGAATACGGTATCGTTATTTAAAAAGTCGTCCAGCAAATGAGGATAATTCTATTGTTGCCAAGGGCTATTTTGTTTCGGATTTAAATGTTAATTATCAATATAAGAATGTAAATTTTGGGATAGCTGTTGAGAATATTTTTAATACAGAATGGAATGAAACACAATTTGCAACTGAATCAAGACTTCAGAATGAAACAGAAAGTGTTGAAGAAATTCACTTAACACCTGGAACACCTTTTTTTATGAAAGGAAAAATTACTTATACATTTTAATACCGCATAAAAGTTTGTTGTTTATTTGTTTGGAAGCCTGGGATTTTAATAATTCCAGGTTTCTTTTTTAACAGCCGTTTAACTGAAATAAATTTTTATGAGACAAATATTTGTTTTATTTTTATAAAAAATTCAAACTATGAAAAATCTAGTATTTATAGCCACTTGTGCTTTAATTTTATTTAGTTGCCAAAACCAGGCACAACCCAAAAAATCTGAAAAAAGTATGACTGCAACACCTATAGCCAAAGAGACGATATATCAATTCAAAGTAGAAGATTTATCAGGTAATACTTTTGATTTTTCTACCCTTAAAGGGAAAAAGATCATTATTGTAAATACAGCTTCAAAATGTGGGTATACGCCACAATATGAACAGTTAGAGGCTTTGTACAAAGAATATAAGGACAAAGGTTTAGTAGTAATAGGTTTTCCTGCAAATAATTTTGCTTCACAAGAACCTGGTACTAATGAAGATATTGCAACATTTTGTAAATTAAATTATGGAGTAACTTTTCCTATGATGGATAAAGTTTCTGTAAAAGGGGCAGATATGGCAGCAATTTATCAGTTTTTAACTCAAAAAGCCAAAAATGGATTACAAGATTCAGATGTAAAATGGAATTTTCAAAAATACTTAATTAATGAAAAAGGAGAGTTAGAAAAAGTATATCTTTCTGCAGTAGAACCTACTGATGAAAAAATTGTAAGTTGGGTGAAAGGATAATTTTGCCACTATGGTAACGTTACGAATTGATTTAAAATAGTATAATGAGATCCTCAATCAAATGAGAATCTCATTTTTTTTTTAAATAGTGAAGGGATTATTCAATTCTTCAATTTTCATCCAAAAAAATTAAGAGATATTCAGTATTGAACCTTAATATTGAATGTTGAACTGAAAGTAATACAGAGTATAAAAAATTAAATTTTTTCGTTTTTAAAAATTTCTGCAACAGCTGCTTCATAATTCCGTATGCTTTGCGCTTTTTTTATTTTTTTCAATACCTTATGTGGGTTTGAAAACGTAGCTGAAAAATATTCCCATAAATGGTACATTTTCAATAAAATATGTGTTGATCCAGAGAGTGATTCGCTATAAATAGCATACAATGTATCATGAAACGTACTGAATAGTTCCATTTTGTTTACAGGATATTCTGAAGTATTGTTTTTGATCATGCCTGGTAAAAAAGGATCCGAAATTAATCCTCTACCAATCATCCAGTGGTCAATGCTTGGAAATCGTTGTTGCATTTCATGAAATTTAGCCACTGAGGTTATATCACCATTGTAATACAGTTTATGCTTGGTCTTATCAACACATAGCTGAAACGCATCCAGATTTACGCCTCCTTTATACAGTTGCTTTCCAATGCGCGCATGAATCGCTATGTTTTTAATAGGATAGGTATCTAAAATAGGCAAAACATCAAGTATTTCTTCACTGTTTTCATAGCCCAAACGCATTTTCATTGACACAATAATGTCAGATTCAGAGTGTGCTCTGTGAAGAATAGTATTGATTTTTTCAGGATTACTGATCAAACCAGAGCCCATTCCAGATTTGGTCACCATAGGATATGGACACCCTAAATTCCAGTTTAATTCTTTATAACCCAATTCTCGGACATACTTGGCCACAAATAAAAATTCATCGGCATCGTTTGTTATCACTTGCGGAATTACTTCTAAATCAAGATTGTTTTCAGGAAGCAGGTCTCGTTCGTACGATGGTTTGATAACCATTTTACCATTTAAGCGGATGTAAGGAGAATAAAACGTATCAATTCCTCCAAAAATTTTGTTTTGTGCATTTCTAAAACGAAAGTCGGTAAATCCCTGAAGAGGCGATGAAAGTAAGGTGTAGTCCATGTAATTTTTAGTTGTGCAAATATACTACAAAGCTCAAGTCTTGAAGTCATAAAGTTTTTAAAGCCTCATATGTTGAATAAACGAACTTTATTTTAGTTCCAATTCAATTATTCTAAAATCAATTGCATGAAAACGGAGCTCAACCAACGGTCAAATTTATACCCGGATTCTTTTATAATACCAACGGTTTCAAAACCATATTTTTTATGAAAAGCAATACTACCTTTGTTTTCGGAATCAATAACGCCAATCATAGTGTGGTATTTTTGTTTTTTTGCCAATTGGATAAGTTCGGCCAATAATAATTTTCCAACGCCTTTTCCTAAAAATTCTTCCGCCACATAAACAGAATGTTCTACTGTAAAACGGTAGCCTATTTTATGACGAAAAGTTCCATAAGTAGCGTATCCAATTGTTCCGTTTTCAGTTTCGGCAACAATTACAGGTAAATCTTGGGCCAATTTATCTTCATACCACAATTTATGGGTTTCAAAATCACGTGGCTCATAATCATAAATAGAAGTACTGTGCAGTATTTGGTGATTGATGATTTCCAATATTGTATCTAAATCGGTAAAAACAGCCGGTCTTATTTTGATTTCCATATAGAATTTATTTTCCTTCAAATTTAAGAAAACTATTTAAGATTAGAGAAAAACCTTTGCAACTTTGTATCTTTGTTTCTTTGAAACTAAAACAATGATTTACCCCAAAATACCTTTAGCACAAAGCATTATTGAAATTTGTTTGTCCAAAGGAATCACCACCATAATTATTTCCCCAGGTTCTAGAAATGCACCGTTAACAATAGGTTTTGTGAGTAATCCCGCCTTTCAATGTTACAGTATTGCTGACGAACGTGCGGCTGCTTTTTTTGCATTAGGAATTGCGCAACAAACGAAACAGCCCGTAGCTTTGGTGTGTACATCGGGTTCCGCTTTACTGAATTATTATCCGGCTTTTGCCGAGGCATTTTACAGTCAGATACCTATGATTGTGATTTCGGCGGATCGACCGCAAAGCAAAATTGATATTGGCGACGGCCAAACCATCCGACAGGAAAATGTGTTTGAAAATCATTCGTTGTTTAATGCTAATTTGCATGAGGCTGTTTCGACCGAAAATGATTTAAAAATAAATGAGGCGATTGATACAGCAATTACTCAAAAAGGTCCTGTTCACATCAATGCACCTTTCGAAGAGCCTTTGTATGAAACCGTTTCAGCCCTTTCAGTCGAAGTGAATAGTATCGCTTTTGCAAATGCTACTCAGACAATTTCCGTCAAAGATGTTCAGGAATATGCAACGATTTGGAACAATTCCACTAAAAAAATGATTTTGGTTGGCGTGAATGAACCAAATGCAATCAATTCAAATATTATTGACGCTTTTGCGAAAGACGAATCGGTTGTAGTTTTGACTGAAACGACTTCTAACCTGCATCATCCTACTTTTATAAACAATATAGATACGATAATTACACCTTTTACGAATGATGATTTTGAGAATTTTCGTCCAGAAATTTTAATCACTTTTGGCGGAATGGTCGTTTCTAAACGAATCAAAGCTTTTTTAAGAAAATACAAACCAAAACACCATTGGCATATTGATTCTTGGAGAGCGTATGATACTTTTGGTGCTTTGACCAAACATTTTGAAGTAGCTCCAAATGTGTTTTTTGATGCTTTTTTGCCACTTACCAGTTCTATAGAAAGTGATTATTTCAAGCAATTAGATACTGTAAAAGTGTTGCGAAAGCTAAAAAGTGAAATGTATTTAGACAAAATTCCTTTTTCGGATTTTAAAGTTTTTGAAAAAGTAATGCAGTGTTTGCCAACAAACAGCCAATTGCAAATCAGTAATAGTTCAGCCATTCGATATGCGCAATTAATAGACATTCATCCTTCGATTGAAGTATATTGCAATCGCGGTACCAGCGGAATCGATGGAAGTACCTCTACGGCTATTGGTGCAGCTGTTGCCAATGACAAACAGACTATCTTTATAACAGGAGATGTTGGTTTTTTGTATGACAGCAATGCGTTATGGAACAATTATATCCCAAAAAACTTTAAGATTATTCTAATCAATAACGGTGGTGGCGGAATTTTTAGGATTTTACCAGGACATGAAGAAAGTCCAGTTTTTAATACATTCTTTGAAACTTCTCATTGTTTAACTGCGGAACATTTGGCTAAAATGTATGGTTTTGAATATAGTATTGCCAGCGATGAAGCAAATTTAGCAACAAGTTTGACTGCTTTGTATGCTCAAAATGATAGGCCGAGTATTTTGGAAATTTTCACACCCACTTTGAAAAACGACAGTATTTTACTGCAATATTTTAAAGAATTGATCTAATTAATTTTTGATGTTCGTTAAAATGGATCATTAAATTTAATAGTATTAGAAGTTATTATCAAACAGTAACTTTTTTTGTATAAGTGCAAGAGACGAATTAACTAAAGGGTATACAGCTGATTTTATAGACAAATGTGTCGTAAATCCAGATATCGATTTGTTGACAAAAGTTACTATTGGTTGTGGTCCGTCAATTTATAAAGATGATTTGGAACATTGGCCGGAACTCAGCAATTTCAATTGGACACAGTAAAAAACAACTTCTTAATCAAGTAATTAAGACATGCCCATGGAACCGAAACTAGATGCAGCAATAGTTACAGTTATGTAAATATACCTCGCTCAAAAGAAATAAATACAGAGCGGTAATTTATTAGTTATTTACAGTTCCCTTCAAAAAATAGAGTGTTTACAAGTAGTATTTAATTTGTAAATAGTATTCATAAAAAAAGCGTTTGCCGAGGCAAACGCTTTTTTGTTTAGTATTTGAACGATTTTTAACGAATTGGTACTGGAAAAACGGGTAAACTGGAATGCCCTAATGCATCAACTGTTTGAATAGCAAAGAAAAAGTTGTCTTTAGAATATGGGATTTCAGCTTTTGTGTCTTTTACAAAAATTGTTTTTTCCCAATGTTGTGATGACGTTTCTCTGATAAGAATGTTATACCCATAAACTAATTTTCCTTGAGGTGCAGTCCATACTAAAGTAGAAAAATTAGTCAGGTCCTTTACTTCAATCCCTACGTTTGTTGGCGCTTTTGGAGACCAAGCCAAATTACTGAATGTAGCCAAGTTAGAACAGGTTACTTTCTTCATGTATTCAAAGTCCATAAACTCGGTAAGATCGCCGTACTGGATATTGTTTTCTTTTCTTACGTTTTGATGTTGGTGATCGTAGTTTTCATTCATTTCGCAAAAACGAATGGCTGTAAATCCATTTTGGCTGAAAGGAGTATGATCGCCACCACGTAAGAAACGGTCGTTGCGATAGACTAAATTAATGTCTAGTTGCTCTACATATTGATTGGTAACCGTTTTAATGTAACGGGCTAATTGTCTCGATGGACTGTCATTATCACGATTGGTTGATTTACGTATTTTTGATTCGGCTTCCGTTTCTAAGAATGGAATTGTTTCACTGAAAACGCGTACTTTAGTATTGTCACGCAATAAAGTTCCGCTGGACAAACTGTTTCCAATCATGTCATTATTGATCATCGCAATAACATTCCATTTTCCATCTTTGGCAACATCTGCTAAATGTTTGGCTCCGTACAGTCCTTGTTCTTCACCAACTACAGCTACAAAAATTAGTGTAAAAGGAAATTGTTTTTGGCTCATAATTCGGGCAAGTTCCATCATGGCAGCTACTCCTGAAGCATCATCATTAGCACCTGGCGCATCTGATTTGGCATCCATTACATCTGAAGCACGGGAATCTAAATGGCCGCTTATAATCAATACACGATCGTCTGTAGGATCCGTTCCTTTTAAAGTTGCCATAACATTACCCAACTGGCTGTCGGTTGCAATACGTCTTCCATCGGCTTTGATGGTGAAAAAGTCAATGACAGAAGTTAGTCTTCCGCCAGAGGCTAAAGCATATTTATCAAATTCTGATTTCACCCAGCGTTGCGCCGCGCCAATGCCGCGTGTGTTACTTTTTGTATCACTTAAGGTATGTCGGGTTCCAAAAGATACTAGTTTGCGAACTGTAGCTTCCATATTTTCCGATTTTACTTCGGCAACCATTTTTTTTATTTCCGGGTCATCGACGGTGGTTTGTGCGTAATTGCTATGAGAAATGAATAGTAGTAGGAATAAACAAAGAATTGAGGTTGGTTTCATTAATAGTATTTTTTAGTTTTTTCAAAGTTAGTAAAAAGAAAAGGAAATTGTGGGGAAATTAGATTTTAGGATTTGTTTATTCTTAGTACCTTCAAGACGATTATAAATAATCATTTTGAAAAATAAAACGGCCTAATCTAGCCCCGATGGAAGCAAGTATCCCACGCTTTAGGGAGTGGATACTGCGGACAGCGGGACAACTCGAGATAAAACAATGGAAAGTTATGCTCCTAAAAAAGAAAATTCCCATTGCATTTGAGCTTTGTTTTTTTGTGGACAGTTTCTTAATTTACTATTTTCAAACTTCGTACCTTTGCGTTTTAGAAATTGAAAGAAAATGATTGAAATAGGAAAATACAATACGCTTACCATATTACGCGATACCAAAGTGGGTTTGTTTCTGGGAAATCCAGAACAAGATCCTGAAGGAATTCATGACATTCTGCTGCCTAACAAATACGTGCCAAACGAATTTGAAATAGGGGAGGAGTTGATTGTTTTTGTGTATTTGGATCACGAAGAAAGACCAGTTGCCACGACATTAGAGCCGTATATATTATTGAATGAATTTGCGCTTTTGCGTGTAAATTATACCAATCAGATTGGTGCTTTTATGGATTGGGGAATGGAAAAAGATATTTTGGTTCCATTTAAAGAGCAGGCGCGCCCTATGGAAAAAGGAAAACGCTACTTGGTGTACCTTTATATGGACGAAAAAACCAATCGTTTGGTCGCTTCCAGTAAATTGAATCAGTTTTTAAAAAATGATCACCTTACGGTTGAAAAAGGCGAAGAGGTAGATTTAATCGTTTCTCATATTACTGAATTGGGAATTAACGTGATCATCAACGAAAAGTACAAAGGCTTGATGTACAAAGATGAAGTCTATGATGATGCGATTCGTACGGGAGACCGCATGCGAGGATACATCAAAACGATTCGACCTGATAATAAAATTGATGTGGCATTGCAGGTACAAGGATATCAAAGTATCGAACCGAATGCAGAGAAAATTCTTGATGAGTTGAGAGCCAGTAGAGGTTTCTTGCGTTTGACTGATAATTCGCATCCGGAAGACATTAAAACGGTTTTGAAAATGAGTAAGAAAACTTTTAAGAAAGCGATTGGTGCTTTGTATCGAGAGAAATTAATCGAAATCAAGGAAGACGGAATTTACTTGATTAAGGAATAAAAAAAGAAAGACTAATCGTAACGGTTAGTCTTTCTCTTTTTAATGCTGTTTTAGAATATTAAATTCGAGCAGCACTAAAATAAATTTGAAGTTAAAGTAGCTTTATCCGCCTTTAAGAACAATAGTATGCTCTATACTATTTTAAAAATATTGATTTAAGCGTAAAGTACTTTAAAGAATAGTATGTCTTTAAATGTACAATCACTTGCTTACGAGTTAAGAAATAATTTCACGATAAGGCCGTTGGTTTTGTATATATTGGAAGATAATTTTCTAAAACAATTGTTTATTAATGTCTCGCTTTTGCAAGAACAAGAAAAATAGCTCTTTGTTTTAACCGTAGGTGTTACTTTTTATTTTTTACTGCTGGGGCAAATGGTTGTTGCATTAACTCGTTAATCGGGGCTTTGAAAATATTTTTATAAGTTATTACCGTAGAAAAAGGAGCGACAACATTTTTAATGGTATTCAATACATTATTTTTTAGGTTAATAAATCAGTGAAGAATCAATAATTAATCAAGATAAATAATATTGTATTAATCTGATTAGCTTGATCTAAAATTAAAAATAATTTGAATTGGCTACTGTTAAAATGCTGTTTTTTAATTATTTTTTAACGTTTTGAAGCCTTTAATCAGAGAAGGATTACCATAAGCTTGGCTAAATAGAATAGATAAAATGTAAAAAATGATTTATTTTTACACTAAAATAATTTAAATCAATTGTAATGGATTGGATCACTGCTAAAGAATACGAAGATATCACTTATAAGAAATGCAATGGCGTTGCCAGAATTGCGTTCAACAGACCAGATGTGCGCAATGCGTTTCGTCCAAAAACAACTGCCGAATTGTATAATGCCTTTTATGATGCACAGGAAGACACATCAATAGGAGTAGTTTTACTTTCTGCTGAAGGGCCTTCTTCTAAAGATGGCGTGTATTCTTTTTGCAGTGGTGGCGATCAAAACGCACGTGGACATCAAGGCTACGTGGGTGATGACGGACAGCATCGTTTGAACATCTTAGAAGTTCAACGTTTAATCCGATTTATGCCAAAAGTTGTTATTGCTGTGGTTCCCGGTTGGGCTGTAGGTGGCGGACACAGTTTGCATGTGGTATGCGATTTGACTTTGGCAAGTAAAGAACACGCTATTTTTAAACAAACAGATGCTGATGTAACGAGTTTTGACGGTGGTTATGGTTCTGCTTATTTAGCCAAAATGGTTGGGCAGAAAAAAGCACGCGAAATTTTCTTTTTAGGGCGTAATTATTCGGCTCAGGATGCTATGGATATGGGAATGGTAAATGCTGTGATTCCGCATGCAGAATTAGAAGATACAGCTTATGAATGGGCACAGGAAATTTTGCAAAAATCACCAATGGCTATTAAAATGCTAAAATTTGCCATGAATCTTACGGATGACGGAATGGTGGGACAACAGGTTTTTGCTGGTGAAGCCACAAGACTTGCGTATATGACTGAAGAAGCCAAAGAAGGCAGAAATGCATTCCTCGAGAAAAGAAAGCCGAATTTTGAGAAAAAATGGTTGCCATAAAAAAGCTTAAGGTTTAAGGTTTAAAGTTGTTTCGATCAAGAACTTTAAACTTTTTAATCCTTAAACTTTAAACTAAAATTTACAAATGGAAAATTTCACAAACGAAACGATTGATATGCGCCAACTTCCTAAATTTGAGGAAGTCATTTTTACGAATTTGCATCCTAAATATTTAAGAGTGGTTTTACTGAATATTGCCATAATTATAGGAATACTTATTCTTGTTCCGGTATTAATTTCTATTTTTAAGCCAGAGCTGTTTTCAGGAAGAGTCTGGTTGATTTTAGGAATTGTAATTCCGATACTTTCACTTTTGATTATTGTATTTTCTTATATTGGATTCCAAAAAAAAGGATTTGCATTTAGGGAACACGATGTGCTTTTTAGACACGGAATTATTGCTACAAACACCATCATAATTCCTTATAATAGAGTGCAACATGTAGCGTTGCATGAAGGATTGATTTCACGTTATTTTGGTCTGGCCAAAATAGAAATTTTTACTGCCGGCGGTAGTTCTAGTGATATTGAAATCCCCGGAATCGAGAAGGAACAAGCCGAAAATATCAAGCAATTGTTGATGAGGAAAATACAAAAGCAGCTGTAATGGGAGCTGATTTTAGCCAGCCTCAAAGGCAATCTGTAATAGGGATTTTAGTGATGTTTTTTTATACGCTTCAGCAATATGCAAGAGCCTTGTGGCCTATGATTGTGATTTGGATTTTCAAGTTTGACGAGGTTAATAAATTGTATTTTTTCCTTGGGATGACAACTGTCTTTGTAAGTATTGGAGTTGTTTCCTATTTAAAATACCTGAATTTTACTTTCTTTTTGGATGCCGAAAATGAAGAATTCATTATTACGGATGGCGTTTTCAATAAAACCAAAACTGCGATTCAATTGCGTAAAATCCAACAGGTAAATATCAATCAGTCTTTTATTCAAAAGTTAATTGGTGTTTATGAATTGGATGTAGACACTGCCGGAAGTACTAAAAAAGAAGGCGCTATCAAAGCGATTTCGCATGAACTGGCTTTAGAACTGAAATTCCGTTTGTTGGAAAATGAAGAAACGCAGCATACAATTGGAACTGAAGAAACTTCATTGGAGGAAACCGAGCAAAAACTATTTGAAGGGGCGCATCCTTTCATAAAAATAAGTTTTTTGAGTTTACTGAAAGTAGGAGTAACTTCTAATTATGGTAGAAGTATTGCTTTATTGGTGATTTTTTTTAGTACGATTTACGAGAATTTTCAAAATTTTGGAGACGAAAGTAATGTTTACAAAGAAAAAGTAGGGTCTTACATCGATAAAAACTTAGTGTTGCAAACTATTTTAATATCTATATTGTTATTGTTTGGAATTGTATTAGTTGTAAATATAATACGAATCGTTTTCAAATATTATGATTATAAAATAACCCGACAAAAAGGGTCTTTGCTATTGTCTTTTGGGTTGTTGAATTCGAAAAGCACCATCATCAAACCTGAAAAAGTTCAGATTACAACCGTTACCAGAAATTATTTCCAGAAGAAAATGGGAATTCTGGAACTAAAAATCAAACAAGCAACCGGTGGAGAAAAGGAAGAACGAAAATCAGTAATAGAAATTCCAGGATGCAATGAGACTGAGAGAGATTCGATATTGAAATTATTGTTTCATAAAATTCCTGAAAAAGGATTAATGCTTCAGCCTAATTTTCGTAAACTTGTTTTTTCTGTTTTTCTTTCAATAGGATTACCTTTGTTGGGATTTTTGGCGATTGGGTATTGGCTTGAACCAGTATTTTTTGAATACGGTTATGTAGTACCGGTTTATGTAGTTATTATTGGATTAATCCAATATTTTAAATTTAAAAATGACCGATTATTCATCCATGAGCATTTTATAATAAAACAAAGTGGCGCTTGGGATGTGAGCAATGCTATTATTGACCCCAGTAAAATACAAGCGATTACAACGTCGCAGCTTTTCTGGCATAAAAAGTTGGATATTGGTTCCATAATATTGCATACTGCAGGAGGAAATATCACTTTTCAGTTAGGGAATTATTCAATAGTAAAACGACAAGTCAACCTTTGGTTGTACGAAATAGAAACTTCCGATAGTAATTGGATGTAAACAAAATGGTTTAAAGTCTAAGGTTTAAAGTTTTCTATACAATAAATCTTAAGTTTTAAACTTCTAACTTTTAAATAAAAAAATATGAAGCATTGGATTGAAGCCGCACGTTTACGCACCTTGCCCTTATCTGTATCGGGAATAATAGTTGGAAGTATGTATGCTTTGGCGCACCCAACAGATAATATATTAACGCCAACAGAAGTCTTTAACTGGCGATTATTTGGCTTTGCCATATTGACAACACTTGGATTGCAGATACTCTCTAATTTTGCCAATGATTACGGTGACGGGATGAAAGGAACGGATAATGAAGATCGAGTAGGGCCAAAACGCGCGATACAAAGCGGTGTAATTACTCCGGAGGCCATGAAACGCGCTATTATAATCACTTCTGCATTGACGTTACTTTCGGCGATGCTATTGATTTATTATGCGTTTAGGGATACAAATTTATGGTTTTCCTTGTTTTATTTGATGTTGGGAATTCTTTCAATAGTATCAGCAATTCGGTATACGGTTGGAAATACAGCGTATGGTTACCGAGGATTTGGCGATGTTTTTGTCTTTGTTTTTTTTGGTTTGGTGAGTACATTGGGAGTGAATTTTTTATACTCCAAACAACTGGATTTCGAATTGGTTTTACCTGCTATAGCGATTGGATTATTGAGCGTCGGCGTTTTGAATCTCAACAATATGCGTGACGAAGCGTCGGATAGGAAATCAAATAAAAATACGATTGTTGTAAAAATTGGCGGAGCCAAAGCTAAAATATACCATTATATTCTGATTATAACGGCGATGGTTTTGGTGTTGATTTTCACAATTATAGATGATTTTCACTTTGATCAATACTTGTTTTTATTGGCGTATATTCCTTTAACTAAACATTTAATTACCGTTTATAAGAATCATAATCCTAAGGAATTAGATCCTGAATTAAAAAAACTGGCGCTCAGTACTTTTGCCCTTTCGGTGTTGCTGGCGTTGTGTATGATTTTCTTCTTTTCGGATTTGATCGTGAATAATTATTGAAAAAAAAATCATTGGCAATTTCAAAATCAATTTAAAACTTTAAATCATTTCAATCTTTAAATTAAAAAAAATGAAAATAACATTTTACGGTCACGCCTCATTGGGTATAGAAGTTGGCGGCAAACACATCATTGTAGATCCTTATATTTCTGCGAATCCAAAAGCAGCTCATATTGATATTGAGACCTTAAAAGCTGATTATATTTTGATAACGCATGCACATGGAGATCATATTCTGGATGTCGAGGCAATTGCCAAAAGAACGAATGCAGTAATTGTTTCTAATGCTGAAATTGCTGGTTATTATGGCGCCAAAGGCTTTCAGACGCATCCGATGAATCACGGCGGTAGCTGGAATTTTGATTTTGGGAAACTGAAATATGTAAATGCAATCCATTCGAGTTCTTTTCCTGACGGCAGCTATGGAGGGAATCCGGGCGGTTTTGTTATTGAGGGCGAACATAAAAACATCTACATTGCTGGCGATACGGCCCTTACCATGGATATGAAACTCATCCCTATGCGCACCAAACTTGACTTGGCGATTTTGCCAATAGGTGATAATTTTACCATGGATATCGAAGATGCGATTATTGCTTCTGATTTCCTAGATTGTGATAAAATCCTAGGGTATCATTACGACACTTTTGGTTATATCGAAATCGATCATGAAGCTGCAATTCGTAAATTCTTTGATAAAGGAAAAGATTTGATGCTACTGGAAATAGGAAGTTTCATCGAATTATAAATTTCATTACTGTAAAAAGAAGAATTAGGAGCTAATCCAGCTTTCCACTGTATCTTTCCTTATCTCGTTTAAAAAAACGAGATAAGGAAAGATACAGTGGAAAGCTGGGCTAAAAAACGTTAATCAAGAAAATGAACATTCAAAAAATAGCTTTTATAGTATTAACAATTATTTCATTTCAATCTGTTTTTTCTCAAAAAGACGGTTATTGGGATAAAACTCGTGCTACAACCGAAGAAATTACGGTTTCCGCCAGAGACAGAATCATTATAAAAACCCAAGATCTCCCTGAAGGCACCACGGAAATAGTGTATAGAATAACACTTTTGGATAAAAATCAGCAAATGGCGGGTAGTTTGGTTTCGGTTTTAAAAGCCATTCCAGACCCAACAGGAATTAGTCAAGGTTCTGCAGGAGCTGTTTTTATCTTGTCTAAAATTTCAGGAGATGACAAATGCAAGTATGCCGTTTTCTCGAGTACTGACTTGGCTACAAAATACAAAGAAAACGGAAAAACTGATGACGCTTGTCTGGTTCAGGATACGCCGGTCAGTAAAGATGCCAAACGACTTTCTATAGAGAAATCGGATTGTATGAAATCCAATTCGGGAAATTTATGGTTTGGTTTCGAAAGTAAAAACTGGATCATGAATCAAAAGATTATACTCGAAGTCGTGCCATGGGTCGATAATAAACTGAGTCGTGGCTGGACTCTTGAAAATAGAAAAGCGATCATCGATCAATGCAAAACATCTAATTTGGCTCAGAAAATGACCAATTCAGATGATTTTTGCGTTTGTATTCTCGATAAAATACAATCCAAGTACAAGTACAAGGAATTTCAAAAATTATTGGCTATCGAGCGCACTAAAGCGTTTAAAGATTTTGGTAACAGTTGTTTTGGGGAAACCAGTCTTTCAAAAAATATTTATGACGATTTGCGCAAGCAAGCTGCTGTTTTGGCAAAACAAGGAAAGCAAGGTGAAGCTATTCAGAAACTGACGACAATTATTAATGATGGAAAAGCAACTGCTTTGGATTACAATGCCATAGGGAATAGTTATGTATTGACAAAACAATACGGCAAAGCGATTAAATTCTTGAAAGAAGGTGAAAAACTTGACAATACTGAGTTGTTGATACAACTGAATTTGGCGCACGCCTATTTATTGAATGATAATTATGTTTCAGCAAAAGCCATTTATAAAGAGTACCAGTCTCAAAACGTTACCGATAGTTTGAGTTGGACTCAAAAAATAAAATTTGATTTTGAGGCTTTTAAAAAAGCGGGAATAGCTTCCGATGATTTTGATAGAGTTTTGAAGTTGATGGATAAATAGCTTGAAATTTTAAAATCTTAAATTTACTTAATTGTCTAATAGGGTTTTAATTTTTTTTTACAATACAAGAAATAGAAGGGCATTTAAGTCTCAATTAAAAAATAATTTCCCAAAACGGGAACTTTTTAGTATCTTTGTAAAATAAATAAGCTTTGAGAGTAATTGCAAAAAAAATATTGAGAGATTTTTGGGTAGCTCATGCTGATTGCGAACAGCAATTAAAGTCTTGGTTTCAGGAAACAAGCAAATCCGAATGGAAAAATCCCAGCGATATAAAAAAGGAATACCCAAGTGCAAGTATTTTAAATGACAATCGATTTGTGTTCAATATCAAAGGAAATAATTACCGATTAATAGTTAAAATAAATTTTGATTATCAAATGGTTTGGATCCGGTTTATTGGAACGCATGCAGAATATGATAAAATTGATGCCAACGAAATTTAATTACAATGGAAATTAAACCTATAAAAACAGAAAATGATTATAATCAAGCTCTTGAAAGACTTGAATTTATTTTTGATGCTAAAAATGGTTCGCCTGAAGGTGACGAATTGGAAGTGCTAGGAATTTTAATTGACCAATATGAAAATGACCATTTTCCTATTGGTATGCCTGACCCAATTGAGGCTATAAAATTCAGAATGGAACAAATGGGGTATAATCAAAATGATCTGGCCAATATTGTTGGTTTAAAAAGCCGAGCAAGTGAAATTCTAAATCGCAAACGAAAACTTTCCTTGGAAATGATCCGTCAACTGCATGAGCGATTAAACATTCCTACAGACGTTTTAATTCAAGCGTATTAAATTGGTAATTGAGTTTATATCAATTCATAATTCATAATTTATTGAAAGCAACGTACCACAAATACATTCTCGACTTCAAACGCCCGTCAGGAACTTCCCGCGGCGTCATGACCGAAAAAGAAACTTGGTTTATTGTCTTGGAAAAAGACGATAAAAAAGGAATAGGAGAGTGCGGAATTCTTCGCGGATTGAGTATTGATGACCGGCCTGATTATGAAGAAAAATTGCAATGGACCTGCAATAATATTCACCTTGGAAAAGACCAACTTTGGGAAGCGTTATTAGAGTTTCCTTCGATACAATTTGGAGTGGAAATGGCGTTCCAATCTTTGGAGAGTGAAAGCCCTTTTTTATTGTTTCCTTCGGACTTTACAAATGGCACAAAATCTATACTGATAAACGGCTTGGTTTGGATGGGTGAGGAGGCGTTTATGAAACAGCAAATCGAGGAAAAATTAGCGGAAGGTTTTCGATGCATTAAATTGAAAATCGGAGCGATAGATTTCGATAAAGAACTCCAGTTATTACGGTTTATTCGGGAACATTTTACGCCAGAACAAGTTGAAATTCGGGTTGATGCTAACGGTTCTTTTAATGAAAATCTAGCTTTATATAAATTAATACAACTATCTGAATTTAAATTACATAGTATTGAACAGCCGATATCAAAAAATCATACTGACAGTATGGCAGAGCTGTGTAAAGCCACACCTTTTCCAATTGCTTTGGATGAGGAATTGATTGGTGTGTTTACTTTGATAGAAAAGGAACAATTATTAGAGAAAATCAAGCCACAATACATCATTTTAAAGCCTAGTTTTATCGGTGGTTTTCGAGGCACGCAAGAATGGATTTCATTGGCTGAAAAGTATAAAATAGGGTGGTGGATTACCTCTGCTTTAGAGAGTAATATTGGATTGAATGCCATTGCACAATGGACTTTTTTGCAACACAATTCTATGCCACAAGGATTAGGAACCGGAGCGCTTTATACGAATAATTTTGATTGTCCGCTGGAAGTTTCACAAGGTCAATTATGGTATAAAAAAGAGTTGGATTGGACGTTTGATTTTGCTTTTTTATAATAAGTATCACGAACCTTTCTTATGTTCACCATCACCTAATAACAACGATACTGTTTTTAAACTTGGAGTACGATCCGCAATTAGTTTTACGATGCTGACAAACGGTATAAAGAGAATCATTCCTGCAGCACCCCATAAAATCCCTCCAACGATTACTACTATAATAATAACAAGCGTATTTATTTTTAAGCGGGTTCCTACGGCATAAGGAAATATAATATACGCTTCGAGTGCCTGAACAATAGAAAAAACTACAATGACGGCGAAAGGATACCAAATAGAATTGTACGTGATCCACGAAACCGCAATGGGCAACAGCGAGGATATCATGATGCCTACATAAGGAATGAAAGTAAGTATTGAGGCGATAAAGCCAAATAGAAATGGATGCGGTACACCAATAATCAATAGCCCGATACTATTTAGAAGTCCTACTATTAAATAAACTACTAACATTCCCTTGATAAAATCATAATAGGCATGGATGGTTTCAACAAGGATTTCGTGAATTGTATTTTTTCTTTCAGGTGGGAAAAGTTCATATAAGGCATTTGATAACATTTGGCGATGGAAAAGTATTAATGTTGAGAAAACAGGAATCATTAATAGAAAAAAAACAGATTGAGATAATGAAGAGGCCGTGTTCTTTAATATTGAAAAAGCTTGGGAACCGGAGTTATTGAGTGAGTTGTTAATGAAATCTGTTTGCTTTTTCATACTAATATCAAAGCGTTCAGAGACAAAAACACTTAATTCATTTATTGTTTCGATTAGTTTTTCCCTTAAAAAATACCATTCTTGAAGAAATTCAGAAAACTGTAGAAATAATAAATAAATTATGGATCCAATCAAGAGTGTTACACCTAAAATGGAAATTAAAATAGCAATTCCTTTATGTATTCTTTTTTTTTCCATCCACTTACAAATCGGATAGAGGATAAAACTAATGAGTAACGAAAAACTTAACGGAATAAATAGTGTTTTACCAAAGTAAAGAATTATTGACGTCAATACAATAAATTGAAGTATTTCTAAAACAGAATATTTTCTGTTGGGTTGAAACCGGACCGATGTTTTAGAAGATTGTATCATACAATAGTGTATTGAAACGATTGTGTCTTATTTCTTTTTTTTAAATATGTATTGCAACGGTTTTAATTTTATAACAATCGCCAGTGATAATTGGTTTGACCTATTTGATAAGGAAGGAGGATAGTTAAATATACGAGCAGAAATTCGGACGAAATTTTATTTTTTAATAAAAATTTGAAATCCTATTTTTAGTTGCTCTACCGATATCTGTCAAGTGCCTTCTCAATTTTAAAAAATCGTTTCGTTAATTTTTGATGTTAGTTCAGTTCTGGAAATATTTTCGCTAAAAAGTCAGGAGTCTGTTTCGATTATAACCTGTATTTCTTAGCCTTGTTCTGGCGTACGAATCTGTATTTGCTATTAAATGTAAACAACGATTCCTTGCTGAATTTGTTATTCCTTTTTGTATTTTGGATTGATCAATTTCATTTTCATATAATTCAATTTCGGATTTAAGGATATTTAAATCCCTCTTAAAGCGTATTTTTAATGTTTAAATCAGCATGTTTAGTTTCTTTAAACGCATTCAAAGACAGTATTGCTTGTTGCTGTATTTTATGTTGAAAATAACCAGTCCATCCAAATAAAAAACCAGTCATTCCTAATGCCTGCTTGGACCATTTCCAAATATCAAAATCATCCGTATGTTTAATAATTAGTCCATCTTTAAAATGAAATTGTGACTGAATTATATTTATAACTTTTCTATTAGTCTTACTAAAGTTATAAGTAGCTACCCATCGAGCTGAACCGATATATTCGTCGGCTTTGATATTTGAGAATTCAATTTTGATATTCCCTTTACTTTTTTTTAGTAGCATTTTCCACATTTGGTTCACATCATTTCCTTCTAATAATCCAAAAGCAGGATCATGAAACTGAATAATTGGATGATAACAGGCACACATTGTTGTTGCATCTCCATTTGCAAAAGCGGTATAAAACTGGATTAGTATGTTCTCGTTTGAAGTCATATTTTAATTAAAGCGATTAGTAAAAATACTAAATTTTTTCCAAAAAATTAATATTTGGAATGTAAATAGAAAAGTACAAAGTACATAACGATTCTATTTTATAATAATCAGTACTATAAAATGTATTTAAATAATTGTAATACATTTTATACTTTAAATCTATGAACAAAAAAAAAGGATAGACTTTTAAGTTTCTATCCTTTAATGCATTTATAAACAATATGCTTTTCAGTTCATTTTATTTACTAGCTGGAATGATATCAATAATCACGGTACGATTGTAAAAACGTTCTTCTGGGGTTTTATTTTCAAAAGGAGAATTGTTTTCATTTTCACCATAACCAGAAACATCAAATGTTACATCCTTTCTGCCAGTTTTAGCTAATGCGTTCTCAATAATACTTTTTGCATTGTTAGCACGAGCAAGGGATAAACCTTGATTGTAAATTTCTTCACCAATAATATCAGTATGACCTTTGATAATAACCGTTGCTCCAACTGGAATTTTAGGGGTTACTACTTCGGTGAGGTATTTTTCATACATGCTAATTGCTTTAGAGGTATTAAATTCATAGATTATACTGTATCTCATACCTTCATCCATTTTTGCAGGAGTCCAAAGTACCATGTGAACAGGAGTTTCTTTTTCTACAATTTTACCACTTTTAGTTTGTCCAATCATTTTTACAGTGTAATCGCCTTCTGGACGACTGCCTAAAATGGATTTCCCTGGAATGCTAACTTCATCTTGTGTGTAAGGGCCAAAAGATTGAATTTTACCTTGCTCATCCGCTATTTGCAATGACCAAGAGGATAATGCCTCACCTGCTCCTTTATTGTTAAAGGTAATATAACTTGAAGTTGGTGCTTCTTGCGAAGCCATGATTTGCACGGGTTTTAATGGAGCGTTAGGACCACTTTGAAATTCCATTAATAAATCCGGAGAATTACTTTCAATAGAAACTCTACGATCACCTTCGCGCAACAATACTAACTCTAACGTTCCACCAGGTTGTTCTGATGGGATGTTTGGTTTGGTTTGACCTTTAGTAGTAATTCTTGAAGGATCTATAGCAAATACATTTACTAAATACGTTTTAACTGAAGCTGCCATTGCAAGACCATCAGTATTTCCTTTTTCTGACGAACCCACTAAAGTAATTGAAGAAGCTGGATTTTTTTGCATACGGTCTCCAAGGATGTTCAATACATTATAATACACAGTCATTTGACGTTTAGAACGGTCAGATAAATTTTTATTTGGATCTACCTCTAATTGATCTTCTTTGAAGTTTTTTACTTGGTCTTTATTCAATAAAACGTAGCGGTTTGGTATTTCAGTTGATCCTTCATTAAAGAAGATATAGTTTCTAAGTGGGAAAATTTCAGTCAATCTGCTTTTCTCAGGAACATTACTAGGAGAATTTACTGAGAAATCAACCTCACGGTCTTTAACCATATCTGTAGCCTGTTGAATATTTTGTCCTTGTCCAAATTTAAGGGCAACACCTGCTCTGATGGTCGTAATATTCCAAGTTTCTGTTGCACGTGGATTTTGACCAAAATATGGCTGAAAAGATACAAAAGGAGACAAGACAAATTGTGTTTTGTTGCTGTCTGAAGAAAGGGGAATATCATACCCTGCACCAATTTGCATTGATAAAATAGTTTCTTCAATATCACTAAACTCACCTGTTACTGCTGGAGTCGGGGCTTGATTGGGAAACGCAGGATTAATACCTAATTGATACGTAAATGATTTGTCCAGGTTGAAAGCCAAGCGTGGACCACCATATAAATAAAAATTTGATTTGAATGGAGCAAAACGCACACTTGGTTCCACGGTAATGTAACTAAGATCAGTAGATAAATCAGCAGGACAGTCACAAGCAGTTTTTACTTGGTCAAAAGTACCTTTACGGCTATCATAACCCGCTTGTAGCATAACTCCCCATCTAGAATCTGCAGGGCGGTATTCTAAAAGTGGAGCTACGAAAAGCCCTGTACCATCACCATCATGAAATGTGGCGGGAGGTGTAAAACCAGCATTAAGCTGATTTGTTGAGCCACGGTAAAAATTAAAGTTAGCTCCACCAGCAACTCCAAAATACCAAGAGGGTTTCGCATATTTAACTTCCAGTGTTTCTTGTGCCTTTAGGGATGTTTGAACACTTAGCCACGTCAATGATACTAATAAAAGACTTTTGATGGGTAAATTATTAGGAGTCCAAGATTGACGTAATTCCTTTTTTAAATTATTTATATTGTCCATGTTTTTATTTTGTTTGATTTGAAATATATCCCGCCCATAGACGGGATAAAATTGTTTAGTTGAAACCGGCTTATACCTAATTCTTAGTTAGCAGGTACATTAATAGTGGTATTAACCATAGTTACGGATGCTACAAGTGAGATTGCTCTACCATTTAATACGGTTTGAACTGCATTTCCTGGTGTTGAAAATGTAACCCCAGCAGAGGCAATGATAGTTCCTGTCATAACACCACCACCAGCTCCATTAATTACAGCCGCACTACCTACGTACCAAAAAACATTTTTAGCTTGAGCTCCATTAACTAAATTAACACTTTTAGCACCTGTTGGTCCAGCAATTCCTACTGTTAAACCAGCTGCTGTTTGAAAAATCCAAACTGCATTAGGATCACCTTTGGCATCCAAAGTTAAATCTCCTAATGAGATTTTAAAAGTTGCACCTGCTGATTTATAAATTCCTGGAGGTAATACTAAATTTCCTAATTCACCTGCACCAGGATCTGTTCCTCCGGGTTTTTGTGCTGGGGAAATACTAATATATGCTGCATTTGCATCCGCTAATCCTTGAGTTGCTATTGCTTCAGAAGCTGCTGAACCAGGAGTTGGTGGAGCAGTATGTATTCTGCCAGTTACTAGCCCTTTATTTAAAGGTGTTTCTGTGTAAACATCCCCAGTAGTTCCATCATGAAATCCAGTTACTAATGTAGATGCAGCGGTTGTTCCGATACTTCCATTAATCACCGTATTCAAACCTTGATTTGTTATTCCGGCATTTCCTCCAAAAACTCCAAAAAACAAACCTGTTGCAGCTGTTGGGGCAGTTGTAATAATTGCAGGACTTACTGTAGTAAAATTCCATAAAAAATTATTAGCTAATGCTATACCAGCGGTGTTTCTTGCACCAGTTGTAATAGTAGCAGTGTAGGTAGTTCCTGAAATTAGTGGAATACTTGGAGTAAAAGAGGCAGTTGTACCAGAGTAGGCAACGATACCTGGAATTACCACAGTACCTTGTCTCAATGTAAAAGTAGTAGCATTAATAGTTAAGGGATCCATTGCTATACTAAAGTTAGCAGTGATAATCTTATTTAAATTAACTCCTATGGCACCGTCTATTGGATCAGTTGCCGTTACAGTAGGTGCAACACCAGTTTTAAATGTCCATACATAATCTTCTTGTAAAGCATTTCCCATCAAATCTTTACTGGCAGTTGAAACTCTTCCAGTGTAAGTTGTGTTTGGAGATAAAGCAGTCGTAGGTGTAAATGACGCTGTAGTACCACTATATGATACGGTACCTGCTACTGGTCCAGTTCCTGTAATAGTAAAAGAGGATTGATTGATAGTTGCAGCATCCATCTCTTCATTAAAAGTAACTGTAATTATAGGATTGAATGAAACTCCTGTTGCTCCATTCACAGGACTTGTAGATTGTACAACAGGACAAACACCTATAGTTTCTTGAAAATCATCTGTTGCACAGCTGGAAATCAATGCAATAAATAATATCACAAATGTTAATAGTAAATTTTTAGCTTTCATTTTTTTTAATTTAGGGGATTAAGAATTTTGTTTACCAAAGGTGAGCTTGTTATCTAATAAAAGTATTATACAATTTAAATTATAAGTTGTAAGATTCACTTATTTTAATTGCTAAAATTTAAATTAAATCACTACAAATCAGCATTTTAGATTGTTTAAAATGTTAAAATAGTGTTAGTATTTATGTTTTTAGAAACAAACAAATACGAAATATTGATAGAAAGTAAGTTAAGCAACTGTTATTTAATAAAGCCTGAGTAAAAATAGTACTCTAATGCAAGAATAATTTATGATGGAAAGGATTGATGTACTATTTACAAAAAAATGGAAGAAAAATATTTGAAATAAGGAATGTTTTATTTAATCCATTAGAATTCACTTAAATCGTTTATATTTAAATTTTCACCTTTCTCTTTAAGATCAGAAATAAAAACGGTTAGTTCTTTTGTGAAAGTATCAAGCGTTAATATCGATTCTTTTATATAATCTATTGTTTGTCGCACTTCTTCTGGAGAATTGGAACAGTGGTCAAGTTGGAGGGATAAACCTAGAATATTTGTTAGAGGTTGTCGAACTCTATGGGAGGTTATAAACATGATTTTTTTGAGACCATTAATGTATTCTTTATGATACTTTTCAGCGATGTAGAGTTCAGCATTAGCTTTAATTAACGCTACCGTTCTCTTTTCTTTTTCTAAGTTTTGAAAAGCAAGTTCTTTATTGGCAATAATTAATTCAGCAGCTCGTTTTTCTTTTTCTAAGTTTTGAAAAGCAAGTTCTTTATTGGCAATAATTAATTCAGCAGCTCGTTTTTCTTTTTCTAAGTTTTGAAAAGCAAGTTCTTTATTGGCAATAATTAATTCAGCAGCTCGTTTTTCTTTTTCTAAGTTTTGAAAAGCAAGTTCTTTATTGGCAATAATTAATTCAGAGGCATGTCTTTGTTTTTCTTGGATCTCAAATACAAGTTTTTTATTAGCAAGAATTAATTCGACGGCACGCTTTTCTTTTTCATTATTTTGAAAAACAAGTTGATTATTTGTACTTATTAAATCCTCTTTTTTTATATTTCTAAACATTAGTTTTCAAATTAAATTTTAGATTAAAAGATTCTTTCATATTATTAATCAAGCTTTTTTTTGCATGGTAATAAAGAAATTGTTTAAAGATAAAAAAGGTTGAGCGACTTTTATTTAAAAAATCAATATACGATTAGTTATTTTCTAAATCGTTTTCTTTTAATTTTTCAGAATGTTTGGTAACTACATTTGTTATTACAAATTGCAAAAGTGTACCAAGTATTCTTTTTATAGGATTATGAGTTGATCCTAATAAAACTTTTTTTGTCAAATAACCTGTAGATATTCCGATTACATTACTAAGGATATTGCCTTTAAATTCTGAGGTGGTTGCCATTTGCCCAAATGCCTTTTTGATTATATTTAGAGGTTTTAAGCTTTCATAAGTATCATGATACTGATCTTTGAGTTGGGACAGTTCATTAGCTTGTTTTAATTTTAGTAATTGGATAGCCTCTTTCAATACTTGTGTCTGGTTGATCTTTTTCATATTAACTTTTTTTAAGCATTTTTACAATAATGAAATTACTGACGGGCATCTTAATCCATTCATCTTTAAAAATATAAAGAATGATTGCTACAATTAAATAAAAGCTAGACACTATAAAAAAGCCATAGTATACTTTTCCGACCAATTCACCAATCCATAATGAAAGGCCTATGTTTGCCAGAAAGGCAAACATTACAAAAACAATAGAAACGGTTAATCGAGAGAGTAGAGAAGACATTACATCTGCAGTTGTATCAACTACATTTAACTTCGCTAATTCTACTGTAGTTCTAGTGTAATCTTCTGCTTTTTCAAAAAGCATTTCTATTGTTGTTGCGTTGTTTTCCATGATATAATTTATAAATGGCTTATTGAAATGTAATAATTAATATCGTGTTAGATATTTGTATTTTTAATTTCGTTTTTTGCATCATAAAACTTTGATTTTCCTTCAGCAATTAAAGTTTCGCCTTCTTTTTTTGTTTCATAAAACTTTGATTTACCATCTGCCATTAAAGTTTCGCCCTCGTTCCAAATTTTCTCATATTTTTGAGTGATGGTTCCCAATAAAGTATCTAATTTACCTTTTAATTCATCAGCGTAATCATTGCTCTTATCCATAATTTTTCTTCTTGTTTTGTCTCCTTTTTCAGGTGCAAACAATACTCCTAATAATGCCCCTACAGCAACTCCGCCTACAACTCCTAATATTATTTTATCTGCTTTCATAATTGTTTATTTTAGTATTATTTATTTATTTATTTATTTAAATTTTGATTAGATACCTCGTCCTTGTATCAGTCTGAATAGTATTGCTATTACAGCTATGACAAGAAGAACATGAATAATTGATCCTAGGCTGAATGCAAAAAATCCAATTGCCCAAAAAATGACTAAAATTACCGCTATTGTATAAAGAAGATTGCCCATGTTTTTAATTTTTAATGAATTAATAATTTAATTTAAATGTATTTTTTTGATATCAATTGTTTAGATTTTTCTACCTTGAATAAGTCTAAATATAATTGCAATGACAGCAATGACAAGTAGAATGTGAATTATTGATCCTGCACTATAGGCAAAGAATCCAATTGCCCAGAAAATTACTAGGATAACTGCGATGGTGTAAAGAAGATTGCTCATGATTTTAGTTTTTATGATTAGTTTTATTTATTCTATTTTTTTAAAACATAAATAGGTTTGCAATATGTTGATACTAATTATGGAATTATTTTTTTTTTGTAACAAAGAAAATTAAAATCCAAAAGCAGCATAAACACTCAAAACACTATTTTTAGCATCAGGAGAAGTAAAGTTATTTGATGAATCATTTTTTCCTATTTTAGTTAATCCATAATTATAACGTACTCCAAAACTAACGGGTTCTAAATCTAAACCGATACCTCCAGCAAGGCCAGCATCAAACCTGTTGAAATCATCAACATTAATGTTGTCTTCAAAATTGTAGCTACCGCTATCGGATTTGTTTGTCGTTTTACCACTAACCAAGTATGCGGCATAAGGACCAGCATGAATATTGAAGTTTTTTGAAACATTTACTACTAATAAAAGTGGGACCTCTATATAATCTAATTTAAATTGTGCTGTTCCGCTAACCAAAGCGTTGTTGTATACCAATTCAGCTCCTTTACCTGTATAGGATATTTCAGGTTGTATAGCAATATTTGTTGCCAAAGGTAATTTTGCAAAAAAACCAATATTAAATCCTGTTAACACATTATTATCATCCACATCGTCAGTATATAAATTAGAAAAGTTAACGCCTCCTTTTATACCAAATTTAGTACTGGTGTCTTGAGCTTGAACTTGTGTAAAAGCCATCAAACCTATTGCCAAAGAAGCAAATAATATTTTTTTTGAATTTTTCATTTTATTTATTTTTTTATTAAATTATTATACTACAAATATCTGCATCTTACACAAAGGGATTGTTACAATACTTTTAGTTAAATTTATAATATTCACACTTTGTATTTTTTTTAATGGTTAATTAATGTATTTAAGTATTTGATAATTAAATAATTATATAAAAAAAGGCGAGTTGAAAAACTCGCCTTTTGATTTGCTATTTGTTATCTACAGTCAAGTTTTTGATTGCATCACCTAATTCATTCATGTCTCGATTGTATTCTTCTTTAAAAGATTGCCAATCACTATTGGTTTCATTTTTGTATGTTTCAACCTTTAATTTAATGTCTTTATTTCTTTGCTCTAACTCTTCAATTTTTTTAGCATACATGTCATCAATTGATTTGCCAGTTTTTTTCATTTTGGATTTCATCTCTGCAATTCGAATTTCATTTTGTGTTATAGTAGCGTTTGTACTTTCCTTAAATGCTTTCCACTCCTCTTCTGTTGCGGCCGCTCTAGCATCAGATAATTCTTCTTTGGCATCATCAAGATTATCTCTTGCCTCTTCCACATTATCTTTGGCAGCTTCTTCTTTTTTTGAGGAATTCTGACATCCTAATAGTACACTTCCTGCTATAAATGTCATTATAGTAAGGGATAAAATTGTTTTTTTCATTTTATATAGTTTTAAAAAATATATTATTTAATTGTCTTATTACTAGTTGATTAGTGTAATTAAAGATACTTAAATTATTTTGAGTACACAATATTTTTAAAGTATTGTAGGTGTTTAAAATTATCAGTTGAAAGTTTTAATTTATTTAAAGGCTTTCAAAAATTTTAAGCAATTCGGCTCTTGTTTTTCCTAATTTATCTTGATATTTGTTTAACATTTCTTCTTTTTTCTCTTTTGAAAAAAGAGACTTATTATTAGTTAAAGCAACAAATTTTTCTTTTAATTTGCTTTTCTGTTCTTCCCAATTTCCTTCTAGCGGTAACGAATCCATCTTTTTTGTATTGTATGCGAAATAGTTTTCACTTTACAAAGTTGGCTCTATTATGTATACAATCAGTTATATAACTTTTGGGATTAGTTGTCTTATTCACATATTTAATTATATTTAAGACTTGAAAAAATAATAGTATAGTATTTTAATTAGGCTTAGTTTTTATGAAGAAAAGTTCCTAATTCTACCATTGCTAAAATATAAGTTCACTGATCGCTAGAACTTATATTTCATTACAATGAAAAACACTTTTATAAAAATATATTTTTTTGTAAAAAATATATTTTTATAAATACGAGTTATAGTGTTGTATGGATACATTTGTTTAAAATCTAGAATTACTAGTGATTAGAAAATAAATTCTAGTAACTCAATACGTGTTTTATAATAATCGGGCATAGTATTGGCAATTATTTTAGAGAATCGTTATCAACGCCTATTTTTAATTCTTTTTTCATTTCAGCTTCTTCTGGATCTTCCGTTTCATTCAACTTTTTTTCAGCTTCTTTTTTCTTCTTATTAAAATAACCTCTTAATAAAAAATTATGTTTTGCAGCTTCTATAACTTCATTCAACCCTTTTGTGGCTGTTTTAACATTTACTAATGAAGAATCAATAACTTTACCCATTCTTTCATCGCTTACCAGTTTAGACAAAGCCCCCTTGCCATTATTCATATTATAGGTAAATTTTTTAAATTCTGTGGAACTATTTTCAAGATTAGTGACCATGTTTTTTATACTATTTCCAAATTGTTCATCTGAAACCAACCTGGACAAAGCTCCGTTTCCATTATTCATGCTATAACTGAATTGGGCAAGTTGTGCGGTAATTATTCCTGCATTATCGACACTTTTTTTGACACTAACCATTAAATCATCCATTTCTATAGCCTGTTTAGAAGCTATATTATCATTGTCCTCCACAATTATTTTAGAATTTTTCCCTGAAGAAATGGTAAGTACTTTATCACCCATTAAACCATCAGAACTGATACTCGCAACTGCATCTTTTTTTATGAATTTTCGAACATCTTCTTTTATGACTAATTTAATCACTACTGATGTATCTGTAAGAAATTCAATTTCTTCAACAGTACCAATATTAATACCAGAGAAACGAACATTATTTCCTACTTCAAGACCATTTACCGAATTGAATTTTGAATTTAGCTCAAAAGTTGAACCAAATAAATTATTCTGTTTACCAACAAAATAAATAGTTCCTACAAAAAGGATTAATCCTATAATTACAAACATTCCCAATTTCCATTGGTATCCAGATTCTTTGTTCATTTTTTTTGTTTTATTGGTTAAATGAAAAAGGAACGAACCCATTCATCGTCACTTTTTTCTAATTCTTCATAAGTTCCTTCGGCATGAATGATACCGTCTTTTAAAATCATCAGTCGATCACTAGTATGTTTTGCACAAGCCATGTCATGCGTAATGATGATAGAGGATGTTTTGTATTTTTTCTGGATTTCTAATACTAATTCACTGATTTCTCTTGATGTTATTGTATCTAATCCAGTTGTGGGTTCATCATATAATATGATTTCCGGTTTAAGAATTAGGGTTCTTGCCAGACCAATTCTTTTGCGCATACCGCCTGATAATTCTGAAGGCATTTTATCAATAGCTTCAATCAAACCTACACTTTCCAATATTTCTTTTATTTGATTTTCTACTTCCTCTGGAGTTAGATCTTTAGCATGACGTTTTAATGTAAATCCAAGATTATCCCGAACGCTCATAGAATCGTACAAGGCAGCATTTTGAAATAGAAACCCAATTCTAATCCTAATTTCGTTAAGTGCAGTAGGATCTAATTTCGCAATATCAGTACCAAAGACATTTATTTCTCCTTTATCAATACCTATAAGTCCAACAATACATTTTATTGTAATTGATTTACCGGACCCTGATTTTCCTAGAATAACCAAGTTTTCTCCCTTGTTTACGGTTAGATTCACCCCTTTTAAAACCTCGTTTTTCCCAAAGGATTTATAAAGGTTTTTTATTTCTATTACTGGAGAATTTGTTTCAGGAATAGGATTTGGTTTTAGTACTTTATTTTCATTTATCATACTAGAAAAATAAATCAGTTATTTGAACCGCAAGCATGTCAATAATAAATATGGTAAGAGATGCAGTGACTACAGCAGAGTTAGCAGCTTTGCCTACACTCTCTGTTCCATTTGCGGCATTAAATCCTTTATAACATCCTATCATACCAATGAAAAAGCCGAAGAAAAAAGTTTTGATAGTCGCTGGAAAAATATCTAAAAATGCAATTGATTCAAGCACTTGTGAGGTATACCTGTAAAAGTTAACATCACTGTGAATGTTAATTCCAACATACCCTCCTAAAACTCCAATGCCATCAGCATAAAAAACTAAAAGCGGGATCATAAGTGTTGTAGCTAAAATACGGGTCACAACTAAGTATTTATAAGGATTTATAGCTGATACTTCCATAGCATCGATTTGTTCTGTCACTTTCATCGAACCTAATTCTGCACCAATACCGGAAGAAACTTTACCTGCACATATCAAAGCTGTTATTACAGGTGCTATTTCTCTAATAAGTGAAAGTGCTACCATACTTGGCAACCAAGATTCAGCACCAAACTTGGCTAAAGTAGGTCTTGACTGTAGTGTAAGTACTAATCCCATAATAAAACCTGTAATAGTTACTAAGGGTAAGGATTTATAACCAATAATATAACACTGTTTAATGAATTCCTTCATTTCATATGGTGGTTTAATTACTTCTTTAAAAAAACGTGCAGCAAATAATGTAACTTGGCCCACATCATTAAAAATATCTTTTAGATAGATAATTAAACTTTCCTTTTTAGCTGTTACTATAGTATTCATGTATCATTTTATTATTTTTAGGTTGTAATTAATTTGGATGTTTTTTTGAAACTAAAATTACTATGAAAGAAAAATGTTAATCTGTTTCTTTATAATTATATAGTTATCATATTTTATTTCAATATGAATAGGGCAGTAGAACTCTATGAAATTAGAGTCTAGAAATTATTAATAATCGAAAGTAATTAAGCTTTTTTATGATAACATCAAATCTCCTAATTTTTTTACTTTATCATGATGTGCTGTCAACAATAGTTGTTGTGATTTAAGCATACTATGTAGTTCGCCTGTAAGATTCTCTAAATTGTCAGACAAACTGTTTTTATAACTGTTAATAGCAACAAATTCATTGTATTCAAGCGTATTCAAAAGGTCCTCTTTGCCTTTTTCGATTAGGATTGATTTAAAATTCATCCAAATTCTTAAAAATAATCCATTGTTTTTGATTGTATCAATAGGAGTGCCTCCCATTTTATGGACCTGTTGAACCAGTTCTGATTTGAAAATTGTACTTGTTTTTTGAAATTCAAAAAATAAATCTTTCAAATCATTTTCTTCAATTACTTTTGAAGCGGTTTTATAAATCTCAATTCTGTCATTATTGATTTCAATGAGGTTATTTAGTACTAAGATTGATTTTTCTGTATTCATCCTTTTCTTTATTATGTGAAATAAACTAAAATTAGGTTTCTTTTTCTAGAAAAAATTAACGTTTAATAAAAAGTATTCATTCATGCTTAATTCTAATAAATATTTATGGTAATAGAAGATGTATCTAAAATCTATTCGTCGATAAAACAAGCTGCATTCCCGGGTATTTGACATCGGCATCTTCTTCAGCGGTAATAAATATTTTTGATGGCTCAAATGATGTGACAGTTTCAAAATCTGCTTTAAGTTTTGAAGAAAAGAACGCTGTGTCGCTTTTAATTTGTCCAATATTTTTGACTACCGCATTTTTAGTTTCCATCCAAACTACATAAACATTTTTTGGAGGTTGCAATCTGTTTACCTCTGCTAGATTTAATATTTTAATTTTTATTGAATAATTTTTATTGCTGTCTTTTTTGATACTCACATTGCCTTGTGCAGCAGGGACTATAGAGGAGTTTTGAAAAGCAATATTTTTTCCACATGAAACAAGTGATAGCAAAATGAATATGGTTAAAAAGCCAAAGAATATTTTTTTTATGTCTAAATTGTATTGAATTACCATTGTGTGTTTTTAAAATGTTTACATAACAAATTTCATACTGAAAGCAGTAAAATTTGTTATATAAATATTTTAAAATGTTATATTATTTACGTTAAATAAAAATGAAATTATTTTTTTTAAGTACTTTTTTTACTACTCATTACTAACAAAACAATACCACCCGCAGCAAGTATTATTCCTACTAAAGGAGATAAGGCTATGGGATGATTGACTTCTTTATTTATTTTTATAGGACCTATGTCTACAACTTTTTCTGTAGTTGTAAAATTGAAGCTGTTGTAGAGCAACATGAATATCCCCAAAATAATCAGTAAAATCCCTATAGTTTTAGTTTTCATTTCTTTAATTATTTTAAAGTAATTTTAAAAAGCTAAAATTAGACGCCCGAAAAATATTCTTTAACAAAATTATGTTGCTGATTTGCTGTCATTTTATCAGTCTCTTTTATTTCGAATTTAATTTTAAGAAATCGCTCATCTTCACTCAAAAGATCAAAAAGTTCAACTTTCGCATTAGTTGGACCAAACAAAATTACACGTTTGTAATTTTTTATGGCTTCCCCAATTTTTTTGTAGTAGTCGTAACGTTGTTTTTTTTCGTTGTTTAAAAATTTAGCTTCAATTGTTTCTATCTCAAAATGTTTGGATGTAAATTCCATTAAATGTGCAAACGAATGATCCATCCAAATTCCTAATTTTTTTGTTGCTGACATGATTATCTATTTTTGGATTTATTAATGTTACGTGGTTTAACATTTAATAAATATTAATAAAATATAAAGTTCTAAAGTTCAAGTGTTTAATTGTTATATAAATTTAGATAAAAATTATATAATTTTACTCTTAATCTTCTAATAAAAAACAAAACAAAGCAAAATTAATTTGGAATATAGGGGAAATAGTTACTTTTAAAACATTCAAAAAAGAGGAGCTTTACTCATGAAAAATTTGAATTCGATTTTTATTTTTAATGCCTTCATAAAAAAAGGGCTGTCGTTTCCAACAGCCCTAAGCCTATATAATGAAAATTTAATCTGTTCCTACTATTTTTCGTAGGTCATTTTCAACTCAACTCTTCTGTTTTTTGCACGTCCTAAAGCAGTAGTATTGCTTGCAATAGGTTTACTTTCTCCGTATCCAATTGCAGTTACTCTCGATCCTGAAACCCCTTTTTCCATTAAATAGTTTTTAACGGATTCAGTACGTTTTTGAGATAATTCTAAATTAAAAGCATCACTACCATTGCTGTCAGCATGACCTTCTATAACTAAGTTAGAGGCACTATATTTATTGATTAAATTTACTAATTCATCTAATTGTACTAAAGAACCCACTTTTAATTTAGCACTATTATTCTCAAAAAATATTTTACTTCCTAAGTAAGTAATTCTCTCTACATCTTGTTTTGTAATTTCAGGACAACCTTTGTTTTCCATTGTACCTTTTGCAGTAGGGCATCGGTCATCAATATCAGCTACCCCATCTCCATCAGTATCTGGACAACCATTTAAACTCATTGGTCCCGCAGCATCGGGACAACGATCTAAATCATTTGTTATTCCATCTTTATCATTATCCATAGGGCAACCTGTAGCATCTACCTTGGTCCCCATTTTAGTATCTGGACATTTATCATTTATATCAGCAACTCCATCTTTATCACTATCAGGACAACCATTTAGAGAGGCAATTCCTGCCACATCTGGACAAGTATCTAAATAATCAGGTACACCGTCTTTGTCTCTGTCTAATGGACAGCCATTTTCATCAACAACTACACCAGCTGGAGTATCAGGACATGTATCCTTACGGTCCGCTACACCATCATTATCAGCATCTTTTTTCTCTCCTAAATTGAACGTCAAACCGGCCATGTGCGATAAGTATGCATCTTTTTTACCATTTACAACACCGTCTCTTCTATCTTTATTAGAAAAACTGAATGTTTCTTGTAAATTTAATGTGATAACATCAGTCAACCTAAAATTTAATCCACCCCCTGCAGTAGGTAATGCATAATCAATCCTGTCCTGATCAAAGTTTACGTCTTTGTCAAATAGAATAGCACCAACTCCTGCAAATGCATATGGTCTCACAATAGATTCAGGACCTGTCATGTTAAATCTTAAATTTAATGCAACCGAATTAAAATCACTTTTGAAACTTCCATTCGGACTATTATTGTAACCAATTGTTCCTTTTGAAGCTAAAAAATTTAAATCAAAATAGCGACCTAAATATCTAGATACAGAAATACCGCCAAAACCATAATACGCCTTATTGGTTTTGTAAAAATTATTACCTAAATCACCCTGGTATTGGGTTACTCCTCCATGAAGACCAACGTTCCATTTCATGTCTTCAGTTTGGGCTTTTGAGATTACTGTAAATGCCAAGCATGTACATAGTAAAAGGATCTTTTTCATATTAATTTATTGTTAAATTATTTAACACAAAGGTTATAAACATGGATATATTATTTGTTATAGAACTTTATCTATAATTTGTATCATTCACACCTATAATTTTTTTAGTTTGAATGATAAATGAGTATTAGATCAAATATTAATAGATAAAAAAAAACCATTTAAAAATTTTTTTAAAACACTAAATGAGAGTGTTTTAAATTTTTTTTAAATGATTCTAATTTGTAAAAGAAACCGAAAGCTTTACTGCTAAATATAAAAAATAAAGAGCAAACGATCTGATTTTTATCTTTCTATAATGTATGTTTTGGTTTCTGTTTCAGGGACTGATTTAACTTCTTCAAAACGTTTTTTAGCAGTTATTTTGCCCACTCTACAATGACTTTTGGAGACTAAATAAACGTCTGATTCTATATTTTCCATTTTATTTATATTTTATTTCTTAATTATTCTAAATATCTTCTCAATGTCCAAGCCATTGTTTCATGCGCTTGCAGCAAACCTGTAAGGAAATCAGCTGTGCCGGCATCTTTGTTTTCATCAGCGCTTTTGTCTATATCTTTACGCAGGTGAATAATAACGGTTTCATGGTCTTTTAATACTTCTCGTAGCATTTCCTTTTGTTCAGGATACTGATTAGGAGATTCTTTGATAATTGTAAATTCTGAAAATTCTTTCATTGTCCCAATAGTCTTCCCACCTAACTTACTAATACGTTCTGCCGTTTCATCAATTGATTCCTCCAGTTGTACATATTGACCCTCAAATAATTTATGTAGCTCCATGAAACTTTGACCAGAAACGTTCCAATGAAATTTTCTTAATTTTATATATAAAGTCATTTCATTTGCTAAAATTGAAGATAGTATTGAAATGCTGTTTTTTAAATGTGCTTCGGTAATTCCTATTTGAACTTTCATATTTTCTATGTTTTAGTTGTAGACTATTTTTGTAAAATAATATTAATTTAAACAATTAATAATAGTTGTCTTTTAATAAAAATTTTACGTTACAAAGTTCATTTTATTGCTTTTAAAAAGTATTATAAAATTACTTTAAGAAGTTATATATTTCACACCTGTTCTTATTCTAACAATTAGAAAACCAACCGTTGTGATTAATAAATATGTTTTTTTGTAATAAATTAATTTAAAGAAAAACAGTTCCAAAAGAATTAGGTCCTATTGTATCAAACATTTTCTAAAGAATATTTTAAATGGTACAAGAGTAAATACTACCTAAATATGTGCGTTAGGCTATTGAAATTTCTTTAGCTAAATAAATTTCTTGTACGGCATGTATAAGTTTTACGCCATCGCTAAAGGGGCGTTGAAAAGCTTTTCGGCCCATTATCATTCCTGCTCCACCCGCTCTTTTATTTATTACAGCTGTTTTTATAGCTTCTGCTAAATCGATATCCCCTTTTGATTCGCCACCAGAATTAATCATTCCAATACGACCAGAATAACAATTTATAACCTGATAACGGCATAAATCTATAGGGTGAGCACTGGATAATTTGGTGTACATATCGGGATTAGTCTTGGCAAATTTTATAGAAGTAAAACCACCATTAAGGAGTGGTAATTTTTGTTTAATAATATCTGCCTGAATTGAAACGCCCAGATAATTTGCCTGTCCTGTTATGTCAGCCGCCGTATTATAATCAATTCCTTTTTTTATAAAAGCATCATTTCTGGAATAACACCAAAGTATTGTTGCCATACCTAAATTATGGGCTTCTTCAAAAGCCTTTGCTACTTCTATGATTTGCCTGTCGGATTCGGCAGACCCAAAGTATACTGTAGCTCCTATAGCTATAGCTCCCATATTCCAAGCATTTCGGACGTTTCCAAACATGATTTGATTATATTTATTAGGATACGTCATTAATTCGTTATGATTAATTTTTACTACAAACGGAATTTTATGAGCATACTTTCTCGATAGCATTGCAAGACCTCCCATTGTCGAGGCAACAGCATTACAGTCTGCTTCAATAGCTAGCTTGATAATATTTTCTGGATCAAAATACAATGGATTTGGAGCGAAAGAGCTTCCCGCAGTATGCTCAATTCCCTGGTCTACTGGTAAAATGGAAAGATAGCCAGTATCTGAAAGTCGGCCATGGTGGTAGAGTTGCGTTAAACTCCGAATGGTTTGTCCATTTCGATTGCTTTGTAAAAAAAAGGTGTCAATAGTAGACGGATTGGGCAAATTAATCAGATCTTTTGGAATTGTTTTACAAACGTGGTTTAACAAAGTGTCTTTCTCATCGCCTAATAAAGTGAGTAATTGGGATATATCTTTCATTGTCAATTTGGTGTAATTGGTATAAAAAAAATATTTTAAAAGTCACGATTGGGCTGAGTTAAGATTTATAAACAGAATAATCTGTATATCCTTTTTCATCAGCAGTATAAAATAAATCCATGTTGAGGTCTTGAGATAAGGGCCAATTATTTTGAAATCTATCTACTAAATCTGGATTATTAATAAAAGGTCTTCCAAAAGCGATAAGATCAGCAAGTCCTGTTTCTAGGGCTTCTTCGGCACTTTCTTTAGTATAACCGCCACAACTAATTAAAGTATTCTGGAAGTTATCACGGATTAATTTTTTTATTTCCAAAGGGACAGCTGGAGCACCCATGCCGGAATGATCTACAAGATGAATGTGAGCAATTTCCAGCTTGTTCAGTTCTTTAGATAAGTAATCGTAAGTGGCTTCAATTTCAGGATAATGGGGCATATCGCTTGCTACTCCATAAGGAGATAATCGTATTCCGGTCTTTTCTTTTCCAATGGCCTGAGCCACTGCTGTAACTACTTCTATGACAAATTTACATCGATTTTCTATACTTCCTCCATATTTATCGGTTCGTATATTACTTACTGGCGAGAGAAATTCTTCCAATAAATATCCATTGGCAGCATGTAATTCTACACCATCAAATCCTGCAAATAGGGCATTTTCTGCAGCAGAAATATATTCTGTTTTGGCATGTAAAATATCTTGAAGAGTCATTTCATTGGGAACAACAAAATCCTGTAAACCATTAGTATCCGTCCACATTTGTCCCGCTGCTTTTACTTGGGAGGGTGCAAGTATTTGAGTGCCTTTGGGCATGTTTAGCGGATGACTAATCCTTCCGGAGTGCATTAGTTGCACTATTATTTTTCCACCACTTTTATGAACAGCAGCTGTAGTTTTTTTCCATCCTTCGACTTGTTCGGCATTAAAAATCCCAGGAATTCTAGCATAGCCTAATCCGTTAGGTGATGGTGATGTTCCTTCAGTTATGATTAAGCCAGCACTTGAACGTTGATTATAATATTTAGCCATTAGTTCATTGGGTACATTTCCAATCGCTCTGCATCTGGTCATTGGTGCCATTACAATTCTGTTTTTCAAATCGATTGAACCCAGTTTTATTGGTGTAAATAAATTATTTTTTTTCATTTTAATAATTCTTAAGGTGTTGTTATAAAGGTACTTATATTTAACTGATTTTAAAATTATAATAATGCAATAGTCGTTAATAAGCAATTAGCATCTCCTAAGTTCTGGTTGAAACAACTATTGGATAGCTCTTCTCTTAGAATTTATTTAATTGGGATTTTTAGTTGTTTGGTGACATGTATTTGAAGATGTTTTTTAAATACTTGCAGTAAATACCTACAGCGAATTTAATGGTAGTATATTTCTCCATTGTACAATAATTCTTAAACTAAATCTTTAAAGTATTACTAACAACATAAAATAATTACTAGTGTATCAGAATTATTGATTGAGAATTTACTCGTTAGTTTGAAAGTAATTTTATTTTTTAAAAAAGTTAGGTAACATTTTTATTTATACTCTGATTAACGGTTATCAAGCTCGTGTACCATTTCGTTGGTCATAGGCGGAAGATTGGAAAACCCCTATGTTCTTGATGCCGTTACGCCAATCTGGCAAACCAGAAAAAATGTTACCTAACAGAATGTATTGCTATTCTATGTTCTACTTTAAATTTATAATGGATCCGAAATGTCGCTAATGCGAATTAATTTTTTATTTACAAATTCATGGATTCCTAATTCGGATAGTTCTCTACCATATCCAGAACCTTTTGTACCTCCAAAAGGTAAATCCGGCTGAGTTCCGGTTGGATGGTTTATAAATACCATTCCAGTATCAATTTTATCCGCAATACGTTCCGCACGAGCTATATCTTGACTGAATATAGAACAACCAAGTCCAAAATCAGAATCATTAGCTAAAATAATCGCTGATTCCTCATCCTTTACACGGTAGAAAGAAGCTACCGGACCAAATATTTCTTCATAATAAGCCGGAATTTCTGGCTTTAAATCAGTTAATATTGTTGGTTGGACAAAAGCACCCGGCAAATTAGAACGTGTACCTCCTAATAAAAGAGTAGCTCCTGCATCCACAGATTTTCTAATTTGGTCAATAATATGCACAGCGGCTTCTTCACTGCTCATTGGTCCTAATTGCGTTTTAGGATCCATTGGGTCTCCTACAATTAAATTGGATAGTTTTTCTTTGAATTTTTCAATAAACTCGTCTGCAACTGCTTCTAAGGCTATAAACCTTTTAGATGCAACACAAGACTCACCGTTGTTATTAATTCGACCCACTACCGCCCATTCGACTACTTTATCTATATCTGCATCTTCAAGAATAATGAAAGCATCACTACCGCCCAATTCCAATACTGATTTTTTTAAATTTTTTCCTGCTTCAGCGGCTATGCTTGCGCCAGCTTCTTCGCTTCCTGTCAATGAAACGCCTTTAATTCTCTTGTCAGAAACTAGGGAAGTGGCACGTTTTGCGGATATGAATAAGTTGGTGTAAAGTCCTTTTTGAGCACCTGCTTCTTGGAATAGAGCTTCAATGGCTAAAGCACATTGTGGCACCATGGAGGCATGTTTGACAAGTACTGTATTTCCTACCATTAGGTTAGGTGCTGCAAACCGGGCAACTTGATAAAATGGAAAATTCCATGGTTCCACTCCAAATAGTACGCCTATTGGACTGCAACGGATATATGCACTGCCCGTTGTAGGCTCTAAATGTTTGTCTTCCAGAAATTTTGCAGCATGAGTTGCATAATAATCAAAAATAGCGGCACTTAATAGAATTTCACTTTCGGCTTGAGCTATTAGTTTACCCATTTCTTGGGTTATTATTTTAGCCAATGATTCTTTTTTCTCTCGCATTAATGATGCGACTTTATGTAATATTTGAGCACGGCTTTCATAATTTTTTTCTTTCCATGTAACGAATGTTTCAGCAGATTGCGCAATTAACAGATCTACAACTTCATCCGTCATTTCATCAAATGTTCGTTCGACTTTATTAGTATTAGGATTAACAGTTTGAATAGCCATTTTTTATTTTTTAGAAGGGTTAATCGGCTTTTTTTGTAGGTTTTCAGGTGTGTTTAATCCGTACATTGCCTCGTATTTTAATATGATTTCTGTTTCTCCTATTGAATTAAAAAAATCCTCAAGGCGTTTTATATGTTGTAATGTAAAATCCAAATGGACTTTTAGTGCTTTTACTAATTCATCAGTAGCGGCATTCTGGATCATTATAGGAATCGAGATGATGAGTGCTTTTTCTGTCAAGTAAATTTCTTTTAATTCCTCAACAAAAACATTACGACAACTTTTATTAGTTTCAGGAGTTGTTTGGTCTGAATTTCCTTTCCCTTTTTTTAGCATGGCTTTTCTATCCGATTTAGTGATTGTACTTTTCATTTGTTTAAATTTATAGACCGTAGTTCAATATTGTAAAGTTGAGCCTTAATAGCTTGGTATTCATTACATAATATTAAAGAGAAATTGTAAAATTCACATATATAAGTTTGGAAAGTTAATATACCTATTTAATATTTCAGTTCGTCTTGGAATGGAAAATCCTCTTCAAAATCAGTAAGTTTTTTTAAAGTTGTTGAGGTAATTTGATTCAATGCTTCCTTAATAAAAAACCTTAATTTTCGAATAATTAATACGCTTGAAAGCGATTAAAGTGTTGAATTAAATCGTCTTGAATAATTATAAACGTCAATTCCTAAATAGTGTAATTTTTTTAGAGCTTCAATGACATGTAATATTTTATTAAAGCTTACCAATATGGATTAATTAACAGGGCTCTTTTTTATTTCATAAAAGGCAGTATTAATTTAGAAATAGAAAAGTGAATTTATTAAATTCACTTTTTTTACAATAAAATTATAATTATTAAATTTAAGTATAATTTATGTAACAAATACCTGATTTTCAATTATATAATGCTAAATATTTTTATATATTAAATATTTAGCAAGCAAAGGATGGTTGTATTGTATATAAAATAAATTCTCTCTGCTAGAAAAGCAAAGAGAATCTAAAGAGCATATTGTTGCAAATTTTTTCTAATCGTTTGAATTGCACTTAAATTGTTTTGCAATCTAACTTTTTCGGAACTAAAATTTATGATTCGTCTTTAGTAGTACGAACTAAGCTAATTCCAGAAACAAAGAAAATAATTCCAAGGATACCATAAATAATTAGCGATTTTACATCTCTAGTTTCACCTGATGTTCCTGCAAATATAACTGCAGTGTAAATAAGACCACCTATTCCAAGAGCAGTAAGTAATGCTCCAAAGATTCTTTTAAGATTCATAATTTTTTTTTTAAGATTTATATTTCTTTTTTTAAATCAATTTTTAATCAAATTGATTTAAAAAATGCATTTCAAAATAATTATCTCTTTTTTTATTAAAGTTATAACTATTTAGCAAATATATTATGATTATTGATGCTAAATGTTATAAAATTTTTTAAAAAACTTATATCATTTACACTTGCGGAACCAGAAATGTACATATTATTTAGTGGTTTAGATAAATACTGTTGCTGATCGGAAGGATGTAACTTACTCCATGATATCTTTTAAGTGCTTCACTTTATCGTGATCCGCTTTTATAAGTAAATGTTGTTGCTTGAGCATCATGACCTGATCTGGAGATAAGTTCTCGCTTTCTTTCAAAGCATCTAGATAGGTCTGAACAGCTACATCTTCTCCATATTCACAAGAATTAATGATTGCTTTTCTATCACTGCCTGTAATTGCCGATTTGATGTCCATCCAAACTCTGTAAAATTTACCGGAAGTTGTAGTTCCTTCTTTAGGTTCTCCTCCTAATTTTTTTACTTCAGCAACAAGTTCAGCTTTGCATTTTAAACTGGTTTCTGTAAAATGAGAAAATAGTGTTTTTAAGTCTGTTTCATCCGCTTCTTTTGAAGCAGTTTCATAACCTTCAATTCTATCATTATTGATTTGAATAAGAGAATTTATTATGCTAATTGATTTTTCAGTATTCATCTTTTTAGTATTTAGATTGATAATTAAGTTTAACGATACAAAGATGAGAACAAATGAAGGTTTGATTTTTACACAATTATTATTTTTTATTATAACATTCGCATATTGTAAGTTGCTGATTTAGTGTGTGAAAGGGTAAATTTATAATGGCTAATAATTTTTTTTTATTATAATTAAAATAAATTTAATGAATTGGATTTGTATGTATAAATAACATATTAAAACAAATAGTAAACAACGCTTAAATAATTTTCCCTAAAGCGGAATAGTATATATTAGTTTATTGTCATCAAGTTACTATTCAATGCATCATAGAAAGTCTTTTAGTATGAATCTTATGTAATTGTAAGGTGATGATTATAAAAAAGAAACAATTACAGGAAGAATTCCTTTGCATTTAGTATTTTCTAAAAGGTGTTCTGCGGCGATTTCTTGAAATTCAGTAGTGTCTTGATACATTTGAATAATTCCTAAAGCATACGTGAGATTTGGAATAATTTGAAGGACGTAAGGATTTCCAAAAACATATAAAATGCATTTTTTTGACGTTAACAACTTACCTAAAAATTGAAGTACTGCATCTTCAATATCAAAATTATTTAAAGGTTTTGCTTTAGGAACAAATAAAGAAATGACCAAAGTATCAAATCGATTTAGATTTTTTTCTAATTCATTTAGAGCTGTAGATCCTCCAGATCCATAATAAAATTCAGGAGAAGGTATAGCTGTAGTCAAGTTTTTGAAAAACGGATTGTCACTATTTTTATAGATACTCACTTTGGCAAGATCTTCTCTATTTTTAGCATCAAAAACAGTCACAGTATTATGGTTGTCTTTGATTTTTGTCATGCAGTTTTGAGCAATATTTTGATTTAAAATCGAACAAGCTTCAAAATTAAATGTACTTTCAGAAAGATTTGGTAAACTCAGTTTCCCATCAACAATTCCTACTTTTTTCTTGCATTTCAAAATGCGTTGGAAACTGGCTTCAATTCGTTCCGGTGTCGCATTTTTTAGAATTTCCTGAATTCCCTCGGGGACATTTTCAGCAAAACACAATACATCATTTCCGGCGATGAAAGCTTCCCATTCCAGTTGTCCTTTTTTTTGGTATAATTTTGAAACACTGTGCATATTCAACGCATCCGAAATCACTAAACCATCATACCCTAATTCCTTGCGCAAAAGGGTTTCAATTATAGATTTGGACAACGTTGCCGAAGTGTTCTTTCCTTCATTCAAAGCAGGGACAGCTAAATGCCCAATCATAATCGAATCGACATTATTCTCGATACCTTTTATAAAAGGGTACAATTCATTGGTTAATAATTCTTCCAATGTCTCTTCTAAAATGGGTAAACCCAAATGGGAATCTACATTGGTGTTACCATGTCCGGGAAAATGTTTAAGGCAACCTAAAATTCCCACATCATTCATCCCTCTTAAATATTCAAGGGCAAATAAAGTCACTTTTTCTTTATTTTGCCCAAAGGAGCGATACCCAATTACAGGGTTATTCGGATTATTATTGATGTCTGCTAAAGGTGCTAGGTTATAATGAATTCCCACTGATTTTAAGTCTAAACCAATTTGTTTTCCCACTTCATAAACCAAATGTTTTTCACTTTCGGGTAAAGCTCCAAGTGTAATGGCATAAGGATATTGTGGTGTTTTTTCAACACGCATCGCCAATCCCCATTCTGCGTCAATGCTCATTAATAAGGGAGTAGTAGCACAGTTTTGATACCTTATCACAAGTTCCTTTAGACGCTGAACACTAGTATCGTTAGGAACTACTTTATTTTTATTTTCATAATTCGTTGCGGCACTGGCTCTGCTATGAAAAAAAGTTAATCCACCTACGTTGTACTCTCTAATTAATCGTTCCGTTGCTTGTATGTTCTCTTCGGTATCATTAATGAAAACTGCAGGGAAGAAAATTTGCCCTATTTTTTGTTCTAATGTCATTTTGAAATAGTTTTAACAATAATTTTTAGCCTTATAGAAATGGAAGTTCACATTAGAGGCTTAGAAATACTAGCTTGAATGGACTTAGGTTTCTTGCAGGGTTGAAGTTTATATCATTTATACTTGTTCCACTTTCTTACCAAAATTAGCTGGAAAGATTAAAAATCTGGAAAGTATTAATCCTGGTATCGTAGCTAAAAACACCCAAATAAAGAAATTTCCATATCCCAGATATTCCTGAATGTAGCCACTAAGCATTCCAGGAAGCATCATTCCTAAAGCCATAAATCCTGTTGCGATGGAGTAGTGGGACGTTTTAGATGCACCATCAGCCACATAAATTAAATACATCATAAAGGCAGCGAACCCAAATCCATAACCAAATTGTTCTGCAATTACAGTAAGATAAATATAAAAAACAGAACTAGGATGAAAATGAGAAAGAAAAATAAATCCTATTATCGGCAAGTGCATTGCTAAAATCATGGGTAGCATCCATTTGCCAAGTCCTCCTTTTGAAATCGCTATTCCACCTAAAATTCCACCAATTACCAGTGCTGCTACTCCAAATGTCCCATAAATGATGCCTACTTCCTCAGTCGTTAATCCCATGCCACCTTTGGTTGTGTCGTCTATTAAAAAAGGGGTTAACATTTTTAATAATTGAGATTCTCCTAATCTAAAAAGCAATATGAAAGCCAATACAATTCCAATTTGTTTCTTTTGGAAAAAGGTTTTAAAAACAACGCCGAAACTCTGTTTGTTTTCTGTTTGGGTTGTAACTTTAGTGTTCTCTGTTTTTGGAGTGGTAAAAAAGTTATATACGGTTAGAAAAGCCATTATTAGGGCAACAATTATCATTGTGTAGGACCAAGCTTTGCTTTTATCTCCATATTTATGCTCTAGAAATCCCCCTAGGATTACGATTAAGCCGTTGGCAGTAAGCATAGAAAGTCGGTAAAAAGTACTTCGAATTCCTAAGAAAAAAGATTGTTGTTCTTTTTCTAAAGCCAATAAATAGAAACCATCGCTTGCCACATCATTTGAGGCAGACGCAAATGCCGCTACCCAAAAAATTGCTAGGCTTAATACAAAAAAATTACTCATAGGAATGGTTAATCCGACAATCAAAAAGGCTATAGCAATTACCAATTGCATCGTAAGAAACCATTTTCTTTTAGTAGCATATAAATCTATAAAGGGACTCCATAATGGTTTAATAACCCAAGGCAAGTATAATAAACTAGTATATACACCGATATCTTCATTATCAATTCCTAAACTTTTGTACATAATCACCGATACAGATATTATGATAGCGTAGGGAAAACCTGAAGCAAAATTTAAGAGTGGAATCCAAAACCAAGGGCTGTTGTCTTTTCTCATTTAAAAAGGAATAATAATATTCAATTGAATTTATAATGTAAAGTTTACTAGAGTTGCTTCACTTTCATTACCATAAAAATCAATGAATGTAATGGCACAGCTGGTATTTTTGTCTAATTTGTAAGTTGGTATTACGACTTCAATAGTATTATTATTTTCTTTAAACGCAACTTTATCAATAATTTGACTAGGATTAGTAATATCAATTTTCGAATTGAATTTAGCGCCATAAACCATTACATAACGCACTTTACTGTACAACGGATAAGTAACATTAAAACTGGAGGACACTGGATTTATCAAAACATTATTTGCTGTGGGAACAATCGCCATTTTTTTAATAAAATTTGGAACAACAAACGGCAGTGCGGGGTATTTGTATTGATTGTTTTCCAATAATCGAGTCACGCTCTGATTTTTATTCAAAAAGGATTTGGCACTAAAAAAAGCATTTCCTTGAATGTTTTTATAGGATCTTGTAATGTCTATTTGATTTGGAATCTCATTAGGATTATTCCATCTTTTGTCGGAATCGGCATTAATTTTATAGGTTCCATTTCCAATATAAACAGCAGTGTTTTTGGAGTTTTCAGACCACCAACGCAATAATTTTGAATACGAAGCCTTAGGATGATCCATACTCCAGTACAATTGTGGAACTAGGTAATCGATCCATTTGTTTTCCATCCACGCCAAAGGATCCGCAAACAAATCATCATAATTAGTTTGTCCGGCTTCCGTTTCGGAACCTCTTGGGTCTACTGATTTATTACGCCATACTCCAAACGGGCTGATGCCAAACTGTACCCAAGGTTTGATGTTTTTAATCGAAATTGAAACACATTTCACAAAATCATTTACATTAGAGCGTCTCCAGTCAGCTAAACTCAATCCATTCCCGTATTTTTTGAAAGCATCAGTGTCATCAAATAATTCTCCTTTTATTCGATACGGGTAAAAATAATCGTCAAAATGGATTGCATCAATATCATAATTACTAACCACTTCTTCCACAACAGCTGTTAAGTGATTTTGAACTTCTGGTAATGCCGGATTGTAATAATATTTACCGCCGTATTTAATCATCCAGTCCGGATGTTTGAAAAAATCATGTTGTGGGCTTAAAAGCGAAGTGTTATAGTCCATCGTGGCTCTGTAGGGATTCATCCAAGCATGAAATTCAAAGCCTCTGGCATGGGTTTCAGCAATCATCCAAGCTAAGGTGTCAAAATAAGGTTTTGGTGCCTGGCCTTCTTTCCCAGTCAAAAAGCGAGACCAAGGTGCAAATTCGGAAGGATAAAATGCATCCCCAACACTTCGAATCTGAACGATGACCGCATTGTAATTTAATTTCTTATAGGTGTCTAAAATCTCAATGTAATCTGCCTTTTGTTTGGCAACATTATCTGTACTGGTTTTTGGCCAGTCAATATTGACTACGGTAGCAATCCAAACGGCTCTAAATTCATTTTTAGGATTCGTAACTAATCCTTGTGCGTTTCCATTCCAAACAGAAAGTAAAAAGAAGGAGAAAAGCAAAAAGGTGCGCTTGAAATTTTTCATTAAAGTCTTGTTTATAAAGTATTCAAAAATAGTTTTTTTAGTGAAATTTACCAGATAAATTGGTTTTAAAATTTAACTTATTTTATCAACACAATTTCTTTGCCATATTTTTCTAAATCAGTATTAAGTAGTATTTGATCGGATTTTAAATTTGATTAAAGACTATTTGATTTTTCTTATTTGATTTTTAATTTTTTGACAGTCTATAATATTTATATTTGTCAAAAATGCTATAGCATCAGTTTTTTAAAATATAATGTCTTTGATCATGCCAACTTCCCTTTCATTACTGCAGTTATCTCAATCATTAGAAGGAACACTTTTTTATGACGAGCTGCACAAGACCCTTTATGCTACGGATGCTTCAGCATACAGAATTATGCCTGTTGCAGTAGCCATTCCAAAATCAGAGGAAGATATTGTCAAAATCATTTGTTTTGCATCAAAAAACAAGATTTCGGTTACACCTAGAACTGCCGGTACTTCCTTGGCAGGTCAAACTGTGGGTAGCGGAATTATTATAGATGTTTCGAAACATTTTACTAAAATTGGCGCTTTTGATTCTATAAAAAAAACGGTTACCGTCCAGCCGGGAGTGATTCGAGACGAATTAAATTTGTACTTAAAACCGCATGGATTATTTTTTGGACCCAATACTTCAACCTCGAACCGTTGTATGATAGGTGGAATGGTAGGCAATAATTCGTCTGGAACTACGTCGATACGCTATGGGGTTACTCGGGATAAAATAGTAGAGATAAAAGCTATTTTAAGTGATGGAAGTTTTGCTACCTTCAAAGAAATGACTTCGGTAGAATTCATTGAAAAAACAAAAGGGAACACACTGGAAAGTTCGATTTACAAAACTATATATGAGGAGCTTTCGAATACAGACAATCAAAAAGAAATTATAAAAGAATTTCCAAAACCAGAAATTCACCGAAGAAATACCGGTTATGCTATCGATTTGTTATTAAAGTCGGAACTTTTTGGAGGTACAGAAAAAACTATAAATGTAGCAAAACTCCTTTGTGGAAGTGAAGGAACCTTGGCCTTTACTACAGAAATTACGTTGAAAGTGGATGATGTACCACCCACGAATAATATTATGGTAGTAGCTCATTTTCACACCATTCAGGAAAGTTTAGAAGCAGTAGTGACTGCAATGAAACATCATTTGTATACCTGCGAAATGATGGATGATACGATTTTGAATTGTACCAAAACCAACCGAGAGCAAGCTAAAAATAGATTTTTTATTCAAGGAGAGCCAAAAGCAGTTATTATGCTTGAAGTGGCATCACATCACAGTATGGAAGATGCCGAAAGACAAGCTGATGATTTAATTGCTGATTTGGAAAGAAATAATTTCGGGTATGCTTTGCCAAAAATTTATGGTGCTGATATTGATAAAATAAATGAATTGCGCAAAGCAGGTCTGGGACTCTTAGGAAGTATTGTAGGAGATAATAAAGCGGCTGATTCCATAGAAGATACTGCAGTTGAATTGAGTGATTTACCAAATTATATTGCTGAGTTTTCCGCAAAGATGCTACGTCACGGTCAGAGCGCCATTTATTATGCACATGCCGGAGCGGGAGAAATTCACTTACGCCCTGTTCTAAATCTAAAAACAAAAGAAGGATTGCATCAATTTAGAAACATCGCAACCGAAGTAGCAATCTTGGTAAAAAAATACAGAGGTTCATTGAGTGGGGAACATGGTGACGGAATAGTACGTGGAGAATTTTTGCAGTTTATGATAGGAGACAAAAATTATGAATTATTAAAACGCATCAAAAATGCTTTTGATCCCAATACAGTGATGAATGTCGGGAAAATTGTAAATGCCTACAAAATGGATGAGAACCTTCGGGTAGAAGCGGGTCGGGTAGAACCGGATATAAAAACGATTCAGGATTTCTCAGATAGTATGGGGATTTTGCGTGCAGCAGAGAAATGCAATGGGTCCGGTGATTGCAGGAAACTCCCTTCTGCTGGTGGAACCTTATGTCCCAGTTATCGGGCCACACGAAATGAAAAGGACACGACTCGTGCCAGAGCTAATGCATTGCGCGAATATTTGACACATTCAGAGAAAGTGAATAAATTTGATCACGAAGAATTGTATAAAGTATTTGAATTGTGTGTGAGTTGTAAAGCGTGTGCCAGTGAATGTCCCAGTAATGTAGATGTTGCGGCTTTAAAATCGGAGTTTTTATACCAATACCAAAAAGCAAACGGATTTACGTTGCGCAATAAAATATTTGCCTTCAATGCAAAACTCAATAACTTAGGAAGCATTTTTCCTAGGTTTACCAATTTTATGGTGAATTTTCCTTTGGTTAAAAAAAGTATGGGAATTGCATCTCAGAGACAGGTGCCTCTCTTGGCTCCAAAGACGTTTAGAAAATGGTATGAAGAAAATTGGAATCAAGCACCGAGTGATTCTTTTGTAAACGGAAAAGTATGTTTGTTTTGTGATGAATTTACTAATTTTTATGATGTTTCAGTGGGGATAGATGCGTATGAATTATTGACTGAATTGGGTTACGAAGTGATTTTGGTGGATCATGAAGAAAGTGGAAGAGCTTTTATTTCAAAGGGTTTTCTGGAGGAGGCAAAAGCAATTGCGAATATAAACGTTGCTGTTTTTGCAGATTATATTACTGCTGATTGTCCATTGATAGGAATCGAGCCGTCGGCAATATTAACTTTTAGAGACGAATACATTCGATTAGCCGACGACAAAGAAAGTGCCGAAAAATTAGCTCCAAATGTTTTTACAATCGAAGAATTTTTCAAAAAAGAGATTGCATCTGGTAAAATTCATTCGGAACAATTTTCTGATGAAGAAAAAACAATAAAAATTCACGGCCATTGCCACCAAAAGTCTTTAAGTACTATTGAAGTGACGTTTGCAATGCTAAATATACCTAAAAACAATTCGGTTACTATTTATAATTCAGGATGCTGCGGTATGGCAGGATCTTTTGGTTATGAAAAAGAGCATTATGAAATCAGCATGCAAATGGGCGAAGATACTTTGTTTCCTAAAATTAGAGCAACTGATACTAAAGTGACTATTGCTGCTGCAGGAACCAGTTGCCGTCATCAAATTTTTGATGGGACAAGCAGAAAGGCCTTACATCCGGTTACTATTCTAAGAAGTTGTCTGAAATGATTTTCTAGTTTGATATGATTTTTGAACCCTATAATACTTTATGTCCGTTTCAAGTGTTTTTCTTTTATTAGAGTAATTATGTATAATTTGACTTTGTAAAGTAATAAAAAAAATCATTTTATCTTTTTTAAAAAATAATAAAAATAAATTGTTAGAGAAACTCTATTAATTCAATTTGTTTTATACTTTTGAATTTTGAAGATAATTTACATTATCCTCAACATAAAGACATACAATTTACAATATATTAACTTTTAATGATAAAATTTATTTTATGGCATCTTCAAGTTTATTTAGAAAGAAAACAGTACAAGATATTTTAAAACAGGTTGAAAAAAGAAATGCAGACGGACATAATGCATTAGGAAAACACTTAACGGCTCGTGATTTGACTGCTTTTGGAATTGCAGCTATTGTAGGGGCGGGGATTTTTAGTACTATTGGAAAAGCGAGTTCTGATGGAGGTCCTGCTGTTATCTTTTTATTCTTGTTTACGGCTATTGCCTGTAGTTTTGCTGCTTTTGCTTATGCTGAATTTGCTTCAATGGTTCCTGTCTCCGGAAGTGCCTATACGTATTCGTATGTTGCTTTTGGTGAAATTATAGCCTGGATTATTGGTTGGGCGTTAATCATGGAATATTCCGTAGGTAATATAACGGTTGCCATATCGTGGAGTGATTATTTTACAGGATTACTTGAAAGCGGTGGTCTTGAATTGCCGCAATGGGTTCAAATGGATTTTTTATCTGCTTCCAGAGGATTTGATGATGCTACAGCATTGATGCAAGGCGGAAAAGAATATGTAAACTTAAGTCCTGCTTTACAAGATGCTTATACGGCCTGGACGACTTCACCTGTTGTGGGTTCGTTTCATTTTGTAGCAGATCTTCCGGCTTTATTGATAATCGTTTTGATTACAGCACTGATTTACCGCGGAATGAAAGAGTCTCGTAATGCCAGTAACATCATGGTTGTGGTTAAATTATGTATTGTTCTATTGGTTATTGCTGTTGGAGTCTTTTATGTAGATACAGCAAATTGGGATCCTTTTGCTCCAAATGGAGTTACGGGTGTTTTAAAAGGTGTTTCAGCCGTTTTCTTTGCTTATATTGGCTTTGATGCGATTTCAACTACCGCCGAAGAGTGTAAAGATCCACAGCGTGATTTGCCAAGAGGAATGATGTGGGCTATTATAATATGTACGGTTTTGTACATCGCCATAGCATTGGTATTAACTGGAATGGTTCGTTATGACCAATTGAATGTAGGCGATCCGCTCGCATTTGTTTTTGACAAACTAGATTTAAAATGGATGTCAGGAATTATTGCAGTAAGTGCGGTTGTGGCTATGGCTAGTGTTTTATTGGTGTTTCAAATGGGACAACCTCGTATTTGGATGAGTATGAGTCGGGATGGTTTGTTGCCAAAACGTTTCTCAAGAGTGCATCCCAAATATAAAACACCGTCGTATGCAACAATTGTTACCGGTTTTGTGGTAGCAGTTCCCGCTTTATTTTTGAATTTAACATTGGTTACCGATTTGTGTAGTATTGGGACTTTATTTGCTTTTGTATTGGTTTGTGCAGGTGTTTTGGTTTTGCAAAACAGAACGGATATTCCTCGTGGAAAATTTAAAACACCCTATGTAAACTCTAAATTTATTTTACCATTTTTAATTGCTATAGGATTAGTGTTTGCTTTTGGTTTTAATAAAAAAGCGACTATGGATTTCATAACTAATGAAACCCAAATTAACAGTTCAGCAGCTATCATTACCTCATTGAATAAAGAAGAAACTCAAAAAGTATATGATTATTTAGTAAGTATTGATGCTAAAAACAGTACTGATGAAACACCTGATTTAGAACTTTTGTTAAGTCAATATGAAGTAGATGATGCAAAATATTCTACTGTTATAGCGGGTTTACCAATAGCAGATGGAGTTAAATATGAAACGGGTTTTAGTTTATTCAAACACAAAATTCCAATGTGGATTTTCCTAATTGTTTTAGCTGGATTATCAGTTTGGTCTTTTAAATCAAATTTGTCCTTGATACCATTGTTGGGTTTGATATGTTGTTTGTATATGATGGCAGAATTGAGCGTTTGGAACTGGATTTATTTTGGAATCTGGCTTTTGATTGGATTGATTATTTATTTTGGCTTTAGCCGAAAAAATAGCAAGTTGAATTAAAGTTCTAAGAATCTTTATTGCCGAAATATAGGACTAATTACTAAGCAACTAACGAGAAGTAATATTAAATAAGGTTATATTGGCCTTGTAAATATAAATACAATTAAAAAAGAGATGTTCGTTATAAAAGCGAACCTCTTTTTTTGTTATAGCCCTTTAAAATTTCATTCTTTGAATCCTCACGGCGTTTAAAATTGCCAATAATGCCACGCCTACATCAGCAAAGACTGCTTCCCACATGGTGGCTAAACCGCCTGCACCTAGAATAAGTACAACGGCTTTTACGGTGAATGCCAATCCAATATTTTGCCATACTATTTTCTTGGTTTGTTTCCCAATATTGATGGCGGTAAAAATCTTCATAGGCTGATCGTTTTGGATTATTATATCTGCTGTTTCAATAGTGGCGTCGCTTCCTAAACCGCCCATTGCTATACCAGCATCCGCTAGGGCTATAACTGGTGCATCATTTACACCGTCACCAACAAATGCAATTTTAAGATTTTGTAATTTCAATTCCTCGACTTTTTGGACTTTATCTTCCGGTAATAAATCACCGTACGCTTGGTCTATGTTTAATTCTTTGGCCACCGCATCTACAACAGCTTGTTTATCCCCGGAAAGCATTACCGTTTTTACGTTTATTTTATGTAAGTTCTGAATCGCTTGTTGGGCATCTTCTTTGATTTCGTCGGCAATTAAAAAATATCCTGCATATTTTTGATTGATTGCAATAACAATAATCGTGAAAGGAGTATTATCGATTTCTGGATCATAACTGATATCGAATTTTTGCATTAACTTAACATTCCCTGCCAAGATTTCATTTCCGTCTACTTTTCCTTTAAGACCATGTCCTGCAATTTCTTCTACATCAGTAACGGTTGTATTTTTTTCTGTTCCTTTAGCATATTCTATAATTGCGGTTCCCACGGGATGGGTAGATTTGGTTTCTAATGCGGCTGTATATTTTACTAAATCAGCTTCAGGAATAGCAACAGCCACAACTTTTTGGACCCTAAAAACGCCTTTGGTCAGCGTTCCTGTTTTATCCATAACCACCACCTGTATGGAGGCCATTAGATCAAGAAAGGAAGATCCTTTAAATAGAATTCCGTTTTTACTGGCCGCACCAATCCCTCCAAAATATCCCAATGGAATGGAAATAACTAAAGCACACGGGCACGAGATAACTAAGAATATTAAAGCACGGTACAACCAATCATTAAAATTATATTTTTCAACAAATAAAATTGGAAGCAAACAAATACCAATAGCCAAAAAAACAACTATTGGGGTATATATTTTGGCAAATTTCCGAATAAACAATTCAGTTGGGGCTTTTTTTGCCGTTGCTTCTTGCACCATTTTCAAGATTTTTGACAGTTTACTATCCGTGTACGCAGTAGTTACTTCAACTTGAACAACGGTATTCAGATTAATCATTCCCGCAAGAACGGTCTCTCCTTTTTGTTTGGTGTTGGGTTTGCTTTCGCCTGTTAATGCTGCAGTGTTGAGAGAAGCAGTGTCTGAAAGTAGTTTTCCATCTAGTGCTAATTTTTCTCCGGGTCTTAATTGAATAATTTCTCCAATAATTATTTCGGATGCTTTTTTAGTAATGGCATTTTCTCCATCCAATATAGTGGCTTCATCGGGTCTTTGGTCTAATAATAATTTGATGTTTGTTTTAGCTCTTTGGACTGCCAGAGTTTGAAACAGTTCTCCGATAGCGTAAAAAAGCATCACAGCAACACCTTCGGGATATTCACCAATACTAAATGCGCCAATTGTGGCAATACTCATCAATAAAAATTCTGAAAAAATTTCGCCCTTAGATATACTAACCAAAGCTTCTTTTACTACTGGAAATCCTACGGGTAAATACGCGACTGCATACCAGAGAATTCTTACCCAGCCTACAAACCAAGTTTGGGGGATATAATTGTCCAAGCCAATGGCCACTATAAGTAACAAAAATGAAATAATTGCGGGTAGGAACATTTGAAGTAAACTATCCTTTACGTCAGAATGATCGTGACCGTCATCGTCTGCATGTTCGGGTTCATTTTGAGGGGTACAACAGCCTGATTGATTATTGGATTTGTTGTTTATTTTTTCTTCTAACGTACAACAAAGTTGTTTTCCGGACGAATCATATTGATGTAGATGTTTCATATTATTCTAATTTATTAACTAACAACAAATAGCTCCAAGTTGTATTGGCGGACATTTTATAGAACCATAACTACAATATACACAACAATCTCCCTCTAAAGGTTTAAGTATATTTTTACAATTTTCACAATCATAAAAAAATTGACAAGCATCAGTGGGCATTATTTCTTCTTTTTGGAATTCGCAATTTGGACACGTTACAGTTGATTTTAACACAACAGTATTGCTTATATCTTTTGTACAATTGTTGCATTTTCCGTATACTTTGTTTTGGTGATAATTTACTCCCGTTGCGATCAATATTCCAAACATACCCGTATAAATAAATTGAATATTGCTGTTAGCAATACATCCAAATAAAATTAAAAGGGCACTTGGAGCAGCTATAAGTAAAGGACGTAAAGAGGCATGTTTTAGATAAGAAATGTAAAAACCTAAAATAGAAAGTAGTACCATTATTAGAAATACCCACATTGTCCATCCCCCAAATAATTCAAAACTGCCTAATCCAAGTACCGAGACCCCAAAACTAAATAAGGGGAAACAACAAGGTGAAAATAGAACCGTGATGAAAAGCCCAATCACTCCAAATTTCTCAAGATTTAATTTAAGTTTCATAATAGGAAGTGTTTAAGTTCTTTAATTAGTGATCGTGACTCCCGCCTCCTTTTATAACTGAAAGTAGATAAAAGGCTCCTTTAGTCACAATTTTTGCATCGGCAGGAATTGTCTCAATAAATTTTATCTCTGTGTAACCCAAATCAGTAGTGCCAGGAATTACTTCAATGGCTTTAAAGTAAACTTCATTGTGTTCTTCCATATTGGTATGTTTTTCTTCTTTTTCTAAAGGAGCTTTTTCCTGAATAAATATGAAATATTTTTCTCCATTTCTTACAATGGCATCTTTTGGTAATGCTGGAACCGTATTGTTGTTAATGTTTATATTAGCGGAAACATACATTCCTGAAATTAATCCTTTTGCATCCTCGGCATTAATTTTAGCATGTACTGCTACTGTTTTACTTTCATTTGAAAAAGATTTATTGATGCCAAATATTTTTCCTCTAATGGATTTATTAGATTGATTTGTTAAAACAAAGTCTACTTCCTGACCTATAGAAATTGATCCTAAATCTTTTTCATATACATTTAAATCCAAGTGCATCTGGCTATTGTCAACTACTTCAAAGAGCACGACTCCTGTATCGGCAAAGGATCCTTTTGAAATGCTGATTTTTCCAACATAACCGCTTATTGGGGATACAATCGGTACTAATGAACTGTTGCTGTTTGGGCTTACATGTAAAGCGTTTAATTTAGTTTTTGCTGCTTGTGCTCTGGCTCGTTCTACTGCTAATTTGGATTTGACTTCTTGAAATGTTTTTCTTGGATTTACATTTTCATCACTCAATATTTTTTGTCTATTGAATTCTAATTGTAAATATTCTACTGTAGCAATTGCCGATTTGTAATCTTCCTGCATTTCTATAATAGCCAGATTTTGAATGGTTGCCAATACTTTTCCCTTGTTTACAAAAGTGCCTTCCAATATATAAATATCCTTTACTACACCACTAATTAAAGTTGAAATATTTGCAGCATTCTGTGGCGGAACGGTGGTATACCCGTTGGCTTTTATAACTGTATTTAAATTACGATTTTCTACAACACCCAATTCAATGCCTATTGTTTTAAATTGAGGTACTGTTAAAGTAACTGTATTTTCAGCTTTTTCTTCTTCTCTTACTTCCTCAGATTTTGTATTGTTACAGGAGACTAAAAGTAAGAAACAAGTAGCAATAAGTAAGCAATATGTTGTTGATCGAGGGATATACGTTATTTCTTTGATTGTTATATTTTTCATTTTTTTGTTGAGTATTAATTAGTAGAAATAGATGGAAATTGCAGCTGGATAGCACTTTGATTGAATAAATTTAGTGTTTCAGCATGTTGCTTTTTAATATCAATTGCTTGGTTTAAAAAGCTGATATAAGTCCAATACGTCATGTCACCATTGGCATAGCTTTTTTCAGCTGTTGTAATAATTTGTTCGGCATATTGGAGACCTTCATTTTGGTAATATTCCAATCCTTTTTGTTGCTTTTCAAATTCGTTTTGTAATTTCTGAATTTGTAATCGCAACGATAGTTTGTTTTTATCCAATTCTAATTGCGATTGTGAAATACTAATTTCCGATGCTTTGGCTTTAGCAGTATTGGCATTACCAAACAATGGAATTTGTAAACCGGCTGTAAATCCCTGAAAGGAGGATTTCGTATCAATGGTCTGGGCAAAATAACCCAATCCTAATTTTGGCGTTCTGAGTGCTTTAAACGTATTAGCTTCTTTTTGATACACTGATATCTGCTGTAGATAATACTCCGTTACTAAACTTTCAATTTTAGTTTTATTCGTATTCGTTAGGGACGAAAACTGAACTGGCGTTGTGCTGTCCGGAACAATATTAAGTTCGGTTTGAACAAAAAACTGCAATTGTTTTTGATAAATAATCCTATCGTATTCTAATTGTGCTTTTTGAGTTTCAATTTCTTTCACCTTTGCTTTGGCACTAATGACTTCAATATTTCCACTTTCACCCGTCTTGAAACGAAGGGTGGCATTTTTGAGGAATTTGGTATAAATAGCATTCAATTCATTATTTAAGTTTTGAATAGTAACTCCAAATAGATATTGATAATAGGATAATGTTACGGCTTTTTCTAGTTCATATTCCGTTAAGGCTTTTCTTTTTTCGGCTAATTTTGCTAATTCTTCTTGCAATTGTCTATTGGCTTTGGTAATTTTTCCGATTGGAAAGTATTGCTGAACGGAAACATTGTGGTCGTAATTGGCACTATTAAATTGTCCTCCTTGATACTGAATTTGCAATGGATCAACTTGAAAAGCATTTTTTTTGAGAACGGTTTGCTTTTCAATTTCTTTAGTAGCAATTTTTAAATCTATATTATTAGATTTAGCCAAATCGATAGCGTTCTCTAATGTGATTAATTGACTATTTTGGGCAAAAGAAAATGTGCTAATTAAAAGTATAATCCTCGTTAGAATGTGTTTTAATGTTCTTTTTTTCATTTTAATTCCTTTTTAATGTTGTCAGGAGTCTCATTTTTTTTATTAGAAAAAATATTTTTAGTAGAGGTTTCAAATAATAAATACAATATTGGTAAAACGATTAGTGTTAATAACGTAGCTGAAAACAACCCACCAATGACAACAGTAGCCAATGGTTTTTGCACTTCGGCACCACCACTGGTTGATAAAGCCATAGGAAGAAAACCTAATGAAGCCACGGCAGCAGTCATTAAAACGGGACGCAATCTTGTTTTTGTTCCTGTCAAAACCCGTTGCAAAGGATCAATTATTCCCTCCGCTTTGAGTTGGTTAAAATAAGAGAGTAATACAATTCCGTTTAATACGGCTATCCCAAACAAAGCAATAAAACCAATTCCTGCTGAAATACTAAACGGCATGCCTCTTAGCCACAAAGCAAATACGCCACCAATGGCTGATAATGGGATGGCTGTGAAAATTAATCCAGCTTGTTTGAAACTATTAAAAGTAAAAAATAACAATACTATAATCAATCCCAATGCAATAGGTAAGGCTACTGAGAGTCTTTTAGTGGCTTCAATCAAGTTTTCGAATTGACCTCCATAGGTTATATAATATCCTATCGGAAGTTTAAAATCTTTATCTAGTTTTTGTTGTATTTCTTCGACCACGCTTTTGATGTCCCGACCCCGAACATTTAAACCAACTGTTATTCTTCGCTTTCCATCTTCACGACTCACCTGAACGGGGCCTTGCTCATAAGCAATTGTAGCTACTTGTGAGAGTGGTACTTGTTGTCCGTTTGGCAATGGAATAAATAGATTGGTAACATCAGTAATGTCACTTCGATTGGTCGCATCCATACGAACTACAATATCAAATCGTTTGCTTTCCTCATATATCTTGCCCGCACTTTCTCCAGCAAATGAAGAACGAATAATTTGATTGATATCTCTAATATTTAGACCATATAACGCGATTTTGCTGTAATCATATTTAATTGTAATTTGAGGTAATCCATTTACTTTATCGGCTTTCAAATCACCAATACCTTCAATATTTTTAATTTTAGCAATGAGTTCCGTTGCTCTCGTATCTAAAATTTCTAAATCATCACCAAAAATCTTGATAGCAATATCGCTTCGGCTTCCTGTCATTAATTCATTAAAACGCATTTGAATGGGTTGCGAAATCTCTATAGTGGCACCAGGAATGGCTTCCATTTCTTCTTTTATTAAATGGGCTAAATCTTCCCAGTTTTCTGCCGAAGTCCATTCGCTTTTGTCTTTAAGCACAATAATTAAATCGCCACTTTCAATAGGCATTGGGTCAGTTGGGATTTCGCCACTACCAATTTTAGTCACTATAGTTTCTATTTCCGGGAATTTTGCTTTTAAGATTTTTTCATATTCGGTAGTTGTTTTTATCATTTGCGAAAGTGAACTTCCAGTCATAATAGAGGCATTAATCGCTAAATCGCCCTCCTCGATAGTTGGAATAAATTCACCTCCCATATTTTGAAAGATAACAAAGGCAAAAACGAATAACCCTATAGCAATCGCTAAGACGGCTTTCTTAAATTGTAACGCTTTATGTAAAAATGGGATGTAAATTTTTTCAAACCAAGCCATCATTTTATCACTGAAATTGGGTTTATGTTCCGTGTCTTTTGATAAAAAAAGCGCGCTCATCATAGGAACGTACGTCAATGACAAAATAAAAGCTCCAACCACTGCAAAACCAACAGTCATGGCCATAGGTTTAAACATTTTTCCTTCGGTACCGATTAAAGCTAAAATAGGCAGGTAAACTATTAAAATTATAATTTCTCCAAAAGCAGCGCTGTTCCTGATTTTGGAAGCAGATTTGTATACTTCAGTATCCATTTCTGATTGCGTTAATGTTTTTTGCTTATTTAGTTTTTGTAAATGATGCATGGTTGCTTCAACAATGATTACGGCACCATCGACAATAATTCCAAAATCGATAGCGCCCAAACTCATTAGATTTCCGCTTACGCCAAAATAATTCATCAATATGACTGCAAAAAGCATGGCTAAAGGAATGACAGAAGCAACAATTAATCCGGCTCGTAAATTACCAAGAAATAATATTAATACAAATAGCACGATTAACGCACCTTCAAGTAAGTTTTTAGTAACCGTTCCAATAGCATTGTCAACTAATTTCCCTCGATCGATGAAAGCTTCGGCAACTACACCTTCGGGTAAGGTTTTGTTGATCTGAACCATTTTCTCTTTAATTCTTCCCACTACTGCACTAGAGTTTTCACCTTTAAGCATTAATGCTAAACCAGACACGATTTCGCCTTTTCCATCTTTAGTTGAAGCCCCATAACGCAGTGCTATTCCTTCTTTTACAACTGCAACATCTCTAATTAAAATAGGCGAACCATTACGATTTTTGACTACTACATTTTCTAAATCTTTGAGACCAGTTGCCATACCAACACCTCTAATAAAATAGGCATATTGGTCTTTTTCAATGTAGGCACCTCCAGTATTTTGATTGTTTTTTTCAAGCGCTTCAAAAATTTCAGTTATCGTTACACCCAAACTATTCAATGTATTAGGATTGACTGCAATTTCATATTGTTTTAGTTTTCCACCCCAAGTGCTTACTTCTGCAATACCTTCAATACCTTGTAATTGAGGCGTAATAATCCAATCTTGAATCGTTCTTAATTGTACGGCATCATACTTATTTTCATATCCTTTTTTGGCATACACCGCATATTGATATATTTCTCCAAGTCCTGTTGTTATGGGGGCTAATTCGGGCGAACCTGCATATTTTGGAATGTTTTCTTCAGCCTGTTTCAACCGTTGAAAAATTTGTTCTCGTGCCCAATAAATGTCCACATCGTCTTTAAAAACAACAGTAACTACTGAAAGTCCAAAACGAGAGATACTGCGCAGTTCGATTACTTTAGGAATCGTTTTGACTGCTTGTTCCAGCGGATATGTTATTAATTGTTCAACCTCCTGACTTGCTAAGGTAGGAGCGGTAGTAATAATTTGGACCTGGTTGTTTGTTACATCGGGTAACGCATCTAACGGTAAATTTTTAAGAGAATAACTACCCCAAACGATCAGCATAAGGGTAAATAAAAGTATAATGAATTTGTTCTTTATACTAAATTGTATGATTTTATCTAACATTTAAATATTATAATGAATGAGAAATGGGAACAATAAATTGCCCTTTGGATACTGTGGAAAAACCACAATTCTCTGTACCGAATCCCGAAGTGTCGGGACAGGTATCATTATACTATTTGTGGAGGTTGCCAAATACTTCCAAAGAAATTAGAAGCAAAAACGGATTTATAAGTAGGTAGCTGCATGTTTATCATAGCAGAAACTACAGTAAAACCAAACGGGATATTGGACTGATAACTCAATACTTGTGCACCACAACAATTACAAAAACAAAAAGGGGAACAGGAATCTTTTTCTTTATCATGGGAATGTTGTTCATCAATTGGCGCTAGTTTAGCCAAATCATGAACAGGACTATTTACTTCGATGTCAGCACACGGCAAACAGGAAAGAGCTATTAGATAAATTGATAATATCGATAAAATCCATTTCACGAATGTAAAATTAGGAATAAAATTCAAATGATTTTAATATTGATTCATTTTTAATTCATCTTACATGATGTATAAATAAATTCTACGAACATCACTTTACTTTTATTAGTATTCTATTTGCTTTAATTAAATCAACTGTGTTTGCTTCATATGTAATAATGGGCTAGCAAAAAAAGCATTGTTGAATGGAACCAAAATTCTTGCTTTTTTTTAGGTATGATCTTCATAAAACAGGGTACTTTTTGTAGCTTTTTAAAAATCGATAGGGACAGCCTAACAACAATTAAATAGGCTTCAAGCGAGGTAAAGTCTAGATATAAATTCGGACTAATTTCTTCTATAAAAAAGCAAGTGCCTACTGCTTTTTATCGAATTGGTTTTATACAATTAAATGTATAAGTGGTTGATTCTATGTATAATTTAAAAAATGAATTTCACTATCGATAAACCTAAATAAGGGTGTTAATTTTAAAAATATGGGTTTAATTACTTATATTTATTTCTACATGATTTTAAGTTGATAAATTAATCTTCAGGGAATGTATAACCTCTAAAAGTCTAAAATATATTTTGCTATGTTTGACATATATAGCTTTTGTTGATCGATTTCAAGGATGGATTTCATAGTGTTAAGTACTATTTAAACATTTTTACTTCAAATAATTATTTTTAAGCAGTTTTATTAAAGTATTTGTGTTGATTATTAGCGAATATTTGCACAAAAAACTGAATGAAACTTTGCAACTTACTATCTTCGTAAAAAAATAAAATTAGGTAAATGAAAATAATAGCAGTCATTCCCGCCCGGTATGCTTCGACACGATTTCCTGCTAAACTGATGCAGGATTTAGGAGGTAAAACGGTCATATTAAGGACATATGAAGCCGCCATGAACACCCAATTGTTTGATGATGTTTTTGTGGTTACCGATTCTGATTTAATTTATAACGAAATCGTTTCTCATAACGGAAAAGCCATTAGAAGTATCAAGGAACACGAATCCGGAAGTGATCGAATTGCTGAAGCAATTGAAAATTTGGATGTTGACATAATAATTAATGTACAAGGGGACGAACCTTTTATTGAGGTAGAACCATTAGCCAAAGTAATTGAAGTTTTAAGAAATGATTTGGACAAAAAAGTAGATTTAGCTTCATTAATGCGCGAAATTACCAATGAAGACGATATTAATAATCCCAATAATGTTAAAGTGGTGGTCGATCAAAACAGATTTGCTTTGTACTTTTCTCGTTCCGTGATCCCATATCCTAGAGAGAAAAATGTGGGCGTTCGGTACATGCAACACATCGGAATTTATGCTTTTAGAAAACAAGCACTATTAGACTTTTACAGTCTCCCTATGAAATCATTGGAAGCATCAGAAAAGCTAGAACAATTGCGCTATCTGGAATTTGGGAAACGTATTAAAATGATCGAAACCCAACATGTAGGAATTGGGATTGATACGCCTGAAGATTTAGAAAAAGCTAGAAATATGCTTGGAGTAAATCGCTAATTAAAGAGTATTTTAAGCTAATTATTTGTAGTTAGACAACAATTTATTTCCATTAAGGGCAAATTAGTTTCTAAATTTATTGTTGCATAGCATTATAATAGCTTTTCGATTACTATCAATTCATTATGAACTTCAACTCGAGGAATAGTTTTGATTTTGAATTGGTTTTCATAAAACTCAGAAACGTATTTTTTATTTCGTAGGTTTTGTGCTTCATTCAATAACATCGTATTGAAAAGTATGAAACCTTTACTTTCTATAAGAGAGCAAATTCTTTTGATAAAAAAAGGTTCAAACAGGAAATTGGGCATTATAATATCTTGAAAAATATCAATAATAATTAAATCATATTTAATTTTGGTCTTCAAAACAAATTCAAAAGCATCATCAATTATTATGTCAAGATTTTTAACTTCATCCAATTTAAAATACGCATTGGCTACTTTAATTATTTCTGGATCAATTTCGACTCCTGTGATCTTTCCTTTGAATCTTATTTCATCTATCAATGTTTTTATAACGCTTCCGCCAGCAACTCCCAAAACTAAAACATGATTCATGGTTACTATTTTTTCATAACCAATGTTTTTTAAGCCTAATCTTAAAATGCGTTGCAGACTGCCATACGAATAATTGGCATTTTCAGAATCTAAAACTAATTCGCCGTTTGACCAAGTCACCTCAATCGATTTACTCAACAAAGATTTTGTTTGATAAATTTTTATTGGAATTAGATAACTGAATATTTTTTTAATCATTTGAATCACTTTTACTCAAAAATAAGACTTAGATTAATTCATTACCTATAATTTACTGTTTTTATTTTTATGTAGGCCATCATTCATTGAACCTGAGTTTTTTTAGAACGAATAAATTATAAACCGCTTGATTACTTTTAGTTTTTTTAAATATTCAAATACTGAATTTAAAATTCCGGAGAATTATAAAATTAATGTTTACAATACATGACAGCAACAATTACGTTAATTAATATTAGAAAAATTCTGTTTAATCTAGATGTAGCAAGAATCTAAAACGATTTTTAGCGAAAAATTACAGTACGTGGTTTTGCTAATTCAAAATCCTGGAAGCCAAAATCAGTAGTCTCAAAAGAATTGGTTTTAAAAATATTTTGCCCATTCCCGGGTATGGAAGGATAAAAGGAAAGAGAAATTTGGAAGGAACTAAACACTAAGTAATCATTATTTATAATTAATCCGATGCCAATTTTTGAATATGCTTTACTTTCTGCCAAACCATTTTTTGCATTTCCTAACATAGCAATCGAATAATTTAAATACGGATTTAATCGAAATCCCCAAAGATTCCATGGGGCATAGGCTTGAGTTTGCAGTGTTACTATTGCTTTTTCAGTTCCATAATCTGCAATCCTAAATCCATTGAGTCCATAATCATCATTGATTGATAGTTGATCCCCTATTACATTCATTCGGTTTGATCCAATTATCACTTGTGGTTTTATAAACTGGCGTAATTTCCATTTTCCTAAACTAAATAGATTTGTAAAATAATTTGCCTGAAAAGAAAATGCAGTTTGTTTCGTTATAGATTTTTCGAAAAAAGTACCCAACTCAAAATTAGCACTTAAAAAGCCCCATTTATAAAAATTCCCAAACGCAGCACGTCCACCTAAATAGTAACGGCCACCGTTATTTTTATATTGATAACCAGTCGTTATTCCGTATACTTTACCAATAGGAACATCCTCTATAATGCCATTTCTGAATATATAACGGTCCCTAATAAATTTACGGGATGAAATTCCTATACCAAATAGGGCCAGTTTTTCATTAGAGTAAAAATCATCACGATCGTAATTAAACTCTGGACTTTCTTGGTATTTTAGATGTAAAAACCGACCTGTTGTAATAAGATTTGTTGTACGTTCACTTTCAGTGTTTCCCTTAAAAATCCTAAAAGCGCGCCCAAACCAAAAATCGTGAGTAATGAATTTAAAATTTTGAAATGCAAAAACTAAATTGGAATCAGGTAGGGTATCTTTTCGAAATTGTTGGTCTAAATAAATTCCACCCGCCCATTTGGTTAAGGGAGAATAAAAAGGACGATCAATAGTAATACTTTTAGCATAATAATCATCTAAATCTATGTGGTAGCTTAATCGGGTATTTATAAAAGTGTTTTTTATATTTGGAATACTGTAGGCTACAGAGTAAGCGCTTTTCCCATCACTAAATCTATTTCTAAAGTCATTTTCAAATTGATGACCTGATCCTAAAAAATTCAGATCTTTAAGTTCAAAATTAGCTCTAGAACCCGAAAGTGATCCTCTGGGAATAAGACTCCAAGAATCTAAAACTCGTATTGAAATATCAATAGAATCAGGACTATTTCGAATCAATTTTGGTGCAATATCAACTCTATTTATAAAGCGTTGCGTTCGTATCAAACGCTCTGACTCTTTTACTAATAAAGAATCAAAGGGTTTGTTTTTCTTAATAAGTAATAAATTGAGAATAGCGAGGCGATTTGTTTTTATATGTATCTTATTACCATTTCTTTCTGCCCAGTTTTTAGGTTTTTTTAAAGTATCAATTTCAGAATATCCAAAAGGGTCCAGAGTAAGAATAGTAATGTTTCTTATAATTTTACCTTCATAAGTTTCGTATTTTTTTTGAATTTTTTTAGTTTCATCGTTTTTTATCACAGGCGATCTAAAAATTAATTTATGCATCAAACGGGTAAACTTATTCTTTTTTGAATAATTTTGAATATTTGTATAAAGGGAAGATGTATCTTTTTTAGGCTCTATTGCTTGAGCAAAAGAAATGTGAGAGTAGCAGATTACTACAAGAAATAGAATCAGTTTTATTTTTTTATACATTATTAAAGAATAAACTGTAAAGTTGTCATACAAACATAAGAGAATTTTTCTTCTAATGTTATTAGTATTAAAAAGAATGAGCTCAAAAGTGTTTTTTAAGTTTAACCTTCAGTTCGATTAGGATCTTTTTCAGTAGTTGTTTCAGTAAACACTGGTACAATAACATCAGCCTTAAGTATAATTTTTTCAGAAGGTTCTTCAGAATCAAAAAGAGGTAATTTAATTTTGCGCCAAGTGTAGGTTTTAGGTAAATGATCGCCCATTAAATAGCCCCAGGGCTCTAGGGATTCAACTCTGTCAAAAATTACTTTTAAAACGGCAAGTATCGGAAGTGCTAAAAACATTCCGGAAACCCCAGCAATTGCTCCACCGATAATGATTCCAATAATTGATATGAATGCATTTATTTCTACTTTAGAGCTTACAATTAGTGGAACAATAATATTATTATCGATCAGTTGAACAACAATCGTGATTACAATAACACCAATAATTATTGATATATCTGGAGAACCGGTAAGAGAAGCCACTATACTTAAAACACCTGCAAATAGAATTCCAATGTAAGGAATCAGATTTAGAATTCCGGTTATTATACCCAATAAAATGGCATATTTTACACCTATTAACAGGAATCCAAGAGTAGTCATTGTAGAAATTAAAATCATTTCAATAATCAAACCTACAATGTAACTATTGATAGCTACTCTAATGTTAGTTAAAATTATTTTTAACTGATCATGGTTTTCTTTTTTGAATAATTTAGATAAAAAAAGTAAAAAATGAGTACGGTACAAAAGAATTAGAAAAGTGTAAATAGGTATTAAAGTCAAATTAATTAGGGTATCCGTAAAAGACATTAGTGTAGTTCCTATTATTTCTTTTCCTTTTTCTAACGAATCTTCTGTGGCAGTATCGATGTATTGTTTTTGTTCTCTTGAGCTTAAATGAAAATTGTCTCTGACAAATCCTTGAATATTACTTAGGTGAATATTAATATTTCTTTCAATTCTATCAAAATCATCTGCAAAATCACTGATCTGGAATGATAGAAATATAAAAAGACCTATAAAAACTAAAACAAATAATAGCACTGCTATCATTACAGCCAAAACATGTGGAAAACGTAGTTTAGATTTAAAAAACTGAACTATAGGATATAATAATATGGCAAACAAAAACGACATCATTATTGGAATCAATATGTCTTGGCCAATATAAAAGATAAAGACAATGCTTATTAAGCCTAATAAAGTCAAGGTTAATTTAACATAAAACGGAAACTTTATAATCTCATTCATCTCTTTATAATTTTGTAGTGCAAACAAAGTATATTTTTGAAGCTCAAATTTTTTCAAGAACAAATATGTATAATTATAAAAATTAAAGTATTATACATTTTAGATCAATAGTTATATAATTATTACTTTTTCATACTACTTATTGAATAGTATAAAATCGCTTAATTATTATAAAGTTATGAATTAATCAACAAATTCTTTATTTTCGAAATGATTTTCTAGGATAGAGATCCCTTTTTGCAATAGTAAATTGTTTGGATATATAATCTTTTCTCCATCAATAGTTTTTAAGAAAACGTGAAAAGCGCCAATATCTTCGATTTCAGCTTCAATTGGAAAATCTTTATCATGGATTTTAATTACATCACCAATTTTAAACGGGAAGGAAAAAAATAAAATAATACCAGAGGTGATGTTACTTAAAATAGACCATTGGGCAAACATAGCAACTCCTACAACAGTAGTGATAGAAGATAGTGCAATGAAAATATCTTTGGTTTGAACCCCCCAAATTATTATTAGGGCTATAATTGCTAAAACATTGATAAACAAATGGATGTACTTAATTACTAAATTCGTCCTGTGTTCAATTGTTTGATTTGATTTAGCAAAGCGACGCACCAATTTTGTTGAAATAATGCGTAAAAAGATCAATAAAAAACCCAGAATTCCGGATGCAATTAGTTCTTTAATATATACATTAAATAAAGCCATATCTATATTTATTGCGCTAAATTACTCAAGTATTCATACACTTTATCAGTAGGCATTCCCATTACATTCGCATATGAACCTTCTATTTTTGAGACGCCTATAAAGCCAATCCATTCTTGAATGCCATAGGCTCCTGCTTTATCAAATGGTTTGTAATTCTCCAGATAATAGTGAATTGATTCATCGCTTAATTCATTAAAAGTGACTTTGGTTATTTCATACAATAAATCAACTTTCACATTGGTTTTAAAACAAACTGAAGTTATCACTTCGTGTGTAGCATTCGACAATGATTTTAAGATTTCAAAAGCATCTTGCTCGTTTTTTGGTTTACCCAAGGCCTTGTTATTGTGCCATACAATGGTATCGCTGGTAACCAGAATTTCATTGGCTTTTAATTCACCTTCAAAAGCGCTGGCTTTCAATTCAGCCAGATAATTAGTGATTTGTTCTGCTTTCAAATCTGGTGGATAGATTTCCTCAATTTCTTTTAAACGAATTTCAAAATCCAAATCTAGATCTTTAAAAAATTGCTGACGTCTTGGAGAACCAGAAGCCAAAATCAAGGTGTATTTTTTTAATTTATTTTTAAGCATTGTATTTATAGTAAGCTGTTAGCTAAAATTTTTTAGAAGTAAAATGTCGATTTACAGTTAATTAATAGGTTTTAAACAATCCTGTTTATGTCACAAAATAGACTAATAGAAAGTTCAAATATAGTAAAAAAATAGATTAGCATTTTAGAAGTTATTTATTGTTTTACCCTAAGTTTTGAAGTGAAATATAACATACGTTAAAAGTAGAATTTCTAATTTACAAACAGTTGTTTTTTGCATTCAAAAATGTAATTTTCAAACATTTACTCCTACAGTTTTGAAGTAGAGTTGGTAACACATTTAAAATATGTTAATTTTTTACAAATCAGACACTATTAAGAGCACACTAAAGGCAAAAATAAAGTTTGCACACCAGTTTTATCTTTGTAAAATAAAGAAATGAATTGAAAAGGTATTTTATAAATTAGGATCATTTTTTATTCTAATGATATTATGGTATCATCTTTCCCGTTTTAAAAACTATAATTTCATCAAAAATAACCCTTTGGGAATGGGTTTAATGCAACATTAATATTATTTTTGAGATTAAATAATTATAAACTATAACAGCACCCAATGGGTTAAAATAAAAAATTATGAATGACTTAAGTAATTATAGGAAATCCTATGATAAGAGCGAATTACTAGAATCAGATATTCCAGAAGATCCTATTAATCTATTTAATAGGTGGTTTCATGAAGTGGAGGATTTTGGTGGGGATGGCGAGGTAAATGCTATGAACGTTGCAACTATTGGCTTGGATGGTTTTCCAAAATCTAGAATTGTTTTATTAAAAAAGTTTAACGAAGAAGGTTTCATTTTTTATACTAATTATAATTCAGAGAAGGGTAGGGCTATAGCAAAAAATCCTAACGTTTGCTTATCCTTTTTTTGGCATACTATGGAGCGCCAAGTAATCATAAAAGGCATTGCGAATAGGGCATCAGAAGAAATATCTGATCGTTATTTTGAATCAAGACCTGATGGAAGTAAATTAGGAGCAATCGTTTCAAACCAAAGTGAAGTAATACCCTCAAGAGAATATTTAGAGGAAAATTTGAAGCAGTTAGAAAAAGATTTTGAAAGTGTGGTAATTCCAAGGCCGCAGCACTGGGGTGGATTTTTAGTTACTCCATTAGAAGTTGAATTTTGGCAAGGAAGACCAAATAGATTACATGATAGAATACGGTATACCATTCAAACTGATTTTTCATGGAAATCAGATCGATTATCACCATAATGTAAGAAATATACATGTATAATAATTTTTATTGTGTATTTCATCGGTTTTATTTGGCGTTTCAACGAGTTTTGATTTATATTTGAATAAGATTTAAAAAATATATTATCTACTTGATAAAGTTTTTTGTTTCGCAAACAACTTTAAAGTTAAACTACCATAATTATGAAGCTAAAATTACTTCGTGCATTATTGCTCGCTGCTGTGATATGCACTATGAATTCCTGTTCTTCAGATAGTTCTGAGATTGAATCAGCCGATGCAACTGTACAAAAAGTAGTTGTATATACATATAGTTCTTTTGAGTTAGAAACAATGGATTTAATAAATTCTTATAGAGTTAGTAAAGGTTTAAATCCTTTGGAGAAAATTAATTATATGTCTCATAAATCAGAAGAACATGATAATTATATGATTGTTAATAATGTAGTTAATCATAATGATTTTGTAGCCCGTTCAGAAGATATAATGAAAACTTTAGGAGCTAAAAAAGTGAGCGAAAACATTGCTTATAATTTTAATACTCCACAAGCAGTATTAAATGCTTGGCTTGCAAGCCCAAGTCACAAAGAAAATATAGAAGGTAATTTTACGCATTTCGGGATTGCTGTCAAAGAAAATCCTGCAAATGGTAAAAAGTATTATACTAATATCTTTGCAAAAATATAAGTTGAGTTTTTTATATAATTAAAAGGCTGTCTTTTCCCCAAAAGACAGCCTTTTATGATTTTAGGTTACCTTAAAAATATTAATACTGATATATTATTTAAATCAATAATTTTTTAATTTTAATGCTAATTACAACGCTTTTTTCAAGAGCTTAATTATAGTATTAAGGAACTGTTATATCCATTTGATTAGGATAAATTGTTATGTGGTTATAAAGTAGCAATAGCTAGACTAGTACATTACTTTATTACAAAAACAAGATGAAGTATTGGAATTTTGACTCCCAGAATTATATGTTTTATGAATTCAATTTTTAAATATAATTTTTTAAAAGAAAAAAGGAGTAGTTAATATTTTTCTATTAATGATGGTTAAAAATTAGATATTTTTTGTAAAATATTGAATAAGTACCTTTTTTTAATTTAATATAACTTTATTTAAATTTTAAATTAGGAATATAAAGTCCAAGCCAAAATAATTCTTGTACTTAAAAAGTACTCTATAGTTAAAAAATAATATAAAAAAACCCCAACTTCTGTTGGGGTTTTGTGACCTTGACTGGATTCAAACCAGTAACCTCTTGAGCCGTAATCAAGTGCGCTATTCAGTTGCGCCACAAGGCCATTTTTACTTGAGCGTAGAGATTTAATAAGCCCTTAGCGGGTGCAAATATAAGTATAATTGTGTAATCTGCAAGTCTAAATTTATAAAAAAATAAAAATATATTTCACTTAATAATTATATAATTGATATTCAGGTATTTCCTAAAAAAGGAATTTATATAGAGATATTATTTCTATGGTGACTAATGCCTAAGCAAGAAGAAAATACTTTAATATAGTGGTTTTAATTGTTTATTGTATAAAAAACAAAGATATTGAAATTAGAAAGAAATAGTTTATTAAGAAAGTTGGTTGCACAGGAATTAAAGGTTGGTTCTATTCTAGTTGAAAATTCTAAGAGGCTCCCTTAAAAAAGATTTTGTGAAACTTTGATTTGAAATATGGAACTCATCTTCTAATTTAAATGATTCAAAAAAAGAGACTGAATTCTAATTCATAATGATGTTTTGGCAACTGGATGAAGAGCGAAAGCAGCTTGTAAACTTCTAGAATGATTGGGAGTCGAAATCGTGCAATGAAATTTTCTGATGGAATTAGCTTTTTTAAATGGAAGGGCGAAAATCAAAGGGAATGAAATTTTTACATCAAATACGTATTAATTTAATGCACGTGTGGTCACGTAATACCTAAAACCAATAATTGCTATTTGCCATTTCTTGGCTTTAGCCAAATCCAATCCTTGTTTGGTAAAACTAGGTAGAATGATTTTGTTGATTTCGGCCAGGATTTTATACATGTTTTTTTTTCAAAGATATAAAAAAAGACGGTCTTGATGAGGACCGTCTTTTTGGTTTTTTATGAAGATATTATTTTTTTCTTTCGCGTTCCAAGTTAGAATAATATACTTCCATTTGTTGTTCGTACACTTTCATTTTTTTCTCAAAAGCTTTCATTTCTTTATTGAATGGTTCCATTTTTTTATCAAATTCTTCCATTTGCTTATCGAAAGCTTCCATTTGAGGCTCTAATTTTTTCATTTTAGCCTCGTAGTCTTCCATTTCCTTTTCAAACTCTTTCCAAGCTTTTTTATCTCCTTTAATTGGGTCACCTTTTGGTGCTTTTGGCGCTTTGGGAAATGTTGGAGAAGCTGGAGTTTTAATATTCAAAACTGGTGGTGTTGGAGGCGTTGGAGGAACGGCTAAATTTTTCTCTTGAGAATATTGTACTCCATTTTTGGTTATAATACGGATTGTTTTACCTTCCTTATTTACATCCATTCTCTCAATTGTACTTTGATCTAAAAGGTCTAATTCATTTTGAGACACTTTTTCGTTGTTGATATAAATGTCATTCTCGTTAATCATATTTCTATAATTATTAGTAATAATTCGGATTTCCTGTTTGTTATCATTCTTATTGACATTCATGGTCGCAATTTCTTTAGGATCAATTTTATCCAAATCATCTTGGCTTACTTTTTTGCCGTTGATAAAAATTTCTTTTTCAGTTACTAACGACGGTGAATTTGGAGCAATAACAATACTTTTTTGATTGATAATTGTTTCATCCGATCCAAAATTTACAGTAAGCTTTCCATTATCATTTTTAGATACTATAATTCCAAATTCATTTATTGCCTCAGTTCCTTTTGTTTCCATTTTCTGTGCAATTTCTTTTCCCTTTTTCAAATCAACTTTTATAGCGGTTAATTCGTTTTTGGAATTTCTTATTATATCGGAGAAAGTAGCGATTATAGCATAGTTTTCTTTTAGATTGCTAGATTTTTCTTTTAGTTCCTCATCAGTAGTATTTTTATTTATTTTGTAAACATCTACTGATTGTTCATTTGTATTTATGATTTTTGTTTTTGCTTGTAAAGTTGTTTTCTCCTGCGCAATTACATTTACTTGGAAAAGCATCACAAATGCCACAAATATGGGAATTATTACTGCATACTTCCAGGAATTCGATTTTTTTGATTGATTTTTGTTTAACATAACGATTCGTTTTTTGATTAATGATTGATAAAAATGATTGGTAATGGCAACACAATTTTCGTGTGTTGTTATTTTTAAAAGCGTGAACTGATACGCTTTTTTGTCAGATATCTTTTTTGAGGCTTCAAAGTCTGCAATGAATTCTAAGTTTTGTAAAATCGCCTTTTTGTACAGCCAAATGAACGGATTGAACCAAAAAAGGATACAATATAGTCTTGAAATCAATACGTCAAGGGTATGATTTTGATCGCTATGCACTTTTTCGTGTTCCAAAATATTTTCTAATTCGGAGTCGCTGTATAAGGACGAATTGTAAACTATAGTATTAAAATAGGAAAATGGAGCAATGTTTTCAGTGGTATCAATAAATTTTAAATCAGCTTGACTTTGAATGGTTTTTCCTTTCAAAACGACACGCAAACTATAAAAATCGAAAGCAAATTTTAACAGAAATAAAACTATTCCAATTGCGTATATAATTCCAGCTATTAAATACCAATTAATCTCAAAAGCGTCATTATTGATACTTGTTGTTACAGGAATTCTTGACCAGTCAATGTTTTTGGAGCTTGATTCTACCATTATTATTTTGGTATAAACCACTAACGGCAAAACTACAGAAGTGAGTAAACCCAATAGCAGAAACCATCGATTACTTGTAAAAAAGGTCTCTTTTCGCAACATAAAATAATAAGCCAAATAAATCAGTGCGATTAATCCACTGGATTTGATGAGATAAATGTACAATGCTTCCATAACGATTCTTGATTTTATTCTGGAGTTGTTTTTTTAAAGAAGGATTATTTTTCTTCTTTTTGAGTTTCAATCATTGTCAAAATCTCGCGTAATTCGGCAGCAGAGATTTTTTCTTCTTTGGCAAAATGAGAGACCATATTTTTATAGGAACTGTTAAAATAATTATCGATAGCTGTGTTCATGAAGCGTTTTCTATAGTCTTCTAAACTCACGATAGGATAGTATTGGTGTGTGTTTCCAAAAGCATTGTGGGACACAAAACCTTTTTCTTCCAGATTGCGCACAATAGTGGAAAGCGTGTTATAATGGGGTTGCTCTTCAGTGATTTCTGCCATGACTTCTTTTACGAATGCTTTTTTGAGCTTCCATAATATGTGCATGATTTCTTCTTCTTTGTTCGTCAGTTTTTGCATGATTTCTTTATTTGAATCAAACTTACAACTATATTTTTAGTTTAGCAACTAAAAATATAGTTAATTAACTAAAAAAACAGGTTTAGTGCTGAGATCAAATTTGTTTTAGCAAAAAATCATCAAAATAAAATAAGTAATATGAGAACTATTTATTTTCCAGCTTAATTAATTTTTGCAGCCAAATACAACCGCCTACCGAAAGAATTCCCAAGCTTCCCATGACAAACCAATTGATTTGGTAACCAAAGGCAGCAATGATTTCCAGTCCGGTTTTGGAGCTTGCAATGTGCGCTAAACTGAAACTCATCGTAAACAAAGCCATATAGCGCCCTTCATGGCCTTTTGGAGCGCGGCTTAAAGCGAAAGAATTAGAAAAAGGAAAGATGAACATTTCTCCAAAAGTGATAAATATAATACTCACAATTAATATCCCTGCCCAAACATTAATCATTAAAACATAGAAACTAATAGACATTAGTAGCGAACCCCAAAGAATAATTTTGAGTTTATCAATGTTTTTTCTTTGGCTAATACTCACAATTGGCATTTCCAGAAAGAAAATCAACAGTCCATTTAAGGATAATAAAAGTCCACTTTGAAATTCAGTCAGCCCAAATTTTTCATTGTGATACAAGGGTAAAGTGGTAAAAAGTTGAAAGAAAAGCATTGCCGTAATAAAACAGATAAAGAGAAAAATCCAGAATATCTTGTCTTTGAAGACTGAAGCAGGTATTTCAGTTTCGCTATTTGTCGCATTCAAATCGGCTGGTTTTTTGCGTTCTTTTACTAATAATGTAAAAATTAAAATAGATACAATGCAAGAACTTCCATCTACCCAAAATAAGCCGCTGTAACCTAAATTCATGATAATCAAACCTCCTAAAGCCGGTCCTGCAGTAAAACCTAAATTTACAGCTAACCGTACTAAAGTTAATGCTCTGGTGCGATTTTCAGGTTTTGCATACGTGCCCAGAGATACAAACATGGCCGGACGAAACATATCTGCTACGGTCATGATAAAAAACATTCCAATACACAATCCCCAAAAAGTTCGTATGTATTGTACTAAAAATAGTAATATTCCGCTAGTGAATAAACTGAAAACCATGATTTTGTAAAATCCTATTTTATCGGATAATTTGCCTCCAAGCCAGGACCCCAACATAGAACCAAAACCAAAAGCAACCATAATCCATCCTACTTGGGCATAGGAAAAGCTTAAATCTTCTTTTAAATACTTTGATAAAAATGGCAAAACCATCGTGCCGGCGCGATTGATAAAAGTAATCAGTGTAAGAATCCAAACTTCTCTTGTAAATCCTCTGAAATTATTTATGTAGCGTTGAAAAGCAGTTTTGAGCATATCTAAAGTTATAATTTCACAAAGGTAGAAAACTTTGTACCGATGCGTCTTTGTGTCCTAGTAACTTTTAAACTATTTTTGCATAAAAATCAGAATATGAGAATGCTCTTTACTTTGTTTCTTTTAGTACAATTGAATTTTGGCTTTGGTCAAGAACAATTTGAGGTTTCGGCTGTAGCCAAATTTCAAAAGGAATTAAACACAGAATATGCGGATGCAAAGACAAGTCCTTTAACTGCAGAAGATTTAGCTGAATTCAAAACGCTTGATTTTTATCCTATTGACGGGAAGTTTTTTGTTTCAGCGAAATTTGTGAGAACAAAAAAAGAGAAGCCTTTTGAAATGAAGACGTCAACGGACAGGAAACCATTGTATGTGAAATATGGCGAACTTTCTTTTACAATTGGTGGACGGGATTTTAAATTGAATGCCTATAAAAATATTGAGCTTTCGAAAAAAGAAGAATATAAAGACTATTTATTTCTGCCGTTTTCAGATTTGACTTCAGGCAACGAAAGTTACATTGGCGGGAAATACATCGATTTAAGGATTCCAAAAGGAAATAAGATTGTTATTGATTTTAATACATCATACAATCCGTATTGCGCTTATAATCCTAAGTATTCTTGTCCAAAAGTACCATTGGAAAATGATTTGAATATCGAGATAAAAGCTGGGGTTAAAAAGTTTCACTACTAATGGAATTCTTTAATCTGCATACGCATAAATATACCAATCAGATCAATGTGTTGGAATTAGTGAATCAATATCCGCAGGAATTTGATACTACAATTCCGTATTATTCTATCGGGATTCATCCGTGGTTTATCGTTGAAGAACGAATAGGGGCTGATTTGGCAATAATTGAAAGTAAATTGCAAGAGGCAAATTGTCTCGCTGTTGGCGAATGCGGATTAGACAAACGCATCAATATTCCAATGGAATTACAACAAATGGTTTTCGAAAAGCAATTGCTTTTGGCACAGCAATATCAAAAAACAGTGGTAATACATTGTGTCGCGGCTTTTCAGGAATTGATTTCAATTAAGAAAAAAATGAATATTTCAGTTCCTATGTTGATTCATGGATTTTCGAAAAATGCACCAGTTGCCAAACAATTAGTGGACAATGGATTTTATATTTCGTTTGGAAAATATTTATTGCTAAATAAGGACCTAGAAGCTGTTTTTAAAAGCGTTCCCAATAATCGATTTTTTCTCGAAACGGATACTGTTGAAGAAGGAATTGAAGCAGTTTATGAATTAGCAGCAAAATACAAAGGAATTTCTGTGGAAGAAATACAGGAAATGGTGAATAGTAATTTTTTGGAAGTATTCAAGATTGAACTATAATTGATTTAAGAATGTAGATTAACGATTGTTGATTTCAGATTTTTGAGAGCAACAAACTATAAACAATAAACTAAAGAAAATGGCAGAATGGACAGAAAGAGCCGAACTTTTATTCAAAAAAGAAGGTTTAGATAATTTGAAAAAGGCAAATGTATTGGTTGTAGGATTAGGGGGTGTTGGTTCTTTTGCGGCTGAATTTTTGGCAAGAGCAGGAGTGGGATCTATGACTATTGTAGATGGTGACGTAGTTGATATTACCAATATAAACCGACAATTACCCGCTTTACATTCGACTGTGGGGCAACCTAAAGTGACTGTTGTAGGGGATCGATTGATGGACATTAATCCAGAATTGAAATTGACTCGTGTGCAGGAATTTCTTTCGCCGGAGCGTGCTTTCGAAATTGTTTCAGAGGAATTTGATTATGTTTTGGATTGCATAGACAGTGTGACTCCAAAATTGAATTTGATTATTGGCGCCAAGCGAAAAAGAGTAAAAATCATTAGCAGTATGGGCGCTGGCGGAAAAATGGAAGCCTCTAAAGTGAAAGTGACGGATATTACCAATACTGTGAATTGCTTCTTTGCTAAAACCATTCGAAGACGATTAAAAGAAGTGAAAATTGATAAACTGAAAGTGGTTTTTTCTTCTGAAATTCAGGACGAAGCGAGTTTGAAAATGACTGATGGATCCAATTTCAAAAAATCATTTTACGGGACAAACAGTTATATGCCGGGATTATTTGGATTATATGCTGCAGAAACTGTAATTCGTTATTTACTTAAAAATAGTGTTCAGAATTCAGAATTGAAAATCAGTGGTATCTAAGTAATTCAAATAATTAAAAAAATGATACAAACCGTAATTTTTGATATGGATGGCGTAATTGTCGATACGGAACCTGTTCACCGTTATGCTTATTTCAAACAATTCGAGGAATTAAATATTACTGTTACGGAGGAAATGTATACTTCATTTACCGGTTTTTCTACTCGAAATACGTTTCAGAAATTGAAAGAAGTTTTCGTGATAGAACACGAAGTAGAGGATTTAATTCAACGAAAAAGGAACATCTTTAATGATGCATTTGACAGTAAAGCTGATTTAGAATTATTGCAAGGTGTTGAAAATCTTATTAAAGAATTGCATCAAAATGGTATGCAATTGATTCTGGCTTCTTCGGCATCCAAAGTTACTATTGAACGTGTGTTTAGTAGGTTTAAGTTGCACGACTATTTTACACATGTGGTAAGCGGAGAAGATTTTCCTAAATCAAAGCCACATCCTGCTATTTTTGAACATGCCGCTAGTTTATCAGTTGCTCCAAAAGAGAATTGTATCGTTATTGAAGATAGCACAAACGGAATAAGAGCCGCTAAAGCAGCCGGTATTTTTTGTGTGGGTTACAACAGTATTCATTCTGAGGCGCAAGATTTATCTGAGGCTGATGTTGTGATTAATCATTTTAACGAATTAGATTTTGATCTAGTAAATAAAATGGATTCTAAATTAAGAAATAATTAACATTTACAAACTACCGAATTTGTAAATTTGGGAAACATAAAAAATGTGTAACATGAAAAAAATAATTATTGTATTTGCCATTATCATCGCAAATTTCACCATTGAGGCACAAGTAAAAACGCCGCAGTCAAGTCCAAAAGCTACTATAATGCAAACAGTTGGTTTGACAGATGTAGAGATTAATTATTCAAGACCAAGTGCTAGAGGTAGAGCTGTTTTTGGCAATTTGATTCCTTTTGGAAAAGTCTGGAGAACAGGAGCAAATGAAAATACAACCGTATCTTTTAGCGACGATGTTGTTATTGATGGTAAAACCTTGAAAAAAGGAAAATATTCATTGTATACTATCCCTAAAATAGAAAGCTGGGAAATAATATTTTATAAAACTACTGATAACTGGGGGAATCCAGAAGAGTGGAAAGAAGAAAATGTAGCGCTTAGAGCTACTGTTAAGCCAGAAACGTTAAATAGAAGTGTGGAAACATTTACCATTGGAGTTAGTGGTTTAGATAATAATTTTGCATTTTTAGAAATGTACTGGGAGAATTCGTATGCCGCTTTAAAATTTGAAGTGCCTACACAACAAAAAGCAACAGCTAATATCGAGAAAGCATTAGCGGGTCCTACTGCCGCAGATTATTTTTCTGCCTCTCAATTTTTATTTCAATCGAATGGTGACAATACAAAAGCGTTAGTTTATGTAAACAAAGCGTTGGATATGTCTAAAGACAAACCGTTTTGGTTTAACAGATTGAAGTCATTGATTCAAGCCAAACTTGGAGACAAAAAAGGCGCTATCGAAACGGCTAAATTATCTCTTGCAGCAGCTGAAATTGCAAAAAACCAAGACTATGTAAAAATGAATAAAGATAGTATTGCAGAGTGGAGTAAAAACTAATTACTCTAACTTTTTTATTTAACAAAATCTCGTCTCCCTTTAGAGACGAGATTTTTTTTGAAAATTTTAGCTATTTTATTTATAAATTATTCTACTATAATTGCTCCGCCAGTTTACTATCGGCTGTATTTTAATAAAGAAAAATTCTCCTAATATTGTCACTTAAGGAATATCTAGAAGTTAAAAAAAGAACCGCAGATTCGCAAATTATGATAATTTGTGAATCTGCGGTAAATAAAAAATAAAAACTAAAAATAACTCTTTAGTTCTAAAATAAAAAGCAATCCTAAATATAGCTAGACTACAATTACTTTTTGTTTCCTAAAAATAGTCCACTGCAATAGTAAGGAAATAACAATCGTTAACATTGCTCCGATGAAATTAAGCCATAAATAGCCCAGTTTTTCTTCTCCACTCGGGAAAATATAAATGGCATAATAATAAATGATAAAAATAGTGATCTGACTAACTACGGCGCTGTAAAAAATAGCTTTGGATTGGACCTTGTGTATATAAAAACCAACAAGAAAAATTCCCAGTACAGTACCGTAAAATATGGATCCAATGATATTTACCAATTGGATTAAATTTTCAAACAGCGTCCCAATACAAGCGAATAGTATTGCGATAACTCCCCACAATAAGGTAAAGAATTTTGTAGCATAGAGATAATGTTTTTCTGATTTTTCTTCTTTCAGATTACGTTTGTAAATATCAATTGCTGTTGTAGATGCCAATGCATTCAGTCCAGAAGCGGTAGAAGACATGGCGGCTGAAATGATAACGGCCAACAATAAACCGATAAGTCCTTTGGGTAAATAATTGAGTATAAAGTGAAAAAATACATAATCTTTGTCGTTGGTTTCACTGTTGCTATCGGCTTTCAGGATTATTTCTTTGGCTCGATCTCTTAAATCTTTTTCTTTATTGGACAAAGCCACTAATTCTTTTCGAAGGATTGGATTGTCATAATCTTGATTGAGCTGATCGATGTACAACAGATTAATTACTTTTTTATCTTCGGATAAATCGTCTAATTTTTTCTCCAAAGCATTGTATTCGCCTTTGTAAGCCGATTTTTCAATCATGGCTTTGTTGTTTGGATTAAAATTTAACGGAACAGGATTGAATTGAAAAAAAACAAAAACCATAACTCCGGTCAGTAAAATGAAGAACTGCATAGGCACTTTTAAAAGGCCGTTCATGATTAATCCCATTTGGCTTTCTCGAACAGATTTTCCTGATAAATAACGTCCTACCTGCGATTGATCCGTTCCAAAATAAGCCAATGCCAAGAAAAAACCTCCTGTAATACCACTCCAAAAAGTATATTTTTCTTCTGGATCAAAGGAAAAATTAACAATATTCATTTTGTCATTTGCTCCAGCAATATGCAGCGCACTGGTAAATGTCATGTCATTGGGTAGGTAATGCAATATCAGAAAAAAAGTAATTAGCATTCCGGACATAATTACAAACATTTGCTGTTTTTGAGTTACATTCACTGCTTTTGTCCCGCCCGAAAAAGTATAAATGATAACCAATACACCAATAATAATATTCATATAGGTAAGATTCCAACCCAATATTGCCGACAAAATAATCGCTGGCGCATAAATGGTTAATCCAGTTCCTAAACCTCTTTGGAACAAGAAAAGTATTGCTGCTAAAGAACGCGTTTTTAAATCAAATCTTTTTTCTAAGTATTCGTAAGCAGTATATACTTTGTATTTATGGTATAAAGGGATAAAAGTTACGCAAATTACCACCATGGCAATTGGTAATCCAAAATAAAATTGCACAAAACCCATTCCGTCATGATAGGCTTGTCCTGGTGTAGAAAGAAACGTAATTGCACTGGCTTGTGTCGCCATAACCGAGAGTCCTACTACATGCCAGGGCGTTTCATTATTACCCAGAATAAAGTCCTCCACATTTTTACTCCCTTTGGTTTTCCAAGCTCCGTAAATGACTATGAAGAGTAAAGTAACTATGAGTATAACCCAATCAAATAATTGCATAATTTAAGCGTATAATTTCATGATGAGACAAAAGATCAAGATATAAATAGCATTGGCTACAAGCACCCAAGTATAGTTCTTCTTCCAAGTTTTTATTTTTTTTATTTCCATTTTAAATAAGTTTAGTTCTTGATTTTTTGAACAGGAATATTTTCAGATGATTGTAACGAAATAATGTTGGAAATTAATTTATATGCACCAGTAACACCTTCGGGTAATTCTCTAAAAAAGCTTAGACCGGTATAAATATAGTGTCCTTTTCCATAAGGAGCAATTAGTAAAGCGCCATTTTTAGGACTTTCGCCTTTATCATTTGAAGATAAAATAGGAGTAAAGGCTTTATCGTATTCACTTGGGTAATACAATCCTTGCTCTTGTTTCCAATCATGAAAATCTTTAGTGGTGATTTTGTTGGGGAAATTCAAAACGGGATGGTTTGGTACTAAAAACCGAACTTCGGCATCTTCTTCCGTTACTCGGTCACGGGATAGTTTCAAGGGATAAGGCGCGATATTTTCTGTTACAAGATCACCGGCAGTATTGTACTGAACGAGCATTGTTTTTCCGCCTTTTACAAAATCAAAAAGAATGTTTTGCTTGTTCGCTAATGCTGCAACGGTATTGTACGCGCGTACCCCAGTTATAACTACATCAAAATGCTCTAATTTTTCCGATGATATTTCTTCGGGTTTAAGGAGTGTAACTGAGTATCCTAATTGAATCAAGCTGCTAGGGACTTCATCTCCAGCACCCATAATATATGCAATTTTTTCACCATTTGTTTTTAAATCCGTTTTGATGCATTTGGCTTCAGCCAATTTTAAAACTTGCTGTTTAGTGATATGGTCATAATTAATAATGATTTGTTCCTTGTCAAATCGTTTATTATCAATTATAGCAACGCTTTTGGCTACTACTTCTTCGGATCTATTTGGTGCAGTGACCTCAAAATAAACAATTTGTTCCGTTCCCTTTTTTTGAATGTTAAAAGGGATTGATTTTGGAGAAACATTCCAGTTTTGAGGCAGTTCAAGTTGTAAGTTTCCTTTCACATCATCCTTACCTGCTTTAATTCTAACGCCTACGTGTTTAATTTTGGTGTCTTTAAAAAGTAATACTTTGTCCATAATTGAAGTGGTAACTTCAGGAACAATATCGAGATAATTGTATACTTCACCTTTTACATCATCATTAAATTTATAAATTACGGTGCGCTCAAATGGAATTTCGATTCCGTTGATTTGAATGTTAAAAACCACTTTAGTTTCCCGAATAATATCTGGAATTCCAATGTTTTGTTGCTGATTTACGGCATACATTCCAACAGTTCCATTTTCTTTTAACCAATACGGTTGTGTGTAGTTAATTGACTCAGGTAATTTTAAATCTAAGTTTATGCCGTTTAAAATATTATTTTTTAATTCGCGGTTTTGAGGTGTGCTTATTTGTTCGGGTAAAGTAGTCACGCTCATTAATTGTATGGGTGCGGAGCTTCTGTTGATGGCCTCGAGTTTTAATTTTATTGTACTTCCGGGAGTTGCTTCCTGATTTTGGGCAACGGCTTCGAGATACAAACCGGAACAGGCTGCTATAATTTCTTTTATGGCTTCAGATTTAAGTGGTACCCAATGATTTTCATCCAAAGCTTTTATCATCGTATAGGCTTTCGCCAAACTTGGAATACTTGCCGAAGGATTATTATAATCGAATTCAGCTGCAATGGTTGTCAATAATTCACCAATTGCTTTTCCTCCTTTTAATCGGTTCCAAGAGGTGTCAATTCCTTCAAAAAGCGATTTTTTTTCTTTTAAAGCATCTCCATTTATAAACTCTAAATACTCTGTTTCTTCACCTCGTGCACCAGTACTGCCAAATCCTTGTGATTGATGGCGGCTCCGACTTAGTGCCGCTATTTCCTGATTCGATTTTCCTAATCCGGTATAATAAACCCCGGTTTGTAATGCTATTAAATTAGTTTTATCGGCAGTATTAAACTTTTCGATAGTTCCATAAAACCACCAAGAGGTATTAAAAAATTGGCGTTTTGCTTGCCAAGGTTTTACAAATTGCAATTGTTCTGGAAAAATAGTTGGATTGTTAGCCATTTCAAAACTTTCTACACTTAACATTGCCGATGCGGTGTGATGACCGTGTGTAGTTCCTGGAGAGCGATGATCAAACCGGTTAATAATTACATCGGGTTGAAACTTTCTGATGGCCCAAACAACATCCGCCAATACTTTTTCTTTGTCCCATATTTCTAATGTTTCGGTTGGGTTTTTGGAAAATCCAAAATCATTGGCACGAGAAAAAAACTGTTCTCCACCGTCAATTTTTCTAGCTTCAATAAGTTCTTGAGTTCGTATCACTCCTAATAATTCTCGCAATTGTGTACCTATTAGGTTTTGACCACCATCACCGCGTGTCAAAGACAAATATCCAGTTCTGGCTTCTTGCTCATTGGATAAATAAGAAATTAATCGGGTATTCTCATCGTCGGGATGTGCTGCTATATAAAGTACTGAACCAAGAAAATTAAGCTTGTGAATCTGGTTATAAATTTCAACAGCATTTAATTTTTGTGGTTGTTGAGCATTTGTAATTTGAAAACAAAAAAGGAATACTATTATAGCTTGAATGTGTTTTTTTTGCATTTTTTTAAATTTAATTTGCAATAGCTTCAAATGTAGGAATTAAAAGTTTTTTTCTGAAATCTTTTTAGTTATCTTTAAAATAAAATTTCAGTTAAACTACAAAGAGAGAGAACTAATTTTAGTTCTCTCTCTTTGTAGTTTATAATAATTTATGAATTTAATTTAGTCTCTGTCGTCGTCTCCTCGGTCACGACCTTTTCCATGGCCATAATTTTTGTACTGTTTTTTATATTCTTTTCTATCGTCATCATCTCTATCGTCATCATATTTTCTATGATTATCATATTGTCTGCGGTTGTCATCTTGTCTGTGGTTAACATAGACTCTACGGTTATTGTTGTATCCAATGTTTCGTTGTTCTCTCCCATGATATCCTCTATAATATCTAGTTTTATGGTTTCTAAAGTTGTTATAAGGTCTTGAACCATGATAATCATTCAATACCACTTTGTAGCCACCGTATAAGTCGTAGTTTCTATATTGATTTGGAAGGTTTCTAGAACGGATCCATCTTCCGCTACCAAAATAGATAAATTGTGTTGCTCTTACATCATAATAAGCCTCCACGTCAGGTAAATAGTAATACTCAGCTTCAGCATAACCTACGGGACCCCAAGAAGGTGCCCTACCAATGTTTAAACTTACAGAAACTTGTGCATGTATTGTACTTGATGCAAAAAGGATAATTCCTACGGCGATTAATTTTAGTGTTCTCATTTTCTTTAAATTTAATTGGACTTATTTATAGGACTATAAATTATAGCTCCATCTCTAGTTTTCCAACAATTGTGCCAACGTAAAAAAAATAACATTTTTTTAAGATTTAATTAAGATGGTTTTTTACTCAAAAAAAAAGAACCTCGCGTGAGGTTCTCATTTTTAATAGTTTATCTACATATTAATGTTTATCGTTACCACGTCCTTTATTTCCTTTTTCATGGCCATTATTTCCTTTTCCTTTTTTGTAATTAGTATTCCCATTGTTACCGTGATTATATGAATCTTTATGAATCACAACTTTTCGGGTTCCTATTGTTCTTTGTGGACTTCCTTTGTATCCCTTGTGATATTTTACTTTATGACTTTTAAAGTTGCTATAAGGTCTAGAACCATGATAATCATTCAATACTACTTTATAACCATTGTATAAATCATAGTTTCTGTATTGAGAAGGTAAATTTCTGGAACGAACCCATTTTCCTCCACCAAAATAAATAAATTGTGTCGCTCTTACATCATAATAGGCTTGTACATCTGGTAAATAATAGTATTCTACTGCAGAGTATCCAGCAGGACCCCAAGCAGGAGGACTTCCTATATTTACATTTACTGAAACTTGAGCTTGTATCGTATGCGTAGATACTAAAAGTATTACTCCTATCGCAATTAATTTTAATGTCTTCATTTTTTTAAATTTTAATTAATACTTATTTATAGTAATTCTTTGAGTCAATATTTCCTATACTAAAGCCAACAACTATGCCAATATTAAATAATATTATTTTCGTCTGTTTGGATTGCAAAAAAAAAGGAAACGATTAATGTCGTTTCCTTTTTATTTATTTTTTATTAGATTACAACAAAAGAATCAACAAAAGAATAACGATAATAATTGCACCTACAGATAAATAAACACCATTTCCTGTAGATTTTAATTCAGCCTTGATAGCACGAACTTCTTTACGCAACTCTTTTTTCTCTGCGGAATTCAATGATGATTTGTCCATTGCTTTTATTTCATCAAGACGATTAAGCAACACTTTTACTTCTGCCGGAACTTCTTTTGGTGTGTTTGAAACTGAAGTTGGAGTTTTTTCACCAGCTAACATTTGTGTAGGAACAATACTTAATGATAATACCATCATCATTAAATAAAAGGTAACTTTTTTCATTTCTTTTGGTTTTAGTTATAAATTTATATATCATAAAAGTAAACATTAATCCCATACAAAATCTTATACTATTTTGCTATTTAATTATATAATTTACTCTTATTTGATATAAAAATGGAGATACTAATTTATACTGATAGGTGTAGTTTAGGCCTTTCTATTAGTAACTATAACTTTGAAATTAATATATAATCGGTAGAGTAGTTTATATTATTTAATGATACTTATGGGTTAAACTTTTCTTTAATCATTGCATATCTCTTAAAAATGGAATAAATTTGAAATTATTAAAAATGACAGTGAAAAACAAATGATTTTAAAAGAAAAAATTAAAGTAGTTATTAGTGATTTAGATGGAACTTTACTCAATTCAGATCACAAAATATCCCAATATACCAAAACTGTTTTTCAAGAACTCAACAATCAAAATTATTTAATAATTGTAGCAACTGGTCGGCATCACTTGGATGCAATGCCCATAGTTGCAGGTTTAAATATTCCTCTTTATTTAGTTACTTCAAATGGGGCACGTATACATTCTCCTGAAAAAGAACTTCTTTTTTCTTTTAATATGGAAAGCGATGCGGTTAAATCCGTCTTGTCATTAGATATTGATCCTGAAATCACAACAGTATTGTTTAGAGAAAATGTTTGGCAAACAAACAAGCATAATGAAAAACTAAATGCATTTCAACCAGAAGTAAATTATCATCCTGAACTGGTAGATTTTGATAGTTTGGAAGACTTAAGTGCTATAAAAGTATTCTTCACACACCATAAACATTCGAAATTAATTGAATTAAGGGATCGGATTTTAGAGGACCATACAGGCCTTTTTAGTCATGCCTTTAGTCTTCCGCTGTGTTTGGAATTCATGGACAAATCAGTAGATAAAAGTGTTGCGATTGCAAAAATTTTAGAAAAAGAGAATTTTGCTTTTAATGAAGCTATATCTTTTGGTGACGGATATAATGATGAAAATATGCTTAATTCTTCGGGGAAAGGTTTAGTAATGGGAAATGCACCCGATAGTTTAAAGAATAAACTTTCTCATTTAGAAGTAATACTAACTAATGATAATGAAGGAGTAGCTAAATATATAGCAAAACAACTTTTAAATAGTTAAAAATTTTAAATGAATACTTTTAAAAATAATTTTAGAATCGATTTTTTAATAAAAACAGTAAAATGAATAAAAAACTAACCCTTGTTATCTGTATTTTGTTTTCCATAACAATACAAAGTCAAGCCCTTAAACTGGAAGAAATCATGAAAGGCAACACTTTCATTGGTGCGCAACCAGAAAATGAAAGATGGTCTTTAGATGGACAAAAAGTTTATTTTGATTGGAATCCCAATAATGAATTGGGTACAAGTACTTATTTCTGGAAAAACGGATTGTCAAAACCAGAAGTAGCATCGCCAAATGAAGCTGCTTTTTCAAAATTAGATTTCAAAAAAACAGCCAATCCGGATTTGTATTATTACATCGATAAAGGAAGATTATTTTCATATTCCTTAAAAAGTAAAACATCTAAAAAACTATACCAACAAAGCAGTCCTATTTCTAACTTGCAAATGGGTTCTGTCGCTGGAATGCTTTATTTTAGACAAAATGAAAACCTCTTTCAGTTCAATACCAATGAAGGTTCTATTATTCAACTCACTAATTTCAGGCGAGGAAAAGGAGAAGATGCAACAACGGAAAAAGAATCTTTTTTAAAAAACCAACAAGAGGAATTGTTTCAATTTGTTAGAGATCAGGAAGCGCTTAAAAAATGGAATTTAGCAAAATCAAAAACTACAAAATCGGATTTTCCAAAGCCTTATTATTATGGAAAAAACACCTTTGGGAGCTTAAAAGTGGATCCAAAAGGAAACTTTGCCACCTTCAGATTAATAGAAGATTCAGAACGCAAGAATGAAAAAATGGAACTTTTCATAACTGCTGATGGCTACAACCAAATAGAAGATACGAAGGAAAAAGTTTCTGTAGAAAATTTGTTACCTACTAAATTCGGAGTGTATAACATGGCCAAAGATTCTGTTTATTTCATGAATTTTTCATCATTGAGCCACATTCAGGATGTTCCTAAATATTTTGAGTTGTATGAAAAATCAAAAACTGCAGAAAAAAAGAACAAACTAATTGTGGTTCAGGAACCTGTTTACAATGAAAATGGTTCTTACGCAATTGCCGAAATAAGAAGTCAAGACAACAAAGACCGATGGATTGTCAGTTTAAATTTAGAGAAAGGAACTTTTCAAGAATTAGATTATCAACATGACGAAGCTTGGATTGGCGGACCTGGAATTCCTTCTAATTCTTATGGAAGAGGGGCACTTGGATTTTTAGGAGACAATGAAACCGCATATTTCCAATCAGAAGAAACGGGTTATTCTCATTTGTATAGCTATAATTTAAAGTCAAAAAAGAAGACCCAACTGACCAAAGGAAATTGGGAAGTGCGCAACGTGACTTTGGCAAAAGATAAAAAGTCTTTTTATTTGATCACAACGACTACGCATCCGGGAAACAGAAATTGCTATAAATTGGAAGTTTCAAATCCGGTTTTACAACCTATTTTAACTAAAGATGGCGCTCATGAAGTGAGTTTGTCTCCAGATGAAAGTACTTTATTGGTGCGTTATTCGTATAAAAACAAACCTTGGGAATTGTATATAGCACCTAATAAAAAGAATGCAAACTTAAATCAGATAACGTCCTCAACTACGGAAAGTTTTAAAGGATATTCTTGGCGTGAACCAGAAGTAATTACTTTCAAAGCGCAGGATGGAACTCCCGTAAATGCTAGATTGTACAAGCCACAAACGGCTAATGCAAATAAAGCCGCTATCTTGTTTGTTCATGGTGCTGGTTATTTGCAAAATGCACATAACTATTGGAGTACGTACCACAGAGAATACATGTTTCATAATTTATTGGTAGACTTGGGGTATACCGTTTTGGATATTGATTATAGAGGCAGCGATGGATATGGACGTGATTTTAGAACAGGAATTTACCGTTTTATGGGCGGTAAGGATTTAACAGATCAAATAGACGGCAAGAAATACTTAGTTGAAAACCATGGAATTGATGCCTCAAGAGTAGGGATTTATGGCGGTTCTTATGGAGGTTTCATCACGTTGATGGGAATGTTGACTACTCCCAAAGAGTTTGCTTCGGGTGCGGCATTGCGTTCTGTAACAGATTGGGCGCATTACAATCATGGCTACACAGGAAACATTCTTAATTTTCCAGAAACGGATCCTGATGCTTATAAAAAAAGTTCACCAATCTATTTTGCAGATAATTTACAAGGTAATTTATTGATGCTACATGGAATGGTAGATGACAATGTAGAGTACAAAGATATTGTTCGTTTGTCTCAACGTTTTATCGAATTAGGGAAGAAAAACTGGAGTCTTTCTTCGTTTCCTGTAGAAGCTCATGGTTTTAAAGAAACCTATTCATGGGTTGATGAATACAGCCGAATCTTAAATTTATTCAACGATACGCTGCTTAAAAAATAACTTTAGAGATAAAAATGAAATTTAAGAGTTCTGTTCTTTGCGAAACTCTATGAAATAGTTTTAAATTTGCAAGAACAAAAATAAACACACACAACTAGTATAATGAGCAATACCATCACAACTACGGATTTTAATTTTCCAAACCAAAAATCTGTTTACCGCGGTAAAGTAAGAGAAGTGTATAACATCAATGATGAACTTTTGGTTATGGTAGCTACAGACAGGCTTTCGGCTTTTGATGTAGTTTTACCAAAAGGAATTCCATATAAAGGTCAAATTCTAAATCAGATTGCTACAAAATTCATGGAATTAACACAGGATATTGTTCCGAACTGGTTAATTGCAACTCCTGATCCTAATGTGGCTGTAGGTCATTTATGTGAGCCTTTCAAAGTAGAAATGGTCATTCGGGGTTATCTTTCAGGTCATGCTGCACGAGAATACGCTCTTGGCAAAAGAGAAATTTGTGGCGTGAAAATGCCAGAATATTTGAAAGAAAATGATAAATTCCCGGAACCTATTATTACGCCGACAACCAAAGCGGATAACGGAGAACATGATGCTGATATTTCTCGAGAGGATATTTTATCGAAAGGAATTGTCTCTGAAGAAGACTATCTGGTTTTAGAGAAATTTACAAGAGATTTGTTTCAGAGGGGAACTGAAATTGCAGCCAGTCGTGGTTTGATTTTGGTTGACACCAAATATGAATTCGGTAAAACTAAAGAAGGTGTAATTGTCTTGATTGACGAAATTCATACACCGGATTCTTCTCGTTATTTTTACGCTGAAGGATACCAGGAACGTCAAAACAAAGGGGAAGAACAAAAACAATTATCGAAAGAGTTTGTTCGTCGTTGGTTAATCGAAAATGGTTTTCAAGGACTAGAAGGACAACAAATTCCAGATATGACGGATGAATACATTCAAACAGTTTCTGAAAGATATATCGAATTATACGAAAATATCTTAGGAGAGAAATTTGTAAAAGCGGATATCACTAGTATAGATGAAAGAATCGAAAAAAATGTTTTGGGATATTTAGCCAACAAATAATTCATTCATAAATGGTAACGAAAAAACCGCAATTCATAATTTTGAATTGCAGTTTTGCTTTTATTGAAAATACGACTATTCTTCTAGAACTGCTTTTAAGTTATTCAATCCATCTTGCAAATCCTTTCCAAGCATTTCTTCCATATTCATAAAAGGCAACATAAGATTCATGGGATAAGGCATGTTTCCATAAAATCCCCATTTTACTTTGGTTTGATTTGGTGTGATGGTTCGTGTTGTCATAAAAGCATAGTCTGTAGATTCTATCGGTACTTTGAAACGAAGTTCAAAATCAATTCGTTCGCCCTCAACGATTTTTTTGATTTCTTGCTCACCAACGCCTACATTTTTATCAGTACTATCCCAACCCGCAATAGCACCAACGGTTCCGTCAGTTCCAGTAAATGTTTTCTTCATCGCAGGGTCCTTAGTAGACCAAACGCTAAAATTGTCTTGGTTTTTCAAATACTTTACATAATTGAACACACTGTCTTTTGGTTGGTTGATTGTAATTTCTCTTTCAACAGCAAAGTCTTTGGTCAAGAATAGAGCAATAATTAGGGCCAAAAACACGAGGGCTATTATGATTGCTAGAATCTTTTTGATGATATTCATATCTATTTAAAAATTTAAGGTTTCGTTTTACTTTGGTTTAATTTGTGATTCATAAGTATTAATCCAGTCCTGTACTGATATTTTCTGCACAAGTGCTCTAATTAGATCGAATGGAATTTGGTCAACCTTTTTAAACCGGATGCAACTTTTTCCGATGTCTAATTTTTGGGTGCTGTGTTTTGGGTATTCAGTAATAAACCAATTTAGTATTTCTGGGTTAGCATAAATTCCCATGTGGTATAGCGCGATAAAATTTTTCTGGGATCCAATACCTATAAAAGGTAACGGTAGCTTTGGTTCGCAATGGTAGCCGCTTGGATAGATGGAATGTGGAACCACATATCCAATCATGCCGTATGACATTCGTTCAACAAATCCTTTTGGAATATTCTCTAGAATAGTTTCTCTCAGTTTTTTAAAAGCATCTTTTCTTTCCTCGGGAATTTCTTCTAAATAGGCTTCGATTGACGTGGCGGTTGACTGCATTTTAAGAATTGTTTAAGTAAAGTTAACAAAAAAACCGCAATTCATAATTTGAATTGCGGTTTTTTTAGTCCTGATAGTAGTGGAAATCCTTTCCCTTTTTGCTGCCAAAAAGGGAAAGATTACTTCACTATATTTTTATTTGAGTTCAGTGAATTTCATTTGCAACGGATAGAGGGATTAGCTCCTAAAACTATTTGAAGTAAGAGAATGTTTCTTCGTTTTCTAACTTCAATAAGGTTTCATAAATTAATTTAATTACGTTTTCAACGTCGTCACGATGCACCATTTCAACCGTGGTATGCATGTAACGCAACGGCAATGATATCAATGCTGAGGCTACGCCACCATTACTGTATGCAAATGCATCGGTATCGGTACCCGTAACACGAGAAGAAGCTAATCTTTGGAATGGAATTTCTTTAGCCATGGCAGTTTCTAAAATCAATTCTCTCAAATTATTCTGAACAGCCGGCGCATACGTTACAACAGGACCTTTACCAATTTTTGTTTCTCCTTCAATTTTCTTATCAATCATTGGAGTAGTAGAGTCATGACAAACATCGGTTACTATAGCTACATTGGGTTTGATGGTTTTGGTAATCATTTCGGCACCGCGGAGCCCTACTTCTTCCTGAACCGAATTGGTAATGTACAATCCGAAAGGAAGTTTTATTTTGTTTTCGTGTAACAAACGAGCTACTTCGGCAATCATAAACCCACCCATACGGTTATCAATGGCACGACAAACAAATTTATTTTCGTTTAAAATCATGAATTCATCAGGATACGTAATCACGCAACCTACATGAACACCCATTTTATCAACTTGTTCTTTAGTTTCACAACCAATGTCAATGAAGAGATTATCGACTTTAGCCACTTCTTCTTTACTTCTATTTCTCGTATGAATCGCAGGCCAACCAAAAACTCCTTTTACGATACCGTTTTTAGTATGTATATTGACCCGTTTTGAAGGGGCAATTTGATGATCTGAACCACCGTTTCTAATCACATAGATTAATCCGTCATCCGTAATGTAATTAACGTACCAGGAAATTTCATCCGCATGGCCTTCAATTACTACTTTATAGGGAGCATCAGGGTTTATAATTCCTACCGCTGTACCGTAGGTATCCGTTATAAAAGTATCAACATAAGGTTTTAAATAATCCATCCATAATTTTTGGCCACTACTTTCATAACCGGTAGGGGAGGCATTATTAAGATAGTTTTCTAAAAAGTCAAGTGACGACTTGTTTAATATTGATTTAGTGCTCATAAAATTATTTTTTTGCTAAATTATAAATTTGGCATTACAGTTGTATATATAATGTATAATTTTGGCAATTAAATTTCCCTATATGAAGCTAATTAAATTTTTGTTGCTTATTCTTTTTACCACGATGTCTGTTAATGCACAGGTAATACCTCAGGATACCACAAAGATGGGCTATGAGTTAGAAAATGACGAATCCATTCTTAACGATACGATTCAATTACCGGAAGTATTAATATACAAGGAGAAAATGGATCCCGATGCAAGAAAGCAATTTTTATTACTTCAAAGCCGTGTTTTTAAAACGTATCCTTATGCAAAATTAGCTTCGGAGCGATTGACGATTTTGAATAAAGGAATGGCAAACCTCAAAACAAATAAAGAGAAAAAAAGGTACTTTAAGATAGTTGAAAGTTATTTGAGTGAGGAGTTCGAAGCTAAACTTAAAAAACTCTCCCGTAAACAAGGTCAAATTCTGGTAAAGTTAATTCATCGCCAAACAGGCACCACAACTTATGAGTTGGTAAAAAACCTAAAAAGTGGTTGGAAAGCATTTTGGTCGAATACCGCAGCCAGCATGTTTGACATTAATTTAAAAACAAAGTATGCACCTTTCGATGTTAATGAAGACTATCTGATAGAAACAATATTAGTTCGAGCATTTGATTCCGGAAGATTACAAAACCAAAATCCTGCAAAATCAGTTGATTATAGCAATCTAACCGATTCCTGGGAGTCCAAAGCTGAGAAGCTGAAACAGTAATTTTTATTTAGAGCGTTTCGCTATATATAAAGAGAGTCAATTAATCTAGGGATTAGTTGACTCTCTTTATATATGGCGTCGGGCTATTCGCTACAAGTCCTCGTCCCGCCAAAGAAGGCGGTACTGTGGGCTTTTTGCTTCTATCCCTAACGCGAGCTAGTGTAAGGCGGAGCTTGTTGATTATTCGAATAATTCAGAATGACATCTAGACGACATATTATGATACCTTATATATAGGAGAGAATTTAAAAGGGATGTTTGTTACTATATAAGGTATAGGATAAAACCATTTTATTGATCCAGACCAGTTTCTTTTGTTCGATTACTGGTAATGGAAGCTATTTTGAATGTTGAGATCGTATTAAAGGGCATTAAAAGCGTTAATAATGGTTGAATTCATAAGGCATTATTAAAATTCGAAAGGTAGTTGAAAACGGTCCATCCTTACCGGAATAGGGTATTTTGACAATAAAACGAGTTTACTAGTTGTTTGATTGTAGTTTTGTTTAAAAAGATTTGGTTTCAAAAAACTTGATATCAGCTAGTTAAAGATTAGGTTAAGAAAAGGTCAAAAAAAAGCGATTAAAAAGCTTGTAAAAGCGAATAAAGGGTGTAGTTTTGCACCCGCAATGACGCATACGTTCTTTTAAACACTGGCAAGAAAAACGAATCAAGGAGAAAATTTATTTTCAAAAAAAGATTGTAAAAAGCTTGTGAGATTAGAAAACGGAAGTTACATTTGCACCCCGCAAAACGCGCAATGTTCCTTGACAGATTGGTAGTAAAACGAGAAGAAAGAGAGATAGAAATATTTCTAAAAAAACTTCAAAATTTTCTTGCCAGTTGAAAAAAGAAGTTGTACTTTTGCACCCGCTTCCAGAGAGACACAATATGAATCAAACGAAGAGAGAAACAAAGAAGAACACGTTCCTAGACATATTGAATTGACAGCCGTTTTAAGAGAGATCTTAAGACAAAAGAATAAAGAGTAATAGAATCGAGAGATTTGAAAAAACCACTAGAATTTAGTCGAATAACAATAGCTTGAATTTATTCAAGCGTACAATATACGATGAAGAGTTTGATCCTGGCTCAGGATGAACGCTAGCGGCAGGCTTAACACATGCAAGTCGAGGGGTATAGTTCTTCGGAACTAGAGACCGGCGCACGGGTGCGTAACGCGTATGCAATCTACCTTTCACAAAGGAATAGCCCAGAGAAATTTGGATTAATACCTTATAGTATATATGAATGGCATCATTTATATATTAAAGATTTATCGGTGAAAGATGAGCATGCGTCCCATTAGCTAGTTGGTAAGGTAACGGCTTACCAAGGCAACGATGGGTAGGGGTCCTGAGAGGGAGATCCCCCACACTGGTACTGAGACACGGACCAGACTCCTACGGGAGGCAGCAGTGAGGAATATTGGACAATGGGCGCAAGCCTGATCCAGCCATGCCGCGTGCAGGATGACGGTCCTATGGATTGTAAACTGCTTTTATACGAGAAGAAACACTCCGACGTGTCGGAGCTTGACGGTATCGTAAGAATAAGGATCGGCTAACTCCGTGCCAGCAGCCGCGGTAATACGGAGGATCCAAGCGTTATCCGGAATCATTGGGTTTAAAGGGTCCGTAGGCGGTCAGATAAGTCAGTGGTGAAAGCCCATCGCTCAACGGTGGAACGGCCATTGATACTGTCTGACTTGAATTATTAGGAAGTAACTAGAATATGTAGTGTAGCGGTGAAATGCTTAGAGATTACATGGAATACCAATTGCGAAGGCAGGTTACTACTAATTGATTGACGCTGATGGACGAAAGCGTGGGTAGCGAACAGGATTAGATACCCTGGTAGTCCACGCCGTAAACGATGGATACTAGCTGTTGGGAGCAATCTCAGTGGCTAAGCGAAAGTGATAAGTATCCCACCTGGGGAGTACGTTCGCAAGAATGAAACTCAAAGGAATTGACGGGGGCCCGCACAAGCGGTGGAGCATGTGGTTTAATTCGATGATACGCGAGGAACCTTACCAAGGCTTAAATGTAGATTGACCGGTTTGGAAACAGACTTTTCGCAAGACAATTTACAAGGTGCTGCATGGTTGTCGTCAGCTCGTGCCGTGAGGTGTCAGGTTAAGTCCTATAACGAGCGCAACCCCTGTCGTTAGTTGCCAGCGAGTCATGTCGGGAACTCTAACGAGACTGCCAGTGCAAACTGAGAGGAAGGTGGGGATGACGTCAAATCATCACGGCCCTTACGCCTTGGGCTACACACGTGCTACAATGGCCGGTACAGAGAGCAGCCACTGGGTGACCAGGAGCGAATCTATAAAACCGGTCACAGTTCGGATCGGAGTCTGCAACTCGACTCCGTGAAGCTGGAATCGCTAGTAATCGGATATCAGCCATGATCCGGTGAATACGTTCCCGGGCCTTGTACACACCGCCCGTCAAGCCATGGAAGCTGGGGGTGCCTGAAGTCGGTGACCGCAAGGAGCTGCCTAGGGTAAAACTGGTAACTAGGGCTAAGTCGTAACAAGGTAGCCGTACCGGAAGGTGCGGCTGGAACACCTCCTTTCTAGAGCCCGAATGTTAGTTGTGTAAACAACACTTTTGGGAAAGAAGACGAAAGTTCGAGAAGGAAACAAATGTTGAAATTATATTACTCTTGCTGTTAGTTCAAATAATACCATTTAAGAATAAGAGTGTCTCGTAGCTCAGCTGGTTAGAGTACTACACTGATAATGTAGGGGTCGACAGTTCGAGTCTGTCCGAGACAACTATTTTAGACTTAAATAAAAGAAGAAATTCTAGAGTTGAGGCGTTATGAAAGTATTTCATAATTCATAATTCACAATTCATAATTAGATTGGGGGATTAGCTCAGCTGGCTAGAGCGCCTGCCTTGCACGCAGGAGGTCAACGGTTCGACTCCGTTATTCTCCACAAGATGTTGAAATAAATTCAGCATAAAAGTTCATTGACATATTGAGATAAGAAAATAATAAAAAGTAGAAAGCATTTTTTGCTTGTTTATTTATAGACAAGTAAAAGAAACGGCACATTTTAAATAATGTGTTGGTACAATAAGCAAAATAAGGGCGTATGGGGGATGCCTTGGCTCTCAGAGGCGATGAAAGGCGTGATAAGCTGCGAAAAGTTACGGGGATTGGCACACACGATATGATCCGTAAATACCTGAATGGGGCAACCCACTATGTTGAAGACATAGTACACCGATAGGTGGGCAAACCCGCTGAACTGAAACATCTAAGTAGGCGGAGGAGAAGAAAACAAAAGTGATTCCGTAAGTAGTGGCGAGCGAACGCGGATTAGCCCAAACCAATGTTGTTACGGCAATATTGGGGTTGTAGGACCACGTTATTTGTTGCGGATAGAATTAGAATCTACTGGAAAGTAGAGCCAAAGAAGGTGATAGCCCTGTATAAGTAATAGAAGATAACGATAGTGGTATCCTGAGTAGGGCGGGACACGAGAAATCCTGTCTGAATTTGGCGGGACCATCCGCTAAGGCTAAATACTCCTGAGAGACCGATAGTGAACCAGTACCGTGAGGGAAAGGTGAAAAGAACCGTGAATAACGGAGTGAAATAGATCCTGAAACCATACGCTTACAAGCGGTCGGAGCCCTTTCGTGGGGTGACGGCGTGCCTTTTGCATAATGAGCCTACGAGTTAACGTTGCTGGCAAGGATAAGTGGTTAAGCCACGGATCCGTAGCGAAAGCGAGTCTGAATAGGGCGCTTTAGTCAGTAGTGTTAGACGCGAAACCGTGTGATCTACCCATGGGCAGGATGAAGCTGTGGTAACACATAGTGGAGGTCCGAACCGGTTGACGTTGAAAAGTCTTCGGATGACCTGTGGGTAGGGGTGAAAGGCCAATCAAACTCGGAAATAGCTCGTACTCCCCGAAATGCATTTAGGTGCAGCGTTATGCGTAAAGTTATATAGAGGTAGAGCTACTGATTGGATGCGGGGGCTTCACCGCCTACCAATTCCTGACAAACTCCGAATGCTATATAATGTTTCATAACAGTGAGGGCTTGGGTGCTAAGGTCCAAGTCCGAGAGGGAAAGAACCCAGACCATCAGCTAAGGTCCCCAAATATATACTAAGTTGAAAGAACGAGGTTTGTCTGCCCAGACAGCTAGGATGTTGGCTTGGAAGCAGCCATTCATTTAAAGAGTGCGTAACAGCTCACTAGTCGAGCGGACGAGCATGGATAATAATCGGGCATAAGTATATTACCGAAGCTATGGATTTAGAGTTTACTCTAAGTGGTAGGGGAGCATTCTCACAGGGTAGAAGGTGTATCGTAAGGTATGCTGGACCGGTGAGAAAAGAAAATGTAGGCATAAGTAACGATAATGCGGGCGAGAAACCCGCACACCGAAAGACTAAGGTTTCCACAGCTATGCTAATCAGCTGTGGGTTAGTCGGGACCTAAGGCGAACCCGAAAGGGACAGTCGATGGACAACGGGTTAATATTCCCGTACTAGTTATTACTGTGATGGGGTGACGGAGTGATGAAAGCGCCGCGAACTGACGGAATAGTTCGTTGAAGTACCTACCTATAAGCTGCGCAGGCAAATCCACGCGGCTTGGGGAAATACGATAGTACTCGGAGTCTTCGGACAAAGAGATAGTGCGCCTAAGGGCTTCCAAGAAAAACCTCTAAACTTCAGGTAATAAGTACCCGTACCGCAAACCGACACAGGTAGTCGAGGAGAGAATCCTAAGGTGCTCGAGAGATTCATGGCTAAGGAATTAGGCAAAATAGACCCGTAACTTCGGGAGAAGGGTCGCCAGCAGCAATGCTGGCCGCAGTGAAGAGGTCCAGGCGACTGTTTATCAAAAACACAGGGCTCTGCAAAATCGTAAGATGAAGTATAGGGCCTGACACCTGCCCGGTGCTGGAAGGTTAAGTGGAGATGTTATCTTCGGAGAAGCATTGAAATGAAGCCCCAGTAAACGGCGGCCGTAACTATAACGGTCCTAAGGTAGCGAAATTCCTTGTCGGGTAAGTTCCGACCTGCACGAATGGTGTAACGATCTGGACACTGTCTCAGCCATGAGCTCGGTGAAATTGTAGTAGCGGTGAAGATGCCGCTTACCCGCAGTGGGACGAAAAGACCCTGTGCACCTTTACTATAGCTTAGTATTGACCTTGGACAAATGATGTGTAGGATAGGTTGGAGACTGTGAAGTGGCGTCGCTAGGCGTTGTGGAGTCATTGTTGAAATACAACCCTTTGTTTGTCTGAGGCCTAACCCCGCTATGCGGGGGACATTGCTTGGTGGGTAGTTTGACTGGGGTGGTCGCCTCCAAAAGAGTAACGGAGGCTTCTAAAGGTTCCCTCAGTACGCTTGGTAACCGTGCGTAGAGTGCAATGGCATAAGGGAGCTTGACTGAGAGACATACAGGTCGATCAGGTACGAAAGTAGAGCATAGTGATCCGGTGGTTCCGCATGGAAGGGCCATCGCTCAAAGGATAAAAGGTACGCCGGGGATAACAGGCTGATCTCCCCCAAGAGCTCATATCGACGGGGGGGTTTGGCACCTCGATGTCGGCTCGTCACATCCTGGGGCTGGAGAAGGTCCCAAGGGTTGGGCTGTTCGCCCATTAAAGTGGCACGCGAGCTGGGTTCAGAACGTCGTGAGACAGTTCGGTCTCTATCTACTGTGGGCGCAAGAAATTTGAGTGGATCTGATTCTAGTACGAGAGGACCGAATTGGACAAACCTCTAGTGTATCTGTTGTCACGCCAGTGGCATCGCAGAGTAGCTACGTTTGGAAGGGATAAGCGCTGAAAGCATATAAGCGCGAAACCCACCACAAGATGAGATTTCTTTTAAGGGTCGTAGGAGATGACTACGTTGATAGGCTATAGATGTAAAGGCAGTAATGTCATAGTCGAGTAGTACTAATAACCCGTAAGCTTATGTACGCTTTTCCCCGGGGCAACCCGGGGAAGAAACTTTCTAATACTTTTTATTTTCTTTATCTCAGTATGTTAAGATATTATGTGATTGGTGTTTATAGTAGTATAAACAACATTACAGTAATTGCCCAAAGCAATTATAACCTCTTAAGGTGGTTATTGCGGCGGGGCTCACCTCTTCCCATCCCGAACAGAGTAGTTAAGCCCGCCTGCGCAGATGGTACTGCAGTTATGTGGGAGAGTATGTCGTCGCCTTTCTTTAAAGAAACCTATTCATTTATTTGAATAGGTTTTTTTTTGCCCTCTTTTTAAATAATATCAATTAGTATTGACACATTTTTCCATAAATAATTTTCCGAGAAATTATAACATTATTAATACTCAAAAGTATCAGAATATTTATATGACTTTTTTTGGATGTTATGTGAAATTTTTAATTTATTCTGATCTGCATTACAGGTAATAAGAATTTTATTTGATTGGTAAACAGTATCTTAATTAGATATTGAATTCATTTATTGAAAATTAAAGCAACAAAAAAAGCAGCAAAATATTTTGCTGCTTTATTAAATTATGAAGTAAATAAACTAATTCATCAAAACTGATTCTGGTGTTAGTATATCCAATTCCATCATACATTTTTTCATCATGTGATAGGTTCTTTGGATATCATTATCCAAACCTATAGAAAACCGAATTAATCCATCAGTTAATCCCATTGCTATTTGTTCTTCCATTGGAATTTCGCTTGAAGTTGAAGTTCCGGGAGCACTGAATAAGGTTTTGTAAAATCCTAAACTCACTGCCAAATATCCTAGATTTTTTGCTTGCATTAATTCCATTAGTGCATTTGCTTTTTCTAAAGTTCCAACATCTAGTGTCATCATACCTCCAAAACCATATTCGGGATTAATCATTGAAGTATACAATGCATGGCTTGGGTGACTTTTTAAACCAGGATAAACCGTTTTTAGACCCTCTTTTTCAAAACGTTCTGCAAGATACATCGCATTATGGCTGTGTTGTTTCATTCTAATATGTAATGTACGTAAGTTTTTCATCACACTGGCAGAACGTAAACTGTCCATTGTTGGACCCAATAACATACTGGCGCCACTATTCACATTTTTTAAACTATCAATAAATTCCTGAGAAGCACAGGTGACGCCTCCCACAGTATCACTGCTCCCGTTGATGTATTTTGTCAAACTATGAATCACAATATCCGCACCTAATTTTGCAGGAGAAACAGATAATGGTGAAAAAGTATTATCTACCACTAATTTCAAATTATATCTCTGAGCAATTTTTGACAAACCGGCAATATCTGCCACTTCCAGCAAAGGATTACTCACCGTTTCACAATATAAAACTTTAGTTTCAGGAGTAATTGCAGCTTCTACAACCTCTAACTTTGTAATATCCACAAATGTAGTTTTGATGCCGAATTTTGGTGTAAAATTCTTCAAGAAAGCATAGGTTCCGCCATAAATAGTTCTGCTGGAAACGATGTGATCGCTAGAACCGCACAATTGCAACAATGTAGGGGTAATGGCTCCCATTCCTGATGCTGAAACATTGGCTGTTTCTGTGCCTTCCATCGCAGCCAAGGCTTTGTCTAAGTATAAATTGCTTGGAGAAGAGTGACGTGAATATAAATAACAGCCTTCTATATTGCCTTCAAAAGTATCGAACATTGTTTTTGCCGATAAGAAAGTGTAGGTTGAGGAATCCGAAATGGATGGATTCACACCACCAAATTCGCCAAAGTACTGTAAATCCTGAATGTTGTCTGCCGGATTGAAATTTTTCATAATTGTTTTTTATTGTTATTTGAAGCTATCCCTGATGGTAATTCGCTGCGTAAAAAATCTATTCAAAATAACAGTGTTCTAGATTAATAATCAATACTATTGCTTATTATTAGACTTTAAAACTATTATAATTAAAATATATAATTTATTTTTCTAAATTAGCTTCTTAAATAGGATTTATATAGATTTTATTTCAATTCAAATTTTAATAAAATGACATTAGACGCCATCGATAAAAAATTACTTTTTTTATTACAAACCGACAGTAAAAAAACAACCAAGGAATTGTCCTTAAAACTTAATCTTTCTGTTACTGCTGTTTACGAACGAATTAAAAAACTGGAGAGAGAAGGAATTATCGATAAATATGTTATGCTAGTCAATCGTTCGAAAGTTGAAAAAGGATTTGTTGTTTTTTGTCACCTCAAATTGATTCAACACACCAAAGAGTTTATCGCTACATTCGAAAATGAAGTGGTAAAACTCAAGGAAGTCCTTGAATGCCATCATGTGAGTGGTGATTACGATTATATCTTGAAAATAGTCGTAAAAGATATGGAAGCCTATCGAGAGTTTTTGGTTACAAAACTGACTACATTGCAACATATAGGCAGTACACATAGCACTTTTATGATTAGTGAAGTAAAAAATACGACGGTTGTTGATATTTAGAATAAAGGTGAATTTTAAGTGGTATTCAATGACAAGTAAATGTTAATTACTATAAATTCGTGACAAAAAACCTTCGGAATTAAACTTCAAACAAAACTTAATTCCTTAATTTTGTGCAACATTTTATAAAAACACAATAAAAAAATATACTATGAGTTCATTTGACGTAGTCATTATAGGTTCTGGACCAGGCGGATATGTATCAGCAATTCGTTGTGCACAGTTGGGTTTCAAAACAGCAATTATCGAAAAATATTCCACTCTTGGAGGAACTTGCTTGAATGTAGGTTGTATTCCTTCCAAAGCATTGCTTGCTTCCTCTCATCATTACAGTGAAATTGCTCATTTTGCTGATCACGGAATTGAACTTTCTGGCGAAGTAAAAGTAAATCTTGAAAAAATGATTGCTCGCAAACAAGCAGTTGTAGATCAAACTTCAGGTGGTGTGAAATTTTTAATGGACAAAAATAAAATTACAGTTCTGGAAGGATTGGGTTCATTTGTTGATGCTACACATGTTGCTGTTGCAAAAGCGGACGGAACTTCTGAAACTTTCGAAGCTAAAAATATCATTATCGCTACAGGTTCAAAACCATCTTCTTTGCCATTTATCAAAATCGATAAAGAAAGAATCATCACTTCTACAGAGGCGTTGAAACTTAAAGAAGTACCAAAACATTTGGTAATTATCGGTGGTGGAGTAATTGGAATTGAATTAGGGCAAGTGTATTTACGATTGGGAGCGCAAGTTTCTGTGGTAGAATATTTGGACCGAATTATTCCTGGAATGGACGCCTCATTGTCTAAAGAATTGACTAAAGTATTAAAAAAACAAGGCATGAAATTTTACGTTTCACACAAAGTGAAATCAGTGGAAAGAAATGGCGAGAGCGTTGTTGTTCAAGCTGAAAATGCAAAAGGAGAAACAATTACGCTGGAAGGAGATTATTCATTAGTTTCTGTGGGACGTCGTCCGTATACTTATGGATTGAATGCTGATAAAGCAGGAGTGAAAATTTCGGACAGAGGAATGGTTGAAGTAAATGATCATTTACAAACTAACGTACCTAATATCTATGCTATTGGAGATGTTGTTCGCGGTGCTATGTTAGCGCACAAAGCAGAAGAAGAAGGAGCCATGGTTGCTGAAATATTAGCAGGTCAAAAACCACATATTGATTATAACTTGATTCCGGGTGTTGTTTATACTTGGCCAGAAGTGGCTGCTGTAGGACAAACGGAGGAGCAATTGAAAGCAGCTGGAGTAGATTTCAAATCAGGAAGTTTTCCTTTTAAAGCCCTTGGTCGTGCTCGTGCTGGAGGAGATTTAGACGGATTTGTAAAAATTCTTGCTGATGCAAAAACGGATGAAGTGCTGGGAGTTCACATGATTGGAGCCCGTTGTGCGGATTTAATTGCTGAAGCAGTTACTGCAATGGAATTCAAAGCATCTGCTGAAGATATTTCAAGAATGTCTCATGCACATCCAACATTTGCAGAAGCGATAAAAGAAGCTGCATTAGCCGCTACTGATAACAGAGCTTTGCATGTATAATTAGAGAATCTGAAATGAGAGATCAAATACTTGTTTAAAAATAAAGAAACCCGTTCTATTGAACGGGTTTTTATTTGTTATGAGGTGAATTTACTTAGCCTTTGGCCACAAATAAACCTTTGTAATTTTCCCAATGGCTGTAAATTAAAAACAGATTTCCTAAAAATAAAAATAAGGCAATTGGTATTCCTTCAGGGGATAAAAAAAAGTTAATAAACAAAATGTTTATGGTAATAGGTAATATTAAAATATTGGCTAATGTAACATACCGTCCGGTAATAAAGGATAATCCACAAAGGAATTCCATTGATTTTGCCAAGGGGATCAAATAAGTTGACGCAACTAAGCCGACATTAAAAGCCTTAAAGTTTCCTGTAACTTCTGGTTCCGGTGCTAGTTTAAGAAAGAAGCTAACAGACGCATAAAGTAGCAAAAGCCCAATTAAAGTTCGGATAATAATAATTGCAATTTTCATAGTATATGGTTTTTAGAGGTTACAGATTTGAGAATTATTATTTAGGAATAGCACTTTGATCCATATAGAAAATTTCCCATTGATGCCCATCTAAATCAGCAAAACTATTTCCGTACATCCACCCATGATCCTGTGGCTCCATATAAATTGAACCACCGGCACTAATTGCAATTTGAATCATTTCATCTACTTTTTCTTTGCTCTCGGCATCTATTGCAAGTAAAACTTCGGTATTTTTATGGGCATTACAAATTTCTTTTTTGGTAAAGTCTTTAAAACGTTGCTCCGTAACTAACATCGCAAAAATATTTTCTCCTATAATCATGCAAGTAGCATGTTCATCTGTAAATTGTGGATTGAAAGAAAATCCAAGTTTAGTAAAAAAATCAATGGATTTTTTTAAGTCTTTAACAGCTAAATTAATAAAAATTTTTGAAGCCATAACTGGAATTATTAAATGATTAAAAGAATTCAAAAACAAACCTGTAGTATCAAATTTACAAAAAAATAAGCTACTTTTTGTAAAATCAGTTATTGAAGGTTTATTTTTTGTTGTAATTTTGAATTTTAAACACCATCATTTTTTGAGAACTTCAATTTACAAGTCCATTTCTAATCCAAAATTGTTCAAGCAGCAACTTTTATTTTGGTCTCAACAGTTTCGAGAAATCATTTATTTAGACAGTAATGATTATCCGCAAAACTATTCCAGTTATGATTGTGTTCTTGCCGTTGATGCATTTACTTCAATAAAGACCGATCATCACAATGCTTTTGAGGATTTAAAACAATACCAGCAAAGTACTAAAGATTGGCTTTTTGGTACTTTATCTTATGATCTTAAAAATGACATTGAGGATTTACAATCAGATAATTTTGATGGACTAGATTTTCCGGATTTGTTTTTCTTTCAACCAAAAAAACTGTTTTTATTGAAAGGGAATCAACTGGAAATTCAATATCTTAATGTGTGTGACGCTGAAATAGAGGAAGATTTTGAAAGTATTGTTGAAAGTCAAAAGTCAAAAGTTGAAATAGAAGAAATAGTAACTATTCAGCAACGAATTCTGAAAGAAAATTATCTTGAAAAGGTTTCTAAAATATTGGAACATATTCATCAAGGCGATATTTATGAAGCCAATTTTTGTATGGAGTTTTTTGCCGAAAATACAACGATTGATCCAATTGAAAAATTTATAAAACTCAACGAAATTTCTCAGCCTCCATTTGCTGTTTTTTTTAAAAACAACAAACACTTTTTACTTTCGGCGACACCGGAACGCTATTTAAAAAAAGAAGGAGAACGGCTTATTTCACAGCCAATTAAAGGAACTGCCAAACGATTTTTGGATCAAATTGAAGATGAAAAATCAAAAATACAATTGGTTTTAGACCCAAAAGAAAGAGCTGAAAATATTATGATTACGGATTTAGTGCGGAATGATTTGTCTCGAACGGCACAAAAGGGATCCGTTGAAGTAGAAGAGTTATGTGGTATTTATACTTTTATGCAAGTACATCAAATGATATCAACAGTAACTTCAAGATTAGATGCACAATATTCCGTTGTAGATGCCTTAAAAACAACTTTTCCAATGGGAAGTATGACCGGAGCTCCAAAGATTTCGGTGATGAAAATCATTGAACAATTGGAAGAAAACAAACGTGGGCTCTATAGTGGTGCTGTAGGGTATATTTCCCCCAATGGAAATTTTGATTTCAATGTGGTTATCCGAAGCATTTTATACAATCAAGAAAAAAAATATGTTTCTTTTTCAGTTGGAAGTGCTATAACTTCGCAATCCATTCCTGAAAACGAGTATGAAGAATGTTTGCTTAAAGCAAAAGCTATGCGAGAAGTTTTAAGCTAAATCAAAATGAATTAATTAAATTTGAACATGCTACAGAAATTCAAAAACCATCTGCTTCATAATTTCCAATTCTTGAACGGAAAAAAATTACTTCTTGCTACAAGTGGCGGGAAAGACAGTATGGTCATGGTGCATTTGTTTCAGCAATTGAATTATAAAATTGGAATTGCACATTGTAATTTTCAATTGCGCGGTATGGAAAGTTTTGAAGATCAAAATTTCGTTCAGCAATATGCCACTACAAATGATATTTCAGTATTTATAACGCAATTTGATACCAAAGCTTTTTCTGAAGATTATAAAATATCTACCCAAGTTGCAGCCCGAGAATTACGTTACAATTGGTTTTATGAATTATTGGAAACGGAAAAATTTGACTATATTCTTACGGCGCATCATGCTGATGACAATCTGGAAACATTCCTAATCCATCTGAGTCGAGGAACAGGTTTAGATGGTTTGACAGGGATTCCGGAACAGAACGAAAAAGTAATTCGCCCACTTTTGTCATTCAGCCAGGCGGAAATGGAAGAATATGCCGGATTAAATAACATTCAATGGCGTGAAGACAGTAGTAATGCATCTGATAAATACCTTCGAAATAAAATTCGCCATCATCTGGTTCCAATGTTAAAGGAATTGAATCCAAATTTCCTTTCCTCGTTTAACAAAACGCAAATGTATTTGCAAGAGGCACAAGTTATGGTTGAAGATGCTTCCATTATGATTTATCAGCAAGTTGCAACGCAAGAGAAAGAAGATATCTACTTTGATTTAAAAAAATTAAAAAAATTACCGAATTACAAATCGTATTTGTACCAATGGCTCAAAGAATTTGAATTTTCGGCATGGGATGATATTTATGATTTGGTCGAAAGCCAATCTGGAAAGCAAATTTTTTCTTCTGAATACCGTTTGTTGAAAAATAGGAATTCTCTAATCCTTAGCCCGATAAATTTCGTAAATGAAAAGGGAGAATATTTTATTGACGAAAATCAAAAAGAAGTTAATATTCCCTTAAATCTTACGTTTTGTAAAGTAGCGGACATTAGTATCGTTTCAAATAAAACTATCTTTGTGGACGCCGATAAATTACAATATCCATTGGTTTTAAGGCATTGGAACGAGGGAGATAAGCTGCAGCCTTTTGGGATGAATGGTAAATCGAAGAAATTAAGCAAGCTTTTTAAAGATGAAAAATTATCATTGATAGATAAAGAAAATACTTGGCTTTTATGTTCGAATGATCAAATAGTTTGGATTATTGATGTTCGTCAAGATGAACGCTTTAAAGTACAAAATACAACAAGAAATATACTTAAAATACAATTAGAATAATGAAGAAACTACTATTTATACTTATTGCTTTTTTGGCTTTTGCCAATGGAGATGCTCAAATTCTTGATCCTGCAAAATGGACCACCAAAATAGAAAAAAAATCAGATACTAATTATATCCTTACTTTCAATGTTGTCATAGAAAATGATTGGCATTTGTATTCTCAATTCACTCCAGATGGCGGACCGCTGCCATTGGAAATCATTTTCAAAAATCAAAAAGGAAATTTTAATTTGGTTGGTAAAGCCAAAGAAAGCAAGACCCGAACAGCTTTTAATGATATTTTTGAAGTAAACGAAACATTTTTTGAAAAGAAAGGACAAATTCAACAAGAAATCACAATTACAAATCCAAAGGTTTCTAAAATTGAAGTTAATTTCAATTACCAAGTGTGTAAAGAGGTTTGTATTAATATAGAGAAGAATTTTTCGTTTACGATTCCTGTGGCTTCAAAAACATTAGAGATAGCTACTGTAGCACCTGATTTAACGACAATAGATTCTGCCAAAGTTGATACTACAGTTGTAAATACGGATGGGAATAAAGCACAAATTGTTACTCCTGAAAAAGTTCCGGTATTAGATTCTAAGCCTTCCAAACAAAGAGGATTATGGTCTATTTTCTTTATCGCTTTTTTATCTGGATTTGCCGCATTGCTTACGCCTTGTGTTTTCCCGATGATCCCTATGACAGTAAGTTTTTTTACAAAACAAAGTAAAACAAAAGCAAAAGGAATTAGAAATGCCATTATTTATGGAATTGCTATTATCTTTATTTATGTAGTTTTAGGCTTTTTAGTGACTTGGATTTTTGGTGCCGATGCACTGAATGCGTTATCAACGAATGTTTGGTTTAATATTATTTTCTTTATTTTACTAGTTACTTTTGCGGCTTCATTTTTAGGTGCTTTCGAGATCATGTTGCCTAATTCTTGGGCCAATAAAGTCGATAATCAAGCGGATAGAGGTGGTATAGTTGGAATTCTCTTTATGGCTTTAGCCTTAGCGATTGTATCTTTTTCTTGTACAGGACCTATTGTGGGGACACTTTTAGTCGAAGCGGCTTCTAAGGGCGGAATAGCACCAATTGTTGGGATGTTCGGATTTTCATTGGCTTTAGCCTTACCTTTTATGTTGTTTGCGATGTTCCCGGGTTGGTTGAATTCTTTGCCAAAATCAGGTGGTTGGTTGAATACTGTTAAAGTGGTTTTAGGATTTTTAGAATTGGCTTTGGCCTTCAAATTTTTGTCAAATGCGGATTTGGTATTGCAATTGCATTTCTTAGAAAGAGAAGTGTTCTTGTCAATTTGGATTGCTATTTTTGGAACACTGGCCTTTTATTTATTCGGAAAAATTACGCTGCCACATGATAGTCCTATGAATCATATTTCGGTGGGAAGATTGTCTTTCGGATTAGTAGTGCTGGCCTTTACCATCTATTTAATTCCTGGAATTTGGGGCGCACCATTAAAATTAATTTCTGGTTTCCCGCCACCAATGACGTATAGCGAAAGTCCATACGGTGTAGGAAACTCAAAAGGCGGATCAAATGCATCAGCCCAAATTTTGCCGCAAGGCGCACATTTAGGACCACATGATCTTATTGCTTTTGACGATTATGAAAAAGGATTGGCTTATGCTAAATCAGTAAACAAACCCATTTTACTTGATTTTACCGGATTTGCTTGTGTGAATTGCAGAAAAATGGAAGATTATGTTTGGTCTGATCCCGCGATTCTTAAAATATTACAGGATGAAGTGGTATTGATCTCTTTGTATGTCGATGATAAAAGAGAATTGCCAAAAAGTGAGCAATATATATCTAAAGAAACGGGTAAAGAAATTGTAAGTGTGGGGAATAAATGGAGCGATTTTCAAATCACTCGATACAAAGCCAATGCGCAACCGTATTACATTGTTTTAGATACAGAAGAAAATATGTTATCTGATAAACCAGAAAGTTATAATTCAAATATCAATGCTTATAAAGGATGGTTGAAAGCAGGAATTGATCAATTTAAAAAAATAAAATAACCTATCGTCTGGTCACATAAATTTTAGCCCGAATATTTAAATAAAATTGCACTAATTTCAACAAATCAATTGCTGGAGATTAGTGCAATTTTTATTTAGTAATAGTGGCAGAATATAATCCGTAGTATTAGGGGTATTTTGCTCAAGGTGGGAAGTAATGTGGTTTTATTCGATTATCTTTTCGATATAATCGGAATTTAAAAGATACAATGCACCCATATATCGTATTTTAAAAGCGACTAAATCTCCTATTTTATAGGTCTTTTTAGAATTAGAAATATCAATAACTAACATGTCAGAACTGGCATCTACAATGGTAATGTCAGCATCGTCAGATTCGATGTATTGGGGTTGCATGTCTAATAAACCAATGTCTAGAATAGCTCTCAGGGAAGTGATTCCTAAATCAGTGACTTCGTTCATAGAAAAGGAATTTCCGGCAACATTCTCGCCTAATTCACCTGTTGGTGTTTTTGGCTTTTCAGTAATTTCGATAATTTCAGCATATAATTTAAAAACATCATTGTGCATTCCTTCGATAGTATTTCCTGTAAACAAATCTTTGCCAAAAAAAAGTGCTTCTCCTATTCGAAAATGATTCACAGCCATAGGTCGGGCATTTTTCAATATCAAAGGAATTGCAACTGAGGTTCCACCGGAGACGAATGGAATACTAATGTTAAATTTAGCTTCAATTAGCTGTTTGTATAAGCTCAATTGAATTAGTTTATCCTGCGTTGGCATTACACCGCTAAGACAATTAAGATTGGTCCCAATACCTGATATTTCTATGTTAGGCATTTTTAAAATGGTACCGTAAAATTCTATTAATTCTTCTCCCATAACGCCTTCTCTAAGATCACCCATTTCAATCATGATGATAATTTTATGCGTTTTGTTTTGTTTGACAGCTTCATCCGAAAGCAATTGAATCGTATAGATCTCAGTGTTAAAACTAATATCGGCATATCGCACAATGCTATTAATACTTCGTTTTGCTGGGGGTTTAATATAGACAGTTTGAATTTCGGGATCTAGTCCTTTAATTTTTTTCAAATTGCTCACTCTGGAATCATGAATTTCACGGACTCCTAAGGCGATGATTTCTTTGAGATAAATTTTATTTCCGCATAAGAGTTTTGAAACTACTCCCCACTGGATGTTTCTTGATTTAAATGTTTGGTCTAAAAATTGATAATTTTCTTGTAATTTTTTTCTATATAATTTTATAAAGGCCATTATTCTATAATTTTACGTGGAATTGCTTTAGAAATCCGAGTTAATAATTCATAATTGAGTTGATTACTGAAATCACTAAAGGAAGCGACAGAAACAGAAAGCTCTTTTTGTGTGCCAATTAGGACTACTTCATCCTCTTTTTTTGCAGTGTCTATGTCTGTAACATCAACAGTCATCATATTCATATTTACGGAGCCCACTACTACACAGCGTTGTCCATGTATCAGTACACGGCCTTGGTTGCTCAAAGAACGACTGTATCCGTGGCAATATCCTATAGGTATTACTGCGATTTTCATTTTCCTTTTGGCCATAAAACTGCTCCCATAACCTATGAAATCGCCAATTTTTACTTTTTTAACGCTCATAATTGCACTTTTCCAAGTGATAACGCGTTGGAGTGGATCTGTTTTGTTCTTTTTAGAATTGAGGTAGGCAACAAATACTTCTGGACTGGGCCACAATCCGTATTGCATTATTCCAATGCGCACCATATCCATTCTCGTTTGCGGAAACATTATAGAAGCTGCAGAACAAGCGGAATGTCTAATTTGTGGCTTCAGATCATTTTTACAAAAAAAATGATAAATTTCTTCAAAATTCTTGATTTGCTGGTCCACTCTGTAATAATTAGCGATACTTTCAGCTCCTGCATAATGAGTACAAAGCCCTTTGAAAATAAGATGTTTTTCCTGTTTTTTCAAAAAAGCAATAACAGTATTCAATTCATTTTTATCAAAACCAGTTCGGTTCATTCCGGTTTCAACTTCTATATGTAAAACGGCTTTTTTATCTAGCTTTTTAGCTGTTTTCATAGCTATGGAAAGACGACTTTTGTCAAAAACAAAGAATTCAATATTATTTTGGATTACCCATTCCATATCTTCATCCTGAACGAGTCCCATAACCATAATAGTTGCCTTGTCCTGTAGTGTTGCTTTTACTACTTTAGCCTCCTGAACATCAAAAACAGAAAAATGGGTTACGCCACATTGAAACGCCATAGCCACAAACGGCTGTACTCCATGACCATAAGCATTTCCTTTTACAACAGAGGAAACGAGTACTTTTTTTCCAAAAGTATTTTTTAAAAAATCAATATTTTTTTGATACGCGGAGCGATCAAGCTCGATAATTGAGTTAGTGTGCATTTGTAATTTGTTTACTGATTTGATGAAAAATAGCTATTCCAGTTGCAATAATTTCATCTGGAAAATCATAATCAGGATTGTGTAAAGCCGGTGTATTTGTTCCCGAACCCATTCCAAACATGGCGCCGGGATAGTGTTGTGTAAACAATCCAAAATCTTCACCCCAAGTAAATGGTTTTTCTTTTTCGAATAGTTCTAAATTATTAATTTTTGCTGCCTTTTTGATGATTGCTACAGCGGTTTCATGATTCTCATTGGCTTGAAAACCTTGCGTCCATCGAATCTTACATTCCAGCTCATATTCTTTTGCAATTGATAATGATAAATTTTCTAAAAGCAATTCAATTTTTTTCATTTGCAAATTACTGTTACTGCGTACAGTAAAATGAATTTCTCCTGAACCAGCTGAAACACCATAGGCTTTTTTGCCCATTTTTGTGTAAATGGGTGTAATAAGACAAAAATTTTCTTTTGAAATGTCTCTATGAATAATTGCATTAAATTTAGTAGTAATTTCTGCTATTGCTAATGCAGGATTAATTCCTTTTTCAGGTTCCCCGGCATGGGCCGTCTTTCCTTTTAGTTTAATAATCATACTATGAACTGCACAAGTAAAAATATTGTTTTTTACGACAATTTGATTGAGTGGAAATCCCGGTAAATTATGTAACGCAAATACATAATCGGGTTGCAAAGAAGCAAATTTTGGATCCGAAAATACTTTTTTAGCACCACTGCCATCTTCCTCAGCGGGCTGAAATAATAAAATAACAGTTCCTGATTCCGGTTTGTTCTGATACAATTCAGCAGCTAAACCGCAGAGAATAGCCATGTGACCATCGTGTCCGCATTTGTGGGAAATTCCAGTTGTACGTGATCGATGTTCAAAAACGTTCGTTTCTTCAATAGGCAGAGCATCCAGCTCACATCTAAATAATACTTTTTTACCAATTTTTAACCCTTTATAGATTGCAACTATACCCGTTGTACCTATTCCAGAGATTAATGCATCAGGAGAATAATTTTGAAGAAACGAATATATACGTTTAGCAGTTTTAATTTCTTTACCTGATATTTCAGGATGTTTATGTAATTCCTTTCGAAAGTCTATAAGTGCATCTGTATATTGGTTTGATTTTTCCATTTTTGACTACTTGATGAGGCGCATTTCTAGATATTTATTAGTGAAACCTAAACTTTCGTATAGTTTTTTGGCAGGATTATCAGGTTCTACATGAAGTGCAATATTACCTTCGGTAATTGATATGGCTTTTTGCATCAATTGTTTTCCCAAGCCCTTGCCACGCTCTTTATGGTCAACTGCAATGTATACTAAAATATTTTCGGGAATAAAATCTTTCATTCCCGTATTATTCAAGATCACAACTCCTACAATTTTTTTTTCCTCAATTCCCACTACAATGTTTCCTCCTTTGGCAGGATTCATGACATAATCAATACATTTCTGAATGTCTTCAATGGAATCGCCATATTGTTCTAAATGGGTATAAAGGAATAGTGCAACAATTTGATTGGTATAAATTGTATCTTCTCCAGTAGTAGCATTAATTTGTTTGAATTCCATTTTAAAGTATTTTAGTGTTAAATATTAGGTGCAATTAGCATATTAGTTTTTCTGAATAGAAAATCAAACAGTTTAATTTTTTTGATTATTTAAAAGCCTGTAAATGGAATTTTTCCAAAAGGCACAAGAGGCAGTAAACTGCTAAAAAGATTCCTTATTTTAGAATGATTTCTAAAATAAGGAATCTTGGTTTTTGATTAAAAGTTCGTAAAATGGACTTGAATTAATCGCAACGTATTGATGAGTGTTTCGCAAATATAGGCCAATTTTATTGAAAAATTCCAATTTAAAGCCGTAAATTCTATTTTTTATCATTAAATTAATACTTTTAACTCACTGTTTGTAGGCTAAAAAAAAGAAACTATTAATCATTTAAACAAGATTAATCATTAGTTTTCAAAGAAGAATTAATTTTTGTTTTTGGATTTTATAGGAATAGCAAATAGGATTAAAAAAATGAATAAACGCATCTTTTTATCTAAAAAGTATAAGTTAAAAATTTTAAATTTTATAATAATTTGAGATTAATGTTTTAAAAAAGCAAGTAAAAGAGTACTATATTCGGACAGAATTTTTATCTTTAAAAACTATTTTAATTAAAAAAATTCATGAAAAAATTACTAAGTATTTCTCTTTTTTTTATTGGTGCAATTCTTTTTGCCCAAGATAAAGTACCAAATTATGTTGTTGATAATTACACCAAAAAAGAAGTGCATATTAAAATGCGCGATGGTGCAGAGTTGTTTACTTCTATTTACACCCCAAAAGATATTTCAAAAAAATATCCAATTATAATGCAAAGAACGCCTTATAATTCAGGACCTTATGGAGAGAATCAGTTTAAAAAAAGTATTTCTCCAAGTGAAACCATGATGAAAGAGGGATATATTGTAGTTTATCAAGATGTTCGTGGTCGCTTTATGAGTGACGGTCTTTATGACAATATGCGAGGTTTTATACCTAACAAAAAAAGTAAAAAAGATACTGATGAGGCTTCGGATACGTATGACACGATTGACTGGCTGGTTAAAAATGTGGCTAACAATAACGGAAATGTTGGAACATGGGGAATTTCCTATCCAGGTTTTTATGCAACCTATTCTTTGTTAAGCAACCATCCTGCATTAAAAGCGGTTTCACCTCAAGCGTGTATCGCTGATTTCTTTTTTGATGATTTTCATCATAATGGAGCTTATTTGTTGAGTTATTGGAAAGTAACGCCATTATTTGGACCACAAAAAACAAAACGTACTACTGAACCGTGGTATAAATTCACGAATACAGGAACAAATGATGATTACCAATTTTTCTTGGATGCAGGACCATTATCCAATTTAGATAAGTATTATGGTAAAGAAGATGAATTTTGGCAACAGCTGAAAGACCATTCCAGTTACGATGATTTTTGGCAAAAACGTGGGATTTTACAACATTTGAAAAACATAAAGCCAGCTGTAATGACAGTAGGTGGATGGTTTGATGCAGAAGATTTATACGGGCCTTTAAACACATATAGTACTATAGAAAAGAGTAGTAAAAACTATAATACCATCGTGATGGGACCATGGAGTCATGGCGATTGGGCTAGAAATTCTGCAAAACAAGTGATTGGTAATATTAATTTTGGAGACAGTATTTCTGGTTTTTATCAAAAAAATATCGAAGCTAATTTTTTCCGCCATTTTTTAAAAAATAGCGCAAAAGGAGAAAATAAATTACCCGAAGCCTATGTTTTTGATTCAGGTGCTAAAGAATGGAAAACTTATGATTCGTGGCCTCCACAAAATACTGAAAAACAAAATTTCTTTTTACAAGACAATCGTTTGTCAAAAATGGCAAAAAAGAATTTTGCTTTTGAGGAATTTGTAAGTGATCCTAAAAAACCAGTTCCTTATTCAGAGGATATTAAACAACAAGGGCTTACGCCAAGAAAATATATGACAGATGATCAGCGTTTTGCTGCTAGACGACCTGATGTGCTGGTTTTTGAAACAGAAGTTTTAAATAACGACACAACTTTAGCTGGAGAAATTATAGCTAAACTGCAAGTTTCAACTACAGGAACTGATGCGGACTGGATTGTTAAAGTAATTGATGTATTCCCGAAAGACGAACCAGAGACAAAAGACGTTGCTTCTTATTTAAAAATGAGTAATTACCACATGATGGTGCGTAGCGAAGTAATGCGTGGACGTTTTAGAAATAGTTTTTCAAAACCAGAGCCTTTTGTGGCTAATGAAAAAACGGCGGTAAATATCAAGTTACAAGATGTTTTTCATACATTCAAAAAAGGACATAAAATCCAGATTCAAGTACAAAGTACCTGGTTTCCATTAATTGATTTGAATCCGCAAACCTTTGTGGATAATATATTCTATGCTAAACCTGAAGATTTTAAGAAACAGACACACAAAATTTATAATGATTCAAAAATTGAGTTTACAGTTTTAAAATAAATTAGTAAGATTAAGGTTAATATAAAAAAACAAATAAAAGTTCTAAAAGAGACAGCTTATTTGTTTTTTTATAGGTTAGGTAGCCTAGTACATTTTTATTTAAGCATACTAATGATATGGCATTAGCTAAAAAAAGCGATTCAAAATCTTATTTGAATCGCTTTTTTATTTATTTAATTTTTGGTGTTTCTGTGTGAAATTAGTGTGCTCCACCAACTTCTATTTCGTTTCCAATACCTTGTTTTTCTAGAATCCCAATTACTTTCCAACCATAGAATGCGATGAAAGCAAAACATAAAACTGGAATAAAATAAGAGGTATGAATTCCAATTATATCTGCTAACTTTCCTTGTAATGGAGGGATAATTCCACCACCCAAAATCATCATTACTAAAAAAGCAGAACCTTGAGATGTGTATTTTCCTAATCCGGCAATTGCCAGTGAGAAAATACAAGGCCACATAATACTTAAGAATAATCCGCCACTCATAAAAGCAAAAATTGCGATAGTCCCCGTTGTGAATAAACCAATAAGCATGGCTGTCATTCCCATTAAACCAAAAATCATTAAGGTTCTTGAAGGTTGGTCTTTCCCTAAAAAGAAACCAGCAATTTGAAACAAAATTACAAAGGAATAGGCATATAATGGTGTAACATCTTGGCCAGAAATTGCATTAGCGGTCAGTACTACACCAAAAGCTACGTAAGGAATAACAATAAGTAAAATTTTCTTTAATTGTGATGACGGGTTGAAAACAGTAATAGCTCCTGCCCAGCGTCCAATCATTAAACTACCCCAATACATAGACATATAAGGTGCCAAAGCAGGACCAGAAATAGAACCAAAGTCAGCAGTCACCAATAATTCTCCAAGATTACTTCCAATAGTTACTTCGACACCTACGTAAGCAAACAGTGCCAGCATCCCTAATACTAATTGTGGGTATTTCATAGCACCCCATCCTTCAGGATTTTTTTGAGCAGTTGTATTAGCGAAGAATAATCCAATGACCACAACTAAAAGGGTTGAAACAGTCAAAGCTAATCCTAAGAAATCTTTTTCTTTGTTGTCTATAAAACGACTAATAAATTGAGGGTCTTCATAACGAGAAAAAATATAAGCAAAAATAGCTACCAGAATTACAGTAATTGCAATAAGGGTTTTCATTGCTTTATTAGCCGTTTCAAAAGTAGAATCACTTTTTCCTGCCGGTAATTTTTTAGAAAAATGGAATAAGGCTGCAGCCAATAAAAACAGACCTCCAACAAATACATACAGGATTCTCATTGAATCCAATGAATCTGGTTTTTGAGCAAATTCTTCGATATTTACTCCCGCAATAACTCCAAACAAAGCGATGGAAACAACAATGGGGCCTATCGTAGTACCTAATGAATTAATTCCTCCGGCAAGATTCAATCTGCTTGATGCAGAATGGGGTTCACCAAGAGAGGCTGCAAAAGGTTGTGCTGATGTTTGTTGCAATGAAAAACCAAGTGCAACTATAAATAAAGCGCCAAGAATAAATAAATAACTACCTTGTGTTACCGCTACTATCATTAATACGGCTCCAAATGTACTGACTAATAATCCATAAATAATTCCTTTTTTGAATCCCCATCCATTTAGAATATCTTTCTTTGCAATACTACTAAAAATGAAAAGCAATAAAGCTCCAATATAATAAGCCCCATAAAAAGCGAAATCGATTAGTTGACTTTGAAATTGGTCTAAGCCAAATTTAGCTTTGCAAAATGGAATAAAAATACCGTTTGATGCTCCAATAAAACCCCAAAAGAAAAATACGGTTATGAGCGTATAAAGTGCGGAATTGTTAGACCTTGTTTGTTCTGAATTCATAAGTATACATTGGTTAATGATTGTAATTAAATAGTTTTAAAGCTGTAAGACCGTAAATATATTTGTTAAGTAAATTAAAAAAAAATAATTTAGACTAAATATTGTTATAATTATTGAATATTCACTAATTGTTAAAAAAAGATGTTTTTTTTTCAAATTTTTTCCTAATTCCTGCATTAGGATTAATTTGCCGTTTGCTATAGAATACTCTTGAGGAGTAGAAATAGTATGCTCTCTCTAGAATTCAATACACTTCAGTATGTAATTTTAAGAATTAGATATCTGCGATTTTAATTTTTTTCCACTCTTTTAAAAAAACCTATCTTTATAAATCAGTATAAAAAAACATCCTATGAAAAGTGCTTTAGAAAATGTACCAGACATCAGTTATGAAAGTGCCGGCAAATTTGAGGAAACAAGATTTGAAAAAATTCACAATGAAATTTTCAAAAATGCTTCAGAAGCGTCTTTAATAGTTGCTCAAGAAATTGCACAATTGATTCTTTTCAAACAGTCTGAAAACAAATCGTGTATTCTAGGTCTAGCAACAGGTTCGTCACCAATAAAGGTATACGAAGAATTGGTTCGGATGCATCAAGAAGACGGACTTAGTTTTAGTAATGTAGTCACTTTTAATTTGGATGAATACTATCCAATGAAAAAAGAAAACCACCACAGCTATCATTATTTTATGCACGAGCATTTGTTCAATCATATTGATATTAAACCTGAAAATATAAATATTCCTGATGGAACTGTACCAATAGATACGCTCAAACAATATTGTATTGAATATGAAAATAAAATAAAAAAGGTAGGTGGACTTGATTTTCAATTGTTAGGAATTGGTAGGACGGGTCACGTAGGTTTTAATGAGCCAGGTTCTCATATCAATTCAGGAACCCGAATAATTACTTTAGATCACATTACCAGGGTTGATGCTTCTTCTGATTTTAATAGAATCGAAAACGTCCCCAAAAGAGCCATTACGATGGGTATTTCTACTATTCTTACATCCAAAAGAATTGTTTTGATGGCATGGGGTCAGAATAAAGCAGAAGTGATAAAAACAACCATTCAAGGAGAAATCAGCCCTGAAACCCCAGCAACATTTTTGCAAAACCATACTAATACCACTTTTGTTTTAGATCAATCGGCGGCTTCCGAACTAGCCCGATTTAAAACACCGTGGCTCGTTCAAGACTGTGATTGGACTTTGGAACTAAAATGTAAAGCGATTGTTTGGTTGTGTTTAAAAACAAACCGCTCCATACTAAAACTTACGGATAGGGATTATAATAATAATGGGATGTCTGATCTTTTGGCTTTAGAAGGTTCAGCTTACGATTTAAATATAAACATGTTCAATGTATTGCAACATACTATTACTGGATGGCCAGGAGGAAAGCCTAATACCGATGATACCAACAGACCCGAAAGGGCGAATCCTGCCAAGAAGAGAATCATCCTTTTTAGTCCGCATCCGGATGATGATGTTATTTCTATGGGCGGTACTTTTTCTAAATTAATACGACAAGGACACGATATTCATGTCGTGTATCAAACATCTGGAAATATAGCGGTTACGGATGAAGAAGCATTAAAGTTTGCGGAAGTATGTGCTGATTTTGTGGGTACTGATGCCACTAAAACAAACTTTAAATCGGCTGTCGATTTTTTGAACAACAAGTCAGAAAACCAAATGGATTCTCTTGAGGTTCGAAAACTTAAAGGACTTATCAGACGGCGTGAATCATATGCAGCCGTTCGGTACATTGGGTTAAAAGAAACAAATATTCATTTTCTGGATATGCCTTTTTATGAGACTGGACAAATAAAGAAAAACCCAATACAAGCGGAGGATATTGCTATTGTAAAAGCAATTATAGAAAAAATAAAGCCCCATCAGGTTTTTGCCGCTGGTGATCTTGCTGATCCACATGGAACACATGAGGTTTGTCTCAATGCTGTTTTTGCTGCTATGGCAGCGTTAAAACCACAATCGTTTATGAATGATTGCTGGCTGTGGTTGTATCGCGGTGCTTGGCATGAATGGGGAATTCATGAAATAGATATGGCGGTCCCGTTAAGTCCAGAAGAAGTAATGCTAAAAAGACACGCTATTTTATACCATCAATCTCAAAAAGATCGTGTGATGTTTCAAGGCAATGATTCTCGAGAATTTTGGGTGCGTGCAGAAGACCGAAACAAGCATACAGCAAAATTGTATGACGATTTAGGGTTGGCTGAATACGAGGCTATTGAAGCATTTAAACGTTTTGACTATTAAAAACACTTTGAATACCTATACATTATGAAATACTTTTTAATCCTATTATTGGGAAGTTTTGTTTCGAATGCGCAAATTACCAATGAGCAATTAAACCTGATGCCTTGGCCGCAAAGTATAAATTTGACTAGTGGTACTTTCGCTTTAACCAAAAATTTTAAAGTAAATATTACCGGAAATCCAAATCCAAGAATTTTTATAGGCGCAACCAACTTCCTACGAAGATTGGATGGCAGGACGGGGTTGTTTTTGGAGCAAAGCTTTTTGACAAAAGTCAATGAAAAACCCGAAGCCGAATTGCAAATAAATTGTGTTCGTTACGGAAAAATAGAGATTAACGAGGATGAAAGTTATCAACTAACTATCCTTTCCAATAAAATAATAATTAATGCCACAAGCGATTTAGGGGCTTTGCATGGTTTGGAGACTCTATTGCAATTGCTACAAAATAACAGTACGTCATATTATTTCCCGACGGTTGAGATTCTTGATTCGCCAAGATTTACGTGGAGAGGATTGATGATTGATGCGGCCCGACATTTCCAGCCGGTAGATGTTATTAAAAGAAATTTGGATGCCATGGCTTCAATGAAAATGAATGTTTTTCATTGGCATTTAGCGGACGATCAAGGATGGCGAATTGAAATGAAAAACCATCCGAAATTGACGGAATTAGCCTCAGATGGAAATTTTTATACTCAGGAAGAAATCAAAAATATTGTACAGTATGCGGATGAAAGAGGGATTCTAGTCATTCCTGAAATAGATGTTCCTGGACACGCATCGGCGTTGCTAACTGCTTATCCGGAAATAGGAAGTAAAGTAGGAGAAGGAAAAATCACGTATGAAGTCCAAAGAAATTCAGGAATTTTCAATGCAACTTTAGACCCTACCAATGCAAAAACATATGAAATTTTAAACTCGATTTTTGATGAAGTTTGTCCGTTATTTCCAAGTAATTATTTTCATATCGGTGGTGACGAGAATAATGGAAAAGAATGGAATGCAAATCCTGCTATCCAGAAATTTAAAAATGAAAATAATTTAGTCAACAACCATGATTTGCAGACTTATTTTAATATGAAGTTAATTCCAATGCTCAAAAAACACAATAAAAAATTGATGGGTTGGGAAGAAATAATGACTGAAAACATGTCTAAAGACGCTATAATTCATGCTTGGAGAGGAACTAATGAAGGACAAACCGCTGGAGGAGCATTAATCAAAGCTGCTAAAAGTGGGTACAATACTGTTTTGTCCAATGGGTATTATATTGATTTAATGCTTGGAGTCGAAAGTCATTATTTGAATGATCCCATACCCAAAACTATTATCCTTACTCCCCAGGAAAAAACAAGGGTTTTAGGAGGCGAAGCGGCCATGTGGAGTGAACTGGTGACACCATTAAATATTGATTCCAGAATTTGGCCACGAACTGCCGCAATTGCGGAGCGACTTTGGTCTAATGAGGAGGTGAAGGACATGAACAGCATGCGCAAAAGATTGAAAACAATTTCATTTAGATTAGAAGAACTTGGAATTTCTCATATTAGAAACAAAGAAGTGATTCTGAGAAACATCAGTAACAATCAAGATACGCGTGTATTGAATAATTTTTCGAACCTTTGTGAACCATTGAAAAATTATAAACGCAATGGTGGCGGAAAGAAATACCGGATGCATTCTCCATTAACCTTATTTGCGGATGCTTGCAATGCAGATGCCTTGGAAGCACTAGATTTTAATGTTGCTGTAAGTGCGTATTTAGCGAATAAAAGTAAGGAAAATAAAGTACTAGTAACTGATTTTTTTAAGAAGTGGATTGCCATGAATGTGGATTTAATTACTTTGAGTGCAAATGCTCCGCTGGTACAACCACTTTTACCTTTGTCAAAAAGTTTAAGTGATTTATCCCAGCAGCTTTTACTTGTAATGGATAAAAAGCAAAAAATAAATCCAACGGTATTGGTTGATTTATTAGAGAAATGCAATACGCGAAGTGCTGCTGATGTAGAATTAACAGTGTATGCGAGTTTAAAAAAATTGCTGTAAACACAAAAATTAAGATTTTTTTTCATTAGTAATTTTCAAATCCTGACTTTTGTGTCAGGTTTTTTTTTAAAATTATTTTAATATTCATTAAAATGCACCTATTGAAAATGTGTTTTTTTGGAATTCAATAAATCAGTATTTTTTTTCGTATTTTTGCAAAAATTTTATAAAATAAATATTCATGTTAACAGTAAATAATTTATCAGTTCAGTTTGGCAAACGAATTTTGTTTGACGAAGTAAATACTACCTTTACACACGGTAATATCTATGGCGTTATCGGAGCCAATGGCGCTGGAAAATCTACTTTTCTTAAAATTATTGCCGGTGAAATGGATCCTACTTCGGGACATATTCATTTGGAACCAGGAAAGCGTATGTCGGTTTTAAACCAAAACCATAATATGTTTGACGAAAGTACGGTTCTTGAAACCGTTATGATGGGAAACAAAAGTTTGTATGCTATCAAAAAAGAAATGGATGCTTTGTACTTAGATTACAATGATTCAAATGCAGACAGGATAGGGGAGTTGCAAGTGCAATTTGAAGAAATGAATGGATGGAATGCTGATTCTGATGCTGCATCGATGTTATCAAATCTAGGTATTACAGAGGAGTATCATTATATGTTGATGGGAGATTTGGAAGGAAAGATAAAAGTTCGTGTTCTTTTGGCACAAGCGCTTTTTGGAAATCCTGATTTACTTATAATGGATGAGCCTACCAATGATTTGGATTTTGAAACCATAGCGTGGTTAGAAAATTTCTTGGCGAACTATGAAAATACAGTAATTGTAGTATCTCACGACAGACACTTTTTAGATTCCGTTTGTACCCATATTTCGGATATTGATTTCAGTAAAATAAATCATTATTCCGGAAATTATACTTTTTGGTATGAATCAAGCCAATTAGCTGCAAAACAGCGTGCCCAACAAAATAAAAAAGCCGAAGAAAAGAAACAGGAATTAGAAGAATTTATTCGTCGGTTTTCTGCGAATGTGGCCAAGTCAAAACAAGCTACTTCTCGTAAAAAAATGATTAGTAAACTTAATATTTCGGAGATAAAACCATCAAGTCGTCGTTACCCTGCGATTATTTTTGATCAAGAACGTGAAGCAGGAGATCAAATCTTGAATGTACAAAATTTAAGTGCTTCAATTGAAGGTGACGTCCTGTTTAAAGGAGTAGATTTAAATATGGCTAAAGGGGATAAAATTGTTCTTTTCTCGAAAGATTCTCGAGCTACAACTGCTTTTTATGAAATATTAAACGGAAATCAAAAAGCGGATTCTGGACGTTATGATTGGGGAGTTACAACTAACCAAGCGTATTTGCCAGTAGAAAATCATTCGTTTTTTGAGAGCGATTATTCTCTTGTAGACTGGTTGCGTCAATGGGTAAAGACCGAAGAAGAGCGTGATGAGGTAAATATTCGTAGTTTTCTTGGGAAAATGATTTTCTCCGGCGAAGAGGCTTTAAAAACCTGTCGAGTGCTATCTGGAGGAGAAAAAGTGCGTTGTATGTTGTCTCGAATGATGATGGAACGAGCGAATGTATTAATGCTTGATGAACCAACGAATCACCTAGATTTAGAATCTATTACAGCTTTTAATAACTCTTTGAAAAACTTCAAAGGATCGGTTATTTTTACCACACATGATCATGAATTTTCTCAAACTGTTGCTAATAGAGTTATTGAATTGACTCCTAACGGAGCAATTGATCGCTACATGACATTTGACGATTACCTTGACGATGAAAAAGTTCAGGAATTAAGAACCAAAATGTATACTATTTAAAAAATAAATTCAAAAAAAAGTTTAAAAAAAATCCAGATTCTAATTTTAGAATCTGGATTTTTTAATTTATAAAACCAAAATTTATCTTAAACTAGCGTCAAGTTCAGTTTCAAAATTCTTTTGCAGTTTGCTCATAATTTTATCAATTTGAGTATCTGTCAGCGTTTTTGAATTGTCTTGAATCGTAAAACTCAACGCATATGATTTTTTGCCTTCTGGAAGATTTTTCCCTTCATAAACATCAAATAAATTAATGTCTTTTAAAAGTGTTTTTTCTGTCTGACGAGCAATATTAAAGATACTTTCGTAGCTTACATTTTGATCAATTAACAACGCTAAATCTCTACGTACTTCTGGATATTTTGCAATATCGGTATATTTTATTTTAGTTGAAATCAATTTAAGAATCAAAGTCCAATTAAAATCAGCATAAAACACTTCTTGTTTAATTCCAAAATGTTTTAATATTGATTTTTTAACTACTCCTAATTCTACCAGTACTTCGGTTCCAACGCTAATAGCGATTCCTTCAGAAAAAATATCTGAGACTACAGGCAAATGCTGTGTTTTTTGAATGCCCAATCTTGATAATATTCCTGTTACATATCCTTTGAATAAAAAGAAATCCGAAGGTTTTTGAGTATTGGTCCAGCTTTCCTGATTTCTATTTCCTGTAAGGAATAAACTTAAATGCTTTTTCTCCTCATAGCCTGCAAGATAATTATGGTATGTTTTCCCAAATTCGAATAATTTTAAATCTGGATTTTTACGATTGATATTATATGATACCGCTTCTAATCCGGAAAACAATAAAGACTGACGCATTGTTGCTAAATCAGCACTTAAAGGATTTAGCATGGTTACATTATGCGATGCATCCAATTCTTCCGAAAGGGCAACATAAGAAGCAGTAGTCAACGAATTGGCCATCATTTCATTAAATCCCTGAGAGTTTAATTGTGTGGCAATCGTATTTTGTATTTTATAATCTTCGTTTCTTGGTGAGTTGGAGACTGTAGCATTTAGTTTTTTTGAAAAATTAATGTTGTTGTATCCGTAAACTCTCAGTATTTCTTCAATAACGTCTATTTCTCTTTGTACATCAACACGGTAACACGGAATGGTCAATCCAAGTCCCGCATCGGAAACGCTGTTTACTTTGATATCTAATGAAACTAATATTTTCTTTATGGTATCCTTGGGTAATTCTTGGCCAATAATTTTAGCCACTTTACTGAAGTTTAAAAACACCGAAAAGTCTTCAATTTTTTTCGGGTACACATTTATAACATCCGAAGTTATTTCTCCTCCTGCTACTTCTTGAATCAATAAGGCAGCACGCTTTAATGCATATTCCGTGATGGTTGGGTCAATTCCTCTTTCAAATCTAAAAGAAGCATCAGTATTTAGTTGATGTCTCTTAGCCGTTTTACGAATGCTTACCGGATTGAAGTAAGCACTTTCTAAGAAAATTGAATTCGTATTTTCAGAGACTCCTGATTTTTTTCCGCCAAAAACACCTGCAATACATAAAGGTCCTTTTTCGTCACAAATCATTAAATCTTCCTCGTGTAAGGTTCTTTCAATATCATCAAGCGTAGTAAATTTTGTTCCGGCAGGAAGCGTTTGAACTACTATTTTACCGTTAATTTTTGAAGCGTCAAAAGCATGTAATGGTTGACCTAATTCGTGTAAAACATAATTTGTTACATCGACAATATTGTTTTTTGGATTTATTCCAATTGCTTTCAATCGGTTTTGCAGCCAAGCTGGAGATGGTTTTATAGTAAGTCCAGAAATAGTAACGCCGCAATATCTAGGGGCAAGTTTAGGTTCTTTAACATCAATATCAATTTTCAAAGTTCTTTTGTCGACTCTGAAATTACTTACTGAAGGTGTAATTAATTCTACATTAACACCACTTTGTAACATTCCCGCTCTTAAATCGCGTGCAGTTCCAAGATGACTCATAGCATCGGCACGATTGGGTGTTAAGCCAATTTCAAAAACCTCGTCATTTTCAATTTTGAAAACCGTTGCTGCAGGAGTTCCAGGTAGTAATGCTTCGTCCAATATCATAATTCCGTCATGGTTTTCACCAAGACCTAATTCATCTTCAGCACAAATCATTCCGTGGCTTTCCTGTCCGCGTATTTTTCCTTTTTTGATTGAAAAAGCAACTCCTGCTGCGTCGTATAATGTAGTCCCAATCGTAGCAACAGGTACTTTTTGTCCAGCAGCAACATTATTGGCACCGCAAACAATCTGAACAGGAACACCATTTCCTAAATCTACTGTAGTTATTTTTAATCTGTCAGCATCCGGATGTTGAATACAGGTTAGAACATGTCCCACAACAATGCCTTCTAATCCACCTTTTATTGATTGGTATTTGTCAACAATTTCTACTTCCAGACCTAAATCAGTTAGCAATGCTGCTGTTTCTTCGGAGTTCCAGTCTATTTTAATGAATTGTTTTAACCAGTTGTAAGATATTTTCATCTTTAAATTTTAATGCGATTACTTCGTCAGTTCGACCTTCGGTCTCGGTTGCAAATATAAGGATTGCAGTTTGGAGTAAAAAACAATTTTTTTGGTTTTTTATAACTGATTTAATGTATCATGTAAGTATTTTAAATAACAAATAGCTGATATAAATCATAAATAAATATGAAATAAATAATAAAATTAGGTTAAAAAAACAAATATGAAAATTTAATGCTACTAGTTGAATGAATTGTGCTATTCGAATGATATGGATGAAGGTATATTTGATAAAACATAAATAGATAACGACATGGATAACGTGGTAAAAAGACCTGATTTTAAGGCAACATATGATAATTATATAGGGGGCAAATTTGTTGCGCCCATAGGCGGGCAATATTTTGACGTAGTTTCTCCCATAGACGGAAAAGTGTTTACAAGAGCCGCACATTCCACCAAAGCAGATTTAGATTTGGCTGTTGATGCTGCCTATGAAGCTTTTCAGACATGGGGAAAAACATCTGTATCAGAACGCAGTAACTTATTAAATAAAATTGCTCAGGTGATAGAAGATAATCTGGAATATCTTGCAACTGTGGAGACTATTGACAACGGAAAAGCCATTCGTGAAACGTTGGCAGCGGATATGCCTTTGGCAATTGATCACTTTAGATATTTTGCAGGTGTAATTCGCGCTGAGGAAAGTTCTATCACCGAACTAGATTCGCAAACTGTTTCCATAGCTTTAAGCGAACCTTTAGGCGTAATTGCTCAAATTATACCTTGGAACTTCCCAATTTTAATGGCTGTTTGGAAACTTGCGCCAGCATTAGCAGCAGGTAATACCGTTGTTTTAAAACCAGCAGAAAGTACGCCAATTTCCATTCTGGTTTTGATGGAATTGATTGGCGATATTTTACCTCCGGGAGTTATCAATATTGTTAATGGTTTTGGTGCAGAACTTGGAAGAGCTTTAGTAACCAATAAAAAAGTGTCAAAAGCTGCTTTTACAGGTTCGACAACTACAGGTCGTTTAGTGATGCAATATGCTACTGAAAATATTATTCCGGTTACTTTAGAACTTGGAGGAAAATCTCCAAATATTTTCATGAAATCCGTTGGTGATGCTGATGATGATTTCTTTGATAAAGCTATAGAAGGAGCGGTAATGTTTGCTTTAAATCAAGGAGAAATATGTACGAGTCCGTCCAGACTATTAGTTCACGAAGATATTTATGATAAATTTATTGCCCGAGTAATCGAAAGAACAGCGGCAATCAAATTAGGAAATCCTTTAGATAGAACTACTATGATGGGAGCCCAAGCATCTTTGGTTCAAAAAGAAAAAATTCTAACTTACATTAAATTAGGAAAAGATGAAGGTGCAGAAGTATTAATTGGAGGGGAAGAAAATCATTTGGAAGGAAATTTAGCGGGAGGATATTATATCAAACCTACTCTTTTCAAAGGACACAATAAGATGCGTATTTTTCAAGAAGAAATTTTCGGACCAGTTTTAGCGGTGACCACTTTCAAAACTACCGAAGAAGCTATTGCTATCGCAAATGATACAATGTATGGTTTAGGAGCAGGACTTTGGACCCGTGACGCACACGAAATATATCAGGTTCCAAGAGCAATTCAAGCGGGTCGTGTTTGGATTAATCAATACCATTCTTATCCTGCAGGCGCTCCTTTTGGAGGTTATAAACAATCCGGTATTGGTCGAGAAAACCATAAAATGATGCTTGGACACTACCGTCAGACAAAAAACATGTTGATTTCTTATGACAAAAAGAAATTAGGTTTCTTTTAGTTGATAACAAATTAAGGGTTAATTTCAAACCTGACAGATTGTATGATTTGTCAGGTTTATTTTTAAACGGATATAGTTGATTGAAATCAATTAAAATGGTATACGGATTTTGCGACAAATTGAGTTTCTTAAATAATAATCAATCTGCAAAGTAGCGGTAATTTTATAGGCCAACCATAAACATATTTTAAAATATTTTTGCAAAAAAAAGAGTAAAAAAATGATAAAAAGAATTGATGCCACAGAAGAAGCAATAGAATTAATCACTATTTTAAAGGAAAAACATGGTGATTTGATGTTTTATCAAGCAGGAGGGTGTTGTGAAGGAACGCAACCACAATGTTTTGAAAAAGGCGGGTTTTATCAAAGAATGGGCGACGTATGTATAGGTACAATTGAAAATACTGAATTTTGGGTAGATAAGGATTTATTTGAATATTGGAAACATGCACATTTTACTTTGGGTGTAATAGATGCGTTTGGAGCGGGAGGATTTTCCTTAGAAACACCATTGAAAAAAACATTCCGAATCGAATATAGAATTTTTACTCCAGAGGAAGAATTGTCACTTGAACCCGTTGCATTTATAGAATAATCTAGTTTACGTACAATAATTGATATTGTTTAGGAGTAATCCCTTCATGTTTTTTAAACAAACGAATAAAGTAATTACAATTTTCAAATCCTGATAAATACCCAACCTCATTAATTTGTATCGAAGGATTTTTTAGTAATTGTTTGGCACATCTCATTTTTTCGCTAATCACAAATTCTATTGGGCTCATGCCTATTTCTCTTTTGAAAAATCGATAGAAAGAAGTAGTACTCATGCACGCTTTCTCGCTCAAATGTTTTATGCTAATATTTTCTTTCAAATTCAATCGAATGAATTCGACTACTTGTGTGATAGGATTTTTTGGATCGGTAAATAAACCATCCTCTATAGCTTTTGCAGTTTGTGTCTGAATAATTCGAATCAATAATTCCTGTAAAGTCAAATCGGCCAAAGCATCTTTTGTAAGTAATGTGCTCATGCATTCTTTGATCAGTTTATTAATGGTCGTTGCGAATTCCACATTATTGTAAAAATAATAATTATTGAAATTCAATTGCCAGAACTGGTCTTTTCCTTCTTTTGGGTATCTTTCATTCAAAAAATCTAAGGTATCTGTAATTTTAGTTTGGTCTATAGCCAAAGCCAAACACTGTGTCGGGTTGTTTTTTGAAGCTTCAGGAAAATCGATTTTCATTTGCACGTTTGATGGTATGACAACGGTTTCGCCTGGTAAATAGACAAAACTTGGATCGTCTAAGAGGTGCATTATTTTTTTGCCACGCAACATGCTGGTTACCACAAAATCATTAAATTTTAAAGGAACTAACGTAGAAGATTCATATGTTTCAAAAAGATTCAGTTCACAATGGTTTAAAGAGTAAACGGTTCTGTTTTCTACTAATGTTTTTAACGATTTCTCGTTTGATAAATGTGGTGGGTTTATAAAAGCGCGGGTACTATTCATAGTTTTAAACTTTAAATGGGCAAAATCTAAATTTAATGAAAATAATTAGAACCAGAACACTGTTTAACAAAACTTAAATTAATTCTTCCACATGTTTTTTGATATTCGCTGCAATTTTATGTGTTGGTAAATCATTTGCATCGCTTCCAAAAGGATCTTCTATTTCCTCTGCAATTAATTCCAAACTAGCCAAAACATAAAAAATGAATACAACAACTGGCACTACATAATAACCCAAACTAAAGGAGTATCCAAAAGGTAAAGTCATTACATAAAAGAAGATGAATTTTTTAAGAAAAGCGCTGTAGGAGTAGGGAATAGGCGTGTTTTTGATTCGTTCGCAAGCACCACAAATATCGGTAAACGATTTGACTTCGTCGTTCAAAATGATAAGTTGGTCCCCTGTTATTTTTTTAGAATCATATAAATCATTAATCTTCTGAAATAGCATTTTTGCTACTTGATTGGGTTTGTGCTTGTGATGGTCAATTTCTAAATCTACATCTTCAAACAATTGTTTGCCTGTATCAGTGTCATTCAAATGTTTGTGCAAGATAGATGCATAACCAGGAATCATTTTTCTGAAATATTTGCGGTCTTTTTCTTCGGGTAACATAGCGGATAATTTTATTGAAAAATTACGACTATTATTAACTAAAGAACCCCATAATTTTCTGCCTTCCCACCAACGATCATAAGCGGTATTAGTCCTGAAAACTAATAGTAATGATATCACAAATCCTAACATCCCATGCATTATGGTAATGTTTTTTATATAACTGGTGTCAGCTAATTTCAAATATTCTACTTCTAAATATCCTACTATACCGGAATACGCACCTATAGCAATCATTATTGGGAATAAGGTTCGGAAGGTATCCGCTTTATGAAAACGAAAAATAAAAGTAAACCAGTCTTTTGTGTTATAGGAAACCATTTAAGATATTTTTTTAGCAAAAATAAATTAAAAAATAAGATTACCAGCTAATTCTCGGAGTGCAATTTCAGATAATTTTCCTTGAAATTGAGCATTACTATACCGCACTTTAGCATTGACATAATTCAATTGCGCCGTTCTAAATTCTAAAGTAGTTATGGTCCCAATTCTAAACTTATCTAGTGTTATACTGAGATTTTGTTTGGCTATTAATTCATTTTTTTCTTCTAAAAAAATTAATTCTAAATTAGTTAAATACGTTTGATAAGAAGTAGCCAATTGGGAGTTTAAAGCTAAATTTTGTTGCTCTATATTCAGTTTAGAATTCTGAATTTGAATCTTAGCGATTTTCTCATTTCGGTTTTGAGAAAAACCATCAAATACATTCAATGTAGCACTAAAACCATAATTAAAACCTCTTGATTGTGATTGTGCAACGAAACCCAAACTGGATTGACTTTCTGAAAAATTATAGGCAGTATTTACCCTAACGGTTGGATAACGGGCTGCTTTTACTTGTTTCAATTCTAATTCGGCGACTCTTTTATTGATGATTTGGGCCTCTAATTGTGGATTTTGCTTTTCCGCCAAAGCAGTTAGTTCCGGAAGTAATAACAGTCCATCGACTTCAAGAACATCGATTACTCTGAAATTAGTGGTTACGTCCCGGGCTAACAATTGATTTAATAAAATTTTGCTGTTAGCATATAATTCTTTCTGTCGTAGTAATGCCACCTGATCTGTATTAAGATCTACTTGTGCATTTAAAACTTCTAATTTAGAGGCTTTACCAATGGTAAATCTGTTTTGTGCCAAATTCAGCCGTTGATTCGAAATGACTATTGTGGTGTCTAAAGCGGCTAATTGTTGTTGTTGTTGCACTAGATCATAATACGCCGCATTTACATCGCTAATTCTTGTGATTACGGTTAGTTTTAATTGTGCTTCACCCAATTTTTGTAGTTCTTTCAATTGGTCCATTCGGGCAAACATTCTAAGTCCGTCAAAAACAGTCCAATCCAATCCAACGCCATACGTTAAATTATTATTTTTAGCGTTGTCTAATTCAGTTTGGGTTCCGTCCTGACGTGTTTGAGAACTATTTTGAACGCTGTTATTATCAAAAACAGAAGCTGTTACAGTAGGTAGCATTCCTGCATTTCCTATTGCTACGTTTGTTTTTTGTATCGATAAATTATTAGTGGCAATTTTTATTTCGTAATTATTTTCCAATGCAATTTTTACAGCATTTTCTAATGTCAAAACTTCTTGAGCATTCGTTTTTACGATACAAAATAAGAGTAATATAAAACTTTGAAATAGTATTTTAATAGTCTTCATAATTATATTTTTTGGTCACGATTTTCTAAATTTTTAAATTAAAAAAAGATAATCGACGTCAGCTAAGTTCCATTTAAATTATTAGATGTAAGTATAGAAATTATTTAACTTCTTTTTCATATTCTTCAATATGATCAAATTCAGGATAATGTTTTCTAGCTTTAGACCACATCAAATACATAGCTGGGATAACGAACAATGTTAAAACCAATGAGAAGATTGTTCCTCCTACAATAACAACTCCCATCCCAATTCTACTTGTTGAAGCTGCACCAAGTGACATTGCAATAGGCAATGCACCTAATGAAATTGCTAAACTGGTCATTAAAATTGGTCGTAATCTTGCTTCCGAAGCTTCTAAGATGGCTTCTAATTTTGGTTTTCCTTGTTCCCGAAGCTGATTGGCAAACTCGACAATCAAAATCCCATTCTTGGTTACTAAACCGATAAGCATAACAGTACCAATTTGACTAAAAATATTCCAAGTTTGGTCAAATAGCCACAAGGAAAATAATGCACCGGCTACCGCCATAGGAACAGTCAGGATAATAATGAACGGATCAATAAAACTTTCAAACTGGGCTGCCAGAATCAAAAAGATTAACAGTAAAGCTAGACCAAATGCAAAAGCGGTATTCGAACTGCTTTCAACAAAGTCTCTGGATTCGCCTCCTAAATCGGTTGTAAATGTATCATCAAGTACCTTGGCTTTTATATCATCCATTGCCTCAATACCGTCGCTGATACTTTTTCCAGGAGCGAGACCGGCTGAAATAGTGGCAGACATGTATCTATTATTATGATACAATTGTGGCGGATTGCTTTGCTCTTCTACTTTTACAACATTATCCATTTGAATCAATTGGCCCATATTGTTTTTGACAAACATAGAGGTCAAATCCAATGGTTTTGAACGGTCTTTTTGGTCAAATTGGCCAATTACTTGATATTGTTTTCCATTCATCATGAAATAACCAAAACGCTGTCCACTCAACGAAAGCTGTAAAGTTTGTGCAATATCAATCACAGAAATCCCTAAACTTTCCGCTTTTTCACGATCAATTGTGACGTTGATTTCGGGTTTATTGAATTTTAGATTTACATCTGTAACAGCAAAAGTTTCATTTTTGGATGCTTCATCCATAAACAAAGGAATTTTTTCTCGTAGTTTTTCAAAGTTTGGGGCCTGAATAATATACTGTATCGGTAAGCCACCACGTCTGTTTACAGCAATTGTCGGCTGTTCAATTATAGATGTTTTTGCTTCGGAATATTGCTTGGTCCATTTGGTTAATTTCTCTGCAATCTCTTTTTGGGAATCTTTTCTATCACCTGGTTCTACTAATGAAACTCGTATGAAACCACTATTTACAGAGGATGAACCATAACCGGGTGAGGTAATTACTAAGCTGACTTTTTTACCCGGGATCGAATCATCTACTAATTTTGAAACTTCCTGCATTAAACGATCCGTGTATTCATACGAAGAGCCTTCGGGAGTAGTCATACGCATCGTAAATCCGCTTCGGTCATCATACGGAGCTGTCTCTTTTTGTAATAAATTAAAGAAAAGATAAATTAATCCAAAACAAACAAAAAGAATGGGGAAACTGAACCACTTTTTTTTCATGAAACGAGCCAGCGAACTTGCATACCCTTTATTTAATTTTTGAAAATAAGGTTCCGTTTTAATATAAAATTTCGATTTTTTTTGTTCACCACCTTTCATTAAATAGGCATTCAACATTGGGGTTAATGTCAACGATACAAAAGCAGAAATTAATACGGCTGCGCCAATGACGACACCAAATTCCCGAAATAGCCTCCCGACAAATCCTTCAAGGAAAATTACAGGTAGAAATACTGCTGCCAAGGTTACAGAAATGGATATTACGGCAAAGAAGATTTCGTTGGATCCTTTGATGGCCGCTTCAATCGGTGTCATTCCTTCCTCAACTTTTTTGAAAATATTCTCGGTGACAACAATTCCGTCATCAACGACCAGCCCGGTTGCCAAAACAATAGCAAGCAAAGTCAACACATTAATGGAGAATCCAAAAAGCCACATTATAAAGAAAGTAGCAATCAATGAAACGGGAATATCAATTAAAGGTCTAAAAGCAATAGCCCAATCCCGGAAAAAAAGATAAATAATTAAGATTACCAGAATAATTGAAATCCCTAGTGTTTCCGCTACTTCGATAACCGATTTTTTTACAAAAATGGTATTGTCAATAGCAATGTTTAATTTAATATCCTTGGGTAAATCTTTTTTTAAAGCTTCGAAAACAGTGTAAAATTCTTTAGAAATATCCAGGTAATTTGCTCCCGGAAGTGGAACAATGGCAACACCAACAAGAGGTGTGCCGGATTGAGTCATTTTGGTTTCTAAATTTTCAGGTCCTAATGTGGCGGTACCCACATCACTAAAACGAACTACTTTTTCCCCATCGGTACGGATGATTATATTGTTGAACTCTTCGGCAGTGGATAAATTCCCAACAGTCTTTACCGTTAATTCTGTGTTTTTTCCAGTCAGTTTTCCAGAAGGTAATTCGACATTTTGCTGGTTCAAAGCGTCTCTTACTTCTGAAACGGTGCAACCATACGAAGCCAGCTTTACAGGATCAATCCACAATCGCATGGCATATCTTTTTTGTCCCCAAATCTGAACACCACTTACGCCTGGAATCGTTTCTAATCTTTGGGAAATTACGTTTTCGGCATAATCACTTAATTCTAATGCGCTTCTGGTATCACTTTGAACGGTCATCGAAATAATCGCCTCTCCATTGGCATCCGCCTTTGAAACTACAGGCGGTGAATCAATATCCTGCGGAAGGTTTCTTACAGCTTGTGATACTTTATCTCGAACATCATTGGCTGCATCTTCCAGGTTTTTATCTAAATTAAATTCGATAGTAATATTGCTGCTTCCTTGCGCACTAGAAGAAGTCACATTTCTAATCCCGTCAATAGAATTGATTGCTTTCTCTAAGGGTTCAGTAATTTGGGACTCAATAATATCAGAATTAGCACCTGCGTAGTTGGTACGTATAGAAACTTGAGCCGGATCAATTGAGGGGAATTCACGAACGCCTAGAAAAGTGTATCCTATTATTCCAAACAACACAATGGCTAGATTGATAACGATAGTCAGTACGGGCCTTCTAATACTTGTGGTTGATAAACTCATTTTTTTTTTGAATTATGAATTTTAAGTTATGATTATTAAATTTTCTAGTGAAAACTCATAATTCACAACTCACAATTAAAATTATTTTATAGTAACTTTGACAGGAGTTTCATTTTTTAATGACATCACACCACTGGTAATAACGGTATCACCTGCTTTTAAACCAGAAAGCACTAAAATTGATGCGTCTGTTCTCGTAGCCGTTTCTATCATTATTTCTTTGGCTTGACCATTACTGGAAATAAAAACTTTTTTCCCGTTTTGTACCGGAATAATTGCTTCTGTAGGCACTACAATAGCATCTTGTATAATATCTAATGGCATTTCTACATCAGCAAAAGTTCCAGGTAATAATTTGCCATCTTTATTATCCGCAATGGCACGTACTTGTAATGTTCGGGTACTAACTGCAATCTCTGGATCAATAGCATACACATTAGCAGTATATTTTTTATCAGAGCCGGCAATTTTAAAAGTTATTGTTGTATTTTTTTTAACTTGATTGGCATATTTTTCTGGGATTGAAAACGTAATTTTTAATTTCCCAACATTCACTAATTTAGCAACTAATACTGTTGGCGTTATGTAAGTACCCGGCGAAATAGAACGCAAACCAATTTTTCCAGAGAATGGTGCTCGTACTGATGTTTTTGCAATTTGTGCTTTGATCAACTGACTTTGGGCTTGTGCCGATTTTAAATCAGCACGTGCTAAATCGTATTCTTCCTGACTAATGGCTTCTTTTTGAAGTAATAATTTGGCTCGTCTTTCGTTTTCGGAAGCCAATCCTTCTCTGGTGGAAGTTTGTCTCAATTGTGCTCTTAATTCTAAATCATTGACTTTAAAAAGTACTTGTCCTTTAATGACAGCACTACCTTCCTGAAAATAAATTCCTTCTACTATTCCTGAAACTTCACTTCGAATTTCTACTTGCTCATTGGCTTCTATAGAACCTGAAAGGGATAAATTATTATCAAATGTTTGGTATTTAACTACAATACCGCTTACGTTCATTTGTTTATCTTTTCCTTTAAGATCATTTGGATCTCCGTTTTTACTTTTGTTCTCTGAGATTCGATAAACAATAAATCCAATTATTCCGATCGTTAACAAGGCATAAACAAGGTGTTTTATTTTCATAGTTATTTTATAAAGTAGGATTAGGTATCAATAATTTTAGTTAAATGCAAATCTAATATTTAGGAATGGTAATTGACGAATTGTTAATTTTTATTTAACGTTTGTACATACAACTATTAATAATAACATAATATTACATTTTAATTAAATGCAATAAAATTCGTTTTGTAATTTTCTATGACTGTAAAAATGTAAAATGGTTTAATCCAAAGTATAAAAAATATGCGATTTTACTTAAAATAAATTCAAGAGACTTTTACTAAAAAGAAAAATATAGTAACTATTAGTTTAACTTATATAATTCCAAATATTTTTCTTTTTGGTCATTTCAATAAAAACGGTTCTCAAAGCTGCATGCTCCGGTTTTTGCATGCCCGCATCTTCCTTGAGTAAGTGTAAAGCGTAATTTCTGGCTAATGCCAAGGTATCTCTATCCCGAACCAAATCAGCAATTTGAAGATTAAGCACACCGCTTTGTTGGGTTCCCATTAAATCCCCCGGTCCCCGTAATTTTAAATCCACTTCGGCAATTTCAAAACCATCATTGGTTTGCACCATTGTTTCCATTCGGGTTTTACTGTCCGAACTCAGTTTGTGACTGGTCATCAGGATGCAATAACTTTGTTCCGCACCACGACCCACACGACCGCGAAGCTGATGCAGCTGTGACAATCCAAAACGTTCCGCACTTTCTATAATCATTACACTGGCGTTCGGAACATTCACACCAACTTCAATTACCGTTGTGGCGACCATAAGATTTGTTTTTCCTTCCGAGAAGCGTTTCATTTCGGCATCTTTATCCGCCGGTTTCATTTTTCCGTGAAGGATTGAAATGGAATATTGCGGCAACGGAAAATCTCTGGAAACACTTTCGTAACCGTCCATTAAATCCTTGAAATCCATTTTTTCCGATTCCTGAATCAGCGGATACACAATATAGATTTGGCGACCCAAAGCAATTTCGTCCCGCAGAAATTTCCAAACCTTCAATCGGTTGCTGTCAAAACGATGAACGGTCTGAATGGGTTTTCGTCCCGGAGGCAATTCGTCAATCACCGAAATGTCTAAATCGCCATACAAACTCATCGCCAAAGTTCGTGGAATAGGCGTGGCGGTCATCACCAAAACGTGTGGCGGAATCACATTTTTCTTCCACAATTTAGAGCGTTGTTCTACGCCAAAACGGTGTTGTTCATCAATCACGGCCAGTCCTAAATTCTTAAATTTAACCTTGTCTTCCAGTAAAGCATGTGTTCCGATAAGAATGTGTAATGTACCGTTTTCCAGTTCTTCATGGATAATTCTGCGTTGCGCTATTTTGGTAGAACCTGTTAGGATTCTGATATTGATGTTTAACGTTTCGGCCAATTCAGATAAACCAATAAAATGCTGATTCGCCAAGATTTCCGTAGGTGCCATCAAGCACGCTTGGAAGCCATTATCAAGTGCCAAAAGCATGCTCATAAAAGCCACAATGGTTTTCCCGGAACCTACATCGCCTTGCAGCAAACGGTTCATTTGGGCGTTGCTGCCCATGTCCGTTCGGATTTCTTTGATCACTCTTTTTTGGGCATTAGTCAATTGAAAAGGCAAATGATTCTGGTAAAAATCATTGAAATTTTCGCCCACAGTGGCAAACGGATGTCCTTTTATCTTATGTTTCCGAATGAGATTTTTCGTGATTAATTGCAACTGAATAAAGAACAGTTCTTCGAATATTAATCGGAATTTGGCTTTCGCCAAAACATCAGCGCTTTTTGGAAAATGAATGTTGAATAAAGCTGCTTTTTTAGGAATCAGCTTCAGTTCGTTAATCAAATAATCCGGCAAGGTTTCCGTGAATAACGCTTGTGTTTCCAGAAACAATTGCTGCATCAGTTTGTTAATCACCCGGTTTGAAATCCCACGATTCGTCAAGGTTTCTGTCGAAGGGTACACGGGTTGCATCGCCGAACGTAGACTTTGCTCGTGCTCGTTCATCAATTCAATTTCCGGATGCGCCATATTGAAAGCATTCCCAAAAGAGGTACATTTCCCAAAAATCACGCAAATTTCATTAAGCTTTAAACTCTCCCGAATCCATTTGTGACCTTGAAACCAAACGAGTTCCATTTGGCCCGTATCATCCACAAAAGTAGCGACTAAACGTTTTTGGTTTCGTCCAAATTCAACGGTTTTGATGTTTGTGATTTTACCAATAATCTGAACTTCGGCACTATTGTTTTGCAGTTCATTAATCTTGTAATACCGCGTTCTATCAATGTATCTGTTTGGAAAAAAATTAACCAAATCCACGTACTTATAAATTCCCAATTCCTTACGCAACAATTCGCCCCGATTGGGACCAACGCCTTTGAGGTATTCGATGGGAGTAAGTAGGAGGTTTTGCATTTAGATTTTTTTGGACACGGATGAAACGGATTTGCTTCTCTCGACTTCGCTCGAGATGACAAAAACGCAGATTAAAACGGATTTTTAATTTGATGGAGCGAAGATAGTTTTTTGTTTGGAAATTTGGAAATGGGATTGTTAACGAAAGGAGTAGGAAAATTTGTATATTTGAAAGATTGATATTGCTACTTAATAATAGTTAATGTTTTTTTGTATAAATAAGTCAAAATTATTATATCACACCTTCAAATATTAAAATGAAAATTATTTATATACCTTCTAAAATAACTTCGCAAGTATATGGTTATGAGTTGCTCTTGCGTTTTCATAATGATTTGTCGAGCTTTAAAAATGAAATGATTCATATTAGCTTTAAAAATGTATTTTGGTTTGAAGCTAATTTAGTTGCAATATTGGGCGCAATTATCGAAGATCTTGAAGAAAGACAAAATATCGTTCAAATTATAGATACGGACTATTTAAAAAGCAAAAATGATATTCTTTTTAGAAATGGGTTTTTACCTCATTATGGCATTAATTCTGGAAGTCTTTTTAGTAGTAACACACAAATTCCTTATAAAAAATTTAAAGAAGGAGAGCCTCATTTATATAATCAATACATTCAAAGTGAATTACTCGATAATAAGGAATTTCCCAGACATACAGAAAGATTAGGAAATGAAATAAAGCGAAATATTTATGAATTGTTCGAGAATGCAAGAACACATGGTAAATGTAAAAATATTCATACATGTGGTCAATTCTATCCCACTAGAAAAAAATTACATATTACAATTGTAGATACTGGAAAAACGATTGTGAATAATGTAAATGATTTTTTGAATAAGGGTATGAGTTCATCTGAGTGTATTAACTGGGCAATGGAAACCGGAAATACAACAAAGGTGGGTAATACACCTGGAGGTTTAGGTTTGGGGCTAATTTTTGAATTTATTAATCTAAATAAAGGTAAAGTACAAATTGTTTCCTCAAATGGATATTGGGAATTACGCGAGGGTATAATCAGTAAAACAGATTTAAATTTTAGTTTCGATGGTACGATTGCAAACTTAGAATTTGACTTAACAGAAAATAAACATTACAGCTTTATAGATGAAGTGCCAGAATTAGATAATATTTTTTAACTTTGTAAAATATTAAATATACAATCAAATGCAAATTTTAATTAAGGATATTATAAATGCTAGTTTTGCTGTCACAACAGAAGACGGTAATACTATTTTTGAATTATTGGATGATAATTTTTCGAAAAATGAAATGGTAATTCTTGATTTTCAAGGGATCACTCTTATGACTACTGCATTTTTAAACTCAGCAATCGGTCAGTTATATAGCAATGATAAATATTCTAGTATTTTTTTAAATACAAATTTAAAATTAATCAATGTACAAGAACAAGATAGGCCGCTCTTTGCATTAGTTGTCAAGAGGGCTAAAGAGTATTTTGCAAATAAACTCGGATTCGAGAAAAATACAAATGATTCCATTTATGGCAACAATTAAATTGAATGGATATCAAATAAAAATGACAGATCAGTTTTTTTTTGATACTAATGTTTGGCTTCTACTTTTTGGAACTGTTTCAAATTACCAAAGAAATGATCAAGCATCATATTCTAGCCTTTTAAAAGAACTCATTTTAAGGGATAAGCCAATTTATATTACATCTATGGTAATCTCTGAATTTGCGAATGTACTACTTAGGCATGATTTTAAACAATGGTCAACAACTAACGGATTTAATAATCAAGATTTCAAAAGAGATTTTGTAGGAACTAATGATTATCTAAATTCTGTTGTAACAATAAAACAACTAATATTAAGTATTTTAAGTATTCCAAATCTTATAAAAGTCTCAGATAGTTTTCATAATATCGATACAGATATATTACTTAATAATTTTGGTAATGTTGATTTTAATGACTCTTATATTACTCAACTAGCGACTCAAAATAGTTATAAAATTGTAACAAATGATAGAGATTTTCAAAAATTAGGAAATTTTATTGATATAATTACAACTCAAATTTGATATAATTCAAAAGATTGTTGACAACAGTTTTGGATATCAGTATATTGTTTTTTTTTATTAAAAATAGAAAAACCCCTTAATTTATTTATATCATCATTAGTTATTTGAATAATTACTTATTTTTATTAAATACAATTCCAAACAACAAGTAATTATTATCTAAATATCATAATTTTTAGGTTTATAGTTTTTTGGTAAATAACTTTTTTAGTTTCGAACCAATTACCTTTAGTAAATTTAACTATTAAAACTAAAACGCTAAATTCTGCTCCAAACACAATATCTTCGCAGAATATAAAAAGTATAATAATGACAACTCATCTCACATTGCTTCGCAGTATCAATGTTTCCGGTCACAACATGATAAAAATGGAGGCACTAAAAACGACTTTGGAAGCCATTGGTTTTCAAAATGTGCAAACTTACATTCAATCAGGAAATGTTTTCGTGGATACAGAAGAAGAAAGTCCTACGAAAGTTGGTTTTCAAATCAAGCAGGAAATTTTCAAGGTTTTTGGTCATGAAGTGCCTGTTGTGGTTATTGGTTCCGCAGATTTAGAAGCGTGTTTCAAAAACAATCCTTTCTTGAAAGAAAAAGATATTGACAGCAAGAAGTTATACGTGGCTTTTATTTCTACCACGTTGCAAAGTACCAGCATCAATGATTTGAAAATTAGCCAATTCAAGCCGGATGAAGCGAGTATTGATGAGAGCAGAATTTTTATTAAATACGCTGTTGGAGCCGGAAAAACTCGATTCGACCAAAAATACATCGAGAAAAAACTGAATGTTATTGCAACAATCCGCAATTGGAATACGGTGACGCAGTTGTTGAAAATCTACGAGGAAAGATAAACAAAGTACTTTACGGGTAAAAAAATAAGCCGCAGATTCGCAGATTTTTTAAAATCAGTGAATCTGCGGTCATTGATTTAGAAGCAACTGTAAACCGTTTAACAGGGTTAATTTTAGCGGCTTTTTCACTTTAGAAAAAAATAATTATAATTTGACGCAACCTTTTGCAAGAAGTAGCATCTATGTTATAAGTTTAAAAACTATAGCATATAACATTTTACTATTCTAGTATAAAAAAGTAAATTATTAGTGCTTATTAAAAACATTTTTCATAAAGTTTAGTTTTGGTTAATTTTAGAATGATGAAGCACTTTTGCTGAAGAGTACTCAGAAGTTGAAAAACTTTTGGTGCTCTTTTTCTATTTTTAAACGGATAAAAGAAGGATCTTTCAATAAAAATAGTAATTGATACGCACAAAAAAATTATATTTACCTATCAATTCATTCATTCAAAACCTCGTCTTTATTTTGCAAAACTCTAATATTTTAGCGCCATGAATTTAAAACTTTCTTTTGTTTTTACTGTCTTTTTTGTCTGTGTTACCATAGCACAAAACGGAAATCCAAACGATTATTTATCGGCTCAATTCCATAAAGAGCGCAGAGAAGCTTTACGTGCTAAAATGCCTGAGAATAGTGTGGCGGTATTTTTTGGTAATCCCATTCGGAATCGAGCTAATGATGTGGATTTTATCTACCATCAAGATCCGGATTTTTATTATTTAACAGGATATAAAGAGCCGAATTCAGTTCTGGTAATTTTTTCGAACAATCAAACCAATAAAGACGGAAAGTCATTCAATGAATTGTTGTACGTTCAGGAAAAGAATCCAAGAGCGGAGCAATGGACAGGAGTGCGTTTAGGAACGGAAGGCGCTAAAAAAGAGTTGGGTTTTGAAAATGCTTTGAATGGAGCTACGTTTTTAAATTCAGGGATTGATTATGCCAGTTTTGATACTGTTTTCTTTAAGGAATTTGAAGAAGATACTCGAAATTCGAAAAATGAAAAAGCCGATTTATACAAGTTAATTGGCGCCTTTAAATCCCAAATTGGCTATAATGAAAAAGTGAAATCTCAAATGGATTCGAATGTGCAAAACGAAATTAATGCTAAAAAAAGCATCACTTCAAAAAAGGCCACTATAAATACCAAATCGATTTTGACGTATATGGCGAGTTTGCGGGAGAAAAAATCCAAAGAAGAGTTGGTTTTGTTGACTAAAGCGGTACGGATATCGGCAATGGGGCAACGTGAAATCATGAAAGCGATGCATCCAGGAATGTCTGAAACGGAAATACAGGGAATTCACGAATTTGTCTATAAAAAGTACGGCAGCGAGTTTGAAGGTTATCCGTCAATCGTAGGCGCTGGAAACAATGGTTGTGTATTGCATTATATTGAAAATAGTAAAATGAAAGTCGAAAATGATTTGGTTCTAATGGATTTAGGTGCTGAATATCATGGCTATACTGCCGATGTAACCCGAACAATTCCTGCTAACGGAAAATTTTCTACAGAGCAAAAACTTATTTATGATTTGGTTTATGAAGCTCAAGAAGCAGGAATTGCTGCTGCAAAAATTGGAAATAGTTTCAATGCGCCCGATGCGGCGGCTCGCAAAATAATCAGCGTCGGTTTAGTGAAACTAGGAATTGTTAAAACAGAACAAGAATCCCGTAAATATTTCCCGCACGGAACTTCGCATCACATTGGTTTAGATGTTCACGATCCAGGTTTGTATAATGCTTTTGAAGCCGATATGGTTGTTACTGTAGAGCCAGGAATTTACATTCCTATCGGAAGTGATTGTGATAAAAAATGGTGGGGAATTGCGGTACGAATCGAAGATGATATTTTGATTACCACAAATGGACCCGTAAATTTATCTGCGGAAGCACCAAGAAAATCAAATGAAATTGAAGCACTTATGAATGAAAAAAGTGTGTTGGATACTTTCGTTGTGCCAAGTTTAGATTAGCAATTTCTTTCAGATTCTATAAAAATGGAACTCCGTTGTCTTATGACTTCGGAGTTTTTTGTTTAAATTATTTCCCAACCAAATCACAATACCAAAACCCAAAATCAAACGCATCAGAAGCACTCGTGTCGCAAGCGGTATCGGACGAATCTTCTTTTTCTGGTTTTTCATATTTTCGGTACACGATTTCACCAATTTCAAAATCTATGGGTTTTGAGAAAATGGGACCGTCAAATGTGAAGGTATGGAATTCACCATTTTCGCCACAAACATCTACATTTTCAGGTAAATCGTTGATGAAATCTTGATCGATAACGCGACCAACGAAACTTTTATCCAAAAATCGTTCGTTGACACAAACCACAATTGTTTTAAAACCTAAAGTTATGAATTCTTGAATGATCTCGTGAGTTGGGATTTTCCAAAGTGGAAAAACGCCTTCGAAACCTATTTCGGCTAATTTATCCTCCCGGTATTTACGTAAATCTTCGAGAAAGATATCACCAAAAATAGAGAGGGTGACGCCTTGGTTTTTTAGTGTAGCCAATGTTTCGCGCATCACATTTTCGTAGACTTCCATCGTTGGCATTTCGGGAATTTGCATGATTTCAAGCGGTAATCCAATGCTTTCGGCTTGCTGTTCCAATAATTCAACCCGGACACCGTGCATCGAAATACGTTGGTATTGCTGGTTGACACTGGTCAGCAAGCAGGCAATATCAATTTCAGGATTTTGTAGGGTTTTGTATAAGGCTAAAGCAGAATCTTTTCCGCTGCTCCAATTAAATAAGGCTTTCTTTTTCAAAGTAATTTTCTTCTGATTTTCTGAAGGTAAACTTACAAAATTAGGCGGATTAGTTTGGGAAACCTTTGTAACTTTGGAAATCGTAGCATTAAATGCCCTAATAATGAAATACCTATTCTTTTTTATTTCCACGTTTACATTTGCCCAACAAACCCAATTTGTTGATTTTAAATCGGTTTTAGGAAAAATTGCCATAAATCCGGTTGAAAAGATAGTCTCAGGAAATGTCGATTATGATTTTGACGTTTTGAAATCTATTGATACCATTAAAATTGATGCTCAAAATATGGAATTTTCTGATTTGAAACTGAACGGAAAATCGCTTAATTACATCAATACACAAAAACAATTGCAAATTATTTTTCCATTTAAAAAAGGAAAAAACAACCTGACTTTTCAGTTTTTGGCTAAGCCAAAACAAACGATGTATTTTGTTGGCTCACAGGCAAATGATAATGTACAAATTTGGACACAGGGACAAGGAAAATATACTAGTCATTGGTTTCCGAGTTTTGATGATGTGAATGAAAAAGTAGTTTTCAATTTAAATATTGCATATCATAAAAACTATCAGGTAATTTCTAATGGAACGTTAAAATTTAAATCAGAGCTTAATGGACTTTCGGTTTGGCAATACCAAATGCAAAAACCGATGAGTTCTTATTTATTGATGCTTGCCATCGGGAAATTTAAAAAAGAAACACAAAAATCAAAATCTGGAATTCCTTTAGAAATGTATTTGGAACCAAAAGATAGTGCCAAATTTGAACCGACTTATAGGGATTCAAAACAGATGTTTGATTTTTTAGAAAAAGAAATAGGAGTAAAGTATCCTTGGGAAATTTACAAACAAGTTCCAGTTCGGGATTTCTTGTATGCAGGAATGGAGAATACATCGGCAACGCTTTTCAACATGCGTTATGTGGTTGATTCAACAGGTTTTGAGGACAGAAGTTACACAAATGTCAATGCACACGAATTAGCCCATCAATGGTTTGGGAATATGGTCACTGCCCAAACCGGAAAACACCATTGGTTGCAGGAAGGTTTTGCAACCTATTATGCGTTACTCGCCGAAAAAGAAATTTATGGGGAAGATTATTTTTATTCGAAATTATATGATTCGGCGCAACAATTAAAATACGCTTCTCGAACGGATACGATTCCCGTTTTGAATGCCAAAGCCAGTTCATTGACTTTTTATCAAAAAGGCGCTTGGGCACTTTTTGTTTTACACGAAGAAATAGGAGATAAGGTGTTTAAAAAAGCAGTGAAAAACTATCTGAAAAAACATGCGTTTCAAAGTGTAAATACATCAGATTTCTTTGCAGAAATCAAAAAAATATCAGATTATGATTTGGATAATTTTAGTAAAGTATGGCTTGAATCAAGTGTTTTTAATACGCAACAAGCCAATAGTTTATTACTTAAAAATAGATCAATTAAAACATTATTTGAAGTAGATAAATTGAAAAACAAACCACTGTCAGAGAAAAAAGATTTGTTTGAAAAAACAATGCGGTCTGAAGTGCATTTTTCTGTAAAAGAAGCAGTTGTAAACCAATTAAAAGAGGACCGTTTTCAAGAGAAAGAATCGCTCTTAACATTGGCTTTAGAAAGTAAAAATATAAAATTACGTCAAACAGTAGCAGCCGCATTGAATGAAATTCCAGAAAGATTCAGAATACAATATGAAACGTTATTAGGAGACAAATCGTATCAAACCCAAGAAATAGCACTGTACAATTTGTGGAATAATTTTCCAGAGCAACGCATTCTATATTTAGATAAATCAAAAAACTGGATGGGCTTCAATGATTATAATTTAAGAACCTTGTGGTTGACACTTGCTTTATCAACGCCTAATTATGTTACAGATAAAGCAGTATTGGTTAACGAATTAACACAGTATACATCGATTAATTATGAAGCGAATACACGACAAAATGCTTTGGAGAAATTGCTCGTTTTCAAAATGATAAATGACCTTGTTTTAGAAAATTTGGTCAATGCAACTACCCATCACATGTGGCAATTTTCAAAATTTGGTAGAGATAACATTAGAAAACTATTGAAAAATCCGGTAATAAGAGGTTCTTTGGAAAAAATACTTCCCCATTTAAATGAATTGGAGCACTATCAATTAAATCGATTATTGAAGGAATAGCAATTACTAGTGTCAATATTTTTACCACAATTGTCCTACTTCATTTTTGATATATGCCAAAGCAGCATTGCTTGGGGATTGTTTCTCCATTAAATCCTTCAAAAGTACTTCACGCAATTTATCGGCATTGTCAACACGATCACTCCTATTAACTTTTAGAATCATTTGGATTGTAGCATTTTTTGCTGTGACAATAATTGTCCAACATTCATCAGTCATGTATATCTGTTGTGCTAAATTATGATCAAATTCCTGTTCAATTTGGGCAATTATAAGATTTTCATAATCGTTTTTATCATTGGAAAGCGGTACAATTCGGATCAATAATTTGGTAGGATTGATACGTTCCAGATACAATGCCATGCGTTCGTAGGCTTGTAAGCGTATGGGTAATGCGTCTTTTTGAGCCTCTTTTTGTAACAACCAGCGTCTTGTGTTTTGTTGGTCCTTGAAATATGAGTTAAATAGATAATAGGCAACTCCACCAGTTATTAATGACGGTATTGTGTAGGCCAGAATTTCTATAATTTTTGTTGAATCCATTTTAATTTGAAAATTTTAAAACAAAAATATACTTTTTTGAGTATAAATCAATTGCAAATTAATAGCAATGCATCAATCTGAATAGTATTTTTGCAAAACATAACTATAAAATTCAAAATAGCTTATCACGATGGAGACGTATGTATTGGTTTTACTTTGTTTAGCGGCTTTTGCTGCAGGATTTATTGATGCAATTGTAGGTGGTGGAGGATTGATACAAACGCCGATGGGTCTTATTTTATTGCCAAATCTTCCTGTTTCAACGGTAATTGGAACTTTAAAGGTTCCTGCATTCAGTGGAACTTCGTTTGCAGCGTATCAGTATCTCAAGAAAGTTGATATGAACTGGAAATTATTAAGCATCATGATGCTTTTGGCTTTTCCATCAGCATTTTTAGGTTCTACTTTGTTGACGTATGTAAGTAATGATTTCATGAAACCATTATTACTGGTGGTGCTTTCTTTTTTAGTGATTTACACATACGCTAAGAAAAACTTTGGACAACACATTGAAAAAAATCATTCTGCAAGTACACAAATCCTAAATGCAATTGGAATTAGTTTTGTGGTAGGACTTTATGACGGATTTATAGGACCTGGAACTGGTAGTTTTTTGGTGGTCGCTTTTATTGCCATTATGGGATTTGATTTTTTACATGCTTCTGCAAATGCCAAAATGGTGAATCTGGCGACAAATTTCGGCTCTATTTGTTTGTTTATTTTAAAAGGAAAAATCATCTGGGCTATTGCATTGCCTATGGCTGCCAGTAATGCTCTTGGCGGCTGGATAGGTGCTAAATTAGCCATTAATAAAGGGAATAGTTTTATTCGGATTTTCTTTTTGATAGTGGTGGTTGGTACTTTAATACGTTTTGCTTACGATGTATTTTTTAAATAAAAAGACAGAATCTTTTATCAAATACAAAAGTAAAGTGAATTAACCGTTTCTTGCTTTTTGGTACTTAAAACCTCATTCAAAATCGCTATTTTTGCATACAATTAGATAAAATTTTCATGCATAAATATATCGATCAACTTAACGAAGCACAACGAGAACCTGTTCTCCAAAAAGACGGCCCCATGATTATTATTGCAGGTGCGGGTTCAGGAAAAACACGCGTATTGACTATAAGAATTGCGTATTTGATGAGTCTGGGCGTTGACCCTTTCAGTATTTTGTCGCTTACGTTTACCAATAAAGCAGCACGGGAAATGAAAAAGCGTATTGCTGATATTGTAGGAAACAGCGAGGCCAAAAATTTATGGATGGGTACGTTTCACTCTGTTTTTGCTCGCATTTTACGCTCTGAAGCGGATCATTTAGGATATCCTTCAAATTTCACAATTTATGATTCTCAAGATTCACTGCGTTGTATTTCTGGAATAATCAAAGAAATGCAGTTGGACAGGGATGTATACAAGCCTAAACAAGTTTTAAGCAGAATTTCCAGTTATAAAAATAGTCTGATTACAGTAAAAGCGTATTTCAATAATCCAGAACTGCAAGAAGCGGATGCGATGGCTAAAAAACCGCGATTGGGAGAGATCTATCAAAATTATGTTGATAAATGTTTTAAATCCGGAGCGATGGATTTTGATGACTTGTTACTGAAAACTAACGAATTACTGACGCGCTTTCCGGAAGTTTTGGCTAAATATCAAAACCGTTTTCGCTATATTCTGGTAGATGAGTATCAGGATACAAACCATTCTCAATATTTGATAGTTCGGGCTTTGTCTGATAAATTTCAAAATATTTGTGTGGTAGGAGATGATGCGCAAAGTATTTATGCGTTTCGTGGTGCCAATATCAATAATATCTTAAATTTTCAGAAAGATTATGAAGGAGTAAAAACCTTCAGATTGGAACAAAACTATCGTTCAACAAAAAATATTGTGGAAGCGGCCAATACTATTATCGATAAAAATAAAGTAAAGCTGGATAAAATAGTTTGGACTGCCAATGATTTTGGTCCAAAAATTAAAGTGCACCGTAGCATGACCGATGCGGAAGAAGGCCGTTTTGTAGCCAGTACCATTTTCGAACAAAAAATGCAAAACCAATTGCATAATGGTGCTTTTGCTATTTTGTACCGAACCAATGCGCAGTCCCGTGCTATGGAAGATGCATTGCGTAAAAGAGATATCCCATACCGAATTTATGGTGGTTTGTCCTTTTACCAAAGGAAAGAAATCAAAGATGTTTTGTGTTACTTGCGATTGGTTATCAATCCAAAAGATGAGGAAGCATTAGTTCGTGTCATCAACTATCCTGCTCGTGGAATTGGAGATACAACTGTAGAGAAGTTAACCATTGCCGCCAATCATTACAAGCGTTCAATATTTGAAGTGATGCAAAATATTGATAAAATTGACTTAAAACTGAATTCAGGAACCAAACAAAAATTGCAGGATTTTGTTACTATGATTCAAAGTTTTCAGGTGATTAATGAAAATCAGGACGCCTTTTACATAACGGATCATGTTGCTAAAAAAACAGGATTAGTTCAGGAATTGAAGAAAGATGCTACTCCCGAAGGGATGGCAAAAATTCAAAATATTGAGGAATTATTAAACGGAATCAAGGATTTCACTGAAGGTCAAAAAGAAATTGATGGTGCTCGTGGTGCCTTGTCTGAGTTTATGGAAGATGTGGCTTTAGCAACTGATTTAGACAAAGACACTAGTGATGAAGATCGTGTGGCGTTAATGACGATTCATTTGGCAAAAGGGCTGGAATTTCCACATGTTTTTGTAGTGGGTATGGAGGAAGATTTGTTTCCTAGTGCAATGAGTATGAGTACCCGAAGTGAACTTGAAGAAGAACGCCGTTTGTTTTATGTGGCGCTTACACGTGCGGAACATCAAGCTTATTTGACGTATGCGCAATCTCGCTATCGTTGGGGTAAATTGACGGATAGTGAACCTTCGCGTTTTATTGAAGAAATTGACGGACAGTATTTAGAATATCTCACTCCCACAGAATCAAATTATCGGTATAAGCCCATGATTGATAGTGATATTTTTGGTGATGTGGACAAATCGAAATTGCGTTTGGCCAAACCTGCTAGTGGAACACCGCCTGCCAAATATAATAATGATAATGAACCCAAATCAGATATAAATATTCGTAAGTTGAAACCTGTAACGAATACTGTAACTTCAAGCGGTAGTGCGAATTTATTTGACAATAAACTGGTTGCAGGAAATATTGTAATGCACGAACGTTTTGGCAAAGGTGAAGTAGTGAATATGGAAGGAGCTGGCGCGGATAAAAAAGCAGAAATCAAATTTGAAGTTGGTGGAATAAAGAAATTATTATTGCGATTTGCAAAACTGGATATCATAGGATAAAAAATTTGTTTTGAGTTTAGGTTTTAAGTTGTCTGTTACCTGTACTTTTAAACTTTAAATGTGTTTAACTTTAATTTAAAAAAATGGCTCAATTTATAAAAATATATGAAGATAAACCAAACGAAGCAGCAATTGCCAAAGTGGTTAAGGTTTTAAAAGATGGAGGTTTGGTAATTTATCCTACGGATACCGTATACGGATTGGGTTGTGATATTACAAATACAAAAGCACTAGAACGCATTGCCAAAATAAAAGGAATAAAGTTAGACAAAGCTAATTTTTCTTTTGTTTGTCATGATTTGAGTAATATATCAGATTATGTGAGACAAATAGACACGTCTACTTTTAAAATTTTAAAAAGAGCATTGCCAGGACCGTATACCTTTATTTTGCCCGGAAATAACAATTTACCCAAAGAGTTTAAAAAGAAAACAACTGTAGGGATAAGAGTTCCTGATAATTCAATTGCTTTAGAAATCGTTAAGCAGCTGGGAAACCCAATTGTTTCGACATCCATCCACGATGATGATGATGTAATAGAATATACAACTGATCCTGAACTGATTTTTGATAAATGGCAAAACCTGGTGGATGTAGTTATTGATGGAGGTTACGGGGATAATATTGGTTCCACAATTATTGATTTATCGGGAGATGAACCCATAGTGATAAGAGAAGGTAAGGGAAGTCTGGATATTTTGTAAAATTTAAATTTTTAGCAAAACTGTTGGTGAGTTATAATAAATCTCTATATTTACTTATGATTTCAACAATTACAACACATATGCATGATATTCTTAATTATATTTAATTGGTTGTTAAAGAAAAATTGAGGATACATAACGGCAGGTCAATTGACCTGCTTTTTTTATATTACTATTTCAGGACTAGACAAAATAATACAAAAAAAAACGCCCCGATGATTCGAGGCGTTAATATTTTAAAATAATCTGAAATTACGGTCTTTGTTTTTTCATTTCTTTTTCAATCATTTCATAGAATTGATCAATTTTTGGTAAAACAACAATACGAGTTCTTCTGTTACGAGACCTGTTTTCTGCAGAATCATTTGCAACTAAAGGGATATAAGAACTTCTACCTGCAGCAATTAATTGTTCTGGTTTAACACCTAATTGATTCGTTAATACACGGATTATAGAAGTTGAACGTTTTACACTTAAATCCCAGTTGTCCAGTAATACACCTGAACCGTTGTAAGGAACATTATCAGTATGTCCTTCAACCATACATTCAAAATCAGGTTTGTCATTAACAACTTTAGCCACTTTAGCCAAAACCATTTTAGCTCTGTCTGTTACTTCATAACTACCACTTTTGAATAATAATTTATCTGCTATAGAGATAAAAACTACTCCTTTTTCAACATTTATTTCAATATCTGGATCAGATATTCCTACTGAACTTTTTAAGCTAGTTACTAATGCAAGGGTAACACTGTCTTTTTTAGTTAAAGCATCTTGCATTCTACTTATTTTTAAATCTTTCTCTTTGATAGATTCTAATGCTTTTTCAATATTTTGAGCTCCCTTAGTCGACAATACCGTCATGTCTTTCGAAACACTAATTAAGCCTTGATTTTGTTCTTTTAAAGCAGCCACTGTTGCCGCAAAACCTGCTTTTTCCTCTAAGCAAGAATTTAATTTTACAGTTGCAGTATTTAATAAATCTTGGGTTTCTTTATTTCTAGTTTCTAAATCCGTGTATTTCTTTTTAGAAACACAAGAAGTTAAAAGAGCCATTACTGATAAGGCAATTACGATTTTTTTCATGAATTGTTTGAATTTAGTATTAAAGGTTAAAAAACAAAGTTAGTTTTTTAAAATTTATTTAAATCTAAATAAATCGTTAAATACGAGGATTTTTCTAATAAAATAGAAGTAAACGATACTTTTTACACTATAGTATTCAAGATTTTGAAATTCGTCTCTTTTTTTATAATACTGAACAAAACGAATATAAAAGGACCAATGAGCCTTGAGTATTGCCACAAAATGGTTGGATTTTCCTTGTACTAAAAATTGCAGACCTGCAATGCCATCGAGAACCATTCGTGCTAAAAGAATCGTATATAATTTTTTTTCAGGAAGATTTTTAGTCAGCATCAACAATGAATTTCTAAAATTTAAATATGTTTTTTTTGGATTTCCTTGTTGTAAAGTCGCCCCGCCTACATGATAAACAACCGATTGGAAGTTGTATTTTATTTTAAAACCTTTATTAAAAGCCCGCCAACAAAGATCAATTTCCTCCTGATGTGCAAAAAAGCCATCGTCAAAACCCTTTAAATCCTTATAAACGGTACTTCGTATAAAAAAGCAAGCTCCGGAAGCCCAAAAGATTTCACAATTAGTATCATACTGTCCGTTATCTTTTTCTAAAGAATCAAAAATACGACCTCTGCAATAGGGATAACCGTATTGATCAATAAATCCTCCGGCAGCACCAGCATATTCAAAATACTCTTTGCGTTTGTAATCCAGTATTTTAGGTTGGATAATAGCTGTATCTGGTTCCTCTATAAAATTTTTAATAATGGGCTGCAACCAATTTTCAGTAACCTCAATATCCGAGTTAACCAAAGCATAAACTTCAGCATCAATAGCTTTTAATGCCGCGTTATACCCACTTGCAAAACCCAAATTACGCTCATTTTCAACAATTTTAACTGATGGGAAAAATGTTTTTATAAAAGAAATAGAAGCATCTGTAGAGGCATTATCCGCAACATAAACGGTGGCTTCTGGAGAATATTTCAGCACTGATGGCAAAAATTTTTCCAACAATAAAATTCCATTCCAATTCAGGATAACAACAGCTATTTTCATCTTTAAAATTTGATTATTGGATTTGGTACATTGGTAATTCAGTTAAAAACTGGTATTTCTGATTCTCAAAATCCATTTGACAAAAGTAATGATTCAATCCGTTAGTCACCATCAGGAATTGCGCTTTCATCGTCATGTTATACCGGGCAATTTGGTCGAAAGTTGCTTGTGCAATTTTAACTTCAGGTGCTTTGCATTCGATTAAAATGAAAATTGAACCATCAGGATTGAAAACCACTACATCATATCTTTTGCGCAAGCCATTGACTTTTAGTACTTTTTCTACATTAATCAATGATTTTGGATATTTTTTTTCATCTAATAAAAACTGAACAACATGCTGTCTAACCCATTCTTCGGGCGTGAGAATGATAAATTTTTTCCTTATTTCATCAAAAATGGAGACTTTATTTTCGCTATTTTTGAACCGAAAGGTGTAAAGTTGAAAATTTAATTTTTGCATGCAGCAAAAGTAAGGCTTTTAGATAATAGATTAAAAGAGAATAGCGAATATGGACGAAGTATTAAAAATTGTAAATGATATAAAAAGTGGCAACATCAAACCCATCTATTTTTTGATGGGAGAAGAGCCCTATTATATTGATAAACTATCGGATTATATTGAGAAAAAAGTACTAACCCAAGAGGAAAAAGGTTTCAATCAAACGGTTTTATATGGGCGAGATGTTACCATAGAAGATATTGTTTCGACTGCCAAACGCTATCCAATGATGGCAGAACGACAAGTAATAATCGTAAAAGAAGCACAGGATTTAATCAGAACCATAGACAAACTGGAAAATTATGCTGAAAATCCAATGGCATCAACGGTTTTGGTATTTTGCTATAAATATAAAACATTAGACAAACGAAAGAAACTTACTAAGCTAGTTGCCAAAAATGGTGTGGTTTATGAAAGTAAAAAGCTCTATGAAAACCAAGTGGGAGAGTGGATTAAACGTGTTTTGTCAGGAAAAAAATATACAATTGAACCTAAGGCTACCGCAATGCTGGTAGAGTTCCTTGGTACAGATTTAAGTAAAATAAACAATGAATTGGAGAAACTACAGATTGTTTTGCCAATAGGAACAACTATAACTCCCAAACATATTGAGGAAAATATAGGTTTTAGTAAAGATTTTAATGTATTTGAATTGCGAAAAGCACTTGGAGAACGCAACCAATTAAAAGCCTATACGATTGCTGAAAATTTTGCTCAGAATCCAAAAGACAATCCAATGGTAGTAACTACAAGTTTGGTTTTTGGTTTTTTTATTCAATTGTTAAAGTATCATGGATTGAAAGATAGGAATCCAAAAAATGTGGCGGCAGTACTAGGGGTAAATCCTTTTTTTCTGAAAGAATATGATGTGGCTTTAAAAAATTATCCCATGAAAAAAGTAAGTCAAATTGTGGGTGCTATAAGAGATATTGATGTTAAGAGTAAAGGTGTTGGCGCTAATGCGATGTCTCAATCTGACTTATTACGAGAAATGCTCTATAAAATATTTAATTAAAAGGCAAAATTTCCGATATTTGTATTCCAAAAATTGGTGATTTAAAAATATATACCAGGACTATGTCAATGAATAAAAATACTATTTTAGGTTGGGCTACTTTAATTATGATCGTAATGGGTTTATTGCTGATTGCATTAGGTGCATTTAGATATGATGACGTAGCAGGATGGGGATTTGCTGCTGTGGGTGTGGGTTTTTTGGCTAACGCTTGGGTTTTTAGTTCCCTTAAAGGAAGAGTCTAGTAGGTGTACAAATTGAGAAACGAGCCTTAATGGCAGAATAGAAATAATTTTAAATTAAAAAAAATGGCAGACGATAAAAAAGTGATATTCTCAATGTCAAAATTGAGCAAAACGTATCAAGGAGCAGATAAACCAGTCCTTAAAAACATCTACTTGAGTTTCTTTTATGGAGCAAAGATTGGTATTTTGGGTTTGAATGGTTCTGGAAAATCCTCCTTATTAAAAATTATAGCCGGTGTTGACAAAAATTACCAAGGTGATGTGGTATTTGCACCGGGTTATACAGTAGGATATTTAGAACAAGAACCTATTTTAGATGATAGTAAAACTGTTATCGAAATTGTCAGAGAAGGAGTTGCTGAAACAATGGCAGTTTTAGATGAATTCAATAAAATCAATGATAGTTTTGGTTTGCCTGAAGTCTATGAGAATGCTGATAAAATGGAGCAGTTGATGGATCGTCAGGCACTTTTGCAAGATAAAATTGATGCATTGGGCGCTTGGGAAATTGATACCAAACTTGAAATAGCCATGGATGCTTTGCGTACTCCGGAAGGTGATACGCCAATTAAGAATTTATCGGGTGGAGAGCGTCGTCGAGTAGCTTTATGTCGTTTGTTGTTGCAACAACCGGATGTTTTGCTTCTAGATGAGCCTACGAATCACTTAGATGCCGAAAGTGTACTTTGGCTAGAACAACATTTGGCACAATATGCTGGAACTGTAATTGCAGTAACGCACGATAGGTATTTCTTGGATAACGTTGCCGGTTGGATTCTAGAATTAGATAGAGGAGAAGGAATTCCTTGGAAAGGGAACTATTCTTCTTGGTTAGACCAAAAATCAAGTCGTATGGCACTCGAAGAAAAAGTAGCTTCGAAGCGTAGAAAAAACTTAGAACGGGAGTTGGACTGGGTTCGTCAAGGTGCCAAAGGCCGTCAAACGAAACAAAAAGCGCGTTTACAGAACTACGATAAATTGCTGAATGAAGACCAAAAACAATTGGATGAAAATCTGGAAATTTATATTCCAAATGGTCCACGTTTAGGAACGAATGTTATTGAAGCCAAAAATGTTGCTAAAGCATTTGGAGATAAATTATTGTATGATAATTTAAATTTCACATTACCGCAAGCTGGAATTGTTGGAATTATTGGGCCGAATGGTGCTGGTAAATCAACAATTTTCAAAATGATAATGGGAGAAGAAAAGCCAGATTCAGGAGAGTTCTCAATTGGGGATACCGTAAAAATTGCTTATGTAGATCAAGCCCATTCGAATATTAATCCAGACAAATCAATTTGGGAAAACTTCGCTGACGGTCAGGAATTAATTATGATGGGGGGAAAGCAAGTAAATTCAAGAGCTTATTTGTCACGATTTAATTTTGGTGGTGGAGAACAAAACAAAAAAGTGTCCATGCTTTCCGGTGGGGAACGCAACCGTTTGCATCTTGCAATGACTTTGAAAGAAGAAGGGAACGTACTTTTGCTGGATGAGCCAACAAATGATTTAGATATCAATACACTTCGTGCATTAGAAGAAGGTCTAGAAAATTTCGCCGGTTGTGCAGTAGTAATTTCTCACGACAGATGGTTTTTGGACAGAATTTGTACACATATTCTAGCTTTCGAAGGAAACTCTGAAGTATATTATTTTGAAGGTGGATTTTCGGAATATGAAGAGAATAAGAAAAAACGTTTAGGGGGTGATTTAACTCCAAAAAGATTGAAATATAGAAAATTAATTAGAAGTTAAATCCTAATTGTTTCAATAATAGCAAGAGGATGTCCATTGGTCATCCTCTTTTTTTTGCATTATTTTTTTATTTTTTTATCGGAATTCATCATAATTAAAACCGCGGCAACCAGTCCTATGATTACTAAGCCAAATACTACAATCATTATAAAGGAACCGTTATCCCAAGAAAAGAGTGAAGTGTCTTTCATGAATTATTAAATTTAAGATTATTCAAATTTAAACTTCTAACCAGATAAAAGAAATGATAATTATCATAATTGGTATTTTATTCTAAAAATTTAGCTTTTAATTCTTTGTTAGGAATCAGGCAATTTTCTTTTTTACCATACCATTTATAGCGGTTTTTTGCAATAAAATCGTAAATAAAATTGTTGAATGAGGTGGGTAATATTGAAAACAAAGTAGCAAAATAAAATAGTCCACCTAAATATTTTGCAATTTCAATTATGGCTTCTGATTTATGAAAATATGCAAAACCGGGTTGATAAAGAATAATACTATCTGTTTTTTTGATGTCAATTCCCAAGTGAATGATTATTTTTTGACCCAAATCTGATTGCAGAGCAACAAACCTGAAAACATCTTTTGTATCCTGTTTAATAATAAACTGTACTGCTGAATCGCAGAGATTACAAATACCATCAAAAAGTATTATTTTTTTATCTTTAGGGAGGTTTAGCATTTTCTTATTTTAGGGTAGTGTAAGGAATAAGCAATCGGACCTTATTGCTTAATTCATATATTTGTTAATGTGATTGCCGTCTTAGATAATGATCGATACATACTTTATTTTTTTCCTGCTTCAACAAACTCTAGTGCTTCTAGGCTTACTTTTGAAGTAAATACACCATAATTTACGGTTGCTTTGTTTTTTTCAATACCATCAATCGTTCCTATCGCTTTCCCGTCAAACATTCGCACACGATCACCTACTTTTAAGATTGGTTTAGGTTTTTCAACTACTACTTTTAATTTCTTCTCTTTCTTTTCTTTTCTAATTTCTTCAACCTGAACTGTTACTTCTTCAATTACTTCTTTTTTCTTTTCTATCAGTGCTTTGGTTTCTTTAACAGTGGCTTTTTTGCGTTTTGAATTTTCTATTTCAATAATTTTTAAAAATTCACCAAGCAATTCTTTCTTATTCTTATTATTGAAATATTTCTCCGAAATATCTTCAATTTTTTGACCAATGTAAATTGTTTTCTGGTTGCTGTCATATAATTCCTGATAGCTTTCCAGTTTTTGTTTGATTTTTACATTGATAGTCTCCATTTTCTTTCCTTCTTCTCGCGCTTTGGTTTCTTCTTCTTTGAGTGTTTGCGAGGTTTTCTCCATCTTTGAGCGCTCTTTTTGAAGTGTGGCAATCGTTTTATCAAAACGTACTTTTCCAACTTCAATTTTCTTTTTGGCTCGATTGATTAAACTAAATGGAATTCCGTTTTTCAAAGCGACTTCAAAAGTAAAGGAACTTCCCGCTTGACCTAATGCCAATTTATACATGGGCTCTAATGATTTTTCATCAAAAAGCATGTTGGCATTGGTGGCATAAGGCAATTCGTTAGCCAAGATTTTTAGGTTTGAATAATGGGTTGTAATAATCCCGAAAGCTTCCCGATGGTAGAATTCTTCTAAGAAAATTTCGGCTAAAGCACCTCCCAATTCAGGATCTGAACCCGTACCAAATTCATCAATAAGGAACATCGTTTTTCTATTACACTTCTTTAAGAAGTAGTTCATGTTTTTTAATCGGTAACTGTAGGTACTAAGATGATTTTCAATAGATTGATTATCTCCAATATCTGTTAGAATCCTATCAAATAAAAAGGTTTCACTGCGTTCATGAACCGGAATTAACATACCGGATTGTAGCATCAGTTGCAATAATCCAACGGTTTTCAAGGAGATGGTTTTTCCTCCTGCGTTAGGTCCGGAAATTACAATAATTCTACTTTCCTGATTGAGTTCAATAGTCTGTGGATGTGTAACTTCGTTTTTATGTTTGTTATTCAAATATAAAATAGGATGGTACGCATCTCTAAAATAAACACGACGTTCCTCGGTAATTGTTGGCAAAATTCCGTTAATTCGGTTGGCGTATTTTGCTTTAGCAGCGATTACATCAATATCACTCAGGAAATCCTGATATTGAATCAATAATGGTAAAAAAGGACGAATATAATTGGACAGCTGTTTTAAAATTCGGGTAATTTCTTCTTTTTCTTCATATTCTAAATTGCTCAACTCGCGGGAATATTGTAAGGTAGCTTCAGGTTCAATATAGGCGATACTTCCGGTTTTAGAACTACCCAAAATAGAACCTTTTACTTTACGACGGTACATTGCCATAACGGCTAAAACGCGCCTGTTTTGTACAAAACTTTCTTTAATGTCATCTAAATATCCCAAAGCTGCGTATTGCGTCAACGCAGATCCAAAACTTTGATTGACTTTGCCTCGAACCGCATTCATATTCCTGCGAATATTCAATAAATCTGGCGATGCATTGTCTTTTATTTCACCATATTTATCAACGACTTCATCGACCATCGTTATGATTTCTTTAGTAAGTTCAACTTGGTTCGCCCTTACATTTAAATTTGGATAATAATCCTCGAATTTTCTCAAAAAAATCAAAAGGAAATTTACCGTTGAAGAAATAGTGGCAATCTTTCGAAAACTGCCCACTTCTAAGAAACTGTCCTCTATTGCAAGAAATTTTATCTCGTGCGTGATGGCATCAAAACCATGATTGGGAATGGCATTGTTATTTTGGAAAGACGAAACATATTCAGATGTTTGCATCAATGCTTGCATCAATGTTTCCTTATCTTTAAAAGGAGTTATTTCTAGAGCTTTTTGTTGTCCAATATCGGTATTACAAATTGTCGAAATGGTTTCGAGAACTGTAGGAAATTGTAAATCTTGTAATGTTTTTTCGGTGATAGATATCATTTTAGGAGCTAAGTTGTAAAGGTTCAAAGTTACAAAGATTCACAGTGAAATGTATTAATTTTTTAGCCGACTTTGCGAAAAACTTTGCGAACTTTACCACAAAATAAATTACATGCAAATCAATCTTATTTCTTCCTGGCAATCCATTCTATCTGAAGAAATCCAGAAACCCTATTTTAAGGATTTAATGGAAACGGTTAATGAAGAATATAAAAATCATCTGTGCTATCCTCCTCAAGAATTAATTTTTTCGGCTTTTAATTACTGTAGTTTCAAAGATACAAAAGTAGTTATTATAGGTCAAGATCCGTATCATGGGAAAGGGGAAGCCAATGGTTTGTGCTTTTCTGTGAATGATAGCGTTCGAATTCCGCCTTCCCTACGTAATATTTTTCGAGAGATGAGTGAAGATTTAGGAACTATTTTTTTGCCCGTTTCCGGTAATTTACAATCTTGGGCAAAACAGGGCGTGTTGCTTTTGAATGCTTCCTTAACGGTTAGGGAAGACAATGCCAACAGTCATAAACATTTAAAATGGAATATTTTTACCGATACTGTAATTCAGAAAATTTCGGAAGAGAATCAACATGTAGTTTTCTTGCTTTGGGGTAATTTCGCCCATAAAAAAGGTCTTAAGATAGATCGAAACAAACATTTGGTTTTAGAATCCGGGCATCCTTCACCTATGAGTGCAAATCAAGGTAAATGGTTTGGTAACAACCATTTTAGTAAAACGAATGCGTATTTAAAAAATAATGGAATAGGAATGATTAACTGGCTTGCTTTGCAATAATCGTGATACTTAAATATAAATACTTGTTTTATAACATATTGCGTAAGTAATGGAAATGGAGTTTTTTTGAGAGGTGTTTCAGACTGTAAAAAAGTGGGAACGACAGCAACAAACAAAGTTTTTACTTATGGGTACGCCTAAATTAAAAAAAGTATGACAGTCCTATATTATAAACACCAATTACAAGATCTATTTTTTTATAATATCTTCCAAAACCGCTTTGTCAGAATAATTAATTATTTTTAAAATTACTTCTTGGTTTTTGATTGTTTTTCCTTCGATGATATACAATTTACCTTTTTTGATCTCGATATTGCTTTTATCAAAATCAACATCACCAAATTGTAGTGTGTTTTTAATATCGGAAGTGTCAATCCATTTTTCTGCTAATATTTGGGAAGCTTTATCAGAGTAATAAAAAGGTTTGTTTCTTAAATCATTCAAAACTCTTGAATTGGGGAAATAATTGCAACGGGTATCTTTTCCACTAAAGACTAATGCTACAAAGAACAATCCTATTACTAAACCTACTAAATAATAGGCAAAACGATGTATAAACTTCATGAATTATATTTTTGGCAAAGGTAGAAGAAAGTTTTCTTAAAAAACAATTAAATTAATGTCGTTGAAGGGCAAATCAAACCAATCGCCAAGAGCGCTGTTTGTCAGGATGCCGTGGTACATATAAACCCCATTTTTTAATCCTTTATCACATCGGATGGCTCTTTCAATACCACCGTCTTCGGCAATTTTCATCAAGTAAGGAGAGATTATGTTGCTGATGGATAACGATGCGGTTTTAGAATATCTAGAAGGAATGTTTGGGACACAATAATGAACTACATTGTATTTGATAAAGGTTGGTTTTTCATGAGATGTGACTTCAGAAGTTTCAAAACAGCCTCCGGTATCAATACTAACATCTACAATTACGGCTCCGTGTTTCATGTGTTCTACCATAGTTTCTGTTACAATAACGGGACAACGTTCTTTGCCTCGCATAGCACCAATAGCAACATCACATCGTCTTAGGGCTTTTAATAAAGATTTAGGTTGAATCGTAGAAGTGAAAATGCGCTGATTTAAATTATTTTGAAGTCGGCGTAATTTAGTGATGGAATTATCAAAAACTTTAACATTAGCACCCAAGCCAATGGCTGTTTTGGCTGCAAATTCACCAACTGTTCCAGCGCCTAAAATAACCACATCAGTAGGAGGAACGCCAGTAATATTCCCGAATAACAATCCTTTTCCAAATTCATTGGTTATCATCAATTCTGCGGCAATTAAAATAGAAGCCGTACCGGCTATTTCGCTCAAGGATTTCACTGCGGGATAGGTACCATCCTCATCTTTAATGTATTCAAAAGCTAGGGCGGTAATTTTCTTTTTGCTTAACGCCTCAAAATATATTTTTTTTCTGGTTTTTAATTGAATTGCGGACAGAATAATTGTCTGTGGATTCATCATTTTAATTTCAGAGAGCGTTGCAGGCTCTACTTTCAATACCATCGGACAGCTAAAAACTTTTTGGGTGTCATTAGTAATTTCGGCACCAGCATCACTATACTCTTTATCGGTGTAACTAGAACTCAATCCTGCTCCTGCCTCTATCATCACCCTATGACCATGATATGTCAATGAATTTACAGCATCTGGTGTAAGGCAAATACGACGTTCTTGATAACTAGTTTCTTTAGGAATCCCAATAAAAAGTTCACTTTTTTGTCTTGCAATCTCCAGTTTTTCCTCTTGAGGCAATAGCTGTTGTTTTGTAAACGGAGTTATAGTAATTGACATTGATGTTATTATATTAAGGGTACAATTTACGTAAAAAGTTTTATAAAAAGTACAATTAGCATTTTGATATATTCAGTAGTACTAATGATTGATTATTATAATATGTTACGTTGCATCTTTATATCGGCTCTTTCATAAACGCCATCTTCTAAAGGGATTTCTACAAAACCAAATTTTTTATATAAATGAATGGCGGGTAGTAATTTCCTATTGGAATATAAAATCAGTTTTTGAATTTCTTTTCCTTCAGCAATAGTAAAACAATGCAACAGTAGTTTTTTTCCTACACCCAAACCTTGAAGGTTATCTGTTACGGCCATTTTACTTAATTCATAGCTATTGTTATCTATTTTTATTAAGGAAACGGTGCCTACAATGACATTATTATATTTTGCATAAAAAATCATTCCACCTTTATCTATTATTTGACCTTGCGGATCCGAAAGTACAATTTCATCTTTGGGTTCCACCTTGAAATATTTTCTCAACCACTCCAGATTCAAGATTTTTATGGACTCTTTTAAATCTATTGTAAAAGGGATAATTTCTACGGTATTGTCTACATTCATAATTACTTTTAACTTAAGGTTAAAGCGCGTTTTCCGTCAGGAAGCAGCACAATAGTTAGTACTGAATGGGTTTCAGGAATCAAATTTGGTATCTTTTCTGCCCATTCTATAAAACACCAATTCCCGGAATACAAATAATCATCCACACCCATGTCTAAAGCTTCTACTTCAGCATTTAATCTATAAAAATCAAAATGATAAACTAACTGATTAGTAGTAGTTTCATATTCATTAACTAAAGAAAAAGTTGGACTACTTGTAGCCCCTTTCACACCTAATGTTTTACATAATTGTTTAATCAAAGTCGTTTTTCCAACACCCATTTCTCCATGAAAAAGAATAATTTTATTCGGATTTAATGCTATGATTTTTTCGGCTACTTCCTCGAGCTGGTCGATAGAAAAAATGATATTCATTCTGTAAAATTTGTTTAAAGTTTAAAATTTAGGTTGTACTTAAACCTAAAAATGGGTAACAGATATCTCTTATTTCGGGTTAAAAACTAAAAATGGAATAATCATTTCTTCCAATGAAATTCCACCATGTTGATAGGTATTCTTATAATAACTCACATAATGATTGTAGTTATTGACGTAAGCCAAAAATAAATCATTTTTTGCAAAAATATAAGAACTGCTCATATTTATGGTAGGTAATCCAACATTTTTTGGTTCTTTCACTGCATATACATCTTTTTGTTCGTAGGTCAAACTGCGTCCTGTTTTATATCGTAAGTTCAAACTTGTATTTTTATCACCTACTACTTTTGATGGATTTTTTACGTTTATCGTTCCGTGATCAGTAGTCAAAATCAATTTGAAACCCATTTTTTGACCTTGTTGAATGATTTCCAGCAGCGGAGAATTCCTAAACCAACTCAACGTCAGCGATCGATACGCTTTATCATCAGAAGCAAGTTCTTTAACAACATCCATTTCTGTTTTAGCATGAGAAAGCATGTCCACAAAGTTATAAACCACAGTGACTAAGTCGTTGTTTTTTAATGATTTAAAATTTTCAACTAACTTTTTACCGCCTGCAAGATTCGTGATTTTGAAATAATCTTCCTTGATATTTAAACCCAATCGTTTTAATTGCGCGGTCAAAAATTCAGCTTCAAAAAGGTTTTTACCTCCTTCTTCTGGGTCATTTTTCCAATATTGAGGAAATTGTTTTTCCATTTCCAGCGGTGTTAAGCCGGAGAAAATAGCATTTCTTGCATATTGTGTAGCCGTAGGTAGAATGGAGTAGTAGGGTACTTCTTTTTCCAGTTTATAGTAATTTCCCACTACGCTTTCAAAGGTTTTCCATTGATCGTAACGCAAGTTGTCAATGACTACAAATAAAATAGGTTTGTCTTTTTTCTGGAGTTCAGGAAGTACTAATTCTTTAAATAAAGTATGCGATTGTACAGGCTTATCGGCTTTTGGTGCACTCGAGCCTTGGCGAACAGGCGAAGCAAACCAATCCTCATAATTACGCTCAATAAATTTTCCAAATTGTGAATTAGCCTCTGTTTTCTGGGATTCAAGAATTTCAACCATGCTTTGATCGTCAATATTTTCCAATTCCAGTTCCCAAAAAATCAATTTCTTATATAATTCAATCCAATCTTCATAAGAATTCACCATTGCCATTTCCATGGTAATTTTTCTAAATTCTTTCTGATAATCCAGCGTTGTTTTTTGCGAAATCAATCGGGAATGATCCAGATTTTTCTTCAAACTCAACAAAATCTGGTTTGGATTCACGGGTTTGATTAAATAATCGGCAATTTTAGACCCTATGGCTTCCTCCATAATGTATTCTTCCTCACTTTTAGTAATCATAATCATGGGAATCGAAGACTTCTTCTCCTTCATTTCTGATAAGGTTTCCAATCCGCTCATCCCAGGCATATTTTCATCAAGAAAAACAATATCAAAGTTGTTCTCCTCAAAAATTCCAATGGCATCTAGCCCATTGTTACAGGTCGTTACCTCGTAATTCTTCTTTTCCAGAAATAAGATATGTGGTTTCAAAAGATCGATTTCATCATCGACCCAAAGTATTTTTATTTTATCCATAAGTTGTAGTAATAAGTATTCGAAAGAAGTAAATTAAAGTGCCAAATTACATTTTTTTGCAACGGCTACCTGCTAATATTATGATAATTTTTTAACATATTTATGCTACATTTCATAAAATCGCAATTCACTTTTGTTTTATTTTGGTTTGCATTTAGGCGTGCCTCGTTCTCCGTAATCTCTTTACGCGTAAGGCTTTACATTGTGTGTTTTTATCAGTTACGGTTCCCGTTTTAGGGATGTATTGATAAAACGTAAAAGGACACGGATACCATTCTCTTGAGTTTGCGAGAATAATTGGAATGAATAATTATTGGTGCCTTATAAAAATGAGAAAATAGAATAATCTAAAAATAAATAGGATTTTTTAGGTGTGTATCCTTGTTTTCATCAGATCATAAATATTATACGTTTTCAATTCTTTTTTATAAATACAAAAACTGTCCAAAATTACTTTTGGACAGCTTACTCATAAATCTATTCGTTTAATTATTTGGGTTGTGTCACTGTATTCATTTGTAAAGTTACAGCAGTTTGTGCTAACATTCTTCCGTTGATTGTTGCTCCGGTTTGCAAATTAATACCCGTCATTCCTAATATTGTTCCTTCAAAATGGCTACTCGTTCCGCATGTAACCGCGTCTGAAACTACCCAGAAAATGTTTTTGGCTTGTACACCTCCCGCTAAATTGATTTTAACACCCGAGCTTACTTTAAGGGTTTCAGCAACTTGAAAAATAAAAATATCTGTTGCATTACCTGAAATAGTGATATCTGTAGGTATATTAAGTGCAGTTGACCATTTATATAAACCTGGAGTAAGTGTTTTTCCTCCAATATTTCCCGCTCCTAAATTTAAAAAATCAGGGTTTGGTCTTCCAGCAGCATCTGTATAAGCAGTCTCCATATCTCCAACAGCAACAGTTAATCGTGTAGCATTAGTGATACTACACGGTAGTGGTCCGGTAGCATCAGTTGAATAGATTGTTCCTAGAACTTCATCGCATTTAACTAAAATAGCGGCACCAGTAATTGGGCTGGAACCAATATCTCCTGTAATTGTTGATTTATAAACATCTGTAATTCCAGTTTTTGAAAGAATTGTAAAATCTCCTGCAATTCCAAGATTAACGGCACTTAATGAGCTAACTTTTTCTGAAGCATCGACTGATTTACCTGTTGGAGCAATGTTAGAGGACATTTTAGCAGTTAAAGAAGCTGAAGTTCCGGAAGAAGTAGTATTGTCATTTGTTTGGTCACAACTAGACAGCAATGCCATTAATACTATTGCAATGATTGGAAAAAATTTGTTTATTTTCATTATTTTTGTTTTTATAAAATGACTTTATTGTCAGGAAACAAAGTTTACTGTTTTGTTCCCCGAAAGAGTTACATAATATCAGTCAAATATTGTATAATTAAACTATTTTCCATTGTTAATATTGTTATTACTAATTAAATGTAAGTATACCTCAACATTTTCTGTAGTACTGAAATTGTTTCTGTTTTCAAAATATTACTTAATAAGAGTGCGAGCATCTAGCTTTTATTTATTAATCTAATTGAAACGAAGTACGGATGAAAATGATCAAACAGTTAGGTGAAGGAAAGCACAAACGTTATAAAATTATTGTAAATGTATGAAGTGTAGGGATTGTAAATCTATTCAATTAGAGACTCTTATTTGTATGCATAATTAACTAAATTATTACCTTTTAATAAAACACCATGAAAAAAAATATATTAATAATTATAGGGTTTTTGGGGTCATTTGGGATAGGCTTCTACGTTAACACTTTAGTTTTAAATAAAAATGATAACAAAATTGCGATGGAACAGGATAAAGATAAAAACAACATTAAAAAAGTGAAGAATATGAAATTAGGAGCATTTTCAGTGAGTCTTAATGTAAAGGACATTCAAGTATCTAAACAATTTTATGAGAATTTGGGATTTTCAGTATTTGCTGGAGGTTTAGAAAAAAATTATCTCATCATGAAAAATGATAATTCATTAATCGGACTTTTTCAGGGAATGTTTGAGAATAATATTTTGACTTTTAACCCTGGATGGGATGAAAATGCTAACAATATAGCAGATTTTGAAGACGTTAGAGCAATTCAACGAGAACTAAAAAGCAAAGGTCTAAAAATAGATCCTGAAGTAGATGAGAAAACGTCTGGCCCAGCAGGCTTTATGATCACTGACCCAGATGGAAATGTTATTTTAATTGACCAACACCGCTAATTTATTTTTGCAATTGTAAAGCTTGTATATATCTTTCAATTTTAGAAATGCTGCTTGTGTTGCTAACAATGACTAATTCTGAACAAGGAATACAATTAAATTCAAATGTTAGACAAAAAATACTACGTTAACGGACAAATTGCCCATGAATTAGTTGGAGATCAATTGACTTATTTTTTCAAAAATGGAAAAGTAAAAGCAAGAGGTACTTTTATTAATGGAGTGATGGAAGGCGAGTGGCTCTTTTATCGCGAAACTGGACAGCTTTGGCAAATAGGCAATTTTAAAAATAGCAAGAAAAATGGTTCTTTTATTCGATATGACAGAAACAATCAAATAGAATATCATGAGCGTTTTGAGATCGATAAAATTATTAAAAACAAAAAATGAATACTTTAGTTCTCAAAACGGAACGGTTAATACTAAGACCAATTGCACTATTGGATTTGGATTATATTCACAAATTACATTCTTTGAAAGAAACGGATGAATTCAATACATTAGGAATTCCGGCAGCTATTGAAGAAACAAAACTCCTTTTAGAAAAGTGGGTTTTTGAAAATAATAAAGCACTTACAACTCATTTTACTTTTGCGGTCGAATTAAATTCCGGAAACCAAATTATAGGTTTAATTGGAATTAATTTGGGAAAAGTAAAATATAAAAATGCGGAAGTTTGGTTTAAATTTCACAAAGAGCATTGGAACAAAGGATACGCTACGGAATCTTTAAAAAAAATTATCCGTTTTGGATTTGATGATCTGAATCTGCATCGGATTGAAGCGGGTTGTGCGGTGGGAAACATTGGTTCTATTAGCGTTTTACAAAAAAACGGCATGATAAGAGAAGCCCACACCCGAAAATTGTTGCCGTTGTCATCTGGCTGGTCCGATAATTACGGATACGCTATATTAGCGACTGATTAATCTTTTATTTCATCTAAAAAAGTAATTTTATATGCATCCAAGAATTGAAACGCTATTAGAATTAAAATTGATTGGTATACGAATTACACTTTCGTTATCCAATAATAAAACTGCGGAACTTTGGAAAAATTTTATGTCAAGAAGAAAGGAAATCCAGAATACTATTGGTAGCGATTTGTATTCTTTACAAAAATATGATGCATCATATTTTAATACTTTTAATCCAAATACTGAATTCGAAAAATGGGCCGCTGTTGCAGTAACTGATTTCAATGAAGTTCCAAAAGCAATGGAACCGATTATTTTGGATGGAGGATTGTATGCGGTTTTTATTCACAAATGTGATGTAAGGACTGCTTCAAAAACCTTTGAGTATATTTTTAGAACTTGGTTGCCCAACTCTGAATATGTTTTGGATGACAGAGTGCATTTTGAATTATTAGGAGAAAAGTACCAGAATAACGAACTCAGTTCCGAAGAGGAAATTTGGATTCCAATCCAACTGAAATAAAAGATTAAATTAATTCTTAAAAAGACAAATGGTATAAAAGACAAAACCACTGCCGGTAAAATAAGCAGTGGTTTTGAAGAAACAGGAATCAATAAGTAGTCAAGCAATCTGATTATTGCCAGCCCCCACCAAGGGCTCTGTACAATTGAATTATCGCTTTATATTGTTGGAATTTGTTGTCTATCAAGCTTAATTCCGCATTTAACGCATTGTTTTTTACGGTCAGAACTTCTAGATAATTAGCTAAACCATAGGTCAATAATTCATCTGAATAATCCGTGGCTTTATTTAAAGCATCGACTTGTTTTGTTCGAACGGTGAGTTTATACGTTTCATTATTGTATAGTGCTAAGGCATCTGAAACTTCTTTTCCTGCAGTTAGTAACGACTGCTCAAACAGGAGATAGGCTTTTTCTTGATTGGCTTTGGCAATTTCAAACCTTGTTTTAATTTGCCTTTGATTAAAAAGAGGTTGAGTCAACCCTGTAATCACGTTTGCAAAAAGTGAATTGGCACTGAACCATTCTTTCAAATCAATACTTTGAAGACCTCCGGTTGCTGTAAGTTTTAATGTTGGATAAAAATTACTTTTAGCGATATTAGTCTGCTCAAAATTTGAAATAAAATTATATTCCGCCGCAATCACGTCAGGTCGATTTCTAAGTAAGGTTGCGGGAACCCCAAGTGTAATTGAAGGTTGCATAGTTTGCATTTCAAAAGTATTTCGCTCAATTTTAGCAGAACCTTCACCCATCAATATACTCAAGGTGTTTTCAAGAATAATGACAGTATTTTTAAGGTCAGCTATTATAATTTCGGTTGCATATTTTTGAGCTTCAGTTTGCTTAACGCCCACCTCTGTTACATTTCCCGCATCTTTTAAGGCAATAATAGTTAAGATACTTTGGTTTCTGTTTAACAACGTTTTCTCCGCTAATTTTATTTGTGAATCTACAGAAAGTAATTGATAATATGTTGTTGCAATGTTAGCGATCAGTTGCGTTTTTACGGCTTGATTAGCTGCTGTAGTTTGAAGATAGAGAGCATTAGTAGCGCGCTTGTTGCTTCTTATTTTACCCCAAATATCGGCTTCCCAGGATAAATTTCCTGTAAACTGATATTGGTCCACGTTAGTAGCCCCACCACCACCACTGATTAAGGCACCCAACTGACTGTTTCTGGAAAGTTCTTGATGTGTCCAATCGGCACCAACAGAAAGAGTAGGGAAGTAGCCTGCTTTTCCTTGTTTCATGGTGGCTTGTGCCGCCACGATATTTTGCATAGCAATTTTGATATCAAGATTATTGTTTAATCCCTTTTTAATATATTCCTGTAAAATCGGATCTGTAAAAACCTTATCCCAAGCAACATTTGCAAGAGAAACGGTATCGGTTGAAACGATTTCGTTTCGGTATAAATTTTCCGTTTTTAATTCTGGTCTGTCGTATTCTTTGGCAACAAAACACGATTGCAGTACCGTTGCGGTTATAACAAGTACAGCTATTCTATTTAACTTAGTCTTCATTTTTATCATTTAAAAGTGCAACATCTGATTCGTGATTTTCTACAGGAAGTGGTTTTGTAGAAATTTTTTCCTGTAGCGTTTGGAAAACGATAAACAATACGGGTATAACAAATACTCCAAAAATGGTTCCGATCAACATACCGCCAATTGCTCCGGTTCCAATAGCATTGTTTCCAACAGCTCCAGCTCCTTTAGCCAACATTAAAGGCAATAATCCGAAGATAAATGCAAATGATGTCATTAAGATAGGACGTAAACGAGCAACAGCACCATGAATAGCAGCTTGCGTAATACTCATCCCTTTTTTTCTAGAATCGACAGAAAATTCAACTATTAAAATGGCATTTTTAGCAAGCAATCCAATAAGCATAATTAAAGTAATTTGTAAATAAATATTATCACTTACATTAAATAAATAAGCAAATAGGTACGCTCCCGCTAAACCAATTGGTAATGAAATTAATACAGCAAAAGGCAGCATATAACTTTCATATTGAGCAGCTAATAAGAAATAGACAAAGACCAAACACAGTAAGAAAATATACAAGGTTTGACCGCCTGCACTAATTTCTTCACGAGTCATTCCTGAAAACTCATAACTATATCCAATAGGTAAGGTTTGACTAGCCACTTCTTCTACTGCTTTAATGGCATCTCCAGAACTGAAACCTTCATTTGGAGCCCCTGTGATTTTTACAGAAGTAAACAAATTGAAACGTTCTATTGCTTGAGGGCCAAATACTTTTACTAAACTCACAAATTCTGAAATAGGAGCCATCTGACCATTATTATTTCTAACCAATACCTTATTTAATGATTCAGGATTACTTCTAAACTCTGGATCAGATTGGTAAACTACTCGGTATTGTTTACCAAATTTGTTAAAATTAGAGGCGTAAACCCCACCATAATATCCCTGCATAGTTCCTAAAACATCCGTAACCGTTAAACCTGATTTTTTTATAGCAGCAACATTCAAATCAATTCGATACTGGGGGTAATTTGGCGAAAAAGAGGTGGCTGCATATTTGATTTCGGGACGACTGTTTAAAGCTTCCAAAAATTTATTATTGACTTCGTTTAATTCCTGAATACTTCCTCCTTTTTGATCTTGTAATTGAAATTCAAAACCATTAGTAAAACCAAAACCAACAAGTGTAGGACGCGCAAAATACAGTACTTTTGCATCTTTAACGGAGGCTGTCCGTTTAAATAATTCTGCTACAACAGCTGTTATTTCCTGATTAGCATCTTTACGTTCTGCCCAGGTTTTCAGTTTTACAATGACCATTCCGTAGTTACTACCAGTACCACTTATTAAACTACGACCTGAAATACGAAGCACTTCTTTTATTTCCGGAATGTCTTTTACTTTGTTTTCAATTTGTAATAATACCTCCTCAGTTCTTTCTAATGAAGTACCTGGCGGGAGCGAAACATCTGAAAGAATTGCTCCTGTATCTTCACCCGGAACAAAAGCCTTTGGAGTAATATTTAATAATAAGATAAAAATTCCTGCAAAAATTGCAATTCCCAAAAAAGCCAACCACTTGCGTTTTATAAAAAATTCAACTGACCTTTTATACTTAGCAGTTGTTATGTCAAATCCAACATTAAATGCAGTATAAAAACGTTCTGCAAAACCTTTTTTCTTGGCATTTTTATCGTGTTCTTTTAAGAAAATGGCACATAAAGCAGGGGAAAGGGTTAGTGCGTTAATAGCGGATAAAACAATAGAAACAGCTAAAGTTATTCCAAACTGTTTGTAAAAAACTCCTGCCGATCCACTAATAAACGAAACTGGAATAAATACTGCCGACATAACAAGCGTAATGGAAATAATTGCACTACTAATATCTTGCATGGCACTATGAGCTGCTTTTTTGGGATCGTGTTCACCAGCTTCCATTTTGGCATGGACAGCTTCGACCACTACAATAGCATCATCGACCACAATTCCCACAGCCAGTACTAAGGCAAAAAGCGTTAGTAAGTTGATGGTAAAGCCAAATAAACTTAGAAAAAAGAAAGTTCCTAAAATAGCGACAGGCACGGAAATCGCAGGTATAAGCGTTGATCTCCAATCTTGTAAGAAGATAAAAACCACAATAAAAACCAATAAAAAGGCTTCAATTAAGGTATGAATTACTTTTGTGATTGATTCTTCTAAAAAGTCATTGGCATTAATTAATGTAGCATATTTTACCCCTTTAGGAAAATTTATTTCCGCTTGATCTAATACTTTTAAGGACCCTTCAATTACTTCTTGTGCATTAGAGCCTGCCGTTTGAGCAATTGCAATTGCAATAGATTTATTTCCGTTTGTAAATGTATTACTAGCATAATTAACAGCACCTAATTCAATTTTTGCTACATCACCTAATTTGAGTATTTCTCCGTTTTCGGTGGAACGAACAATAATTTCTTCAAACTCTTTTGCATTTTGTAAACGCCCTTTATATTTCAGAGCATATTGAAAAGATTGGTCGCTACTTTCCCCTAATTGTCCTGGGGCTGCTTCAATATTCTGCTCTGCCAATAAAGCGGTAATATCCGCGGGAACTAGTCCATAAGCCCCCATCACATCTGGCTTAAGCCAAATACGCATGGAGTAGTCTTTTTGACCAAAAATCATTGCTTCTCCAACCCCCGTTACACGTTTTATTTTAGGTAAAATATTGATGTTAGCATAATTTTGAAGAAAAGTATCATCATAATCAGGGTTTTCACTGTAAAGTGATAAAATCAAAATATTATCACTTTGTCTCTTTGAGGTAGTAACACCTGCTCTTGTTACTTCTTGAGGTAATAAAGGCGCAGCACGTGATACCCGATTTTGTACATTCACAGCAGCTAAATCTGGATTCGTACCTAATTTAAAATAAATATTAATGGCTGCCGAACCATCATTATTGGATGTAGAAGTCATATAAGTCATGTCTTCTACACCATTGATTTGTTCTTCTAATGGAATTACTACCGAGTTCATTACAACTTCGGCACTGGCGCCTTGATAATTTGCTGATACAGTTACCGTAGGTGGCGCTATTTCTGGATATTGTGAAACTGGAAGCGAGATTAACCCTAAAACCCCCAAAATTACGATGATAATAGAGATCACCGTTGACAATACCGGTCTGTCAATGAATTTTGAAAACATATTTTGTTATTTATTCAATAGTTAGTTTGTCAATTATTTTTTTGTTGGATTGATTATAGTTTTAAAATCAACAAGTTCAGGCTTAATAAGTGTACCTTCAGTTACTATCCCAACGCCTTCTATAAGTATTTTATCTTTTAGATTTAACCCGCTATCCACTACAAAAAATTTACCACCAGGAATTGCGCGCACTTCAATTGGAACCGTTTTCACTTTGTTATCTTTACCCACAACAAGAGCGATACGCTTATCTTGTAATTCTAATGAAGCCTTTTGTGGGATAATAATAACATCTTTTAAGTCAGTTGGTATTTGTATTGTTCCACTTCCTCCGGAGCGCAATAATTTATTTCCATTTGCAAAACGTGCTCTTACATTAAAGGAGCCAGTTTGTGCATTGGCTTGTCCGCTAAAGGTCTCAATTTTACCATTTTGTTCAAAATGCATCCCATTGCTCAAAACCAAATTTACAGCTTCCATTTTGTTTATTTTTTCTTGAAATGACTTTCCTTCAGCATTTATCATGATATCCAACTGTTCTTTTTCATTTATTGAAAAATTAGCATAAATGATGCTCACATCTGAAATACGAGTTAATGGTTCTACAGTTTGACTGCTCACATAACTACCCAGTCTTAAAGGCAAAGTTCCTACAATCCCGTTAACCGGACTTTTTATAGTAGCATAATTAATTCTTGCAAGGATACTTTGATAAGTGCTTTTAACACTCGCTAAATTTGCTTTAGCAGTTTCTAATTGTACATCGCTGATTATGTTGCGTTCTACCAAAGGGATTAAACGATTGACTTCCACTTGAGCAGCAGTAACTTTTGCTTTTGCGGCTCCGGCTTCTTGTGTTGCAGTTTGGGTCTCTAATTTAAAAAGCAGTTGTCCTTTTTTAACTTCCTGACCTTCTTGCACATATATTTTTTCAATATATCCGTCTATTTTTGCACGAATGTCAATATCTGTAACTCCTTCTAAACTCGCAGGATATTCTGCTAATAAAGTGGTATTTGATGTTCCTATTTCGACTACCTTATATTGCATAACAGGAGGACCTGTTGGAGTGGTTTCTTTTTTACAGGAGAGCAAGCTTATTGATAACAAAATTGCACTTATAAAAGTTCTCTTTTTCATACCGGAATATTTACTAAAATTGATTTAATTATTATTTATTTCTATTTCTTTGAATTTTTCAATAGTTTTAATCAGAAGTTCCTCGACTTCACAAACATGGGCTTTATAGGCTTTGACATTTTCCATATTACATTGTTCTTCTGCACAAGAGACAGTTTTCTCTCGATATAGAATTAATTTGTCTATTATTTTTTTTTCAAAATCAAGGATTTTGATGTAGTTAGTTAATCTTTCACTGAATGGGGAAGGTTTAAAATACTTTTTTCGGTCACCGGATAAAGTGTAATAATTTATTTTATCCATTTTTAAAAGCAGATTTAAGTTTGTAGATATGGAACTTTTACTAGCACCTAGTTTTTCAACTATAGTTTCAAAAGTTAATCCGGTTTTACAACCATCAACTATCAGTAACCCAAGAATTCTGGAACCCAGTGGTGGTAAATTATACATTAACTCAAAATGAATTCCAAACATCTCGATTAGTTCTTCTCTGTCTTTTTGTGAAGTATCCATAATTTTTTTTACAAAACTACAGTTAGTTCATAGTTTACCGAACTAAACGAACTTAAATTTGTGTTAATTTTTAACAAACTGTATTTATTGGAGTTGTAACTTTCATGTGAAAATCTAAAGTTTAGACCTCAATTAGTTATATTTAAATTAAAAGTTAGTTGGTGAAAAAAAAATGCTTAATATTGAAAAGAGAACAATATCCATCTTACCATTTTATTAAACCAAATGAATTATACTATGACATCTAAAAACTTCAAAAGCTCTTTTTTAATAATTGCCTTATTTTCTGCAACTATAAGTATCGCACAACACAAATATGTGAATACGCCACCGGAGGTTTCGCCAATGACCATGAAACCAGAAATGACTGAAATTTGGGAACCAGAAGTGAAAGTTATCACGCCAGCTAAAACGCTTGGGAACGCACCATCGGATGCGATTATATTGTTTGACGGGAAAAACTTAGAGCAGTGGGTAAGTCAAAAAGATATTAGTAAGCCTGCTGGATGGAAAATTGTTGACAAAGACTATCTGGAAGTTGTTCCGGGTTCCGGAGCTATTCAAACCAAAATGGCTTTTGGAGATTGTCAGTTGCACTTAGAATGGAGTGCGCCAGATGTTGTTTTAGATGGCGGACAAGCGAGAGGAAACAGCGGCGTATTTTTTCAAAACAGATACGAATTACAAATATTAGATTCCTATAACAATAGAACGTACAACAATGGTCAGGCAGGAAGTATATATAAAGACCACTCTCCATTAGTAAATGTGGTAAAAACTCCGTTAGAATGGAATGCTTATGATGTAATTTATACGGCCCCCCGATTCAAAGCAGATGGAAGAATTGATGCTCCTGCAAGAATTACGGTGTTATTAAATGGTGTTTTAGTACAAAACAACACGACCATAAACGGTTTAACACTTTACATCGGTTTACATAATTATCCTTCGTCTCATGGCGAGGATGTTATTTCACTTCAGGACCATGATTCTAAAAATCAATTTAGAAATATTTGGATTAGAAAACTTTAAAAAAATATAACAACGGAGCGCTTCAAACGCTCCGTTTTTTTTGGCTCCAAATCACAATAAGGAACGTTTCTGTTTTGAAGTCTAATTTACTTATATTTGTTGACCTTAAAACAAATTTAATAGTGAGTCAAATCAATAAGCTTAAAATATTTAATGATCCAATTTATGGATTCATTACCATCCCAAATGCCTTAATTTACGATTTAATTCAGCATCCTTATTTTCAGCGCTTGCGTCGCATCTCTCAGATGGGGTTGTCTTATTTAGTATATCCAGGAGCAAATCATACCCGTTTTCATCACGCTTTAGGCTGCATGCATTTGATGCAAAAAGCAGTTGAAGTGTTGCGTTTCAAAGGTGTTTTAATTTCTCCTGAGGAGGAAAATGCATTGTACATTGCTATTTTATTACATGATATAGGGCATGGTCCATTTTCGCACGCCATGGAAAAAAGTATTGTTGAAGATGTACATCATGAAGAAATTTCATTATTATTCATGAACCAATTGGATGTAGAATTCAACGGCAAGTTGCGTTTGGCTATTCAAATTTTTAAAGGGGAATACTCTAGAAAATTTATGTTGCAACTAATTTCGAGTCAGCTGGATATGGACCGTATGGATTATCTGAAACGTGACAGTTTTTACTCAGGAGTAGCAGAAGGGAATGTCAATTCGGAGCGATTGATTCAAATGATGAATGTAGTCGATGATTATTTGGTAATTGAAGAAAAAGGAATTTATTCCGTAGAGAAATTTTTGATGTCTCGACGTTTAATGTACTGGCAGGCATATTTACATAAAACGAGTTTAGTCGCAGAGTTAATTTTGATGAAAATCTTAAAACGCGCCAAAGAATTAACCTTAAAGGGAATATTATTGCCTTGTAGTGAACCGCTATTGTTTTTCATGCAAAACAAGGTTACCAAAGATACCTTTGATACTGAGACCTTAGATTTATTTGCTCAATTGGATGATTTTGATATTATAGGCGCTTTAAAATCGTGGCAAAAACAAGAAGATTTCATATTGTCGTCTTTGAGTAAAATGATAGTAAACCGAGATTTATTAAAAATAAAATTAACAAGTGAAAAAGTAGCGATTGAAGAATTACAGCCATTAAAGGAGCGCTTTGCTATAGAGAATAATATTTCGCTATCAGAGACTAATTATTTTATATTTAAAGGCAAAATAAAGAATCAGGCTTACAGTAAAGAGGCAGAACCCATACGGATTTTGAAAAAAGACTGTACAATTGAGGACGTAATTGAATCTTCTGATCAGCTGAATTTAAAATCATTATCTAAATTGGTAACTAAGTATTACATCTGTTTCCCAAAACAACTACTATAAAAACACCATTTAAAATCTATTTTTTATATTTTTGTCGCAATGAAATTTACAGCAGAACAAATAGCGGGGATTTTAGAAGGTGAAGTTGTAGGGAATCCCATGGCAGAAGTTTTTAGATTGTCAAAAATTGAGGAAGGCGCTGAAGGGTCACTTACTTTTTTGTCCAATCCTAAATATCTTAACTTCATTTATTCGACAAAAGCATCAGTGACTATAGTTAATGATACTTTTGTTGCAGAATCGATTTTGACAACCACACTGATAAAAGTACAAGATGCCTATGCAGCATTTTCTAAATTATTGGAATTTTACAATCAGGTAAAGTCAAATAAAAGTGGTATCGAACAACCCTCATTCCTTTCGCAAAGTGTAAAATACGGAGATAATTTATATCTTGGTAGTTTTAGTTATGTAGGTCAAAATGTAGTTTTAGGAGAAAACGTAAAAATATATCCCAATTGTTTCATTGGAGACAATGTGATTATAGGTGATAATGTGTTATTATTTGCTGGAGCAAAAATTTATTCCGAGACTGTAATCGGGAATAATTGTACCATTCATTCTGGAGCTATAATAGGCGCTGATGGTTTTGGTTTTGCACCAAATTCAGATGGAACGTATACTAAGATTCCGCAAATAGGAAATGTGATTATTGAGGATAATGTCGATATTGGTTCCTGTACTACAATTGACAGAGCCACAATGGGTTCAACAATTATTAGAAAAGGAGTAAAGCTGGACAATCAAATTCAAATTGCCCATAATGTAGAAATAGGGGAAAATACTGTTATTGCTGCTCAAACAGGCGTAGCAGGTTCTACAAAAATTGGAAAAAACGGAATGATTGGCGGTCAAGTTGGGATTTCGGGACATTTGACTATAGGAAATAATGTTCGGATTCAGGCGCAAGCTGGTGTGGGCCGAAATATAAAAGACAATGAAATTTTACAAGGAAGTCCTGCGTTTGGATACAATGATTTTAGTAAATCGTATGTTCATTTTAAGAATTTACCTAAAATTGTAGCAGAAATAGAAGAATTAAAAAAACAAATATTAAACCAAAAAAATGGAAACAATGGTTAAACAGAAGACCATCAAAACAGAAATCTCGCTAACTGGAGTTGGACTACACACCGGTAAAGAAGTGAAAATGACTTTTAAACCTGCTCCAGTGAATAATGGTTTTACTTTTGTTCGAATAGATCTGGAAGGACATCCTATCATTGAAGCAGATGCTAATTATGTTGTCAACACACAAAGAGGAACTAATTTAGAAAAGCTTGGGGTAAAAATTCAAACTCCAGAACATGTTCTTGCTGCGTTAGTTGGGTGTGATTTAGATAATGTCATTATCGAGTTGAATGCTTCAGAGCTTCCAATTATGGATGGTTCTTCTAAGTATTTTGTGGAGGCACTTGAAAAAGCAGAATTTGAAGAGCAGAATGCAAAAAGAAATGTATATGTAGTCAAAGAAGTTATTTCTTTTATTGACGAAGCATCAGGTAGTGAAATCTTAGTAATGCCAAGTGATCATTATTGTGTAACAGCAATGGTTGATTTTGGAACTAAAATTTTAGGTACACAAAATGCAAACATGAAAAGCATTGCTGATTTCAAAACGGAGATATCAGAGTCCAGAACTTTTAGTTTTTTACACGAGTTAGAATCTCTTCTAGAAAATGGTTTGATAAAAGGTGGCGATTTAAATAATGCTATTGTTTATGTAGATAAAGAAATTTCTGCTGCAACGATGGAGAATTTAAAAGTTGCTTTTGGAAAAGATGAAATTACGGTTAAACCAAATGGGATTTTAGACAATCTTACGTTGCATTATCCAAATGAAGCTGCAAGACATAAATTACTAGATGTAGTGGGAGATTTAGCTTTAATTGGAACTAAAATACAAGGTAAAGTAATTGCCAACAAGCCCGGTCATTTTGTAAATACTCAATTTGCAAAAAAAATGGCAAAAATCATAAAGATAGAACAAAGAAATTATGTTCCAGTTTTTGATTTACACCAAGAGCCATTAATGGATATTCATAAAATTATGGCCGTTCTTCCTCATAGACCTCCATTTTTATTGATTGATAGAATTATTGAAATGTCTGAAAGCCATGTTGTAGGGATGAAAAATGTTACCATGAATGAAAATTTCTTTGTTGGTCATTTTCCTGAAGCTCCGGTTATGCCCGGTGTTTTAATTGTAGAAGCCATGGCGCAAACTGGAGGGATTTTGGTATTGAGTACCGTTCCGGATCCAGAAAATTATTTGACTTATTTTATGAAGATAGACAATGTCAAATTCAAGCATAAAGTATTGCCAGGGGATACTTTAATTTTTAAATGTGACTTAATAACACCTATCAGAAGAGGAATTTGCCACATGCAAGCCAATGCATATGCGAATGGGAAACTTGTTGCTGAAGCGGAATTAATGGCGCAAATTGCAAAAAAACAATAGATTTGGATCAAAAACGTTTCAATTGAATCTAAAAATATCAATTGAAGTCTTTTAGTCTGATAAATATAAAAATAAATAATAGCTGATGAATCAACCACTAGCCTATGTTCATCCAGGCGCAAAAATAGCCAAAAACGTTGTCATCGAGCCTTTTACCACCATTCATAATAATGTGATTATTGGAGATGGTACTTGGATTGGTTCTAATGTTACAATAATGGAAGGGGCAAGAATTGGAAAAAATTGTAATATATTCCCGGGCGCAGTAATCTCAGCGGTTCCTCAAGATTTAAAATTTGGAGGAGAGGATTCTTTGGCAATAATTGGAGACAATTGTACCATTAGAGAATGTGTAACCATTAACAGAGGAACGATAGCATCTGGACAAACTACTTTAGGAAATAATTGTTTGGTAATGGCAACAGCACATATTGCGCACGATTGTCATATAGGCGATAATGCCATTATTGTAAACGGGGTCGCTTTGGCAGGTCACGTTACTGTTGGAAAATATGCCGTTATTGGAGGATTGGCTGCAATTCATCAATTTATTCAAATTGGGGATCATGCCATGATATCTGGGGGATCTTTGGTAAGAAAAGATGTTCCTCCTTACACAAAAGCAGCAAAAGAGCCGTTGTCGTATGTTGGGATTAATTCTGTTGGATTAAGAAGACGCGGTTTTACAACTGAAAAAATAAGAGAAATTCAGGATATTTACAGAATTCTTTATCAGAAAAATTACAATACTACTCAGGCATTGGGTATTATTGAAGCTGAAATGGAAGCAACTCCAGAACGAGATGAAATTATTGATTTTATCAGAAATTCATCTAGAGGAGTAATGAAAGGATATTCCGGAAATTATTAATTTCCAACCGTCTTTGAAGGATTAGAGAAAGTAAGTACATATATAAAATAATTAAGTAACAATAATTTCAACCAGTTTCCTATCCTACGGGAGAAAGACCTGAGTAGAAAAACAAATAAACAAAAATAATGGCATCTACATCAGATATTAAAAACGGATTGTGTATTAAATACAACAATGATATTTATAAAATCATTGAATTTCTTCACGTAAAACCAGGAAAAGGTCCTGCTTTTGTTAGAACTAAATTGAGAAGTTTAACAAATGGAAAAGTATTGGATAATACTTTTTCGGCTGGTCATAAAATCGAAGAAGTAAGAGTAGAAAACCATAAATTTCAATTTTTATATCCTGAAGGTGATGATTTTCATTTTATGAATACAGAAACTTTTGAACAAATTACTTTAAATAAAAACATTTTAGATTCGCCAGATTTATTGAAAGAAGGCGAAAATGTAATGGTAAGTATTAATACAGAGACTGATTTACCCCTTTCTGTTGACATGCCAGCATCTGTAATACTAGAAGTAACTTATGCTGAACCAGGAATTAAAGGAAATACAGCTACAAATGCTACAAAATCAGCAACTGTTGAAACGGGTGCCACAGTAAATGTTCCTTTATTTATTAATGAAGGTGATAAAATAAAAATTGATACGACCTCAGGTTCTTATATGGAACGTGTAAAGGAATAGAGTACACTACTCAGTATTCAGCTCACATGCTAGCTGAATACTGAATATAGAAACTGAATACTAAATTTATGAAATTCCAAAAAGTTTATACTTTAGAAGAAATTGCCAACATCATCAATTGTAAATATGTTGGTGATGCTACCTTTCCGGTTACAGGGATGAATGAAATTCATGTAGTGGAATCTGGTGATATCGTTTTTGTAGACCATCCTAAGTATTATGATAAAGCTTTAAACTCAGCAGCAACAATAGTTTTAATTAATAAAAATGTAGCGTGTCCAGAAGGGAAAGCCTTGTTGATTTCAGAAGATCCTTTTAGAGATTTTAATAAATTAACACATTATTTTAGGCCTTTTCAATTTTCGAATGTTTCAATAGCTACTTCAGCTTCAATAGGGGAAAACACTATAATTCAGCCAAATACATTTATTGGGAATCATGTTATTATTGGTAAAAATTGTTTAATCCATTCCAATGTATCTATTTACGATTACACTGTAATTGGGGATAATGTAATTATTCATGCTGGAACAGTTCTTGGAGCCGATGCGTTTTATTATAAAAAACGTCCCGAAGGTTATGATCCATTACTTTCAGGTGGAAGAGTTGTTATCAAAGACAATGTGGGAATTGGAGCGCTTTGTACCATTGACAAAGGAGTGACAGGCGATACAACAATTGGGGAAGGAACAAAAATTGACAATCAGGTGCATGTAGGTCACGATACTGTGATTGGAAAAAAATGTTTAATTGCTTCTCAAACCGGCATAGCTGGCTGTGTAATTATTGAAGACGAAGTTACCATTTGGGGACAAGTAGGCACCACTAGCGGAATAACAATTGGCGCTAAGGCAGTTATTCTTGGACAAACTGGAGTGACTAAATCAGTAGAAGGAGGCAAATCATATTTTGGAACACCAATTGAAGAATCAAGAGAAAAATTGAAACAGCTAGCTAATATCAAGAAGATACCAGAAATTCTTACTAAACTAAAATAATATGTCTGCTAAAGAAATCGTTCAGAAATTTTACAAATCTGATGCTCTCATTGATAGTGAAGTCATAAAAGATTTTTTACATCCAGAGGTGATTGTCGAATGGAATAGTAGTACAGGATTTGTAGAGCTGAATTATGATTCTTTATTAAATTTATCTAATGATTTGAGCAAAGCTTATGTACGTTCCAAGGTTCGTATAAGCCATATTATTGGTGAAAACGATATGATTTCGGTACGGTATTCTCATTTTGTAAAAACGATTGAGAACCCAAGAGAGGAGATGTTACTAGCCCATTTTATAGTTATTTGGCAAATAAAAGACAATAAATTATTTCGAGGCTACCAAATGAGCCAATTATCCTAATATAGTATCAAAAAACTGAATGCTGAATATTGATTAGTGCTTACTATTTTATACTTTTGCATAACGATTTTAAAAACTACATAAAAAATATATCATGAGTGTTTTAGTTAATAAAGATTCCAAAATAATTGTTCAAGGTTTTACAGGAAGCGAAGGAACTTTCCATGCTTCTCAAATGATTGAGTACGGTACTAACGTTGTTGGTGGTGTAACTCCGGGAAAAGGGGGAACAACTCACTTAGACAGACCAGTTTTCAATACTGTAAAAGATGCTGTAGAACAAGCAGGAGCTGATACGACTATCATTTTTGTTCCGCCAGCTTTTGCTGCAGATGCAATTATGGAAGCTGCAGATGCCGGAATTAAAGTAATTATTGCAATTACAGAAGGAATACCAGTTGCTGACATGATAAAAGCAAATAGTTATGTTAAAGAAAGAAATGCTCGTCTAATAGGACCTAACTGTCCAGGAATAATTACTCCAGGCGAAGCTAAAGTTGGAATTATGCCAGGTTTTGTTTTCAAAAAAGGAACTGTTGGTATTGTTTCTAAATCTGGAACATTAACGTACGAAGCAGCTGACCAAGTAGTAAAACAAGGATTAGGAATCACTACTGCAATTGGTATTGGTGGAGATCCAATCATTGGAACAACTACAAAAGAAGCAGTTGAATTATTGATGAACGATCCAGAAACAGAATGTATCGTAATGATAGGTGAAATAGGCGGACAATTAGAAGCCGATGCAGCGCATTGGATTAAAGCAGATGGTAACCGTAAACCAGTTGTAGGATTCATTGCAGGAGTTACTGCTCCTCCAGGACGTACAATGGGACATGCAGGTGCAATCGTGGGTGGATCTGACGATACTGCTGAAGCTAAAAAACAAATCATGAGAGAATGTGGAATTCACGTAGTAGATTCTCCAGCTGAAATTGGTAAAAAAGTAAAAGAAGTTTTAGGTTAATCTAAACTTTAATTAAATATTTTTAAAAGCCTCACAATTTGTGGGGCTTTTTTATTATAAATTGAATTAAAGAAATATCTTTGCACTTTATTAAATTGATCTGTTTTTTCAGATGTAATCCTAATAAAAACAAACATAAACGAATGGTTTCTAATGGACCTCACGATTTTGTGGGGTATTTTTTTGTAAAAGCCAGTTTAAATAAAAATAAAATAATATGTACAAAGAGTTAAAAAAATTCAAAGTTACCAATCAGTTTTCATTTACTGCTGATGATAGTTTAGCAGAAGTTTGTAATGCGTCAGAAGGATCTGGAGTGTTTTTAGTGTATTCCGTAGGAGATGAAAAAGAGTTAATTATGGTTGGTTCTACTGGAACTGTTCAAAATAACGGAACTTTGAAAATTAAAAATGGTGGCTTGAAAGATAAAATTGTAGAAGGACACCAATTTGCAAAAACTGGAAGAAAATATTCTTGGCCAGCACAAATGAAAATCGAGGATATCAGCACGCTTGAAGTGGTTTGGTATGAAACATTTAATGATAAGACAAAAGTGATTCCAACATTTGTAGAAGGACAAGTTTTACAAAACTTCCTTGACGAAAATGGAAGACTGCCAAAATGGAATGTAGCTTTTTAGTCAATTTCAAAAATTATAAAAATTACTATTTAAAAGCTTTACCTCTGTAAGGCTTTTTTTATACTACAAATTTCATAAAACGCTTAAATAATCTATATTTGTACATCAAAATAATAAACATACTTATCATTATAATATGAAATTACTAGAAGGAAAAGTTGCTATAATTACAGGCGCAAGCCGCGGAATTGGTAAAGGAATTGCAGAAGTTTTTGCAAAACATGGTGCAAATGTTGCATTTACATACAGTTCGTCAGTGGAATCAGCTTTGGCTCTTGAAAATGAATTGAATGCTTTAGGAATTAAAGCTAAGGGATATCAATCTAACGCAGCCGATTTTAATGAAGCGCAAACACTTGTAGACGCAGTTTTGGCTGAATTTGGAACGGTTGATATTCTAATAAATAATGCTGGAATTACTAAAGACAACCTATTGATGCGCATGTCTGAAGGAGATTTCGATCATGTAATCGATGTTAATTTGAAATCGGTTTTTAATATGACCAAAGCCATTCAACGTACTTTCTTGAAACAACGTTCTGGTTCTATAATCAATATGAGTTCTGTAGTGGGAGTTAAAGGAAATGCAGGACAAACAAATTATGCTGCCTCTAAAGCCGGCGTTATTGGTTTTTCTAAATCTGTTGCATTAGAATTAGGATCTCGTAACATTCGTTGTAATGTAATTGCTCCGGGTTTTATAGAAACAGAAATGACTGCTAAATTAAACGAAGATGTGGTAAAAGGATGGAGAGACGGAATCCCGTTGAAACGTGGCGGAACTACCGAAGACGTGGCTAATGCATGTCTTTTCTTTGCTTCAGATATGAGCGCGTATGTAACGGGACAAGTAATGAATGTTTGTGGAGGAATGCTTACCTAAATTTAATTAAAAGATTCTAAAATTCAAAGATTTAAAGGTTTTTGAACTACGCAATTAATTTTTTAATCTTTTAATGATGAATAAATGACAACAAACACTATACTATTATTACTTCTTTCTTTACTAATAGCTGGTGGTTTGTCATTTTATCAATACATCTACAAAGCCAAAAACAAATCGAAAGTCGGTTGGTTTTTGGCTTTTTTGCGTTTTATGTCTATTTTCGGAATTTTATTATTATTGATTAATCCTATACTAACAAAAAATACGCTTGAAACTGTAAAAACACCTTTACCTATTGTAATTGATAATTCCAGTTCCATTTCTTTTTTGAATGCTAATATAAAAGCATTGGAATTGCATAAAAAAATACAATCAAACTCAGATTTAAAAAAGAAATTTGATGTGCAATCGTATCAGTTTTCAGACGATTTTGAACCAACAGCACTATTTAATTTTAAAGGAACCCAAACGAATATTGATGTTGTAGCTAAAAATCTAAAAAGCATTTATAGAAACACAAACTACCCAACGGTTTTAATTACGGATGGAAATCAAACTTCTGGTAATGATTATGTCTATAGCTTTGATGCTGTGAATAAAGTATATCCAATAATTGTAGGTGACACTACAACTTTGTTAGATTTTAAAATCAGTCAATTGAATGTTAATAAATATGCTTTTCACAAAAATAAATTTCCTATTGAAGCATTTTTGCACTATTCAGGAACTAAAAGTGTAACAGCAGATTTTATCATTTCACAAGGAAATTCGGTATTCAGTAAACAATCTATTGCCTTTTCACCCTCCAAAAAAACGGCAACAATAAGCGTACTTTTACCGGCTGATAAAATAGGATTACAGGTTTTTAAAGCTACTATTGAATCGAAAGAAAAGGAAAAAAACACGTATAATAACACCAAGAATTTTGCGGTTGAAGTTATAGATCAAAAAACAAGTATAGCCATAATATCAGCTATAAACCATCCCGATTTAGGTGCGCTAAAAAGAGCCATCGAGTCCAATGTACAACGTAAAGTAACTATTGTTAAGCCAAATGAAATCAAAACATTACAAAATTTTAATGTTTTTATTTTATACCAACCAACAAGCGAATTCAAAACTATTTTTGAGAATAATAAAGGAGCCGGAATCAATACGTTTATTATTACTGGAAACAACACCGATTTTAATTTTTTAAATCAGCAACAGAATAATTTGAGCTTTAAAATGAGCGTACAGAAAGAAGATTATTTGTCGGTTTTTAATGCGCAGTTTAATTTGTTTGCAGCTGAAAATATCGGTTTTGAAAATTTACCGCCTTTGCAAAATGCTTTTGGAACCGTAACTACAAAAGGGGCGGTGTCAGTTTTGCTTTCATCAAAAATTAGAACAATTAATACCAATTCACCTTTATTGGCTTTTACGGAAAATCAAGGCAAACGAACCGCTTATCTTTTGGGAGAAAACAGTTGGAAATGGCGTTTGCAAACGCATATCAACAATCAATCTTTTGAAAAATATGATATTTTCATGGATAAGATAATTCAGTTTTTGGCTTCTAATAATTCTAAAAAATCACTAGTAGTTGAACATGAAAGTTTTTATAATTCTGGTAAAGCCATTGAAATAACAGCACAATTTTTCAATAAAAATTATGAGTTTGATGAAAAGGCTCGTTTGACTATTGCAGTGACAGATATTAAAACTAAGCAAACTAAAAATTACGATTTATTAAAAGGAAATAATTCTTATAAAGTCAATCTTGACGGACTTAAAGCGGGTTCTTATACTTTTACAGTAAAAGAATTAAATTCAAAAACGGACTATTCTAGCAATTTTAAAATTCTTGATTTTGATATCGAAAAGCAATTTGTCAATCCCGATGTCGAAAAATTAACACAATTAGCAACACAAACACAAGGAAAAGCATTTTTTCCGGATCAAGTAGATCTGTTGCTTAAAACGCTTTTGGAAAATGAGGAATATAAGACGATACAAAAGAATAGTGTTACCAAAACGCCTTTAATTGATTGGATTTGGTTATTGGCTTTAATTTCAATTTTGCTGGCAACCGAATGGTTTGTTCGAAAATACAACGGATTATTGTAATACAATTTAACATCATGGATTTTAGACTGAAAGTATTTTATACCGTTGCCAACCGTTTGAGTTTTACAAAAGCTGCAACAGAATTGTTTATTACGCAACCTGCCATTTCAAAACATATTCAGGAATTAGAGGAGCAGTATAAAATTAAATTATTTGATAGAAATGGTTCTAAAATCGCGCTGACAACTGCCGGTGAAGTATTATTAAAACATACTAAAAACATTTTTGAAGTATACCGTGAGATAGATTTTGATATGAGTACGCTGATAAATCAACGCTCCGGATTGTTGCGTTTAGGAGCCAGTACTACAATTTCTCAGTATATAATTCCGCCACTTTTAGCCCGTTTCCATCAAAAATTGCAGGATGTAAAAGTGAGTTTGCTAAATGGAAATACGGAACAAATAGAAAATGCCTTATTAAAACAGGAAATTGAAATAGGAATTGTAGAAGGACAATCAAAAAATAAGTCCATTAAATACACCGAGTTTTTAAAAGACGAATTAGTTTTAGTCTGCAAGAGTTCCAATCCATTAGTAAATCGTGATGAAGTGACCAAAGAGGATCTTAAGAGTATGCATTTCTTAATGCGTGAACAAGGTTCAGGAACACTTGAAGTTATTGAACATGCATTTAAACCATTTGAGATCAAACTATCAGAACTACAAATTGAAATGCAATTAGGCAGCACCGAAAGTATAAAGTCCTATTTAATGAACTCTGATTGTGTGGCTTTTATATCCATTCATGCAATAAGAAAAGAACTTATAAACAATGAACTGGCTATATTAGACATTAAAGACCTGATTATAGAACGCTTTTTTTATGTTATTACGTTACAAGGAAAAACCGATTCACTGTCCGATTTGTTTATCCAGAATATTTCCAATCATTATAATTTAAAGTTATGATAGATTATAATTTTCGATTGGTGTAAATAGATTTATCGCTCCATCTTTGTATTGTAATAATTCAACAGCTTTACATTGGAAACGCATCAAAAAGTAATTCAAAAAGAATCTTTTATTTTTTTAAAAGTAAACTCCACATTGCAGCAACTCATTTTTGTTGCCTTGTTATTGTTTTGTACTACAATTTTTGTTTCTCCGCCAATTGCTTTAGTATTGGGTTTGATTGTCGCCAATCTTTTTGGACATCCTTTCTTAGAATTAAATCATAAAGCCACTAATTATTTATTGCAATTTTCAGTTGTTGGTTTAGGATTTGGGATGAATGTTCACAACGCAGTATCAGCTGGGAAAGAAGGTTTTTTGTTTACTGTAATTTCTATTGCTGCTACTTTAGTTTTAGGAACTTTACTTGGAAAATGGTTTAAAACCGACAAGAAAACCTCTCATCTAATTTCGTGTGGTACTGCAATTTGTGGAGGTAGTGCTATAGCTGCTATTGCACCAGTAATCGAATCAAATGAAAAGCAAACGTCAGTGGCTTTGGGTGTAATTTTTATTCTTAATTCAATTGCGTTGTTTTTATTTCCTGCTGTAGGTGACTGGTTGGATTTATCACAAAAAGAATTTGGATTATGGTGCGCCATTGCTATTCATGACACAAGCTCTGTGGTAGGAGCTGCGAGTAGATATGGACCTGAAGCCTTACAAATAGCAACTACGGTAAAATTAGCCCGTGCTTTATGGATTGTTCCAGTAGCATTGATTACGGCATTAATTTTTAAAAATAAATCGGGCAAAATAAAAATTCCTTATTTTATTGGATTGTTTATTTTGGCGATGACTGCCAATACCTATCTGCCACAAATGGCGAGTGTAGCGCCGCACCTAGTTTCAGTTTCCAAAATAGGTTTGACGGTAACTTTATTTTTAATTGGAGCCGGATTAAATAAAACTGTTTTTAAATCGGTGGGATGGAAACCACTTACGCAGGGAATTTTGTTATGGATATCGATAGCTTTAGCTACTTTAATCTTGGTTGTTTATTTAAAATAATTTTACGTAGAACGTTTTTCCGTTTGATTATATGAAATTTTAATCGCAAATAATCATACAAAAGTGCGATTAATAAAAAAGTTGCTGCAATAAAGAGGGTTTTCATTTTTAAAAAAACATAAAGAAAGCCTCCTAAAAAACAACCAATGAAAAAGAAAATAATAATGGATACTCTTAAAAAAATACTAGTTTTTAATATTTTGTTTTCTTCGGTTTTTTTATAGAAAAATAATTGAGACAATTCTATTCCTAAATCTGTAAAAAGTCCTGTTAAATGGGTAGTTCGTACTGTTGATTGAGAAATTTTAGTAACTAATGAGTTTTGTATTCCCATAGCAAAAAGCATTGAAAAAGCGATCGAATTTCCTTCAAAACTAGTTAAGCCAGATTGCGTTCCAAAAAAACCAACACTTATTAAAACAATCATTTCCAGTGAAATTGGAATAACATGAGATAAATTAGGATGTTTTTTAGAAATCAATTCTGCTAAAAAATTAGACGTAAAAGCACCTAACAAAAAGAAAAGGGTAAAAACTAAAAAAGTTAATGCAGCCAGATAATTCTGCTTCATTATTTCTTCGGCAAAATAAGCAAAATGACCAGTTACATTTGTAGTCAATGTATTTATAGATAATACTCCCGTAACATTTACTATTCCGGCTACAAAAGACAACAAAGTAGCTAAACGAAGATTATGAACAAAAGTTCTGTTTTTTCCTTGATGTCGAAACATAGTTGTTGTTTTCTTTTTTATTAACAGAATCTTAAACCCAAATTTTCTTAATAACGATTTAAAGAAATATATTTGTATCTCAAAAAAAATAAATTTAATGAAAAAATTTAAAATCAGACCTACACTTATTGTTTTATCTACTATTGGAGTTGCTTTTTTTCTTATGTCATGGGGAATTATCGGTCATGAGCGAATCAACAGAGCAGCTGTAATGGCACTGCCAAAACCATTACAAATTTTTTTTTATAATCATATTGATTTTATCACGCAAGAATCTACGGTCCCAGATTTAAGAAGAAATGTATTAAACGACAAAGCTGAAGCCCCTCGTCATTATTTTGACATGGAGAATTTTGGTGATGTAGAAACTTTTCCCAAAACTATGGAAGAGGCAAAACTAAAATATGAGGAGAAATTCTTGACTAAAAATGGAATTTTACCTTGGTACATTCAGGATATGATGGTCAAGTTGACTAAGGCTTTTAAAGAAAAAAGAAAAAACGAAATATTATTTATTGCGGGTGATTTAGGGCATTACATTGCAGATGCACACATGCCTTTGCATACTTCTGATAATCATGATGGCCAAAATACGAATCAAAAAGGAATTCATTCTTTATGGGAAAGTCGTTTGCCTGAATTGTTTGTCAAAGATTATAAGTTAAATGTTCCGGAAGCTATATATTTAGAAAATGTAGATAAAGCAACTTGGAATATTATTTTTGATACTCACAGTTTAGTAGATCCTTTATTAGCAGCGGATAAAAAACTAAGATCAACAACCGCTGAAAACAAAATGTATGTAACGGATGCCGCAGGAAATGTAGTTAAAAACAAATATGGAGGTATGCAATATTCGGATGAATATGCAAGCAAATTTCATACGGAGTTAAACGGTATGGTTGAAAAACAAATGAAAAAAGCAATTACTGCAACTGCGAGTTTTTGGTATACAGCGTGGGTAAATGCAGGAAAACCCGATTTAAGCAATCTTGATGCAGCTGAACTCACAAAACGCAATAGTAAAGGATTGAAAAAGGATTTAAAAACTTTTGAAAAAGGCACTCTTTTTGGTTTAATAAATGAAAAAGAATAACAAAAAAAAATATAATTTAAAACGGGTGAAACTTTAATTTCACCCGTTTTTTTTTGCTAATTAATTTTTTGATAGTTTTTTTTGTTTAATATATCAGAGGCTGTTTGATAATAGGAAATCGTTTCTTTTATTAAATTGGGTCTTTCTTTTATCAAGGGTGTCTGATTGTAAAAAATTTGAAAATCAAAACCTACTTTTTGCTTTGGTTTTAAGGTCAATTGAAATTGTTTGGCTTTTTGTTTGGGTGATATTATTGTTACAATACCATCCTTTATTAATCCTAAATCTTGATACGTTGCGATCAAAGCTCTGGGCTTATAATCAGATTTTAGCACGTCCTGACCATAAAATTTACTTTGATAATTAAAGTTTAATAATCCAAATACTGTAGGCATTATGTCAATCTGTGACATTAGCTTGGTATATTTTTTAGGTGCTATAAAATCAGGACTATAAATCAGGGCTGGAATTCTATATTTGTCTACCGGCAGCTCTATTTTTCCTGCGCTTGAAGCACAATGATCTGCTAAAATAACAAAAACAGTATTGGTAAACCAAGGTTGTTTTTTAGCCATTTCAAAGAATTTTTTGATTGCAAAGTCAGTATACTTAACTCCACCGTCACGAGATTTTGCATCGCCTGGAATGTCTATTTTTCCATTAGGATAAGTGAATGGTCTGTGATTGCTTACGGTCATTATATGATTAAAGAACGGCTTATTTGCCTTTGCCTCAGTATTCATAATCGTGATGGCCTTGTTGTACATATCTTCATCGCAAACTCCCCAAATATTATCGAAAGTGATTTCTTTTGGAGTGAACGTTTTTTTATCTACAATTTCGTATCCATTTCCCACAAAAAAATCTTCCATATTATCAAAAAAAGCATCGCCACCATACATAAACTTTACAGTGTACCCTTTTTGTTTAAAGACAGTTCCGGTTGAGAACTTGTTTTTATTGTCTTTTCTTTTTACCACACTTTCCCCTGCTGTAGGAGGAAAACACAAAGTAACTGCCTCAAGTCCACGAACTGTTCTGTTTCCAACAGCATAGAGGTTTGTAAAAACTAAACTTTTGCTGGCCAGACTGTCTAAGAAAGGAGTGATATTTTTGTCGTTACCATACATTTTCATGAATTCGGCACTGTAACTTTCAATAGTTATTAGTACTACATTTTTATGATTTTCAGTAGCTTCATTTTTTATTTGTCTCAAAGTTGTTTCTCCTGAAATGGAAGGAATTTGTTTCTTTAATTGCGCAAAGGCTTCTCTATTGGGAACTGTTTTATAAAATTTGAAATAATCCAGTTCACTGCGCACAAATGCCAGATAGAATTTATAAATACCATTTGCCTGCAGCTCATTTGCAAAAACATTATGTGAGTTTTCTTTTGAAGATAAAAATGGAATGGCCAGTAATGAAAGACCAAAAAGCGAAAAATAAATTCCTGACAGTTTTATTTTTTCTACAAATCCTGGGAGGCTCTGAATGTACTTTTTTGATTTTTTTACAATTAAATAGGTTACACTTCCTGCAACAATAAAAAGTACAGTAAACAATGGAATAACAGGATATGACTCTATAATATTTCCTATTACCTCATTGGTGTAAACCAAATAATTTACTGCAATAAAATTATATTTTACCCCAAATTCATTCCAAAAAAAGTACTCACTAATTCCGTTTTGTAAAATTAGAACAACATAAAGAAAAATGACAAAAGAAAACAGCCAGAATCGTATTTGGTTTCGATATGTAGGCAAAAAAAGTAGCAATCCAAATAGGACTGTTTTAATTGCTATAAAAATGATACCAATTTTAGGCAAAGCACCACCATACTCATTGAGAATAGTATTTCCAAATGAAACATAAATCAACAATCCTACAAATAAACCAAAAATGATGTAACCGTAGGGTTTAAAATATTTAGAATTGGATATGAAAATAAGGTATATCCATAAAAAGGCACTGATCAATATAAAAATAAAAAAATCAGAAAGGAAACCAAATACGAATAGTGATAGGGTATCAATAGCAGTAAATGAGGCTTGGGTAATAGGATGGAATAAAAGAATTATTCTAGAAATGAAACTTACAGTCGTGTAGAATAGTAGTAAATAATAGAATGGTGCAGTTTTTTGAAACAGTTGCATGATAATAAATTTAAATGTAAAAGTAAACATAAACTTTAGTACTAATTTTTAAGAATTGCTTAATGTTTTAAAGCTATGAGTAACTTTTATTTTATTTTTTAGTTAAATGAAAACTACAGCTGTATTTTTTTCGTATACATTTATATATACTAACCCAATACATAAAAGAATTATGACTAGAAAAGAATTTTTTGCAAGAGTAGGATTTGGAGCTGCAACAGTTTTGTTACCGGCTTGCCTTGCAGGCATGGCCACAAGCTGTAGTTCAGATGACACCAATACAGGATCAGGCACTAACGCTGGTACTCCAGCGCCATCAGCTAATTCGAATTTTACAGTTGATGTAAGCATGGGGACTTTAGCTACAAACGGCGGGTTTCTAGTGACCAAAGGAATAATTATTGCACGAACTAGTGCAGGTGAATTTTTAGCAGTTTCAGCGGCATGTCCACACGAAGGAGTAATTGTCAATTATGATGAAGGAGGCAATAAATTTGTTTGTCCAAGGCATAATTCCCAATTTACAAGTAAAGGGGTTGTTACAAGCGGGCCAGCTTCTTCTAATTTGAAAGAGTATAAAACTACATTAGCAGGAACAACTTTGACCGTTTATGTTTAATTAAAATGTGTTGTTAGTATGAATTGGTGTCTTTTAAAGGGGGAATTAAATTGAAAATAAATATTAATTAATACTTTTATACATAATTAATTCTTACTTAATTTTAACCATTTGAAAGCATTCCTACAGAAGAATTAAATACTTTTACACCACTAAAATAGATCTCTAATGAAAAAACACGTGCTTATTTTTTTTCTCTTTTTAGGAACACTTGGATATTCCCAAAACTGGACAACAAATTTTGAAGAGGCAAGTAGTAAAGCGCTTCAGGAAAATAAAAACATTCTTCTTGTTTTTTCAGGATCAGATTGGTGCGCACCCTGTATAAAATTAGAAAATACTATTTGGAAATCAGAAGAATTTCAAAAAGAAGCGGATCAAAAATGGGTCATTTACAAAGCTGATTTTCCAAAGAAAAAAGTAAATCAGTTAGCATCTGAATTGTCAGAAAGTAATAAAAAACTAGCGGAACAATACAATAAGTCGGGAAATTTTCCATTGGTTTTACTTTTAGATAAAACAGGTAGTGTATTAGGAATTACAGGATTCAAAAACACTTCTCCTACAGAATATATTGAACTAATCCATTCATTTGAGAGATAATGCAAAAATCAATTCTACTCTGTTTATTGTTGACATCGATTGTTTCTTTTGGTCAGATTGCCCATAAAAGGAAGTTGTCTATGTTGGGAAGTCCTTTTGAAGTTACGGCTGTGGCAAACGATACGATTAAAGCAAATGAGTACATTGATTTGGCTATAGTCGAAGTCAAACGCATTGAGTACTTAATTTCTGATTGGATTCCTACTACACAGATCTCACTAGTCAATAAAAATGCAGGTATTCAACCTGTAAAAGTAAATGCCGAGGTTTTTGATTTAGTAGAAAGAGCGATTAAAATTTCTCAAATTACTGCTGGTGCATTTGATATTTCGTATGCCTCTATGGACAAAATATGGAAGTTTGATGGTTCAATGAAAGTAATGCCAACGGAAGAAGCGATAAAAAAATCTGTGGCGAAAATTGGCTATAAAAATATTATTCTAGACAAAAAAAATCAGACTATTTTTCTTAAATCAGAAGGAATGAAATTGGGTTTGGGCGGCATTGGCCAAGGCTATATTGCTGATAAAGTTAAGGATTTGTTGCTTTCTAAAGGATGCAAATCCGGTATTGTAAATGTTTCGGGAGATATCAATGCCTGGGGAAAACAACCCGATGGAAAACTTTGGAATGTGGGCATTGTAAACCCTTTGAATAAAAATAAAATTTTCGCTACATTTCCTTTAGAAGATAGTGCCGTTGAAACTTCAGGGAGTTATGAAAAGTATGTGATTTTTAATGGAACGCGCTATTCACATATTATAGATCCAAGAACAGGTTATCCGGCAACTGGCGTGGTAAGCGTATCTGTCTTTGCAAAGCAAACTGAAATTGCTGACGCTTTAGCCACAGGAATTTTTGTGCTTGGAGTAGAGGTTGGTATTGATTTAGTAAATCAACTTAAGGGAGTAGAGTGCATTATTGTTGATGATAAAGGAAAGATTTTTTCATCAAAAGGAATTGACATCAAAAAATATAATTAATTAACGACATTTAAAATGGTAAAAACGATAGCGGTTTTATTTTTCACAGTACTGATTCTACAATCGTGTAGCACCGTAAAAGAATATGAAAAAGAAAAAATTAATGATCCCGATATGAAACTCACTGCAAGAACAGCGGAGCGATATGAAACCTCTTTTCAAGTATATCGAGAAGCGGCAGCAGGAGCAAACGGGGGTAAATCAGGAGGCGGTTGTGGTTGTAACTAATGCGCAAAAAAATATAAATTGTAATTTTTACACAATGAAAATAAATTTTTTACTTTTAATACTATTAATCAGTGGCACTGTATTTTCGCAAGATAAAAGCACGGTTCCAGTATTTAAAAAAAGAGTGTTAGAAAATACTGAGGTTGATTTTTTAGCCAGTTATTACCTCCAAGACGGATCAAAATCAGCCGTTTCTGGAGGAATTGGTTCTGAAAAATTAACGGATGTAGCATCAAATATCGTGGTGGCAATGCCATTAAATGAAGATGATGTTCTAACAATTGATTTAGGGATATCAGCCTATTCATCAGCATCATCAAGTAATATCAACCCGTTTAATTCAACTGGAGCTTCCAGTTCAGGCAGTCCCAATGGGAGCGGACCTAATGGAACTCCATGGCAGGCATCCTCGGGTGCTTCAAGAAGTGATCAATTAGTAGCAGTTGGAGCTAATTATAGTCATAGTAGCGATTCTAGAAATTTTATTTGGAATTCGGATGTTTCTTTTTCGAATGAGTACGATTATACTTCAATCGGTTTTGGCGGAGGAATTGCAACTCTTTTTAATCAAAAAAATACAGAATTAAGCTTTAAAGCTAATGTGTACCTTGATCAATGGAGGCCTATTTATCCTACTGAACTTCATGAATACTCCTTATATGGTGCTAATTTTATGAGACAAGGCTATTTTAACGGTGTAACTGTTCTAGATCAAAACGGACAAGGCTCTACGAGTTATTTACCTTCTGCATTTCAAACCATTACCGCAGTAAATAGAAATTCCTATTCTGCTTCTTTTGGATTTTCTCAAGTAGTAACTAAAAAGTTACAGTTCTCCATTTTCTTTGATATTTTACAGCAACAAGGTTTGTTGTCCTCTCCGTATCACCGAATTTATTTTGCTGATAAAGCTAATTATTACATAGGTCAAGCTCAATATATAAATAATTATGAAAGCACAACAAATACGGGTGTTTATAAACTGGCAGATGACATAGAGCGATTACCGGACTCCAGATCTAAAATACCATTAGGAGCACGATTAAATTATTATATTAATGAACGATTTATAGTGAGAACCTATTATCGCTTCTATTCTGATAACTGGGACATTCAATCCCATACAGCAACTATTGAACTTCCTATAAAAGTATCAGATAAATTCACGGTTTTTCCAATGTATCGGTATTACACACAAATAGCTTCAAAATATTATGCCCCTTATGAAACTCATCTATCAACGCAAAGATATTATTCCTCCGATGCTGATTTAGCTACATTTGATGCCAATCAATATGGTTTTGGGATTAATTATACCGATATTTTTACGGCTTCAAAAATTTGGAAATTTGGTCTAAAAAACATTGATTTTAGATTCAATCATTATCAAAGAAGTGATACTCTAAAGGCTAACATTGCCACCATAGCGTTTAAGTTTATAATGCAATAAAATTTAAAGTAGTAAAAATATGCACATATTGATTGTCGAAGATGAAGCTGGTATTATTCAATTCCTTAAACAAGGATTAGAAGAAGAAGGGTATACAATAAGCAGTGCTTCAGACGGTTTAAAGGGATTTGAGTTAACATTAAAACACAACTTTGATTTAATTTTACTAGACTGGATGTTACCCAAAATGACTGGATTGGAACTCTGTAGGGCCATTCGATTGAAAAACAGTCACACTCCAATCCTCTTTTTGACTGCAAAAGATACCGTGCAAGAAACTATCGAGGGTTTAAAAGCTGGTGCAAACGATTATATAAAAAAACCATTTAGTTTTGACGAATTAGTAGAACGAATTAAGATTCATTTCCGAAATCAAAATGAAAATCACATCCTTAAACTTGGAACAATTGAAATTGATAGTGCGAAACATCGTGTTCTAGTAAATGAAAATGAAGTAAATTTAACCCAACGCGAATTTGATCTATTAAAATATTTAGTAAAAAACAAAGGTAAAGTCTGCACTAGAACTCAAATTATTGAGGACGTTTGGGACATACATTTTGAATATGACACGGGTGTTATTGATGTTTTCATGAATGCAATTCGTAAAAAATTGAATTTAAAAATTGAGCAAGACTATATAAAAACCGTTCGTGGTGTTGGCTATATTGCAATTGACTAAATAATTATGCAACAACTTTCCTTTAAAAATAGAATCGCTTCTTATTATATTATAACTACAGCTTTATTGATTTTTGCAGTTTTCTTTATTATTTATTCTATTGTAGAATTTAGCGTTTACAGCCATGTGAATAATGATATAAATACGGAAATAGAGAAACATTTATCTGAAATTGAAATTCTGGGCAACACATTTAATTTAATTGATCAGGAAGAATGGAAAGAACGCGAACACAATACACTAGATGTAAATCCAGTATTCATTCAGTTTGTTGATCATAATAAAAATGTTATTGAGAAATCTCCTAATCTTAAAAAAGCGACATTAACATTCAATAAAGAAAATCCATCAAATAAACTTTTTGACACAAAATTAGCCGATAATTCGATTCGACAAATTCAAGTTCCGATATATCAAAAAACAAAAGTGATTGGTTACATCCTTATTGCTATGTCTTTAGAAGATGCTACAATGGTACTTAATAATTTATCCGAAGTACTGATTATTGTTTATCCTTTGATTCTGGTGCTACTTTTTTTTATTGCTCGATTTTTTGCTGGTAGAAGTATCAAACCCATTAGTTCTATTATAAGGACCTCTAATATAATTACAAAAGACAATCTAATTTCCAGAATTCCTTTGCCTCAAAACCGTGACGAATTGTATATTTTATCACAAACCATAAATAATTTATTGGATAGAATTGAAACAGCCATTGAAAGAGAAAAACAATTTACTTCGGATGCATCACATGAATTAAGAACCCCGTTAACGGTTATTAAAGGAACCTTAGAAGTTTTAATTAGGAAACCTCGAAATCAGGGCGAATATGAGGAAAAAATAAATTTTTGTATTGCAGAAGTCAATCGATTGAACCATTTAGTAGACCAATTGCTTTTATTGGCGCGATTTGAAAATCAAAATCAGAGTTTAAAAATAGAAAAAGTCTATTTAAATGCTGTGTTTTTAGATATTATAGCCCGGAATTCTCCCCTCATTAAGTTCAAAAATATTAATATTTATACTAATTTTCCTAGCGATTATTATCTGCAAACGGATAGTTATTTGTTTTCAATTGTTATTAGTAACTTGATTTCTAATGCGTTAAAGTATTCCAATGAAAATGGAAATTTAACGGTCAACATAAAAGAAACTCATTCTAAAATTGAATGTCAAATAATTGATACAGGAATAGGAATCCCTAAAGAAGACTTAAATAGAATTTTCCATCAATTCTACCGTTCAAAATCGAATGAACATCCTGAAATAAAAGGCAGTGGACTAGGCTTGTCAATTGTAAAAAGGTTATGTTTACTACTTAATATTGATATCACAATTACAAGTGAAGAAAATATAGGCACAACTGTTATATTGAGTTTCTCTAAAGTAAACCTGAAGTAATCCTTTAGGGGTACTCCTAAATCCTATCTGAATGGCTCATACATTGGTTTATAATTATTAAATTTAGAACACTTAACAAACTTATATCTAAAAAAAACGAATATGAATGATGCGCACTTGCATATGGTGGTAAACCATTTTCCAATTATCGGAACTATTTTTGGAATCGGAATATTGATAACAGGATTGCTTTTAAACAATGATTCCGTAAAAAACACAGCCTATATTGTATTAATTATTGCTACCGTTTTTGGTATATTGAGCATGAGCACTGGAGAAGGGGCCGAAGAGATAGTGGAAGATTTTCCAGGAATTGGCAAAGCCATTATTCATGAACATGAAGAAATAGCCGAAAAATTTGCTTTACTACTTTATGTCACTGGATTCTTTGCGTTAATTTCAATAGTAGCTTCTATCAAAAAGTTTCGATTAGCAAAGATATTTTCATTTATCACTTTGATTTTGGCTTTACTATCAGGAATTATTTCCATTAATGTAGGTACAACAGGAGGTGAGATTCGACACACTGAAATTAGAGAAAAAGACTTGAATCCATTGATTAATAAAGATAGTTTATCTCCAGAAAAATTAGATATTCAGATGAAAGAAAAATAATTTTAACAAATTCATAACTATAAGTTAAAATAAAAATTGCTTTTAAATAAATATATCTCCTATATTTGCAGAAGAATTAAAAAGAAAATAAATTCAATGTTTACAAATCAATTCCATCATCATCATTTACATTATTGCTCTCAAGCGATGTGTTAATGATATGTGTGTAAATCAACATATTCTAAAACCCGTTTGAGTACATCAAACGGGTTTTTTTATTACCCTTATTTGTACTCAATCAAAATATTTTAAACAAAAAAAATTAAAAAATGAGTACATTAAAGATTGCAATTCAAAAATCAGGACGTTTAAATGAGGACAGCATACAAATCTTAAAAGATTGTGGCATTTCCATCAATAATGGGAATGACCAATTAAAAGCGGAAGCAACGAATTTTCCGTTAGAAGTATTATTCCTTAGAAATTCAGATATTCCCCAATATTTATTAGATGGAGTTGTTGATGCTGCTATTGTTGGCGATAACCTTTTGGTAGAAAAAGGAAAAAATATTATAATCGCTCAAAAACTGGGTTTTTCTAAATGTAAAGTTTCTGTTGCAGTTCCTAAAACTTTTGAATACAATTCCATCAAGGATCTTGACGGTATGCGTATTGCCACCTCTTATCCTAATACGGTAAACGAATATTTTGATTCATTTGGATTAAAAGTTGATATCCACCAAATCTCAGGATCGGTAGAAATTGCGCCTAATATTGGTTTAGCGGACGCTATTGTAGATATTGTGTCCAGTGGAAGTACTTTGTTTAAAAATAATCTAAAAGAAGTAGAAGTAATTTTGAACAGTGAAGCTGTTTTAGCGGTTTCCCCAAAGGTCACGCCAGAAGTTCAAAAGCTAATCGATATTCTACAATTCAGAATAGAATCTGTTCTGAGAGCTCGAAAATCAAAATACATTTTGATGAATGTTCCCAATGAAAAAATTGAAGCTATTGGAAAAATACTACCCGTTTTACGAAGCCTTACCGTGTTGCCATTAGCGCAACCAGGGTGGAGTAGCGTACACTCTGTAATAGACAAGGACAGTTTCTGGGACGTGATTGATTTATTGAAAGAAGCTGGTGCCGAAGGAATTTTGGTTTGTCCAATAGAAAAAATGGTCCTTTAAAGTTTCAAATAACATTTAATAAATTAAAAAACACTTATTTTAATTTAGGAATCATCTAATCTTTGAATACAATTAAAATGAATAAAATATACAATCCAAAATCGGATACTTGGACTTCCATTTTAGAAAGACCAACAAAAACTGTTGATGATATCGAAGCAACAGTCAAAGAAATATTCAACGAAGTACAGAAAAAAGGCGATACTGCTGTTGCAAAATATACCTCTCTTTTTGATGGAGTAAAAATCGAGACAATTGAAGTTAGCAAAGCCGAAATTGCTTTAGCTATAGCATCTGTTTCCATAGAACTGAAAGAGGCTATATCACTTGCGAAATCAAACATTACAAAATTTCATATTGCCCAAAAAACGGAGCGAATAGAAGTAGAAACGATCGAAGGTGTAAAGTGTTGGCAAGAAAAAAGACCCATTCAAAAAATTGGTTTGTATATTCCGGGCGGAACTGCACCTTTATTTTCAACGGTTTTAATGTTAGCAGTCCCGGCAGAAATTGCAGGTTGCAACGAAATAGTATTATGTTCCCCTCCAGATAAAAATGGAATTATAAATCCTGCTATTTTATATGCTGCAAATTTATGCGGGGTAACAAAAATATTAAAAGTTGGAGGTATTCAAGCAATTGCAGCAATGACCTTTGGTACCCAATCGGTTCCAAAAGTGTACAAAATTTTTGGCCCTGGAAACCAATTTGTAACTGTTGCTAAGCAATTGGCAACTCAATTTGGCGTAGCAATCGATATGCCGGCAGGACCATCTGAATTATTAATTGTGGCAGATGATACTGCAGTTCCTGCATTTGTAGCATCTGATTTATTATCACAAGCAGAACATGGTGCAGACAGTCAGGTTATTTTAGTTTCTACTTCTAAAAAATTAATTGATGCCGTTGAAAATGAAATCCAAATCCAACTGGAGGTTTTACCAAGAAGAGCAATTGCTGAAAAATCGATTACTAATTCAAAATTAATTTTTGTAGAAAATGATACAATTGCTTTAGAACTAATCAATGAGTACGGACCGGAACACTTTATAATTTGTTCTGAATTTGATGATTTTTACAGCAACGGCGTATATAATGCCGGTTCTGTTTTTATTGGGAATTATACTCCTGAAAGTGCGGGGGATTATGCCTCAGGAACAAATCATACGTTACCTACTAACGGCTACGCAAAGAATTATAGTGGTGTAAATCTGGATAGTTTTACTAAAGCAATGACTTTTCAAAAAATATCCCAAAAAGGAATACAAAATATTGGAAAAGCCATAGAAATTATGGCAGAAGCCGAAGGATTACACGCACACAAAAATGCTGTTACACTACGATTAAATGCAATTGAAAATGGAAAATAATTTCGATATAAATAGTTTAGTTAGAGAAAACGTAAAGCAATTAAAGCCTTATTCTTCGGCTAGAGATGAGTTTGAGGGTTTTGATACTGTGAATATGATTTTTTTGGATGCCAATGAAAATCCTTTTGAAAATGGGGTTAACAGGTATCCAGATCCCCAACAAATGAGTGTTAAAGGAATTTTGGCAAAACAAAAAAATGTCAAAACTAATCAAATTTTATTGGGAAACGGAAGTGATGAAGTATTGGATTTATTATTCAGAGCTTTTTGCGAACCAAAAACAGACAACGTAATCACTATGCCGCCAACATACGGAATGTATGGTGTTTTGGCCAATATCAATGCAGTAGAAAATAGAGAAGTCTTGCTTTCATCCGATTTTCAACCCAAAATCGAGAAAATTATTGAAGCTGTTGATGTAAAAACTAAAATTATTTTTTTATGTTCGCCTAATAACCCAACAGGAAATTCATTTTCTGATGAAAGTGTGGCGTACCTTTTACAAAATTTTAAAGGGTTAGTAGTGATTGATGAAGCATATATTGACTTTTCAAAAAAGGAAAGTTGGATTAATGAACTAGACGAATACCCCAATTTAGTCATTACCCAAACACTATCTAAAGCGTATGGTTTAGCTGGAATAAGATTAGGAGTATGCTATGCATCTGCTGAAGTAATTTCGGTTTTGAATAAAATAAAACCGCCTTACAATGTGAATGAGTTGACTCAAAAAAGAGCTTTAAATCGATTAGATGATTTAAATATTATAAATGAAGAAATTAATTCTATAATAATACAAAGAGAAGAATTACTTAAAGTATTACTTAACGTCAATTTTGTACAAAAAATCTACCCAACAGAAGCTAATTTTATTTTAATCAAAGTAGATGATGCCAATAAAAGATATGCTGAATTGATTGCTAAGGGGATTGTAATTCGAAACAGAACAACCCAACCTTTATGCGAAAATTGTTTGCGTTTGACTGTTGGAACCGAAATAGAAAATATGAAATTAATTGAGGTGTTAAAACAACTTTAAACCTTAAAATCTAAACTTTTTTTAATGAAAAAAATACTTTTTATAGATCGTGATGGAACAATGGTTTTGGAGCCAAGTGATTATCAATTGGATAGTTTTGAAAAATTAGAATTTTATCCAAATGCTTTTCAATACCTAGCTAAAATAGCTAAGGAATTGGATTTCGAATTCGTAATGGTAACTAATCAAGATGGTTTGGGAACTGATTCTCATCCGGAGATTAATTTTTGGCCTGTCCACAATTTGATCCTGAAAGCGTTTAAAAATGAAGGGGTTGTTTTCGCAGCAGTATTAATTGACAAAACATTTCCACACGAAAATGCACCAACTCGCAAACCTGCATTAGGTTTGTTGACAAAATATATTGATAATCCTGAGTATGATTTAGAAAATTCATTCGTAATTGGAGACAGGATAACTGACGTGGAATTGGCTAAAAATCTAGGCTCAAAAGCGATTTTTATCAATACTGACGAAAGTTTGGGAAGTGATGAAATATCTTCGAAAAGACACGAATTAGAAGATGTTATTGCTTTACAAACCACGAATTGGAAAGATATTTATGAGTTTTTGAAATTAGAAGAACGTTCCGCTTCCATAGAAAGAAAGACAAACGAAACGGATATTTATATCAATTTGAATTTAGACGGAACCGGGAAAAGTAAAATCGAAACTGGAATTGCTTTTTTTGACCACATGCTCGACCAAATTGCGCGTCATGGACAAATGGATTTAGAGGTTTTAGTAAAAGGAGATTTGGAAGTAGATGAACATCACACGATTGAAGATACAGCGATTGCTCTAGGTGAAGTTTTTGCAAAAGCTTTAGGCAATAAATTAGGGATTGAACGCTATGGTTTTTGTTTACCAATGGATGATTGTTTAGCGCAAGTGGCGATTGATTTTGGAGGTAGAAACTGGTTGATTTGGGAAACCGAATTCAAGCGTGAGATGGTCGGAAAAATGCCAACGGAGATGTTCTATCATTTTTTTAAATCCTTTTCGGACGGTGCGAAAGCCAATATCAATATTAAAGCCGAAGGAACAAATGAGCATCACAAGATAGAAGCCATTTTTAAGGCTTTTGCCAAAGCAATAAAAGTAGCCGTAAAACGAGATACTGAAAAGATGATTTTACCTTCAACTAAAGGAATGCTTTAATTAAGTCAAAACCCTAAAGGCGAAAATCAAAATTGATTTTATGCCTTTTGACTTTACAACAATAAGATTAAATAGATGAAAATAGTTATTATAAATTATGGAGTAGGGAATATTCAAAGTATCAAGTTTGCCATTGAAAGATTGGGATACAATGCTGTTTTGAGTAACGATTGGAAAGAAATTAAAGCTGCTGACAAAGTTATTTTTCCTGGTGTAGGCGAAGCCAGTTTTGCCATGAGAATGCTAATAGACAGTGGTTTAGATGTATTAATTCCGACATTGAAACAGCCTGTGCTAGGAATTTGTCTTGGGATGCAATTGATGTGTAAATCATCGGAAGAAGGCAATACAAAAGGATTAGAAATTTTTGATGTTAATGTGATTAAATTCACACCAAAAGTGAAAGTACCCCAAATGGGCTGGAATACAATCTATAATTTAAAATCGGCTTTGTTTCAGGGAATAAAAGAGAATGAATACATGTACTTAGTACACAGTTTTTATGTTCCTACTTGTGATGAGTCCATTGCAACAACCAATTATGAGGTAGAATATGCATCCGCATTACAGCAAAATAACTTTTATGGAACACAATTTCACCCAGAAAAAAGTGGTGATATTGGAGAACAAATTCTATCTAATTTTTTAAAACTCTAAATTATTTATAATGAGAATAATACCCGCAATAGATATCATTGATGGAAAATGTGTTCGCTTATCAAAAGGTGATTATAATACCAAAATTATTTACAATGAGAATCCGCTTGAAGTAGCGAAATCATTTGAAGCACACGGAATCGAATACTTACATTTGGTTGATTTAGACGGAGCAAAATCAAGTCAAATTGTCAATTACAAAATACTGGAACAAATTGCGACACAAACAAAATTGAAAATTGATTTTGGTGGTGGATTAAAATCGGATTCCGATTTGAAAATTGCTTTTGAAAGTGGTGCCAATCAAATTACCGGTGGAAGTATTGCCGTTAAAAACAGAGAATTATTCGAAAAATGGATTGCAGAATATGGTGCTGATAAAATTATTTTGGGAGCAGATGCCAACAACGAAAAAGTAGCAGTTTCTGGTTGGTTAGAAGATTCTAATGAAGATTTGATTCCATTTATCCAAGAGTATCAAGTTAAAGGGATTCAGTACGTGATTTGTACCGATATTGCCAAAGACGGCATGCTTGAAGGGCCATCCTTTGATTTATACGCTAAAATTTTGGCGCAAGCCAACGGCATAAAATTAATTGCTTCAGGAGGAATTTCTACCTTTGATGAATTACCAAAATTAGCTGAAATGGGTTGTGAAGGAACAATTATTGGTAAGGCAATTTATGAAGGAAGAATTTCGTTGAAACAATTAGAGCACTACATAATTAGTAAATAGTTCAATTTAAGATATAAAGTATGATAACTTGTTATTTAAAATACACAATAGACCCTTTTCAAGTGGCTATTTTTGAGGATTATAGTAAAAGATGGATTAAATTAGTCAACCGTTTTGGAGGGAACCATCATGGTTACTTTTTACCATCTGAAGGTGCAAATAATATTGCATTTGCACTGTTTTCATTTCCGAGCTTATCTGAATATGAGAATTATAGAACACTAATTTTAGACGACAAAGAGTGTATAGAAGCTTTCAAAATAGCAACAGACACTAAATGTATATTGAGCTATGAACGAACTTTTTTGCGCCCAGTATTTGAATAAATAATACTTTTAACAACAAACAGAAATGCTTACAAAAAGAATTATACCCTGTCTCGATATAAAAAACGGAAGAACCGTAAAAGGCATTAATTTTGTAGACTTGCGTGACGCTGGAGATCCAGTAGAATTGGCTAAAATATATTCAGATGAGGGTGCTGACGAATTGGTATTTCTAGATATTTCAGCAACCGAGGAAAGAAGAAAAACCTTAATTGATTTGGTACGTAAAGTCGCTGCCACAATAAACATTCCGTTTACCGTTGGTGGAGGAATTTCATCAGTTAATGATGTAGAAGTCTTATTGCAAAACGGAGCGGACAAGGTTTCTATTAATTCTTCGGCGGTAAAAAATCCGCAGTTGGTTAATGATTTGGCTCAGAAGTTCGGCAGCCAATGTGTTGTGGTTGCAATTGATGCTAAACAGATTGATGGAGAATGGATTGTTCATCTAGTAGGAGGAAAAGTGCCTACTGAATGGAATTTATTTGCTTGGGCCAAAGAAGTAGAGCAAAGAGGTGCAGGAGAAATTTTATTTACCTCAATGGATAATGATGGAACTAAAAATGGCTTTGCAAACGAAGCTTTGGCAAAACTTGCGAGTTTAGTTAATATCCCTATAATAGCTTCGGGAGGAGCGGGAAATATTCAACACTTTGTGGACACCTTTCAAATAGGAAAAGCTGATGCAGCATTGGCTGCAAGTGTCTTTCATTTTAAAGAAATTGAAATCAAAACATTGAAATCAGCCCTAAAAAAGAATAATATCGAAGTTAGATTATAGAAATAGATACTAAATAAAGAGAAAAGAAAATCGGATTAGATAGTCTTTCAATCTCTAATTTTCAATCTTTAAAATTAAAAAAATGAATATAGATTTTTCAAAAAATACTGACGGTTTAATTCCTGCTATAATACAAGACAGTGAAACTAAAACAGTGCTAATGCTTGGCTTTATGAATGCTGAGGCGTATCAAAAAACAATCGATACCAAAAAGGTAACTTTTTTTAGCAGAACTAAACAAAGGCTGTGGACTAAAGGGGAGGAAAGTGGCCACTTTTTGAATCTGATAGACATCAAAAATGACTGTGATAATGACACTTTATTGATTCAAGTAAAACCCGAGGGTCCTACCTGTCACAAAGGGACAGATACCTGTTGGAGTGGTATAAATAAAGTGGATTATGGTTTTCTAACAACACTAGAAGATACGATTCAAGTTCGAAAAGAGAATGCTGATTCTGAAAAAAGTTATGTTGCTTCTTTATTTAAACTAGGGATGAACAAAATTGCCCAGAAAGTAGGAGAGGAAGCGATCGAAGTGGTAATTGAAGCCAAAGATAATAATGACGATTTGTTTTTGAGTGAAAGCGCCGATTTACTTTTTCATTATCTTATATTACTGCAAGCCAAAGGGTTTAAATTAGATGATGTGGTAACTGTTTTAAAAAGCCGCCAAAAGAAAAATTAGTTCACCTACTTTTCATACATAAAACCCAATAGTCATTCATTTTCTATTGGGTTTTCTTTTTTTCTTTTATTTCAAAGCACAATCCACTATATTTACTATTTATTTTTAAATTAGAAGTACAATAATGCAAGTGATGAATTCAGACAATACCACAATTATTAAAGAACTAAATAGTCCAATAATTAATACCGGTTTACATATAATCCTGACTACTGATGAACACGATGCCCGACCGGTATATATATCAGGAAATTTCAATAATTGGCGTACTCAGGACAAAGAATTTATTATGGAGAAAATTAATCGAAGTTCGTACCATTATAAATTCCCACATGATTTTGATTATCCTGCTACTCTTTTGTATAAATTTACTAAAGGAGATTGGAGTGATGTAGAAATTGACAGCCTTGGCAATCGTACAGAAAATCGTTCAACAAATATATACACAGGTATTCAAAAAGAACACGTTGCCAGATGGAGGAAAAACTGGTTACCATTTAAGCCATCTTATTTACCTCAAGTTTTATTGATTTCAGATGAATTTGAAATTCCTCAACTCAATAAGACAAGAAAAATTTGGGCTTTATTACCTCATGATTATGATAATTCCAGTGAAAGTTATCCAGTACTTTATCTGCAAGATGCTCAAAATCTATTCAATGAATCAGCCGAATTTGGCAATTGGGAAATTGATAAAAAACTGGCGGTGATGTCTGAATATAAAATAGGAAAAATTATTATTATTGCAATAGAACACGCCGAAGAAGACCGCATTAAAGAATACAATGTAGGTAAAACAGTATTAGGTAAAGGGCAAGGAAAGAAATACATCCGATTTGTAACCGATACGCTAAAACCATTTGTGGATAGTAATTTTAGAACTAAAAAAGAAAGGGAATTTACCGGAATAGGAGGAAGCTCAATGGGCGGACTTGTTAGCATATTTAGTGGATTGAGGAACCCAGATGTGTATGGAAAATTAATGATTTTTTCCCCCTCTCTTTGGGTAGTTCCGGAATTAAAAATTAATTCAAAAAACCCAAAAATAACCGACACTAAAATTTATTTGTATGCAGGTGAAAAGGAAAGTCAAACAATGATTGCGGATCTAAAAAAATTTCAAAATAATTTGATTTCAAGCGAGTTTATAAAAGACCAATCAATGCTTAATTTAAGCATTAACAGGCAAGGGAAGCATAGTGAAACCTATTGGAGTGATGAGTTTCCTAAAGCAATAGAATGGTTATTTTTTAACACGAAAAATACTTAACAAACGCTATATGGTATCTTTGAACAATAAGTAAAAATAAATGAGCAAATGAAAGTAAATACATTACAAAACCTAACTAATTTCTCAGGAACAATTTTGATTCCGGCTTTTGAAACGTATTCAAAAAGTATTGTTCCTATTGCCTATGATGGAGTAGAGATTGATGCTAAAGTTTTTTATGGAAAAAAAGACACTCATTATCTAGCCGAAAAAAGTAACACTACTTATGTGTTTATTGGTTTAGGAAAAACAATAGATTATAAATCATTGAAAACTATTTTTCGTCGTATTTCATCTAAACAAAAGGACAGTTTTAATTCAAATGTGGCTTTAGTTATACCAGACCAATTTACTGAGGATCAAATGGAAGCTGTTGTTTCCGGATTACTTCTGGGAACTTATGATTTAGGACATTTTAAATCAGATAAACACTTACACCCCTTTTTAGAACCTACTTTTAGCTTAAGTTTAGTTTCTGAAAAAGATTATTTGGCTACAGCCAAAAAAGGAATAAAGATAGCAAAAGCACAATTAGGAACGTATAATTTAGTTGACCTTCCACCCAATACTGTTACTCCAAAATATTTGGCAAACTGGGCTAAGGACGCTGGTGATACGTATGGATTTGATGTTGAGATTTTGGGCTACGAAGCCTCCAAAATTATAGGGCTTGGGGCCTTTTTAGCAGTAGGAAAAGGAAGTGAAAATGAACCACAATTTATTATACTGAATTATTCTCCTAAATTAGAGGTAAAAGACTTAAAACATGTTGGGTTAGTAGGAAAAGGAATCACCTTTGACACTGGCGGTCTTAATATAAAAACTGCAGGAATGGTTCACATGAAATGTGATATGGCTGGCGCGGCTGCGGTACTTGGAGCCATGCAACTTATAGCCGATTTGCAATTACCTGTAAAAGTAACAGCCATTGTTCCTTGTGCCGAAAATTCAGTTGATGCTAAATCATTTTTACCAAGTGATGTTATTCATAGTTATAGCGGGCATTCAATTGAAATTATAGATACTGATGCTGAAGGCAGGCTTGTATTAGCAGATGGATTATCGTATCTGATTAAGAATTTTAACCCAAAATACATAGTTGATATTGCTACACTTACAGGGAGCAGCGTTGGAACTTTTGGTTATGAATGTGGTGCTTTGTTTACCAATAATGACGAAATGGCTAAAAAATTACAAGCAGCTGGAGATGCAATTGGAGAACGCTTGTGGCCTTTGCCACTTTGGGAGGTGTACAAGCAAGATATTGAAAGCGATATAGCGGATGTTAAAAATTACAGTGGAAAACCAGTTGCAGGAGCTATAAGTGCTGCTAAGTTTTTAGAATATTTCACTCAAGATCACAAAGCTTGGGCGCATCTTGATATTGCAGGAGTAGCATTTGGAGATGACGAATTTGCTAAAAGTAAACACGCAACAGCTTACGGCGTTCATTTATTAACTAAATTCATTGAAAATTTATAACCTATGGAAAACTCTAAAACCTTTCTTTGTATTTCAAATTATTTCAAGGGTGCCGATTTTTTAATTAATTTAAAAAAATTAGGCAACAAAGTTTATTTAGTGACAAGTGAAAAACTTAGAGATAAGCCATGGCCACATCAATATATTGATGAAATTTTTTATATGGAAGGGCAGGATGTCGATTGGAACTTAGAACATTTGTTATTGGGTGTTGGAAATTTTATGAAATCTACTAAAATTGATGCAATTATTGCTCTTGATGATTATGATGTAGAAAAGGCTACTTATCTAAGAGAGAACCTGCGTATTGACGGAATGGGACAAACTACCGGGCGTTATTTTAGAGATAAATTAGCGATGCGCATGAGAGCCAAAAGTTGTGGCATACCTATTCCTGCCTTTTGTTCGCTATTTAATGATCATGACATCAATACTTTTGCAAATACAATTGATGCCCCATGGGTATTGAAACCACGATCCGAAGCTTCGGCAACAGGAATTATAAAGGTTTATGATAAAGAGAGTTTATGGATCCATATCAACGAAATGGGGAATAATAGATTCAAATATTTATTAGAACAATTTAAACCTGGTGCTGTATATCATTGTGATAGTTTACTAACCGATAGTAAAGTGATATTTAGTTTGACTTCAAAATATTTAGCGACACCATTGGAAATTTCTCAAGGTGGTGGCGTTTTCCGATCGGCTACCATAAAATACAATTCAGAAGAAGACAAAGCAATAAGAAAACTAAATGAACAGGTGATGAAAGGCTTTGGATTAAAACATGGAGCAGCACATACTGAATTCATAAAAAGCAATGAAGATGGCAAAATATATTTTTTAGAAACATCATCAAGAGTAGGCGGTGCCCATCTAGCAGAAATGGTGGCTGAAGCATCTAATATTAACTTATGGAAAGAATGGGCGACCATTGAAGACGCATTGGTTAAAGGGACTAAATATATTTTGCCAAAGGTTAAAAAAGGATATGCCGGCATTGTTTTAACTTTATCAAAATTCCAGCATCCTAATTTATCTTCGTTTTCAGATCCGGAAGTGTGTTTCAAAGTACCCTTGGAATATCACGCGGGGCTAATTTTAAAATCAGATAAGCAGGACCGAATTTTAGACTTATTAGAAGATTATGGAAATCGGTTTACTACTGATTTTACTGCTGTTGCAGAGCAAATAAAAGTAACCAATCTTCATTAAAACACAATATTAGAGGTTAAAAAAAGCGATTATTTCAATAGAGATAATCGCTTTTTTAATGGTTTCTTAAACTTAAGATTTTTTAGCTTGTTATACCTTCGCTAAAATATTCGATATAAATAATAATTTCTATCTCCACTTCCCATGAAAAAGACATTCCTTATTTTTAGTTTTTTAGGATTTTTTAGTTGTAAAACTTACGACACTACAAATTTAATTCAATCCCAAAAAAACATAGAAAATGAATATTATACCATTGCTTTTGGTTCTTGTGACAATCAAAAAATTAAAAATGAACTGTGGACCGCCATAGATTACAATAATCCGTCAGTTTGGATTTGGGGAGGTGATAATGTATATTCTGATACCGAGGATATGAGTTTTCTAAAAAGAAATTATGAAATTCAAAAACAAGATGCTGATTATCTCAAGTTCATTGAAGACAAAATCGTATTAGGAACATGGGATGATCATGATTATGGTGCTAATGATGGCGGTCAAGAATATCCTTTTAAAAGACAAAGTCAACAGTTGCTATTGGATTTTTTAGATACTTCAAAATATGCTCCTGAGCGAACGAGAGATGGCGTTTACAATACTAAAACTATTGTTGTAAATGGGAATAAAATAAAAGTTATTGTATTGGATTCCCGTTTTTTTAGAACAGCATTGACTAAAGCCACCGATTCAAAAAAACGTTTTCAACCTAATAAATATGGAGAAGGAACTATTTTAGGCCAAGCCCAGTGGGAATGGTTACAAAAAGAACTTGAAAATTCTGAAGCCCAGTTTAATGTGATTATCAGTAGCATTCAATTCTTATCAAATAAACATGGTTTTGAAACTTGGGGAAATTATCCACATGAAGTGGACAAACTGGAAAAATTGATTGTTTCCACTAAAGCAAAAGGTACTTTTATACTTTCTGGAGACCGCCATATAGCCACTTTTTCTTCAAAAAATGTTACGGGTTTATCCTATCCGTTAGTAGATTTTACCTCGAGTGGATTGACGCACACCTACACTTCATTTTCTGGCGAAGAAAATCCTTATGTAAAAGGAGAAGTTATCAAAGATATAAATTTTGGTATATTAAAATTTGATTTTAAAAACAATAAAGTGATAATGGAAATAAGAGGAAAAGAAAATAAATTACTGCAAGAATTTATACAAATCTATCCTGGAAAATAAATTTAGACGTTATATTTGTTCAAAAGGAATTTGTCATGAAAAAACAGTTACGTATTATTTTTATATCGCTTATCATATTTAATGGGAGTAATGCCCAAGGTCTAATGGATAAAAAAGAGGAAATATTTACCCGACAAGATACTTTACGAGGTAGTATTACTAAAGAAAGAGCATGGTGGGATGTAAAAAATTATCATCTTGATATAAAAGTTAATCCCGCTGACAGTACAATTATAGGTTCAAATACCATAAAATATCAAGTGCTGCAAGACTACAACAGTATGCAAATTGACTTACAAAATCCTATGGAAATTTATAAAGTCATTCAGGATGGTACAGTTTTAAAATACGGAAGAGAAGGAAATGCTTTCTTTATTGAATTAATTGCCCCTCAATCAAAAGGAGCGATAAAAGAGTTAACGGTTTTTTATGGAGGAAAACCAAAAATTGCAGTAAATCCACCTTGGGATGGAGGAATCACTTGGAAAAAAGACAATAATGGGAATCCTTTTATTGCTTCTTCCTGTCAAGGTTTAGGAGCCAGTGTCTGGTGGCCAAACAAAGATCATATGTATGACGAAGTGGATAATATGCTCATCAGTGTAAATGTTCCAAAAAATTTGACGGATGTTTCCAATGGTCGTTTGTTAAGTATTAAACAGCTCAAAGACGGGACAAAAACCTATAATTGGTATGTGTCAAATCCTATCAATAACTATGGTGTAAATATAAACATAGGAGATTATGTTTCGTTTTCAGAAAAATATAAAGGAGAAAAAGGAAATTTAGATTGTAGTTATTATGTTTTGAGAGACAATTTGGCTAAAGCAAAAAAACATTTTCAAGATGTTCCAAGGATGCTAAAAGCTTTCGAACATTGGTTTGGACCGTATCCATTTTATGAAGACAGTTATAAATTGGTTGAAGCGCCGTATTTAGGAATGGAACATCAAAGTAGCGTAACCTACGGAAATGGTTTTCAAAACGGCTATAAAGGAAGGGATTTGAGTGGAACGGGTTGGGGATTAAAATTTGATTTTATTATTATTCATGAATCAGGGCATGAGTGGTTTGCCAACAACATCACCTATAAAGATATTGCCGATATGTGGATTCACGAGAGTTTTACAAACTATTCAGAAAGTCTATTTGTAGAATATTATTATGGGAAAGATGCTGGATTTGAATATATCCGAGGGACCAGAAAGGGAATAAACAATGATAAGCCGATTATAGGGAACTATGGGGTAAACAGCGAAGGTTCAGGAGATATGTATCCAAAAGGAGGTAATATGTTGCATACTTTACGCCAAATTGTTAATAATGATGAAAAATGGAGAGATATATTAAGAGGTTTAAACAGTACATTTTATCACCAAACTGTTACTACAAAACAAATTGAAGATTATTTAAGTCATCAAGTTGGAATCGATTTATCAACAGTTTTTAATCAGTATTTAAGAGATACCAGAATTCCAACATTAGAATATTTTTTCAAGGACAATCAAGTGGGTTATCGCTGGACAAATTGTGTAACTGGTTTTAATATGCCAGTAAAAGTAACGCTGAATGGAAAAGAAGAATTGCTACAACCAGAAACGGAATGGAAGAATACTCCATCAAATACTGAAAATTTAAAATTACAAGTAGACAAAAACTTTTATGTAGCCAGTTTTAATATTACGGAGTACTAACAACAATATAATTCCTAATTTCATAAATATTTTCATTTTTTTTAAAAAATAAAATGTTACTTTCAAATTATAGAAGAGTAGTAATAAAAAAGGGATACTTTAATATCCCTTTTTTTTTATTTAAAAATATTTAGATTAAGTTTTTCTTAATGTAGTTAAGACTGGTTACGGCCGATTCTATTGGATTTGGTTTATAGTTGGATTCGTGTTCCAAAAAGAAACGTTTCATTCCTGCAAGTTCAGATTGTGCAAAAATCGATTTGAAATCAATTGTTCCAGTTCCTATTTCGGCATTCCAATCGGGATTAACTTTATCCATATCTTTTACATGCCACATAGAGAAACGTCCGGGATATTTTTTGAATAATTGCAACGGATCATTTCCAGAACGAACGACCCAGTACAAATCCATTTCAAAATCAACTAGATTTTTATCCGTTTCATTTAATAAAATCTCATAACCATTCGTAGACCCAAATTTTGTGAATTCAAAATCATGATTGTGATAGGCTAATTTTAAACCTCCAGCTTTGCAAAGCTCTCCAACTTTATTTATTTGTAAAGCTAGTTTTTTGTAATCATCACCACTTTTTCCACGCAATTCTGAAATTATATAAGGAACTGTTACATATTCACTTCCTAAATGATTGGCTGTTTCAATATAGGATTTTACAATATCAGTTGAGCCATCTTTAATCATAGCGTTAAAATCGAAATGATTGCTAGTAGCTTTTAAAGCGTTATCATTTAGCATTGATTTAAAATCCTTTACTGAAGTTCCAAAAAAGCCTTTGTCTACCGAATAACCAAAAGTTTCTACTTCTGTAAATCCAGCTTTTCCTACTTGAGCTAAAACTCCTTTAACATCTTTAGGTAATGTATCCCGTAGTGTCCATAATTGAATCCCAATGGCTCTCTTTTTTAAGTCAAAAGCAAATGAAGGAGCAATAGCTAATGCGCCTAATGCTAAACCAGCATTAATTAAAAATTCTCTTCTTTTTATCATGGGTTATTTTTTAGATTAGTTAAATATCACAAATTGCAATAGCCTGTTTCAAAGAAGCGAGTTTGTCTGGGTTTTTAGGTACAAATTCTTGTCCTACATAACCTTTAAAACCAGTTTTTGCAATTGCTTTCATTATTGCAGAATAATTTAGTTCCTGAGTATCATCAATTTCATTTCGGCCAGGAACGCCCGCGGTATGAAAATGTGCAATATATTGATGGTTGTCTCTAATGTTTCTAATCACATCACCTTCGTCAATTTGCATGTGGTAAATATCATACAAAAGTTTAAAGTTTTCAGAATTTAAGCGTTTTGCCAATTCTACTCCCCATGATGTTCTATCACATTGGTAATCTTTATGATCAATCTTGCTGTTTAGTAATTCCATTACTAGAATTACATTATGCTTTTGAGCCAGTGGAATTAGTTTTTGCAAACCAATAATACAATTATTCCAACCTTCTTCATCTGTTATTCCTCTTCGGCTTCCGCTAAAACAAATTAGATTTTTATACCCTGCTTTTGCTACAAGCGGAATCATATCAGTGTAGTTTTTTAAAAGCGTTTCGTGGAATTTAATATCATTAAAACCATCCACTAAATTAATCTCTGCACCGTTGCACATGGTAGAAACAAGATCATATTTCTTCAACGTAGGCCAATCTTTAGGACCCACTAGATCAATCCCGGTAATCCCCATCTTTTTGGATTCGATGCAAAGAGTATCTAAATCTATGTCATTAAAACACCACCGAGAAACGGAGTGATTTATAGTACCTTTCAATTTACCCAATTGTATTTCTGTTTCATTTTTTGGCATTGCCAAAGCAGAAAATCCAGAAGGAATTCCCATAGCAGCAGTTCCGGCTAATATTCCTTTTATGGCAGATCTTCTATTTAGATTCGTACTCATTTTTTATTTTTATGCTGCAGAAGATCTTTCTTCTACTTTGTTTTTTTCATTGAATAAAAGAGCAAAAAGTAAGAATACTGCCAAAGCAATTCCAGCAGGAATAATCCAAACCATTTCCCAATTTATTGCTCCGTCTAACATTTTATAATTATCTGTTATCCAACCCGCAACAGCAAAACCAATCAACATACCAACACCGTAAGTCGCTAAAGTAATTAAGCCTTGAGCAGCACTTTTGTATTTTTCTCCTGCTTTTGAATTGGTGTAAATTTGACCAGAAACAAAAAAGAAATCATAACAAATACCGTGTAAAGCAATACCTATAATTAGCATGAAACTTAAATCACCTCCATTACCATACGCAAATAAGACATAACGAATTGCCCATGCTAACATCCCAACTAAAATGGTTTTCTTGAAACCAAAACGAGTGAAAAATACAGGAATCAATAATAAAAATAAGGCCTCCGATATTTGACCAATTGCCATTTTTCCTGTAGGATTTTCAACTCCTGATTCTGTTAAAAAAGGATGTGCATTTTGATAATAAAAAGCTAACGGAATGCAAATAAGGATTGATGAGATAAAAAAGATGGCGAAGTTTTTATCTTTCAGTAACTTTAAAGCATCAAGACCTATAATATCTCCAATTTTTATTTTTTCGTCACTTACTTTTGGTGGTGTTTTTGGTAAAGAAAAACTGAATATACCTAAAACTAAAGCGGCTATTCCTGCTAAAAGGAATGTGTTTTTAAGAAATCCTTCAGAAATTGCTTCCGCAGTATCCCAATGAAATATAAAGCTAATAGACAATCCTGCTAAAATCCAGCCAATTGTTCCCCAAACTCTAATATTAGCAAATTCTTTCTCCGGATCTTTCATTTGATTGAAAGAAACTGAATTGACTAATGCTAAAGTGGGCATGTATAAAATCATATAACTCAGAACGTAAGTATAAAACATTCCAACCTCTTCCGACTGATACATTTGATACATTAAAAATGCACCGATAAGATGAAGTATTCCTAAAATTTTTTCGGCATTAAAATAACGGTCAGCAATTAATCCTATAATAAAAGGTGCAATAATTGCGCCCCATGATTGTGTTGAAAAAATTGCAGCAGTTTCTGATCCTGATGCTTTTAGATTATTCCCCAGAAACGTACCCAGAGTTACAAACCATGCGCCCCAGATAAAAAATTCTAGGAACATCATGATAGATAATTTAATTCGAATAGTGGTATTCATTATTTTTTTTGGTTAGTTATTTTGGTAGTTACTATTTTAGTTACTAAGTGGTTTGAATTACATTCCGTTTTCGCAGCCTGTGGTTATATTCATCGAATTCCATTCTTTTATCATAATGTTTCTAAACCAAACATTGTCACCATGGTCTTGTAATGCAATTTTGCCTTTTTTGAAACCTGCAAAACCTGGCCATGTTGCAAATTTACTTCCTGCAACCAAAGTTTTAAAATTAGCATCCCAAAGGGTTGTTTCAACAATTTTTACTCCATTCAATAACAGGGTTAGCTTTCCGAATTTACATACAATATCTACCGAATTCCATTCCCCGACTGCTTTTACAGGTTCTGAAGAACTTTTGATTAAATCATATAAATCTCCTGCTCGGTGTTTTTCAATTTTCCCATCAGGATGACCGTCATTATCCAATACTTGCATTTCTAGACCGGTTTCATAAGTGTTTTTGAATTTTGTTAAATCCTCGTTTACATAGAAAATAACTCCGCTGTTTGATTTAGCAGCAACTTTCCATTCTAATTTCAAATGAAAATTTGTGTATTCTAAGTCGGTTACTAAATCCCCACCTTGACCTTCTTTTGAAGCTGTAGGATCAAAATGCAACACACCTTCTTCTACTTTCCATGCTGAACCAGCAACCGCTTTTCCATAAGAATGCCATCCTGTTGTAGTTTTACCATCAAATATCGATTTAAAACCTTTAGGTAAAACTGCTTGAGCATTAGTCGTTTGAGTCATTATGATAAGTATTAATGAAGTACAAATATTTTTAATCATTTTTTTGTTTTTTAATATTTATTAATTGAAAGGTGGATTATAACGTTAACGCTTTCCAGCCTTGACGATATTCTCGTTTTACAAATTGATTTACTTCATCAAAATTCGTAATTCTCATTTTGTCATTATCCCACAATAATTTTGCAGAGCGTCCAGGATATACCTCTTCACCAAGCTCATCTCGCTTAATATCATATCCTCTAATTGCTAAATTTGCCATTAACAAAGCTTCCGTTAATGGACCTGCAATTTCGAAAGGAGAGCTAAGTTCTTTTTTTCCATAACCAGCTATAGAAGCTTCAATCCATTGCTTGTAATGCCCATCAGCACCATCTTTTACACGGGCATATTTTTGAGCAACTTTTAGATTTTCATTTTTGCTAAGAGGAAGCAAACGAGGATTTAATCCATAGGTATCACACATCATTTTCCCTTTTGTACCAGTGAATAGTGTTCCATTTCCACCATCTCCAAAAATTTCATTTGACCCTAATTCAGAAGGTCTTTCCGGTTGAATTCCTCCATCCATCCAGTGTACTGCAATATCACCATTTGTTTTTTCTGTTTTTGGAAATGTTAACGTTACGTGACTTGAAGGTGGACAACTCTCAGGAAAATAGCCTCTTTGAAATTCGTCTACATACACCGAACCAACACTACACTGAACATCTTTAGCATATTTAAGGTTTAATACACTAAATGGAGCTTCCAGTAGGTGACAACCCATATCTCCTAAGGCACCTGTTCCGTAATCCCACCATCCGCGCCAGTTAAAAGGGACTAATTTATTTACATATTCTTTATAAGGAGCCGTTCCCAACCACAAATCCCAATCTAATTCTTTAGGAATAGCTGCTTTATTGGCTGACCAAGGAATACCTTGCGGCCAAACTGGACGGTCTGTCCAAGCATGAATAGTGTGAACATCACCTATTAAACCCGCTTCATACCATTCTTTCATGATTCGGGTACCATCGTTTGAGGCACCTTGGTTTCCCATTTGGGTTACCACCTTATACTTTTTGGCAGCTTGAGTCAAAATACGAGCTTCGTAAATATCATGAGCCATTGGTTTTTGTACATACACATGCTTTCCTAACTGCATTGCTGCTAGAGCCTGAATAGCATGGTTATGATCAGGAGTCGATACAGAAACGGCATCGAAGTTTTTATGCTCTTTATCTAACATTTCGCGCCAATCGGTATAAAATTTAGCTTTAGGAAATGCATTTACACTAGAAGCTGCTCTTCTAACATCAACATCACATAAAAATGAAATATCGGCTTTCCCACTGCTGGCAAACATTGCTATATCTGACTTTCCTTTTCCACCAACACCTATACTAGCAATTGATAAACGATCACTGGGAGCAATAAATCCTCTTCCTAAAACATGACGAGGAACAATCATAAATGCAGCTGCAGCTATCGCAGTAGTTTTTATAAAATCACGACGGTTATTTGTAATTTTATTTGCTTCTTCTTTTTCTTTCATTTGAATATGGTTAGTTAGTAGGAATAAAATGGGGTAATACAGGAGGTATCTTTATACTTTCGTTAAAAGACATACACACATCAAGATTATTTTTTTAAAGTTAAAATATATTTTGACATTGATTTTGCATCATCTTTTTTTAGAGATGCATGCGCAGACATAGGAATTGCTCCCCAAACTCCAGACCCACCTTTAATTATTTTACCGGATAAATAATTAATATTTTTGTCGTTGAGAGGATATTTTTTTGCAATATCTAAATAGGAGGGACCTATGAGTTTCTTATCCATTTTGTGACATCCCACACAATCAGATTTAGCTATTAATTTTTCCCCATCGGAAATTTGTTCCATGGTCTTGGATACTTTAGTCGCTTTTATATAGTTAGTATCTAAATTATCACTAGTGAATGAGGTTAAGCCAATTAATGCAACCCCAAAAAATAAATATTTAAGTTTCATTTTACAGTATTTAAGTTTTATAATCCTAAGTTTTTTCTATTAAAAGCTTGGTTGGTCTCTACGGCAGCAAAATCATCAAATGCTTTATCAGTAACTTTTATAATATGATTTTTTATAAATTGAGCACCTTCACGTGCGCCATCTTCTTGGTTTTTAATGCAACATTCCCATTCCATAACGGCCCAACCTTTATAATCATATTGTGCTAGTTTGCTAAAAATAGTTTTAAAATCAATTTGACCATCTCCAGGAGAACGATAACGACCTGCACGGTTTATCCAGCTTTGATACCCTCCAAAAGTTCCTTGTTTGCCTGTTGGATTGAATTCAGCATCTTTTACATGAAATGCTTTTATTCGTTCATGATAAAAATCAATGTATTGAATGTAGTCTAACTGTTGTAATACAAAATGTGATGGGTCATATAACAAACACGCTCTGGAATGATTATTCACCGCCTTCAAAAACATTTCATAAGTCTCTCCGTCAAATAAATCTTCTCCGGGATGTATTTCATAACAAAGATCGACCCCATTTTGATCAAATTCATTTAAAATTGGCAACCAGCGTTTGGCTAACTCTGCAAAACCATCTTCGACTAAGCCCGGTGGCCGTTGAGGCCAAGGATGAAAATATTGCCAAAGTAAAGAACCACTAAAGGTGGCATGAGCATTTAAACCTAAATTTTGGGATGCTTTAGCTGCATATTTTAATTGTTGAACAGCCCATTCTTGTCTGGCTTTTGAATTTCCATGGACGTTTACTGGAGCAAAAGCATCAAAAAAATCATCATACGCTGGATGAACAGCTACTAACTGACCTTGTAGATGAGTAGATAATTCTGTAATTTCTAAACCGTAAGAAGCAATTGTGCCTTTAAGTTCTTCCGCATAGGTTTTACTTTCTGCTGCTTTTTGTAAATCTATAAAACGGGTATCTAATGTTGGCATTTGAATACCTTTAAAACCCAAATCAACTGCCCACTTACAAATCCCATCTAAGGAATTAAAAGGAGCTTTGTCACTAATGAACTGGGCTAAAAATACTGCGGGACCTTGTATTGTAGTCATATTATAATTTTGTCTAAACTTTTATGAATTGCTATTTTTATAAAACGAATGGCGTCCATTTTACATCCGATTGTGATGATGCCACTACGTTATCAATAAAAGCCATTCCTCTAATCCCATCTTCAACAGAAGGAAAGTCTAACATTTCAGGTGTTGGCTCTTTATCTTCTAATTTACAACCAAGTGTTAAGGCAAAATTTCGATAGATATTTGCAAAAGCTTCTAAATAACCTTCTGGATGACCTCCTGGTGTTCTGCAATTATGAGTAGCAAATGAAGATAAATGCGCACCGTAATTACTTCCGGCTCTCAAAATTTGAGTTGGCTCATCCAACCATCTTACTATTAAAGTGTTTGGATCATGTTGGAACCATTCGATACCTCCCTTTTCACCGTAGATTCTAATTCGCAAAGCATTTTCTTCACCTGCGGCTACTTGTGATGCCATCAAAACACCTTTTGCACCGTTATCAAACTTCAATAGCACCGCTCCGTCATCATCCATTATGCGGCCTTCAACTAATGTATTCAATTCCGCACAAACATCGGTAATTTTAGCACCGGTAATATATTCAGCTAGATGTGCTGCATGCGTTCCAATGTCACCCATTACGGAACTTTTACCTGATTTAGTCGGATCTGTTCTCCAAGCCGCTTGCGCATTACCTTCTCTTTCGGATAGTTTACTCAACCACCCTTGCGGATACTCTACCCAAACTTTTCTAATCTTACCTAGTTTTCCTTCTTTAACCATTGCTTTCGCTTGTTTCACCATTGGATAACCTGAATAAGTATGAGTTAAACAAAGAATTAATCCTGTTTCTTCTACTTTTTGTTTCAATAGTTTTGCTTCTTCCAATGAAAAAGTCATCGGTTTTTCGATTACAACGTTAAAGCCATAATCCAAAGCCATCATTGCAGGTGCAAAATGAGCAAAGTTTGGAGTAACAATCGTGACAAAATCGATTCTTTCGTCAGCAGGTAAGGCTGCTTCAGCTTTAATCATTTCATTATACGTTAAATACGTTCTTGATTCGGGAAGAAACAATGCTTTTCCTGATGCAATAGCTATTTCGGGTCTAATACTTAATGCCCCGCATTTCAATTCAATTAGGCCATCCATATTGGCGGCTAAACGGTGAATAGCACCTATAAAGGCATCTTGACCACCACCTACCATACCCATTCTTAATTTTCTCATACTGATGAACCTATATATTTCCTTTTTTTAATTGTTTGACCGCATAATCACAGGCACGTGCTGTTAATGCCATAAATGTCAATGAGGGATTTTGACAGGCGATTGATGGCATACAAGAACCATCAGTAACAAATACGTTACTTACTTCATGCATTTGATTCCATTTATTTAAAACGGAGTTTTTAGGATCATTTCCCATTCTGGCAGTTCCCATTTCGTGAATAGCCATACCAGGATAGCAGTCATTATCATAGGTTTTTACATTTTTGATTCCGGATGCTTCCAACATTTCGGCAGCATCATTCATCATGTCCTCGCGCATTTTAGCTTCATTCTCTTTATACTCACAATCAATAGCCAAAACAGGTTGTCCCCATTTATCTTTTTTGTTGTGATCGATATAAACCTTATTTTCATAATATGGTAACATTTCTCCAAAGCCCCCTAATCCCATACTCCATGAATCTGCAGGAAGTGACATGCTGTCTTTAAAATCGCCACCGAAAGCTAATTCAGCAACTTCCTTATGCCATAATCCTCTGCTAGCGCCTCCTTGATATCCAAAACCTCTCAAATAATCTCTTTTATCAGCACCTACATTTTGGTATCTAGGAATATAAATACCATTAGCTCTTCTTCCGTAAGTATATTTATCTTCAAAACCTTCTGCAGTTCCTTCAGCACCACAACGAAAGTGATGGTCCATTAAATTATGTCCTAATTGTCCACTGGCATTACCCATTCCTTCTGGATGCGCTTCTGACGTTGAATTCAATAAAATAAATGTAGAACCTAAAGTAGAACCATTTACAAAAACAATTTTAGCATAAAACTCCATAGTTTCATTTGTTTCTGCATCTATCACCATAACCCCTTTTGCTTTTTTGGTGTCTTTGTCATAAATGATATGATTCACAATAGAGTAGGGTCTTACCGTTAGTCTATTGGTTGCCATTGCAGCTGGTAAAGTCGAAGATTGCGTACTGAAATAAGCACCAAACGGACAACCACGACTGCATAAATTTCTATATTGACAGCTGCCACGTCCTTTGTGAGGCACTGTTAGGTTTGCTGTACGACCAATAGTAAGAATACGGGTTCTGTTGTAATGTTTCTCCATTCTTTCTTTGACCGATTTTTCGACACAGTTCAAATCCATTGGAGGCAAGAATTTTCCGTCTGGTAAAAGAGGCCAGTTTTCAGCTTGACCACTAATTCCAGCAAATTTTTCTACATAATCATACCATTTGGTAAGGTCTTTATAACGGATAGGCCAGTCATTACCATAACCATCTTTAGCGTTATCTTCAAAATTGTGATCACTAAATCGGTAACTTTGACGACCCCACATCAAAGACTTTCCTCCAACATGAAATCCTCTGTACCAGTCAAAACGTTTGTCTTCAGTATAGGGGCATTCTAAATCATCTACCCACCATTTTTCAGTAGCTTCATTGTATGGATAATCCCGTGTTTGAACCGGATGTGTTCTTTTTTGTTCTTCTGTGAGTTTACCTGCATGTTCAAACTCCCAAGGAGCCTTCATTGCTGATTCGTAATCTGTAATATGTTCAATGTTCATACCTCGTTCCAGCATCAAAACTTTCAAACCTTTCTCCGTAAGTTCTTTTGCTGCCCAACCACCACTGATTCCTGATCCTATTACAATAGCATCATATGTGTTTTCCTCTTTTAAATTGGTATTTATATTCACGTGTTGTATTTTTATTTTTTAAAGATAATTTTAATTCCAGAAGTTCAAATAAGTTATGTTGCCCAAGCTTTTTGACCGGGAGTATATGGTGCGCTTCCATCAAATCTACCCGGAACGGGAAGGTATTCACGGGCTTGAGTACATCCTATTTCTGAAGAAAAATAACCTAGAATTGTCAAATCTCTAGCAATCAAAAAGAAAGAAGGTGCCTTATCTGCAGCAATTGTCTCATCCCTCAAAGAAGTCATTAATTGCTGACGTTCTATAACTGACATAGACAAAAAGTCTTTGTTGAAATCTTTCGAACATTTATATTGCATTGCTTTCAGTCCAGAAGCAAAAATTTCTTGCATTTTTGCAGGATAACAATCTTTAATCATCATTGGAATAAAAGCACCAAGTCCTGCTGCTTTTGCTCCTGGAGAAGATGCAGTTGTTGGTATAATGATATCCGCAAATTCAGCTAAAATTTCTTCGTCAGTAGCCGAAAAAGATACTCGATTTTTTTCCTTTTCTGGTAAAGTAAAACTTTCAAATAAAACGCCCATAGTCGTTGCTGAGATTGCGCTTCCCATCAAAAACGCAACGCTTTTTAGTGCTTCTCTTCTATTCATCTGTTAATTATTAAAATTATTGATTATCCTTAATTTATTATAACCTTACAATAATAAAGAAAAAAAAAACAGGTTAATTTTTTTTATGTTAAATTATTGAATAATTCCATATTTTTCAAATTATTAAGGGAATCACTTTCAAAAATTCATTAAACAGTATCTGTAATCTATGAAAACAAGAAAAAATAAATGTTTTAAAAAAATTAAACAGCATTGTTTTTTTTAAAAGCTACGTTTTTTATACTAATTAGCCACTACTTTACTTACAAATTTATTTTTTAGAGCCTTTTGTAATATTATCAATGCGTTAAAATGACATAATACCTAAATATTTATTCAAAAATGAATTACAAATAACATTTATAAATGTTGAAGCTAAAAATGAAGCAAATAGGTATTAAAAAAAACAAAAGGTATGGTGAAAAATCTAAAAAAAATTGTGGTTGATAAAACCTAAAAAGTATTGAAACAAAATTTTGTTTCTAAAGCATTTAAAGAATGGCTCTATTATGGAATATTTACGCTAATAAGTATTTACCGTTCAAATAATCCCAATGTACCGCCAACCCAATCTTTGTCTTTATTAAATTTTACCCCAATCATTTCCCCTCGGCTTAAACGGACTAAATTACAAAGTAGAGTAGGAGCTTCATCCTCTTTTTTCCAAACGCACAAAACACGTACTTCGGCTTTTACTTTACCCTCTGGTGATTGTACAATAGGCTTATAATGTACCTTTTTTTGAAGGATATAAAGTTCTTTATCAACTACAGATTCGATATCGTCTTTGGTAACATGAAAAACAACACCAGTTCCTGAAAAAGAAAATAAGGGTTTTAACACATAATTTTCTAAATCATTAGGAATTTCTTTTAAATCGCTCACTAAAGTAGTTTCGATACAATATTTACCTTTAAGAAAAGGCAATATAAATTTACTGATGCGAAAAAACCAATTGGGATGTCCAGCCCATTCTACATCTAAATCATCAGAAAAATGAAAATTTAACTTTAAATCGGTTCGCAAATCCAGTTCATCAAAAATAACTCGGTTATAAATTCTTTTTACTAAGATTTCATCGCCTTTGTCGTTTTTATAAAACAGTTGTTTGCCTTTCTTTGTGAGTTCTGTAACGCAAACTATTGGTATGCCAATATCTCGTTTACAGTAATAAAAATCGATTTTGGTATTTTGTTTTTCGGGTTCTATTTCGAGTAGAATAACATTTTCTTTTGCATGCTTATTGCAGATTGCTTCTTCCAGAATATCTAAATATTCCTGAGGTTCCATATTATTAATAAACGGTGTTAAGTTAGTGAGAAAAGGATACTGATTTTTAAATTTTTCATACAAATTAATCTGATAGTTATACAATGATGGGAATCCTTGTACTTCGATTAGTTTTGGGATAATTGCTCCATCTTCCTCACAAATTCCAAAATCTATTGCTAGAAAAGTAGTGTGTTCGTCCTCATTTGGAACTTTATAATTTAGCTCTAATGATTTATTTGTAAGTGCTTTAAATTCTTTTTTTTGAATAAAAGCTATAACTTCATTACAGCCTTCAACCAATTGTTCTTTTAATTCATTCGAAATAAAAAAGGGTGTTTCACATAATCTAAACGTAGGCATATAATTAAAATCGGAAGCAATATCATCCTTGAATTCTTGATATTTTTTTTCTGTAAATTGAGTATTAAACAACTCCCGATATTTTGACATCATCTCGAAATAAATTTATTAATTAGAAAGCACTCTTTTAGTTTTCATCAAGTCATTAATTGCTATTCTCAGGAAATTTGGAATCAAAGTTTCATTTGTTTTATATATTTTATCATCATCCAATAAATCTTCCAGCATATTCCGAAACTTTTTTTTCCCTTTCATATTTTTGATTTTCTCTTTGGCGTCTTTGTTTCTCAAATATGAAACAAAGCTTATCGGATCAGCTTCTGGATGAAATTGGGTCCCTACAAAATAATCCGTAAATCGAACCGCCATAATTGCACGTTCGTATTGTACATTATCCCTGATTTTTTCTAAAGAAATAATTGTAGCTCCTTTTTTAGCAAAAATACTGAGTTTAGGCTGTACCACTTGATAATCTCTCGAATCGATTCCATAAAAAGGATCAGCTAATCCTTCAAATAAAGGATCCGTAAGGCCTTCTTTGGTTTTATGAATAGTCATTACACCAAAAGAAGTATCATTTCTTTTAGTCACTGTGGCTAAACCAAAATGCAGACACGCCATTTGAAAAGAATGACAAATAAACAAAACATGCTTTTTAATTGTATTTTCCGTATTCCATTTATTCAATGAATCAATAAATGCATAATATTTCACATCCCAATTTCCATCACCAATTAATGGATTTCCAGGTCCACCAGTAGAAATGTAAATATCAAAATTGTTAATGTCTGGCAGTTCACACTTTACCCGAACATCAAATATTTCAAAACTTACCAGTGGACTAAATCGATTAACAATATCTATTATACAACGCATCCCTTGATTGGGTTCACCTTTATACATATCTAAAAGTGCAATCTTTATAATTTTATTTGGCATAACTATATTTAAAAAACAATGTACAAAGATAATTTATATTTTTATAATCCCTTTGTAAATTCCTCAGTTATAAAGTCTACTACTCTGGAAAGATCGCCTGTCTCTTCAAAAACGATTAATTGTTTGTCCGCTCCGGTTCCATTTTTTAAAATTTCATGAACATAGTTTATGTCTTCTCGACTTCCCAATTCATCCACTACATCATCAATAAAATCGAGTAATTCTAAAATAAGCATCTTGGTTTCTACTTCTTTTTGTAATCCAAAATCAATCATATTATTTTCAATTCCATAACGTGCTGCGCGGAATTTATTTTCTTTTATCAGCGCCAACCTGTAAATATTGAAACTGGTATTATTCATATTCAATTTGTAGAGTTTAGCTACAATTCCTTGAATAATTGCTACTATACAAATGGTTTCATCAACGGTTAAACACATATCACAAATTCTGAATTCGATAGTATTATAAAAAGGATGTAAACGTAAATCCCACCAAATTTTCTTTGGATTATCGATACAATTAGTCTTTACCAATGTATCCAAATAATTCTCATATGAACTCACTGAATCAAAATATTCCGGTAATCCTGTTCGTGGAAACTTGTCAAAAACTTTAGTTCTGAAGGACTTATAACCCGTTTTTCTGCCTTCCCAAAAAGGAGAGTTCGTTGAAAGGGCAAAAATATGCGGAAGAAAATATGTGGCTTGGTTCATCAATTGCAAACCAATTTCACGGTTTTCAATTCCGACATGGCAATGCATCCCAAAAATTAGATTTGAACGTGCTGCATCCTGAAGTTCATTCACAATATCGTGGTATCTGGGGTCGTCCGTTATAGGTTGATCTTGCCATTTCGAAAAAGGATGCGTTCCCGCACCACCTACAATAAGATCTTGTTTATCGGCTAATTCTACAATTTTAGAACGCAAAAAACGAATCTCATTTTTAGCATCACTTACATTATTACAAATATTGGTTCCTACTTCCACCACCGATTGGTGCATTTCAGCTTTTACTTGCTCATTCAAAATGATTTTGGCACCATCTACAATTTTTGATAAATGGGATCGTAAATCTCTTGTTTCAGGATCTATTATTTGATATTCTTCTTCAACACCAAGTGTAAAAACAGGTAGTTTTTTCATTAATTTATTTTTTTATGAGCTATTTACTTTGTCAATTCGTTTCGCTCGTGTCCTGCTTTTCGTTTCAATTTTCCTAAACCTTGAAAAAATCAGAGCTGTAAAGGGTTTTCTACACATACGACGTTCATGGAACCCCGATAAAAATTAAGTAAAGTATTCCAAGTAAGGGCAATTTATAATTAACTCTTTATTTTGCAGCTACAGCATCTTTGATAAAAGTTCCCCAAGTCAAGTTAAGTTTACCTGGTTTTTGTTTTTTTGCAGCAGCGATAGCCATTTTTGCAGCCTCCTCAACCACCCATTCAAAATTCTCAGCTCCTACCGAGGTCAATTCAGCATCTGGTGCAGGGTTTCCAAAATCTATAGCATATGGAATGCCGTCTCGAACAGCAAATTCAACCGTATTAAAGTCATATCCCAATCCTTTACAAAGTCTCAAAGTATAGTCCTTTATAGTGGCTAATAATTTTTTATCAACCGGGGGCCCATCAATCACATAACGTAAATGATGTGGATTTCTTGGTTCATATTGCATAATTCGAACCGCTTTGCAGCCCAAACAATACACTCTGAAATATTCCGTAAAAATAATTTCTTCTTGTAACATCATTACTAGTTGTCCAGTTTCCTGATGTTTTTCCCAAAACTCTTCTTTGTTTTCCAATCGATAAACGTTTTTCCAACCACCACCGGCATACGGTTTCATATAGGCTGGAAATCCAATATAATCAAAGATTCCTTCCCAGTCCATTGGGTATTTTAAATTCCGAAAAGATTTTCCAGATGTATCCGTAGGATGTTCTGCTGAAGGAAGTAGTACCGTGTTAGGCAACGGAACTCCCAAGGTATCTGCTAGTGCATTATTAAAAAATTTATCATCAGCACTCCACCAAAAAGGGTTGTTAATTACATTAGTTCCTGTCAAAGCAGCATTTTTTAAATAAGCACGGTAAAAAGGAACATCTTGTGAAATTCGGTCGATAATCACGGCATATTCACCATCTTTATTTTGAACTACTTTGTCTACTGCAACAGCTTCGGCACTAATTCCTTTTTCATTTTTTGAATTAACTCTGTCAATAAAAGCTTGGGGAAAGGTATCTTCCATTCCAAATAAAATTCCAATTTTTTTCATCCTGATTCGTTTATAATTTTAAAAAAATTTAATTCTTGATAAATAATGAGGAAACATTTCTTGCCAAACCGGCCAATCGTGTTTTCGTTCCTGACGAATATCAAGCCAATGATGTACATTTCTTTCGCTCAGAACTTTACTTAATTTTAAATTGGCATCAAAACAAATATCCCAATTAGAAGTTCCCAAAACAATATCCATGTTCCATAATTCAGAATCATTTAGACCATATAAAAAATCTTCGGGACTGTTGTAAAATACATCGTCATTATGAAAACCATCCATAAAACTTTTAATATTAAAGGCACCGCTCATCGAGAACAGATGACTTACATAGCCCGGATGTCTAAAAGAAAAATTTGCTGCATGGTAGCCTCCAAAACTACAACCCGCCATAACGACTTTTTGTGAAGGGGTATTATTCTTTACTTTTTCAACGATTTCATGACAAATCATCTTGTCATATCTAATGTGATTTTCTATGCGATGTACCGGATGGATGTGTTTGTTGTAAAAACTATCTTTGTCAATACTATCAGGACAAAATATTTGGATTAAACCTTGCTCCAAATACCATTTTGCAGCGTCAATCAATCCCATATCTTTATTTTCATGATAACTACCCATTGAAGTAGGAAATAAAATCACAGGATATCCTGCATGACCAAAAACCAACATTTCAATTTCTCTATTTAGATTGGGTGAATGCCATTTGAAATATTCTTCCTTCATAATCTTATTTTTAACAATTATAGTGAAAAAAGTCGCACAAAAAACATAAATAGTGGGACTCAAACAAAATTTATTATAAAAAATAATACGAATCTTAAATTTATATTAATTGACATAAATTTGATAAATAAGGCTGTCTTTTTTAAATTATAAACAACAAAAAAGCATGTTTTAACATCTCTAAATTTATAAATATAAGATTGTTGGTTAAAAATTTAGCGTTAATCGTTTATTAAATGATTGTTTTTAGAAAGGGTAGACAAATAGGTTTAGCTATTTTTTAAATTTCAAAAATTTGAATTTGACTTTTTAATCGTTCAATGAGCATGCTCATCATTCTTTTATTGATGCTGGAAGAGTTTTTTATATAAATAGTATATTCATCAGTTGTAAATAAACCAATAATCATTCCTTTTAAAGTATTTCTAAATTTGATGTCTTTTTGAATAGTGTTTTCTACAACAGATAATTTTTTATCAACACTGTGGCTGTAAAAATCAAGTTTATTTTTACTAATATAATTCTTAAAAGAAGCTACAAATAAATCGTTTTGTAGTTTTAAAATTGGTCGAAGTACTTCATTTTGAAATGATTCTTCAGTTGTAGATTGAGTGGTAACTGTACCAATTTTCTGGCCTCTGAATTCTTTTAAAAAAGTATCGCGTTCGTTCATGATTTTTTCTTTAAAATTAAAAAAATTATACCTGTAATACCTGTAAAACTATAATCTTTTTTAAAAAAAATATAACTGTCATTATAAGAGGTTGAAAACACTATACTATTAAATTTCTCTAATTAATACTTTAACCTTGCTATTAAACCTGTAACTCATTTTCGGAAATCGTTTCAAAAATTTCCAAATCAAAATAACCTACCGAAGCAATTATATGATCAAATATGTCTGACATGATGTATTCATAATTTTCAAATCGTTTGTCATGTGAAAAAGCATAAACTTCAAGCGGGACGCCATGTGATGTAGATTGTAATTGACGACAAAGCATCAACATGTCTTTATTTAACCCAGGATAATTAAATAAATATTCTGTAATATACTTTCGGAACAATCCTAAATTTGTGAGGTTTCGACCGTTTATAGCAATGGATTTATCAACTTTATGACTACTATTGTATTCATCAATTTCTGATTTTCGAGTATCAATATAATCCGATATAAGATGGATTTTCTTTAATTCCATTAATTCCGTTTCTTCCACAAAGCGAATACTACTCGTTTTAATAAGAATGTGTCTTTTTATTCGTCGTCCATCAGAATTGAGCATACCGCGCCAGTTTTGAAATGAATCAGAACTTAAGCTGTAAGTTGGTATCGTAGTCGTAGTATTATCAAAATTTCGAACTTTTACGGTAGCTAGATTGATTTCAATTACATCTCCATCAGCACCAAACTTATCCATTGTGATCCAGTCGCCAATTCGTACCATATCATTGATAGAGACCTGTACACTCGATACAAAACCTAAAATGGTATCTCTAAAAATCAAAATAATCACAGCAGATACAGCTCCTAATATAGTTAGAAGTTCTTTTTCATCTATATCAAACAATTTAGAGATAATCACTGTAATTCCTACAGCCCAGAGGACAATCATGATAACTTGAATAAAACTATCTATAGGTTTATCACTGTAACGAGGCTTGAGCTTTAGATAATCTCTTAAGGCATTGAATATGGTTCTAATAATCCATAAAACTAGCATTACAATATAAATGCCTACTAGTTTTCCAAAAACACCTTCCCAATATTCATATTTTTCCAGAATTATAGGAACCGATTTATAAATGAATAATAACGGAATTAAGTGAGCAATGTATTTTGCAGTTTTGTTTGTGACCAGTAAATCATCAAATTTAGTTTTGGTTTTTTGAGCAATAACCGCCATAATAGTTACCAAAACAAGCCGAAAAATAACATAAATTACATAGGCTAGAATACATAAAATAACAATGTTAATCACCAAGCTGCAATAAGAAGCTAAACTGCTTCCAAACCCCCATTTCCGCAATACGGGATATAAAAAATTGAATATTTTTTCTATAAACTTATACATTTTGTAAGTATTTCTTTTCTACGTAAAAAGTTCCAAAAGGAAGTATAGAAGCAATACTGATGATTCCAAATTTTTTAAGATCCCAATTTTGTTTAAATTTCAACACTATGGCTAAAGCAACATAGGCCACAAATAAAACGCCATGTGACATTCCTATTGGGTAAAGTAACGTTTTATATAGAGGTAAATTACTAGGTTTTATAAAAAGCATATTTGAAAATAAAGCCAAATAGGAAACTCCTTCAAGTATGGCAACAATTTTGAAAATTTTAAGCATAGAAATTAAATTTGATGATAAAAGTAAAAAATTAGGTTTTGAAAAAGCGAGCTTGCTGATATATTTGTGTCAAAATTAAGTATTATCATTGATTTACGGGGTATTGATTGCTAAAGTAAATTACTTTTGTATTCTTAAACTTTGATAATGAGTAAACGCGATTTAAAAAAATACTTGGCAGAATTAAATAAAGAGCAACTCGAGGAACAAATTATCGAATTGTACGAAAAATTCAGTCCGGTAAAGGTGTATTATGATTTTGTTTTTAATCCAAAGGAAGAAACACTTTTGAAGGAGTGCAAGCTTAAGATTTCAAACGAATATTATCCTCTGAAAAAATCGGGGAGGCGTAGTAAGCCAAAAATGCGTCGTTCAGTTGCTCAAAAATACATCAAGCATTTTACTATTTTGGGAGTAGATCCCTTTGTAATAGCTGATGTGATGCTCTATAACATTGAAATCGCACAAACATTTTCATCCGAAAACACCATCAAACAAGAACTGTTTTTTAAAAGTATGTTCAACTCCTTTGAGCAGGCAGTAGTTTTCCTGATTGCAAATGGAATTGTAAGCGATTTTAAAACCCGAATAATTGCAGTTCATCAAGAAACTATTATACAAAAATGGTACAATGAGCCCGAATTCAATGCAATTGTAGAGCGGTTTGAATATTGAATAGTTACATAATTCAATTTTATTTATTCAATCCTATTTTTTTTTATTAAAATTGACAGATAAACTGTTTTTTAGGCGTATTTTTGCAAAAATCCAACAATAAGCAATGTCCCAAAACACTTTAGAAATAGAAATCGAAGACAAAAAAGAACTTTATGCGTACCAAAAAGGCGACATAGATGCCATCTTTGAGCGCATTGATAATGCACCTCCGCAGCACCATTTATTATATCAATTGCCTACAGGCGGTGGTAAAACAGTAGTCTTTTCAGAAATAGTCCGTCGTTATTTATCGCAACACGATAAAAAAGTGGTTGTTTTAACACACAGGATTGAGTTGTGTAAACAAACTTCAAAAATGTTGAAGGGCTTTGATGTGAAAAACAAAATCATCAACAGTAAAGTAAAAGAGCTTCCGGACCAAAATGACTATTCTTGCTTTGTGGCCATGGTTGAAACCTTGAAAAATCGTATCAATGACGAAAAATTGCATTTGGATAATGTAGGATTGGTAATCATTGATGAGGCCCACTACAATTCATTTAGAAAATTATTAAGTTCTTTTAAAAATGCATTTATATTAGGAGTTACTGCAACCCCTTTAAGTTCAAATATAAAACTACCAATGCACGAAAGCTACGATGAATTAATCGTAGGGGATACTATTAGTTCCTTAATTGAAAATGGTTTTTTAGCAAAAGCAGTCACTTACAGCTATGATGTGGGGTTGACTTCATTAAAAGTAGGTATAAATGGCGATTACACCGTAAAATCTTCCGATGATTTATACACTAATATGGCCATGCAAGAAAAATTATTGCATGCGTATACTGAGAAATCGTTAGGCAAGAAAACCTTGATCTTCAACAATGGTATCAATACGTCTTTGTACGTTTATGAAACGTTTCGAGAGGCTGGTTATGCAGTACGTCATTTGGATAACACCAGCAATAACGAGGAAAGAAAAGATATTTTACATTGGTTTAAGCATACTCCTGATGCGATACTAACATCAGTTGGGATTCTTACTACCGGTTTTGACGAACCTACCGTAGAAACAATAATTTTAAACAGAGCTACAAAATCGTTGACACTATATTATCAAATGATTGGTCGTGGTTCAAGGAAATTACCGAATAAAGATACTTTTAACGTCATTGATTTAGGAAATAATGCAGCGCGGTTTGGATTGTGGAGTGAGCCCGTAAACTGGCAACACATCTTTAAATCCCCTGAATTCTATCTAGAAAATTTACGGGATGATACAGAGATCGAATTGTATTTTAAATACAATATGTCACCTGAATTACGTGCTAAATTCAGTAAAACAGCTGTAGTAACTTTTGATGTCGATGAAGAACACAAACTAATTATCAAGCAAAATTTACGTTCTAAAGTAGTTTTGGAAAAATCCTTAGAGCAGCATGCTGCCATGTGCGTAGATAATACCGAAGAATTGCAACAGGCAAAAGCATTGATGCGTGAATTAGAAGATGATATTGAGTGCCGCATCAAGCGCTACTCTAAATGTTTGAGTCAATGCAGTAAAAATTACAGAGAGTGGTTGGTAGACGATTACAAACTAAAAATGACCTTATTAATAGGAAAGAAATATCGTGAGAAAATCATGAACGAAGCCGATTAATTATTTTCAGGAGCCATTTCCCGCTGTCTGCTGTATCTTTTCTTTTCTTAAAGAAAAAAAGAAAAGGATGTCGCGACCATTGGGGCTAAATATTACGTTTACAAAACAACTTTTTTTATACAATTATAAAATCTAAAAAATGCCAAAACAATTCTCTGATTTAGGAATTTCAGCACCCATACTCAAAGCGATAGCCGAATTAAAAATTGTTGTGCCAACAGAAATTCAGCTAAAAACAATTCCGTTATTACTATCCAATACAACGGATTTAGTTGGGCTTGCTAAAACTGGAACTGGAAAAACAGCCGCATTTGGATTACCAATTTTACAATTAATAGATATTAATTCTCCTGTCGTTCAAGCAATAATTCTTGTACCAACAAGGGAATTAGGCCAACAAATATTTAAAAATTTAGAATTTTTTGCTAAATTCCTACCCGAAGTTTCTATTGCAGCAACGTGTGGAGGTATTCCAATTAAGCCACAAATCGAAAGATTGTCATCACCTACACATATTGTTGTGGCTACTCCAGGAAGATTAATCGATTTGATTCAGCGTAAAGCTATAAATTTAAAAGAAACTAAATTCCTCGTGCTGGATGAAGCCGATGAAATGGTGACAATATTAAAAGAAAGTTTAGACGAAATTATTGCTGAGCTGCCTAACCATAAAACTTTTTTATTCTCGGCAACCATGCCAGGAACTGTAAAACAGCTAGTCCAAAACTACTTGAATAAAAATGTAGTACATGTTAGTGCTAATATGGAAACACTAGGAAATCAAGGAATTGATCATCAGTATATTGTAGTAGATCCTATTGAAAAACTAGATGTTTTGATGCATTTTTTGAATTCTAAGGAAGGCGAACGCGGTATTATTTTTTGCAAAACAAAAGCTGCTGTCAATAAATTAGCAAAAAACTTGGCCATTAATCGTTTTTCATCAGGCGCATTGCACGGAAGCTTATCTCAAGGAATTCGGGACAGAATCATGGAACAATTCCGTGAAGGACACATCAATATTCTAGTAGCCACTGATTTAGCAGCGAGAGGAATTGATGTAAAAGAAATTTCTTATGTTGTTAATTATCATTTACCGGATGTTTATGAAGCCTATGTGCATCGTAGCGGAAGAACGGCCAGAGCAGGAGCAAAGGGACTTTCTTTAACGGTATTACAACCAGAAGAAGTAGTAGAAATAGTTGACTTTGAAAAGGAATTAGGAATAAAATTTGTTGAATTTAAAAAACCAACCGTTGCCAGCATCGAAGAAAACAATACATTATTGTGGGCCAAGCAAATCTTTAAGACCAAGCCCAATCATGATGTTGCACCAGAATTCAAAGAAAAAATAAAAACGGTTTTTCATCATTTGACTAAAGAGGAACTGATAGAAAAACTATTGGCAAATCATTTGTTGCAAACAAAAAATGATGCCCTATCCAAAACGGAACAACCAATTAAAAAACAAAAGAGAACGTAATTAAGTCGTCCTCTTTTAATTAGATATTAATGAACTATTACAATTTCCTTATCAGGAGAAGTAATAGTTTTTTTTATATTTCGTTTTCCAATAACTAAAATCGTTAAAGCCAGAATGGTTGAAACAGCCATAATTAGTACCATTGGTAACATAGAGTCTTTTACAAAAATACCCACTGCAAAAGAAGCCAAAGCACCCAATCCTAGTTGAATTGCGCCCATTAAAGCCGATGCACTTCCTGCGTTTCTAGAGAAAGGAGCAAGGGTAAGTCCCGCCGTATTTGGATTAGAAATCCCTAAACATGCTAGGAATAAAAATAACATCGTGATAGTTTCATACAAGCCTAAAAGAGTATTCATAGCTAATACTAAAAATAAAACACTGATTATTGACTGCGTTATCAAAGCACCCAAAATCATTTGCTCACTTGTAAATTTCCGTAGTAACAACGAATTTAGTTGACTCGCTCCTATAAAACTTAAAGACATAAAGGCAAATATCCAACCGTATGTTTTGGGATCTACTTTGAAAACATCCATAAATAAAATTGGAGAAGCCGCTACGTAAGTAAATAATCCTGAAAAAGCCACCGCCCCTGTAAAAGCATAGGTGTAAAACTGAGGTTCTTTTACAATACTTATAAAATTTGTAATAATTGGCTTCGGTTTTAAGGAGATTGAAGTGTCTGGTTTAAATGTATTAGGCAAAATAATTTGAGCGGCAACAAGAATAACAATTCCCATGCACATCAATATAAAAAAAACGGTATGCCAACCATAATCTTCAGTAACATAACCTCCAACTGTAGGTGCTAACATTGGCGAAAGCCCCACAACTAGCATTAATAAAGAGAATACTTTAGGAATATCTTTTACTGGAAAAAGATCGCGAACCATAGATACCGAAGCGACAGTTGCAGCGCAACTCCCAACAGCCTGAATAAATCGCAGTCCGATAAAAGTATCAATATCCGTAACAAAAACACAGCCCAATGAAGCTAATATATACACTAATAATCCTATAAAAAGTGGTTTTTTTCGACCAAAACGATCTAATAAAGGTCCGTAAAGCAATTGTCCCGCTGAAATTCCAATGAAATAACTCGATAATGTCATGGAAACATTCGCTACTGTTGTGTTTAGGTCTTTAGCAATTCCAGCAAAACCAGGTAAATACATATCAATTGAAAATGGTCCCAGTGCCGTTAATGAACCTAAAATTAGAATTAATTTGATGTATTTTGTTCTTGTCATCTCGGTATCAATCATGAAAATTGGAATTTTTTAATTTTTTGCAAAGGTAATTTAATTTACTGCTAATTTTTTAGCAATAACATGATTCCTGACATAAAAAGCAGCCCCAACATAATTTTCTTTAAAAGAACATCATTTAATTTGAGATACACTTTTTTACCCAATACGAGTGCTAATATAAAAAAAGGCAGAACATAAAGAGCGTTGTACAATTGATTCAAAGTTAAAATACCTTCAAATGCTAATACGGGAATTCTCATTATAGTTACTAAACCCAAAATTCCAAACATTGTAGCTCGTAATGTCTTTACATCTGAGGTTTCGTTATTCACAAGAACAACATATAAAGGACCTCCAGTTGAAAAAACACCAGAAAAAAATCCTCCTAAAAAACCTAATATAAATTTCATTTTGGAGAATAATTGTATTTCTTTTTTAGTTCTTAAACTGTTTAGTACAAACAAAATAATAAATATACCCAAGGCTTTTTTTAGAATCATCGGTTTTCCATAACTTAAAACTACTATTCCTGCAATAAGACCAATAAATGACGACAATGCTATTTTTTTAAGAAGTGGTTTATCGATATATTTCCATTCTTTATAAACATAAATTGGAGTTGATATAAAATAAAATATTGATAGATAAGCAATAGCTTCTGATAATGGCATAACTAATAGTAAAAAAGGTAAAGCAATCAGAGCACCTGCAAAACCGGTAATAGTTTGAACAAAAAAGCCAATGAAAATTCCAATAGTAAGCAATAATAACATCATATCCATCCGACAAAATTAAATCAAGTGGTAAATAAATTAAAATTTAATCAATTGATTTAGGGCTATTATTCCATAATAAAAATGTAAATTAGCCATTATAAAACTTTATAAATGGTAGATACTATAGATTTAAAAATTATTGAAAATCTTAAAGTTAATTCCCGAATTTCATTTGTTGAAATTGGAAAAAATATAGGGCTTTCACCATCATCAGTAAGAGAACGCGTCCAAAAATTAGAAGATACAGAAGTTATTAAAGGATATAATCTTCAACTTGATAACAGAAAACTTGGTTTTGGTTTAGAAGTATTTATCATGTTCAAATTGTTTAGTGGAAAACTTATAGTGTTTAGTGATCATTTAGATGAATTTCCTGAAATTTATGAAATCTATAGAATTACGGGAACACATAATATTTTTATGAAAGTTGTTTTAATTGATCAATTGCATTTGCAACAATTTATAGATCGACTACTAGTATATGGTGAACCTACAACACATTTAATCTTATCTGATTTAAAGAAATTATAGTTTGTATTAATTAATTTAACAAGACGATTTATAATGTATAAATTTGCACTATAATTTATATTATGTAAAATAGAATTTATTTAATATTAAAAAGGTTTCTTTATTATTCAAAAAAAAACATCACCAAGTGGTGATGCTAAACAGTAAATATGATTCCTTTTTATTTAATAGAAAATGGGATGTTCCATTTTTCCCAGCTTAACACAATATTATTTGTATTTATATTATAAATTAATTTTTCAGCTATTGTCTTTGCAACTTGTTGTTTCACAACAACTCTAATTTGATCTTCTTTTACTTTATATTTATAAGCACCCCATTGTTTAGCTTCTTTATTGAAAATAATAACACTTTCTTTTTCTTTAGGAACAACAAAAAAGGAATATTTACCCGCTGGCAACTTTGACCCCTCAATTAAAAGATCTTTGTCCGTTTCAAATGTAGTTGCTTCATTTGCACCTGCACGCCAAACTTCATTAAAGGGAACTAATTTTCCCCAAATTTCTCTTCCTTTAACTGCAGGACTGTCATAATTAATAGTAATTGTTGCACCATTAATTTTGCCTGTAGCAACTTCTTTACTTGTAGTCGGTTTTTCTTGAGCATTAATAAAATTCACAATCAATAATGCAATAAACGGAAAAAGTATTTTTCTAAATAATTTCATGATTTAATATGTTTAGTTTTAAATATAAAAGTAAAATAACTTCCTATAACTTAATAACATTATTGATTTATTTATGAAAAGATTAAGTAATCTATAAATTAATTATTTTGCCTCAATAATGACTGTGTTATAATTTTAAAATTTGTTATTTTTACAACATATAGATTTTTTACACACTAATTATGAATACAATTGCGGAATACATTGCTGATTTTTTAAAAGAATATCCACCCTTTAATCACTTGACATTTCATGAATTATCTGAAATAGCGACAAGTATTCGTGTTGTAAACCTAGAAAAGCACAAAACATTATTTCAAATAAATGATCTTTTACACGATAGTTTTTATGTAGTAGCTTCCGGAGTCATCAATTTATCTGTTATAGCAGATGCTGAGGAAACGTTGTTAAACAAGTGTAACGAGGGAGATATTTTTGGCTTGCGTCCCTTTTTTGCCAAAAATAATTATATGATGACGGCTAAAGCTAGAGAAGAAAGTGTTGTTTACGCTATTCCAATAGCTACTTTTCGACCTTTTGTAGCCAATAATTCGGATGTATTAAATTTCTTGTTAGAAAGTTTTGCAGTAAACACCCGAAACCCAAAGGATAAAGAAAATTCAATAGGCAAATTGATATCTGATAATGTATTTTATTCAGATCAACAATCGGAAATGCAGTATTTTCAATCATTATCGTATAATAACACTCCTTTAATAGCAACAACTAATGCTATTGTAAAAGATGTAGCACAATTAATGACAGAAGCCTTAAAGAACAACATTGTGATATGTGATAATAATTTCCCTTTAGGAATTATTACTGATACAGACATGCGTTCTAAAATTGCCACAGGCCGTTTTCCGGTTTCAGTTACAGTAGATAAAATAATGTCATCTCCAGTGATTACAGTTTTAGAAAATGTTTCCTTAGCTGAAGCTCAATTATTAATGTTAAAGTATAATGTAACTCATTTGTGTGTTACACAAGATGGTACTGATAAATCAATGGTCAAAGGAATTATATCTGAACACGATTTAATTGTTGCTCAAGCAAGTAATCCAGGAGTTTTAATTAAAGAAATTAAACGGTGTCAAGCACCAAAAGAGTTAAAACAAATTCGGGATCGTCTGACTGATTTGATACAGACATCAATTTCTAAAAACATACCCCTTTCACACGTTTTTAATATTGCCAGTGAAATCAACTTAGCTATTATTAAACGTTCGGTCGAATTATCAATTTTAGAATTAGGCTCTCCTCCAGCCCGATTTGCATGGTTGAGCATAGGTAGTCAGGGTAGAAAAGAACAATTGTTACTGACAGATCAAGACAGTATTTTAATTTTTGAAGATGTGTCTGCTGATAAATATCGGGAAGTAAAAGATTATTTTCTTAAACTTGGAAAAAGAACCACATTGACACTCGAAAAAATTGGGTACGAACTATGCCCAAACGGACATATGGGAAGCAACATGCTTTGGTGTAAATCACTGACAGACTGGACAAAACAATACGACAGTTGGATGAACACTCCCGGAGAAAATAGTAATGATTTGAGTAGTATTTTCTTTGATTACGAAATTACTTTTGGTGAACAAAAAATTGAAGATGCTATAGGAAATGTAGTTTTCAAAAATGCCAAAAACAATACTTTATTCTTTGACTTTTTAGGAAACGATGCTTTGAGAAAAAATTCTCCACTAAGTTTTTTCAAAAAATTCAATGTTGAGGAAGAAGGCCCAAATAAAGATAAATTTGATATTAAAACTCGTGCATTGATGCCATTAATTGATGGTGCACGTTTATTTACATTAAATTTTGATATTAGAGGAATCAATAATACCAGCCAACGCTTTAAGCAGTTAGCGATAGTAGATCCTAAACATACCGAAATCTATCTGAATTGTGCGGAAGCCTTTATAACATTATCAAAATTTAGAACTTTAGAAGGTTTGAAAAATGATAATACAGGGCAATTTATAAATTTAGAAGAATTGTCTAAAATTGATAAAGAGAAATTAAAAAATGCATTATCCCCTATGAGAGAATTGGAAGAATTAATTAAAAGTAAATTTCAACTTACTCAATTTTCATAATTATGTTAGACTGGCTAAAACACATTAACAAAGAGTATCCTGAATTTTGGAAGACATATCTTTCTAAATTTGATAAAAAATCAACTCGTTTTGTTGTACTGTCTACAGAAACCTCAGGATTAAATCCTATCAAGGATGTAATATTGTCAGTTGGTTCTTTTGCAGTAATTGATGACAGCATTATTATTGGGGATAGCTTCGAAGCCGTTTTATTACAATATAAATTTTTTCATGATAACGGACTTTCAAATGAATTTTTGGTAGAAAGTAAGATGAAGAAATTAGGAGAACCTGATGCTATAAAATCATTAATCGAATTTATCGGGAACTCTATTTTAGTAGGCCATCACATTGATTTTGATGTTGAAATGATCAACGCAGCCTTAGATAGGTTAGATTGTGGAAGATTAAAAAATGAGGCTTTAGATGTAGATGTTATGCATCGCAAACTGAATGATATTAATGAGAAGCAGTTTTCTTTGGACGAATTGTGTACTATTTACAATATAAACAAGAGTGAACGTAATTCTGCTGCGGAAGATGCTTATAAAACTGCTTTGTTATTTTTGAAATTAAAATCAAGACTGGGGATTAAGTAAATTATTATATCTAAAATTTTGATCTAATAACGTTATTCCAACCCACAATTTTCCATGATGGCTTATTGATACCGGTTTTATTTTTTTAGTAGTTTGATCTAGTATAAAAGGAATTCCATTTATTTTACTGATTTTAACTCTTGTATTCAATGTCGTTATTTCATCAAAATACACCGGATTTGCCACTGCTATTGTGTGTATTTTAGTATTTGAAATTTTAGTTTTAGTAAAATATGTTTTTCCTTGTATAGAAACACTTCCTATAGTTTGGCTTTCATAAAAACATTCTAATTGCAATGGAAAATACCCTCTGATTCCTGTTTCTCTATTGTAAATCTTGTAAGCAGCTTCCTTTCTCGACCATAAGTTCCAAACCATAGTATCAGGTTTTGAGGAGCCCAAAATAAGCCATTGTTCCGTGGGAGTAAATATTTTATCTAAATATCCTTTGCGTCTCCAGTTACTTTCTTTTTTAGCCAAAGCCAAATCAATTATATCATTACCTATCATTTTTAGGGTGTTGGATTTTAGACTAATCGGTAATTAGTAATTGACTATAATCAATTAAATAAATTAATAAAAATTAAAAGGTGTCTATCCATACTAATTCTTGTAAAAAATAGCAATTTGAGATTACTATTTTTCTGATAATTTAGTTTCAATAATTTCCATCGCAGATTTTACATTTATCATTCGCTCCATTGATTCATTGTCAATAACAATGTTATATTTCTCTTCAATATCTAAAATAACGTCAACTAAATTGGCCGAATTAATTTTCAAATCAGTAATAAAATCGGTTTCTTCTGTCAATGTATCAAAGGCTTCTTGATTTAAGACGTATGGTTTTACAATGTTTTTTAACTCTTGAATACTTTCCTGTTTGTTCATATTTTAATCTTTAAATTTTAATTTTTTTAAACTTTATATTTTTTAAAAAGTACACAACCATTCACATCCCCAAAACCAAAACTGGCTTTAGCAATTATATTTAAATCTTTATTAATGAGTTGTTGTGGAATTCTAGATCCATCAATGAGGGCAACAATTTCAGGATGTAAATCGTCACAATTGATATTTGGAAATATAAATCCCTGATGCAACTGCAATACGGAGGCCACACTTTCGATACTTCCCGCAGCAGATAAACAATGTCCAATCATTGATTTTAAAGAGTTAATATATGGAAAATTAATTCCCCTTCTTTGCAATGCTTCGCTCCAATTATGCACCTCCAAACTATCTTTTGATGTGGCTGTCAAATGCCCGTTGATTGCATCAATTTCATTAGCAGAGATTCCTGCATTGATCAATGCATTTTGGATGCATTTTTGTACTGCAATTGGATTGGGAGCTGTCATAGTACCCAGCCCGCGTTGTCCGCCGGAATTTACATTTCCTCCCAAAACTTCGGCATAAATTGTAGTCCCACGCTTCATTGCACTTTCTAAATCTTCCAAAACCAAAGCTCCTGCCCCACTTCCCGGAACAAATCCTGATGCGCTTGAACTCATAGGTCTTGACCCTTGTTCCGGTGAATCATTATGCTTAAACGTGCAAACTTTCATAGCATCAAATCCACCCCAAATGTACGGACCCGAATCACTGGTACTTCCGGCCAATATACGTTTCGCCTGACCTGATTTTATCCTTTCAAAAGCCATCAAAATACTCTCCGTTCCTGTAGTACATGCCGACGAATTTGTTGAAACCTGATTTCCTAAACCCAATTTACCACCTAAATAAGCACTTACGCCGCTATTCATGGTTTGAGCAACTGCTGTACTTCCTAATCTACGAGTTTGAAAATCATCTATTTTATAGATACTTTCGCGAAATTTTTCAATTCCAGAGGTTCCAGTGCCAAAAATAGTACCGCTGTCCCAATCCGGATCTTCATTACTATTTAACGACAATCCTGCATCTTTCCAGGCATCCATTCCAGCAATTACACCATATAAAATTCCAGTTGAATTGAAATTGCGCAACTCTAATTCTGAAAAATATTTTAATGCTAGCTCAGTAGAAACTTCCGGTTTTCCTGCTATCTGGCAAGAGAATTGTAACCGTTCTAATTCGGGATCATGCTTTATTCCCGAAATTCCATTTTTGATTGCATGTGTAAACGCATCAAGTCCTACTCCATTTGGAGCAACTACACCAAGACCAGTAATTACCACACGTTTTTTCATTTATTTAGAAATTACCATTCCTGCGATTATTCCTGTACAAACCTGTTCACCTTTTTCATTTTTCATTTTTACTTTACATTTTAATTTTCCAAACCGGAAGTATATTTTTTCAGAAATCACAGTTACTTTTTCATTTGGAAAAACAGGTTTTAAAAATTCTATTTCAGTTGATGTTAAAGCAATTGAAGTAGTTGTGTTAAATAAATTGTCTAATAAAAAAATCCCTAAACAGACTAAACCAATTTGCGCCATAACTTCCGTTAAAATTACTCCAGGAGTAATTGGATTTTCTTTAAAATGCCCTTTATAAAAATCAAGGTTTTCATCAAAAGTGTAAGTCCCTTCCACTTCATTTTCATTGATTTGGACTATTTCGTCCACAAATAGAAACGGCTTTGAATACGGTAATTTAGATATAATCTCTCGGTTAGTCATTTTTTTTGAAAGTAGATTTAGCAAATTATTACCACTACAATAATGAGATTTCACAAAATCGGTGAAAACAGTTTTTAACTTATTTAAAACTGTAAGAGAACTCGCTGTGCTGAAAACCCAGGACCAAAACTCAACATTAATCCTTTGTCTCCTTTTTTGGGATTACTGTCCATAATACGTTCTAAAACATATAAAACCGTTGCACTGGACATATTGCCGTACAAACGTAAAACTTCTTTCGTATCATCAATATTCTTCCCTAAACCCGAAAACAATGCTTCAACCGTTTGCACAATTTTTTTTCCTCCTGGATGAAAAATTAAATGATCAATATCTTCCATTTTTAAATTATTTTTTTTCAAAAAAGGATGAATAATATCCGGAAAATGAGAAGCAATCGTTTCTGGAACTTCTATATCAAGTACCATTTGTAAACCAGAATTCGTCAATTTAAAGCCCATCATGTGAATGTTGTCGTAAAAATGGTACATTTCTTCCGATAAAATTTCCGGTCCTTCGTCGTTTTCATGGGAAGTTAGTAAAACACAAGCCGCACCATCCCCAAAAATTGCCGCACTTACAATATTTGACATGGAAAAATCATCTAATTGAAATGTTGCAGTAGGGCTTTCAACAGCAATTACTGCTGCTCGTTTTCCTGGATTTGCCTGGAGGAAATTTTTAGCATAAATAATTCCTGAGATTCCAGCAGCACACCCCATTTCAGTTACTGGAAGACGAACAATATCCTGACGCAATTTGAGTTTGTTAATCAAATAAGCGTCTAAGGAAGGAATCATAATCCCAGTACAACTTACCGTTATGATGTAATCTAAATCTTCAGGATTCCAATTGGCTTTTTTTAACGCTTTTTCTAAAACTTTTTCACCTAAATCGATCACTTCGCGAACATAAATATCGTTTCTTTCTTCAAATGAAGTTTTTGTAAATACTTCAATTGGATCCATAATAGAATACCGCTTATCAACTGCTGCTCCTTCGAATATTTTCTTTACTTTTCTAATGAAGCGTTCGTCTTGGCCGATGAGCCAAGCATCCAAAAAAGGAATAATTTCATCAGTGTTTCTAGAATATTTGGGTAACTGTTTGGTTACGGTTTTAATTTTTACACTCATATTTTAGAAATTATCCATTGGTAACGAAAAGCCCATTTCCAATGAATTTTATAGTTATTAAAGTTTAATTTTTTGGAGAATTGAACTAATTCTTCTTTTTTAAATCCTCTTAAAATGGAAGTTAAACCATCTTCTCGAGACATCTCATTTAATTGAAATACAATGCACAATACCTGAAATAAACGATAGGCTACTGCGCTTCTGTGTAAATCGTTTATGATAATTCCAATTGCTGCATTAGTATAAAAAACACCTAGTAACTTACTAATTTCATCTTCTTTAAAATGATGTAACGTCAAGGTACATAAAAGAATATCATACTTTAATTCCTTAAATGATTCATCAAAAATATCCTGACATTGATAATTAATATTGGAATAATTATCAGATAATTTTTGCGCATGAGAAACTGTAAAATTATTTGCGTCTATACCTATTAATTTAAATTTTAGATTTTTTTTTATTCCATATTCAGCTAAGGTTCGCAACATATCACCATTACCACAACCCACATCAACGATTACAATTTCTTTAGTTTCAGATAAAGACGGTAACAATTCTTGAACCCCATGTAAAGTTAGTTGGTTTCCTCCTAAAAGCTGATTTATTCTAGCAATTTTGTCTAATGCATCACGTAAGATTTCCCCTTCCATGGAAAAATCATCCATTATTTCTGGTCTATCTGTTCGATATGTGGTATTTAGGGCCATTTAAGAGTTAAGAATTAGGGGATTTCCATGCGTTTTTTTAATAATATGAGGCATTAAAAACGGAAATATAATTAATAAATGCAGTAATGCTGCTGAAAGTTTTTGCTTTTGCAAAATATTGGATAAAAGTCGTCCCATTTTAAGTCTTGCTTTGAAATTAAAATTCCACTCGAGAATGTATTGCTTTTCTAATTCATCTCGGGATTTAATTTTATCCGTATAGTATTTAACTACTAATTCCGAAACAATTTTAGCACTATGGATAGCCATAGCCATTCCATTTCCGCAAAGCGGATGAATTAATCCCGCTGTATCGCCAATCATTAAAATATGATTTTCAACAGCTTGTTTTTTTTCAAAGGAAATTTGACTGATGGTCAAAGGTTTTTCAAAAAGCAAGCTACTTTTTTCGAAAATTACTCTTAAATGAGGGTTTTCAGAAACTACACTTTTTTGATATTCATCAATATTTTTAAACTGCTTAAAAGTCTCATAATCTGTTAAATAACAAATGTTAATCATGTCGTTTTCGACTTTAGAAACACCGCAATATCCTCCTTTAAAATTATGAAGACCAACACTGTCATTTGGGAAATCTCCCGAATAATGCGCCTTAACAGCCAACCAATATGATTTTTTTTGAATGAAATCCCTATTTAATTTTTGGTCAATAGTAGAACGTTTTCCAAATGCACCAATAACTATTTCTGATTTTAAAATCGTATTGTCTTCTGTAGTTATTGTAAATTCATTATCCTTAAAACTAACATCTCCAACACTTTTTTGAAGTATTGTGCAACCATAGGATAACGCGTTATTGTACAAGTAGTGGTCTAATGTATAACGGCTAATTCCAAAACCTCCCAGAGGCAAAGCGCTTTTTATTATTTTTCCTTTTACTGTAGAAAATTCAAGTTTAGTTATATTAGTAGGTTGTAATTCATTAATATTTAAACCCAACCAATTGAGATATGGCAGTACTTCATTAGAGATGTATTCGCCACAAACTTTATGTTTCGGATAGCTATTCTTTTCTATTACTGTGACTTCAAGACCTAATTTAGATAAATGTATAGCCGATGTCAATCCTGCCAAACCACCACCAATAATTATTACTTCTTTATTTTTCATGTTGAAGTAAATTTATGGATTTGTTTAGCATTATTACAATTATATTAATAAAAAAACGTGTCTATTATTTATATTTTTAGCTTTGGAAGTTGATTCATATATGATTTTGTTTCATTTTTTAAAAAATGAAACAAAATCACCAAAGGTTTGATTTACAATTTCCCTTCTTTTATTTCTTCTACAATTTCAGGATTTAATAGTGTTGAAATATCTCCAAAATTAGAATAATCTCCTTCCGCAATTTTTCGAAGAATCCTACGCATGATTTTACCGGAACGTGTTTTGGGCAAACCGGAAACAAACTGAATTTTATTCAATTTTGCAATGGGACCAATATGATCTGATATATGCTGATTAATTTCTTTAGCTAAATTTTCTTTATTTCGGGTTTCGCCTGTCTCTTTTAGAATAACAAAGCCATACAAGGCATTTCCTTTGATATCATGCGGAAAACCTACAATCGCTGATTCTGCAACTGCTGGATGTTCATTTATGGCATCCTCAATGGGGGCCGTTCCTAGGTTATGGCCTGAAACAATTACCACATCATCTACTCTACCAGTTATTCTATAATAGCCTACTTCGTCACGCAAAGCTCCATCACCTGTAAAAAATTTACCTGGAAAAGCAGAGAAATAAGTGTCTTTATAGCGTTGATGATCGCCCCAAATGGTTCTGGCAATACCTGGCCAGGGAAATTTAATACATAAACTTCCAACGACTTGATTTCCTTCTATTTCATTTCGCTTGTCGTCCATTAATACGGGTTGGATTCCAGGTAATGGCAACGTAGCATACGTTGGTTTTGTTGGTGTTACAAATGCCAAAGGCGAAATCATAATACCACCCGTTTCTGTTTGCCACCAAGTGTCTACGACAGGACATCTTTTATCTCCCACGTGATCATTGTACCAATGCCACGCTTCTTCATTGATAGGTTCACCAACGGATCCAATTACTTTAAGTGATTTCAGTGGATATTTTTGTACAAATTCAATATTCTCTTTTGCCAAAGCGCGTATGGCTGTTGGCGCCGTATAAAACTGTGTTACTTTGTGTTTTTCGATTACTTCCCAAAAACGACTAAAATCAGGATACGAAGGAACTCCTTCAAAAATTACTGTTGTTGCACCGTTCAATAATGGTCCATAAAGAATATAAGAATGTCCTGTAATCCAGCCTATATCGGCAGTACACCAAAAAACATCGTTTTCTTCATAATTAAATACATTCTTGAAGGTATAGGCTGTGTACACCATATATCCTGCTGTAGTGTGTACCATTCCTTTTGGCTTACCAGTTGAACCAGAAGTATATAGAATAAACAATGGGTCTTCAGCATCCATTATTTCTGCAACATTATTATCTGATGCTTGATCTAAGAGGGGTTGCAACCATTGGTCACGCCCTTCTTTCATCTTAATATCAGAGTGAATTCTTTTAGCCACTAAAACTTTTTCAACACAAGTACATTTTTCTAATGCTTCATCTACAATTTCTTTTAAATCAATAGTTTTGCTACCACGGTAACCTCCATCTGAGGTAATAACCATTTTACATTCACTGTCATTAATACGTGTGGCTACAGCCGTAGATGAAAACCCAGCAAAAACAACTGAATGTATCGCTCCAATCCTGGCACAAGCTAATACTGAGACTGCCAGTTCCGGAATCATGGGCAAATAAATACAAACTCGATCTCCTTTTTTTATGCCTTGCTCACGCAATACATTTGCCATTTTACATACCCGCTGGTGTAACTCATTATAAGTAATATGCAATGCTGCTTCTGAAGGATTATTCGGTTCAAAAATAATTGCTGTCTTTTCGCCTCTTTTAGCAAGATGTCTATCGACACAGTTTTTTACAATATTTACTTTTGCTTCAGTAAACCATTTTATATCGGCATCAGCCATGTTAAACTCAACAACTTTATCCCATTGTTGGTACCAAGTGAAATTTTCTTCTGCTATTTTACCCCAAAATTTTCTAGGTTCACGAACTGATTTATTGTAATGTTTAAAATATTGTTCTAAATTTTCAATTTTGTAGTAGCTCATGTTATAATTTTTTATAAAAGTATTAAATCTCGCGCTATTCTTAAAGTTATTTAAATTATTAATACTCCTAAAAAAAATAGATTCTCAAATGAAAATGCCTTTTTAGTGCTAATTTGTTTTGTATTTGTGGTTTTTGACAAAAATGCGGAATAAAAAAAGGCAAAAAGATTGCTATCCTTCTCGCCTTTGGTACCAACAAAATTTAACTACAATTATTTTAGTCCTACAAACTATGATTTTTTGAACAATAATCAACCAAAACTATTTAGTTCAATCACGGTATAATTACTAAATTTTTTAAACATGATTTATTAAAAAAGGATCTATTATTCCTTTTCTGCTTCTTAGGGATTACCTCACTCAACTTTAAGCTTGTATAAAGTTAAGTGAATGTATAAGCAATTATATGCATTTCTCCTTTTTAATAAATTTTAACTAATTCAAAATATTATAAAATCAAATGATATAGTGCTAATCCCAACCCACCCTTGTGTGGTAATTACGGTTTTATTATCCTATTTTTTTCATAGCTGTCATTGATTCTCTCAACCATTCCCCTACTTCTTCAATGGGATGTTGACGAATGCTTTTATTTACGGCAATAAGAACCGCATTATCTACTCCGTTTGAAGTTGAGAAAGGTTTACCTATCACATTCGTATTTACAGTTTTCATGAATTCAGTTAATAACGGCTTACATGCATGGTCAAATAAATAACAACCATATTCCGCAGTATCCGAAATGATTCTGTTCATTTCATATAATTTTTTTCGGGCTACCGTATTTGCAATCAATGGCAATTCATGTAACGATTCGTAATACGCTGATTCTTCAATAATTCCTGTTTGAGTCATTGTTTCAAAAGCCAATTCTACGCCCGCTTTTACCATAGCAATCATCAAAACACCATTATCAAAATACTCTTGCTCTGAAATATGTGCTGCTGTTGGCGCAGTTTTCTCGAATTTAGTTTCTGCAGTTGCAGCCCTCCAAGTCAATAAATTAATATCATCATTAGCCCAGTCAATCATCATATTTCTTGAAAATTCACCAGAAATAATATCATCCATGTGTTTTTGAAACAACGGACGCATGATCTCTTTTAATTCATCTGCTAATTCATACGCTTCAATTTTTGCAGGATTTGACAAACGATCCATCATGTTTGTAATCCCACCGTGTTTCAAAGCTTCCGTTACTGTTTCCCAACCGTATTGAATTAATTTAGAAGCATACGCCGGCTCGATTCCTTTTTCAACCATTTTGTCGAAACATAAAATGGAACCTGTTTGTAACATCCCACAAAGAATGGTTTGTTCTCCCATTAAATCCGATTTTACTTCGGCTACAAATGAAGAGTTCAACACTCCAGCTTTGTGACCCCCAGTAGCAACTGCATACGCTTTTGCTTGTTCGAAACCTGCTCCGTTTGGATTGTTTTCTGGGTGAACGGCGATTAAAGTTGGCACACCAAAACCTCTTTTATACTCTTCACGTACCTCAGATCCTGGACATTTTGGTGCACACATAATTACAGTGATGTCTTTACGAATTTGCATTCCTTCCTCTACAATATTAAAACCGTGAGAATAAGCCAAAGTTGATCCGTTTTTCATCAAAGGCATAATCGCTGTAACTACAGCAGTATGTTGCTTATCTGGCGTAAGGTTACATACCAAATCAGCCGTTGGAATTAATTCTTCATACGTTCCCACTTTGAATCCATTATCAGAAGCATTTTTAAACGAAGCTCTTTGTTCTAAAATTGCATCTGCGCGCAATGCATAAGAAATATCTAAACCAGAATCTCTCATATTCAAACCTTGGTTCAAACCTTGTGCTCCACACCCTACAATGACTACTTTTTTTCCTGCTAAAGCTTTAATTCCGTCTACAAATTCAGATTGATCCATGAATTCGCATACGCCTAATTGTTCTAATTGTAATCTAAGTGGTAATGAATTGAAATAATTTGCCATTTTTTATTATTTAATGATTGTAAAATTTAATAATTGATAGGGTTACTTATTGAAAATTAAACAGATTCCTGTTTAAGCTCTTCTAATAAGGTTGAAATCTCCATTTTTGCTTTGGAGACCGATATTCTTCCAGAGCGAACAAATTGCATGATTCCAAAAGGTTTTAATTTTTCGTATAATGATTCTATTTCAGCACGTTGTCCTGATTTTGAAATCACAAAAAAGTCTCTTGCAACCGTAACGATTTCAGCATGGCTTTCTTTAATTATATTCTGAATTTGTTTTTCATCAAAGAGTAAGCTCGACTGAATTTTGAATAATGCATTTTCTAAGAAAATAGTTTCTTCGTCAATATGATAAAAGGCTTTGATAACTTCTATTTGTTTTTCGATTTGTCCAACTATATTTTGCACCCATTTTTCAGTTGTATTAACTACAATGATAAATCTGGAAACATTTTCAATTTCAGATTCGGATACATTTAAACTCAAAATATTAATATGGCGTTTCAAGAATATTCCAGATATTCTGTTTAATAAGCCAACGTTGTTTTCTGAATAAACAGAAATAGTAAATGTTTTATTTTCCATAATATTAACTTAATCGGATATCAGAAACCGATGCTCCTGTAGGAATCATTGGGAATACGTTATTTTCTTTCTCTACCATAACTTCAAGAAAATAGGATTCTTTTGAAGCCATCATTTCAGCAACGGCAGCATCTAAATCGTCTCTTTTGGTTACTTTTTTTGCTTTGATGTAATAGCCTTCGGCAATGGCTATAAAATTAGGATTGGTCATCTCCGTTGAAGCATATCTTTTGTCAAAAAACAATTGTTGCCATTGTCGTACCATTCCTAAAAATTCATTGTTTAGCACTACAATTTTTACAGGAACTTTGGTTTGAAAAATAGTTCCTAATTCCTGAATGGTCATTTGAAAACCTCCATCACCAATGATAGCCACAACTTCACGATCTGGCATTCCCATTTTGGCACCAATCGCAGCAGGCAATGCAAATCCCATAGTTCCTAAACCGCCAGAGGTCACATTACTTTTAGTCGAATTAAATTTGGCATAACGACACGCAAACATTTGGTGTTGTCCAACATCCGAAACCATAATCGCATCTCCTTTAGAATGTTTGTTGATCATTTCAATCGTTTCTCCCATAGAAATGCCTTCTTTCTTTGGTTTTAACTCATCATTAATTACGGCTTCCAATTCAATTTCATATTTCTCTTTGAACTCATTGTGCCAAGATTCATGAGAGTTGCTTTCGATTAAAGGAAGCAAAGCTGTTAACGACTCTTTTAAGTCTGCCAAAACTGCCACAGTAGTTTTCACATTCTTGTCGATCTCAGAAGGGTCAATTTCTAGATGAATAACTTTGGCTTGTTTTGCATAAGTAGCTAAATTTCCAGTAACCCGGTCGTCAAAACGCATTCCAAGCGCAATTAAAACATCACATTCATTCGTTAAAACATTAGGTCCGTAATTACCATGCATGCCTACCATTCCTACATTCAATGGATGATCTGTTGGTAAAGCCGAAAGTCCTAAAATAGTCCAAGCAGCCGGAATTCCTGATTTTTCTACTAAAGCTCTTAACTCTGTTTCCGCTTGGCTAAGAATAATTCCTTGTCCAAATATGATAAACGGTTTTTTAGCTGTATTGATTATTTGTGCCGCTTCCTGAACTTTTTTAAGGTTTAAAACTGGCTTGGGATTGTAACTTCTAATACTGGTACATTTTTTATAGCTAAATTCAATTTTGTCAAACTGAGCATTTTTTGTAATGTCAATTAATACGGGACCTGGACGGCCTGACCTAGCAATATAAAAAGCTTTAGCCATGATTTCAGGAATTTCTGAAGCTTCAGTAATTTGGTAATTCCATTTGGTTACCGGAGTCGAAATTCCAATAATATCTGTTTCTTGAAAGGCATCGGAGCCTAGCAAATGTTTTCCTACTTGTCCTGTGATGCATACCATAGGAGTGGAATCAATCTGCGCATCAGCAATTCCTGTCACTAAATTTGTTGCTCCCGGACCCGAAGTTGCAATCGCGACTCCCACTTTTCCTGTTGCTCTTGCAAATCCTTGCGCAGCATGCGTTGCGCCTTGTTCATGACGCACTAAAACGTGGTGTAATTGATCTTTAAATTTATATAATTCGTCATAAACAGGCATTATGGCACCTCCAGGATAACCATAAACTAAATTTACTCCTTCTTCTAATAAGCATCTAATAACGGCTTCGGCGCCGGATATTTTATTATTTTCCATCATTTATTTTTTAGCTGTTGCAACTGTTTCAATACAATTGTGACAGATTTTTGATATTCATTTAGGCTTTTATTTATCTGTTACGCATCCTGTAGATGCACTTGAAACAGATCTGGCATATTTTAATAAGACTCCTTTTGTCGCTTTCAAAGCTGGTTGAACCCAATTAGCTTTTCTTTTGGCAAATTCGGTGTCAGATATTTTTAGATTTATCGTATTTTTTATCGCATCAATAGTAATCAAATCACCATTTTCAACTAGTGCAATACCACCTCCATCATACGCTTCGGGTGTTATGTGCCCTACCACAAATCCATGTGAACCTCCCGAGAATCTACCATCTGTAATCAAAGCAACACTATTACCTAATCCGGCTCCAATAATTGCTGAAGTAGGCTTTAGCATTTCAGGCATACCAGGCCCACCTTTTGGCCCACAATATCTAATCACGACTACATCTCCTGGTTTTACCATTCCAGCTTGAATACCCGGAATTACATCGAATTCGCTTTCAAAAACAACAGCAGTCCCTTCAAAATATTCCCCTTCTTTTCCGCTTATTTTTGCAACAGCTCCTTCAGAAGCAAGATTCCCATACAATATTTGAATATTCCCTGTTGGTTTTAATGCTTTTTGGATTTCATAAATTACTTTTTGTCCATCATTCAAATCAGGAACTGAAGCTAAATTTTCGGCAACTGTTTTTCCTGTTACTGTTAAACAGTCTCCATGAATGAATCCTTCTTTTAACAAATACTTCATCACCGCTGGAACACCTCCAACATCATGTAAATCCTCCATCATATATTTACCACTCGGTTTCAAATCAGCAAGAACAGGAGTTTTATCACTTATTGCTTGAAAATCTTCCAAGGTAATTTCAACATCAACAGAATGTGCCATTGCAATTAAGTGCATTACCGCATTTGTAGAACCTCCTAAAACGGCTACCAGTGTAATCGCATTCTCGAAAGCTTTACGAGTCATAATATCTCTTGGCTTAATATCTTTTTCTAAAAGTATTCTGATCGCTTTTCCAGCTTCATGACATTCTTGTCTTTTTTCCTTACTCAAAGCAGGATATGAGGAACTATAAGGCAAACTCATTCCTAAAGCTTCAATGGCTGATGACATTGTGTTCGCAGTGTACATACCACCGCAAGCACCTGCACCTGGACATGCATTTTGAATGACTCCTTTAAAATCTTCATCGGAAATAGTATTTTGGAATTTCTTCCCTAATGCTTCAAAAGCCGACACAATATTCAAAGATTCTCCCTTCCATTTTCCAGAATGAATTGATCCTCCATACACCATAATGGCTGGGCGATTTACTCTTCCCATAGCAATCAAGGCTCCTGGCATATTTTTATCACAACCAGGAATTGCTATTAAACTATCATACCATTGTGCTCCCATTACTGTCTCAATAGAATCCGCAATTATATCACGAGAAACCAATGAAAATCGCATACCCTCTGTTCCATTCGAAATACCGTCACTGACACCAATAGTATTAAAAATCAAACCGACTAAATCAGCATTCCAAACACCTTGTTTAACCTCTTTTGCAAGATCATTTAAGTGCATGTTACACGTATTTCCTTCGTAACCCATACTTACGATTCCTACCTGTGCTTTTTTTAAATCGTCTTCAGTTAAACCAATTCCGTACAACATGGCTTGCGCTGCAGGTTGTGTTTCATCCTGTGTTATAGTTTTGCTGTATTTATTTAATTCCATTATGTATGTATTTGTATGTAAATTATTTTATTAAAATTTTAAACAATTGTTGACTGCCCTATGTATACATTATCACTTTTGAAATACAAATCATCTTTGCTTAAAATATAATTTGAGATAAAGTCTCCCACTTCATTTGTTCCAAATTTTGAATAGGGATTTAAATCTGCCGTAATGACATTCAATTCAATGGCTTTTTGAACGGCTTCGTATACTCTTTTAGATTCAATAAAAAGACCAAAATGTTCCAAAAGCATCGCTGCCGATACTATTGACGCAATAGGATTAGCGATGTTTTTCCTTTTTGCTTCAGGATAAGAGCCGTGGATAGGCCTAAAAAGCGCATTCGAATTTCCTAATGATGCCGATGGAAGCAAACCAATGGCTCCTGTAATTACACTAGCTTCATCAGATAAAATATCACCAAATAAATTTTCCGTCAGAATGACATCAAATTGTCTTGGATTAATAATAATTTGCATGGCAGCAGCATCAACTAAAAGAAATTCTAATACTACGTCTGGATAAATTTCAGCGATTTCTAACACAATTTTTCTCCACAATCTTGAGGTTTCAAGAATACTGGCTTTGTCTACGAGAGTGATTTTTTTTCGTCTTTTTTGTGCAGATCTGAAAGCCAAATGAGCAATTCTAATGATTTCTTCTTCAGAGTACTCACATAGATCAGAAGCTAAAGTTCCTGTTTCATTGGTCTTTTTTTTACTAAAATAAGAACCTCCAGAAATTTCTCTAAAAATAATGAAATCAGTATCCTCGATTATTTTTCTTTTTAAAGGAGATAAATCTAACAAGTCATGATAGGGTTTGATAGGCCTTATGTTTGCATACAATCCTAAAGCTTGTCTCAATTTTAGCAATCCGCTTAATGGTCTTAATTTAGGATCAGAGTTGCTATCGTATTTTGGATCACCAACTGTTCCAAACAATACTGCATCTGTATTCAAACAAAGATTCAGTGTTTGCTCCGGTAAGGGATTTCCTGTTTTTTCAATAGCATCCCCGCCAACAAGCGCGTCCTCAAATACAAATTCATGATCGAAAACCACACCAATTGCATATAATGCTTTTTTTGCTTGTAAAATTACCTCCGGGCCAATGCCATCTCCGGAAAGTACTGCTATTTTTAAGTTCATAATAATAGGATTTAGATTTAAGTAAAAATCAAAATGTTTTAATTAAGGATTAATTCCTTATTCATTTTACAGGCTTCAATTATTTGATGAATGTCATCATCCAAAACTTCTTTTTTAATATCAGCAAACCTTAAAAATTCAACATAAACAATGTCTAATTGAACTTTTGTAAGTTCGTATCCTACTTTTTTAGCTCTGTAGGCCAATGCTGCTCTTCCACTTCTGGCTGTAAGAACAATAGAGGATTCATTGACCCCAACTTCTAATGGATCCATAATTTCATAAGTGGCTCTATTTTTTATCACCCCATCTTGATGAATCCCAGAGCTGTGCGCAAAAGCGTTCGCACCAACAATTGCTTTATTGGGTTGCACAATCATTCCCATACTTTCAGAAACCAATCGGCTCATTTCATTTAGCTGACGGGTATTAATGTTAGTGTCCAAATTCAAATAGGGATGTTGTTTAAAAATCATTACCACCTCTTCCAGTGCTGTATTTCCAGCTCTCTCTCCTATTCCGTTTATGGTACATTCAATTTGTCTGGCTCCATTTACCGCTCCTGCAATTGAATTAGCTGTTGCCATTCCCAAATCATTATGACAATGACAGGACAGAATTACATTATCAATCCCTTTGACGTTTTCTTTTAAATACTTAATTTTTGCACCGTATTCTTCCGGTAAACAATATCCTGTTGTATCTGGAATATTAAGCACAGTGGCACCCGATTTAATTGCTTCCTCACAGACTCGCGCCAAAAATTCATTATCAGTTCTTCCTGCATCTTCGGCATAAAATTCTACATCCTCAACGTAGGATTTAGCATGTGAAACTGCATATTTTGCTCGGGCAATAATATCTTCTCTAGTTGTATTTAGCTTGTGTATAATATGGGATTCTGAAGTACCAATTCCTGTATGAATACGAGGTCTTTTGGCATGTTTTAAAGCTTGAGCCGCAACATCAATATCGTTTTTTACCGCTCTTGTCAATCCGCAAACAATAGCATTTTTGACAATTTTGCTTATTTCTGAAACAGATAAAAAATCACCTGGACTTGAAACAGGAAAACCAGCTTCAATAATGTCAACGCCCATTTCGTCTAATCGATTTGCTATAACTAGTTTTTGGTTGGTATCTAATTTACATCCCGGGACTTGTTCTCCATCTCGCAAAGTGGTATCAAAAATTTGAACTTTCTCTCTATTCATTTTCATTTATTTAATGTAATTTCACATCTTGATAACAAAAATATCTTTCATTACTTTATTCTAAAACTCAATTTAATGAAATATACTGCTTATAAAGTAATTAAAAAGTTTATAAACTACTGATTTACAAAACATTACGCTACTATATTTTACAATGGCTAACCATCAAAAAGATTTCCTGTTTGTATTAATTAAATCCCTTTCAAAATCTGAAAAAAGACAATTTAAGATTTTTGCGAGCCGATTAGAAACTAGTTCCAATACAAAATTTATCGAATTATTCAATATTTTAGATAAAACAGAAATCTATGATGAGAAACTTATTTTAAAAAGTGGTGTCATAAAAAAAGTACAATTATCAAATCTTAAATCGTATTTATACAAACAAATTTTAGTGAGCATTCGATTGAATATTCCGAGCCAGAATATTAGATATCAGTTGAGGGAACAAATTGATTTTGCAGCGATTCTTTATAATAAAGGGTTGTATAAGCAGAGCTTAAAAATCTTGGATAAAACAAAGATTCTCGCTTTAGAAAATGACGAGAAATTGATGGCTTATGAAATTGTAGAATTCGAAAAATTAATCGAATCTCAGTATATCACTCGAAGTATTCAAGGACGTGCAGATGAATTAGTTGTTCAAGCTAAAGAACTAAATTATCGCAATACTATTTCCAGTAAATTGTCTAATTTATCCCTACAGTTATATGGGATCATGCTAAAAACAGGTTATGTAAAAAGTGACCAGGAATACACCTATATTGATGATTATTTCAAAAAACATATTTCTAAATTTGATGAGACAAAATTTGGTTTCCGAGAAAAATATTGGTTTTACAACGCCAATCTTTGGAGGAGTTTTTTAGTCCAAGATTTTCTATCGTGCTATAAATATTCTTTAAAATGGGTAACCCTATTTTATGACAATCCCAGTATGATTTATTTGAATCCTGTGTTTTTCCTAAAAGGAAACCATTATTTATTAGAATCTTTATTCATGTTAAAATACAAATCAAAATTTAAGAAGTATTTACTATTACTGGAAGAAACCATTAAAGACACTCGTTTTCCTGTAAATGATAATATTGCATCGTTATCATTCTTGTATGTTTATAATAATAAATTGAATTACCATATTCTCGAAGGAACGTTTGCCGAAAGTGAATACTTAATTCCTGAAGTATTAAATAAATTAAAAATTCACACGGATCATCTTGATGAGCATCACGAAATGTTGTTCTATTATAAATTTGCCTCTATTTATTTTGGAAATGAAAAATATGCGGAATGTATCTTTTATTTAGAGAAAATTATAAATAACAAAAATCTTTCGATGCGGGAAGATTTGATGTGTTTTGCCCGAATTTTGTGTTTAATTGCTCATTATGAATTAGGTAAGGATTATTATCTGGAAAATCAGTTGAAAAATACTTATAAATTCCTCATCAAAATGAATGATTTACATGAAGTGCAAAAAGAAATTATTCGATTTTTGAAAAACTTAAACTCTATTTATCCGACAGATATCAAAAAGGAGTTTATAAAAATGAGAGCTCGATTTATTGAATTGGAAAAAAATACTTATGAGAAAAGGGCTTTCCTTTATTTAGATATTATTTCTTGGCTCGAAAGCAAAATTGAAAACCGAAAAATCAGTGATATAATTAAGGAAAAAGCTAAATTGATCAATCGATAAGATTTTAAGGATTAGTAATATTTACAATAAGTTACACACTTTACCTTTTTTAATTAAATGGTGTACCTTATTATAAACTGTAGTTTCTAGTAACTAATTATTTACAAATATTTCATATTTATAAACTTATCTTTTAAATAAGATCGTATAACTATTTGGCTTATAAAAATAATTAATTATCAAATTTACTGAATTCCATGTCACATTTTAAATCATCAATAATTAGCTTAAATACTTGATCATAAGTCACATCTGGTTTTGTTAAGTTAAAATAAAGTTTGCCGATATAAAAATAAAGTTTAAATTTATATGTAATTAAAACATAAAATCATGAACGGATTTTTCAAAACACTACTAGCAGGTTACGGAGCCAAAAAATTAGGCGGAGGTTGTATTGGAACAATTATACTATTTATAATTATCTATTGGATATTAGGTTATTTTTAGAATCAAAACACTAAAAACAACCCAATTATATGTTCAATTATTAGTACGCTAAAAGTTGTTTAAGATCCGATTCAAACCTGCCTTTCGGCAAATATTGATCTTCTAATGCTTTTGTAAACGGAATTGGCGTGTCTAAACTTGCCACTCGTTTTACTGGTGCATCAAGATATTTGAAACAATTTTCCATTATCATTGCCGAAATATCACTGGCAATACCTCCAAACATGCTGTCTTCCTGATAAATAATCACTCTTCCCGTTTTTTTTACCGAAGCAAAAATAGCTTCAGTATCCAAAGGCTGTAACGTTCTCAAATCCAACAAATCAGCAGAAATATCAGGATTTTTTGTTAAAGTATCCAAAGACCAATGCACCGCCGCTCCAAACGAAATAATAGTAACATCAGTCCCTTCTTTCAATAAAGCCGCTTTTCCTAGTGGAATGGTATAATAATCAGTAGGAACATCTTGGTAAATACTCCGATACAATTGTTTGTGCTCAAAAAACAATACTGGATTCGGGTCATTTATGGACATATTCAACAATCCTTTGGCATCATAGGGAAAGGCAGGGTAAACTACTTTTAAACCTGGTGTTTTGGTAAACCAAGCTTCATTAGTTTGCGAGTGAAAAGGTCCCGCTTGCGTTCCTCCGCCACAAGGCATTCGTACCACAACATCAGCTTTTTCTAACCAACGGTAATGTGATTTGGCTAATAAATTGACAATTGGATTAAATCCTGTCGAAACAAAATCGGCAAACTGCATTTCCACAATCGCTTTATAACCATTTATCGATAATCCCATTCCTGCCGAAACTATTGCGCTTTCACAAATTGGCGTATTGATGACCCGCTCTTTACCAAACTGTGCTACAAAACCATCAGTAATTTTAAAAGCCCCGCCATATTCAGCAATATCCTGACCCATGATTACTGAGTTTTCATGACGCTCCATCGATTGTTTCAAACTAGCGGAAATAGCATCTATAAAACGAATATTTTCTTTTTTTTCTGAAGGGTTAACTTGTTTAAATACATACGATTTGTAAACATCATTTAGCTCTTCACTTAATGAAGCTTCAATTTCTGGTTCGGCATTAGCAATAGCCAGACTTTCGTCAATATCCTTCTTTATTTCAGCATGCAAAGCCGCATCAAAATCAGCTGTAAGAATACCATTTTCTGCCAAATACTTCCTATAATTTTCTACAGGATCTTTAATCGCCCACATGTCTATCAACTCTTGCGGAACATATTTGGTCCCACTCGCCTCTTCGTGCCCACGCATTCTGAAGGTTTTGAATTCCAATAAAACAGGACGTGGATTTTCTTTCATCGAAGTTTTCAATTCAGATAGCAAATTAAACACTTCCAGAATATTATTTCCATCAACAATATGACTTTCCATTCCGTAACCTTTACCCTTATCGGCCAGGTTTTCACAACGGTATTGTTCATTTGTAGGTGTCGAAAGCCCATAGCCATTATTCTCAATCACAAACAGCACCGGTAATTCCCATACAGCAGCAATGTTTAACGCTTCATGAAAATCGCCTTCACTTGTAGCGCCTTCACCAGTAAAAACTGCGGTAACTTTTCCGTTTTTCTTTAGTTTATTTGCCAAAGCGATTCCGTCTGCAACTCCTAATTGAGGCCCCAGATGGGAAATCATACCTATAATCTTGTATTGTTGTGTTCCAAAGTGAAAACTGCGATCACGACCTTTAGTAAAACCATTGGCTTTACCTTGCCATTGCGAAAAAAGGCGGTACAACGGAATGTCTCTTCCTGTGAAAACCCCCAAATTTCGATGCATTGGTAAAATATACTCATCCGAGTCTAAAACTGCCGTAACTCCAACAGAAATTGCCTCTTGACCAATTCCAGAGAACCATTTTGATACTTTTCCCTGACGAATAAGAATCAACATCTTTTCTTCTATAAGCCTTGGTTTTAGTATCCGTTTGTATAAATCTAATAATTGATTGTCAGTAAGATTTTTTCTGTCAAAAGTCATTTTTTCAGTTTTATTATGTGGTTCAAAGATAAAAAAATATAACAGTTTAGCTATATTTTGTTATATATTTTTATTTTACTCCAAAGTTTAAAATTAAGATATAAAATTATTCTTTACATTTGTATCTGCAAGGTTTTAGGCCTTCAAGTTATTAAAAAATATTTAAAAGTATGCAAAACATTCCTAGTGTTGACTTGCGTGATTTCCTTTCGGACGACCCGAAACGTAAACAAAAATTTGTAAATGAAATCGGAAGTGCATTTGAAGATATTGGCTTCGTAGCACTCAAAGGGCATTTTTTAAACGACCAACTGGTTGATGAATTGTATGGTGAAATCAGAAACTTTTTCGCTTTGCCTTTAGAAACAAAGCACAGTTACGAAATCCCTGGTATTGGCGGACAAAGAGGTTATGTTTCTTTTGGAACAGAACATGCCAAAGGCAGAAAAGAAGGTGATTTGAAGGAGTTTTGGCACTTTGGACAATACGTGTCCGAAGATTCAAAATATGCTTCAGAGTATCCTGAAAATGTTGAAGTTAAAGAACTTCCTCGCTTTAATGTAGTGGGTAAAGAAGCCTACCAAATGCTAGAGAAAACAGGAGTTTATGTTTTAAGAGCTTTGGCTTTACACCTTGGTTTAGATGAATTTTATTTTGATCAGTACGCCAAAGACGGAAATTCAATCTTACGACCTATTCATTACCCACCGATTACCTCTGAGCCAGCAAACGCTATTAGAGCTGCTGCTCACGGTGATATTAACTTGATTACTTTGTTGATGGGTGCGCAAGGAAAAGGGTTGCAAGTACAAAATCACGATGGAGAATGGATTGATGCTATTGCTGAATCAGATGAATTAGTCATTAATGTGGGCGATATGTTATCGCGTCATACCAATAACAAATTGAAATCGACCATTCATCAAGTGGTAAACCCACCAAGAGAATTATGGGGTACTTCCCGTTATTCTATTCCGTTTTTTATGCATCCGGTGAGCGACATGAAATTGGATTGTTTGGAAAACTGTATTGATGCAGAACATCCAAAAAAATTCGAAGATATTACTGCGGGAGCTTATTTATACGAGCGTTTAGTAGATTTAGGGCTTATTAAAAAATAAACTTAATTTACGTCAAATACTAAAAGACATTAAGTTTATGCTTAATGTCTTTTGTTTTTTACCAATTTAAATCAGCATTATCTGCGTTCAAAATATATAAAGTTATGGACTTACAAGACCAATTAAAAAACCTTTTTCCAGATCACGAACCATCTCCTGAAGAAGCAATTGAAGAAGTGGCTCACGAATTATACGTTCAAAAAGAACCAATGATTTGTAAATTCGAAAAACGAAAAGGAAAAGCGACTACTATAATTGAGTGTTATGAAGGAACCGACGAGGATTTTAAAATTCTTGCCAAGGAAATCAAAACTAAATTGAGTGTTGGGGGAACTTTCAAAGATGATTCCATTATCATACAAGGTGATTATCGTGATAAAATAATGATTATTTTAAAAGAAAAAGGATTTAAAGTAAAACGTGTTGGAGGATAAAAGTATTTCGCTATTCGTCTTTGGTTGAGCAACTTTAAGCCTTAAACATCAAACAAAAAAATAATGATACAATCATCAGAATTAATATTAAATCCAGACGGTAGCGTGTACCATTTGAATTTAAAACCAGAACATATTGCACACGATATTATTTTTGTAGGAGATCAAAATCGCGTGGAGAAAATCACGCATTTTTTTGAAAGCATCGAATTTTCAACTCAAAAAAGAGAATTCAAAACCCAAACCGGTATTTTCAAAGGCAAGCGAATTACAGTAATGTCAACTGGAATTGGTCCTGACAACATTGATATTGTCATCAATGAACTGGATGCTTTAGTAAATATTGATTTAAAAACCCGTCAGCCAAAAGAAAAACTGACTTCATTGAACATCATCCGTATTGGAACTTCAGGCTCTTTACAAGCTGATATTCCTGTGGATAGTTTTGTGATGTCAAAATTTGGATTAGGCTTAGACAATATGCTCCGCTCCTATTTAATTGACGAAGTTTCGAATCTTGAAATGGAGGATGCTTTTGTAAAACACACCAATTGGGATTTACGAAAAGGAAAACCATACGTGATTGCTTGTTCTGAAAAATTAGAAAAAATGATAGAAAGCAATAAAATGCACAAAGGAATTACCGCAACTGCCGGTGGTTTTTATGGTCCGCAAGGTCGCGTGTTGCGTTTGAATATTCAAGACGAAGCGTTGAATTCTAAAATGGACAATTTTAAATTTGGTGACAGCCAAATCACCAACTTAGAAATGGAAACGGCAGCAATTTATGGACTTTCATCGCTTTTAGGACATCAAGCATTGTCATTAAACGCAATTATTGCCAATCGTGCTTCGGGAACATTCAGTGAAGATCCATACAAAGCCGTTGATGAATTGATTGCGTATACATTAGAAAAAATTGCTTTGGGATAACCAAAATAATTTTGAAAACCATACCCATTTGTAGTTTTAAAAAAGTGCTCTTTAATTTTTTTAAAACTACATTTGTTTTTTAGAACAAAACGATAATGAAAATAATACTTACAGGTGCTACAGGAGTTCTGGGATCTCATATTATGTATGAAATTCTGGAGCTTTTTATCAACACTAAAATTGATGGGAAACTCTTTATTATTGCCCGAAATAAAGGTAAAAACTCCGCTTTAGATCGAATAAACGAACTTTTATCTAGCAGTTATACGCCTAAAGTCATAAAAGACAAAGGCATCACAAAATTGCACGAATACATTGAAATCATCGATACTGATTTGGCAGTAATTCAAGATACTTTTTCAAGTCAAATAAAAGATGCTTATTTTATCCATTCGGCTGGATTCGTAAATTTGTCTACCGATGAAGAACAACGGGAAAGAATTTTTGATGAAAACACAAAAATCACAAAGACACTTTTTAATCTATTTCATCCTTTTATAAAAAAGTTTATCTACATCGGAACTGCTTTTTCTTCTGGAAACCGAAAAGGATTAATTGATAATGATTTTCATAGTTTAGGATTCAAACCCGAGCATCGCAATTCATATGAAAATGCTAAATTTCATTCGGAAAATTTTATAGCACTAGAATGTAAAAAAATAGGTTTGCCTTTTCAAATTCTGCGTCCTAGTGTGATTGGTGGTAAAATGTTAGGAATTGAAAATCAGTATTTTATTTCTAAATATATGGTTTTTTATCTTTTAGCAAAGTTTTTTCACTTTACTTCTCAACGAAAAGGAGAACAAGAAAATGTGCGTTTTATTGTCAATGAAGACACTGTTTTGAACATTATCCCTGTTGATTATGTCGCTAAAGTGATTGTAAATACATTTGAAAGAGACGATATTGAGCAACTTAATATTGTACATCATAAAAGTTTTAATATGGTAAATGGATTGCAGTTAATTATGAAGGAAGTTGGTTATACCAATTTTACATTAATACAAAATTCGTTAGACTTCAAATACAAAAACACAATCGAAAAATTGTATTATGAAAGTATTGGCAAACATTTAAACCCTTATTTTACAACAGCTGCCAACGAATATGATACCACTTTATTAAATTCTATTCTTGAAATACCAAAACTGGATCAGGAAGCCTTCACTAACATGATTCGGTATGCGAGATTGAATAATTTTAAAGATATTAATGTGTGATTTCAGGAGCTATTTCCTGTTATACGTTGCAATATTTTCCTTTTTAAAGAAAAAAGGAAAAGGATTTTCACTGCTATCAGGGCTAAATCGGGAACCATCAAATTTTAGTAAAACATGAATCTTATTTTAGAAACCGACCGATTAATTTTAAGAGAAATGCTAGTTTCAGATGCCGAAGCATTATTTGAAATGGACAGCAATCCTAATGTACATCAATATCTTTGGAACAAACCATTGACAGATATTAGCGAAGTACATGCGTATATCAGGCTTGTTAGAGAACAATACATCCAAAATAATATTGGACGATTTGTAGTTGTTTTGAAAGCAACAAATGAATTAATTGGTTGGGCCGGATTAAAATACAACACCGAAATGGTGAATAACAAAATTCATTTCTACGACATTGGATATCGGTTAAACGAAAAATTCTGGGGCAAAGGATATGCAAGTGAAGCCAGTTTTGCTTGGCTAGATTATGGTTTTAATGTGATGAATATTCAAATTATGGAAGCCGCAGCGCATACTGCCAATATCGCATCAAACAGAATATTACAAAAAATTGGACTGGAAATAACCGAACAATATTTGGAGGACGGCGTTTCTTGGAATTGGTACGAATTAAAAAATCCTAACCTATAATGAAAACAATAAAAATAGCTGGAGTTCCGGAACATTTCAATCTTCCCTGGCATTTGTCAATAGAAAACGGAGATTTTGAAAAAGAAAACATCGATTTGCAATGGACTGACGTTCCCGAAGGAACTGGAAAAATGTGTCAAATGCTTCGTGATGGTGAAACGGATATTGCCGTACTCCTAACCGAAGGAATCGTAAAAGATATCGTAGCCGGAAACCCGAGTAAAATAGTTCAGGTTTATATAGAAAGCCCATTAATTTGGGGGATTCACGTAGCGACAAACTCAAATTATAGGACATTAGCTGACTTAGAAAACACTAAAGTGGCTATTTCCAGATTAGGATCAGGTTCGCAATTAATGGCGTATGTCAATGCTGATAATCAAGGTTGGAGAACAGATAATCTTCAGTTTGAAATTGTAAATACCATTGATGGCGCTGTTGAAGCTTTGACTAATGGAACTGCCGATTATTTCATGTGGGAGCGTTTCATGACCAAACCACTTGTAGACAAAGGTATTTTTCGTAGAGTTGCTGATTGTCCTACTCCATGGCCTTGTTTTGTAATTGCTGTTCGTGAGGAGGTTTTAGAAAAAAATCCAGCTATTATTTCAAAAATTCTGGCGATCATTAATCAAACTACAGGAGATTTTAAAAACATTCCAAGTATTGACAAAACTTTGGCTTCCCATTACTGTCAAAAAATTGAAGATATCCAGGATTGGTTGTCCTTAACAAAATGGTCCCAAAAAACATTATCAGCAGAAATGTTAAACATAATTCAAAATCAACTTTTTCAACTTAAAATTATAGATAAAAAAGGTACTTTTGAGGATATTGTAAAAACAGTCTAGATTACTGTTTTTATTTTTACTATGATAAAAATAAAAGAAATTAATTTTCAGGGTATAAAACAGCGATTTCAGGTCAAAAAACCTTGGGATGACGTTATTATTTTCATTCTGAATATATTAATTGCTATTCCACTCTTTATTATTTTACATCAGAATTTAATTAACCCAAATTGGTTTCTAAATATTGACCGAGTAGTTTTATTTTTGTTAATGATTGTTCTAATTCAAATTATCCTTAGATACTTGAGAACTATTATTCTCTTTTGTATCATTCTATATTTATTGATTTTAGTGTATGGTTCTACTATTGGAAATTATGGATTTAACAGCGTTTATGAGGATTATAATTCAATAATGTATACTATGTCTGATAATCCATATCCTCAAGACATTATCATTGCAAAATTACTTCCCTTTCCCAATAAATCAAAAATCATCAATGCCATAGAATATCAAAATCCGAAAATTCGAAATTTTGCTATTATGGCAACGTCTAAACATTTCAAAGATGTAAAAGGGTATTCTGATTACAGAACCATAATTCAATGTTTTGCCGTTTTTAAGGAAATAAATAGCCGGTGGAACTATGTAAGTGACCCAAAAGCACGTGATTATATTGCTACAGCTACGGAATCACTACTCTATTTTTCTGGGGATTGTGATGATCATTCGATATTAATGGCTGCCAGTATCAAGTCTATTGGTGGAACACCCAGATTAATTCATACCACGGGACATATTTATCCCGAAATATTGATAGGCTCTCTAACCGATTTAGAGAAAGTAAATTTTCTGATTAAAAATGTATTATTTGTCAGTGAGAGCGATGAAAAAAAACTTCATTATCACGTTGATGAGCGTGGTCAAATCTGGATGAATCTAGATTATACGGCTAAATATCCTGGAGGACCTTTCATGTCTGAAGAAATTTTAGGTGCCTTGACATTGGATTAATAACACTTCAAAAAAATTAAAAAAATCCTCCAATAAATGACGCGTTTTTAAAGTTAAAACAGAACTATTTAAATACATTTAAGACTATTTAAAAGTTAGGCATTTAAAATAGTCTTAAATGTATTTTTTTAAATAAAAAATATTATTTGTAAAATCTTGTAATATGATCTATATCCTGTTTTTACTATGTAATATTACCAACACAAAATAATATTTTTAAAAAAGTTAAATAAAGAAAATATTTTATTTAACTTTGAAATACAAAGTACTTTTATAACATAGCATTAAACAAGTAATTTAAAAAAACGAAAAAAAATTTAAACATTAATAATTTAAGAATCATGGATACTAAATCAAATGTTTGGAATATAATGAGTTGGCTATTTGGAATAGTTGTTTTGGCAATCGGACTTATAAATACTTTTTGGGGAAATGATCTGGGTTTTGGAGTTTTCCTCATTTTACTTTCTGTCGTTTATTTTCCACCTACAAATATAATTTTTAAGAAAATAACAGGTTTTTCAATTCCGCTTGTAATAAAGATTTTATTGGGTCTTTTTATCATTTGGGCGGCGTTAGGCGTGGGTGAATTGTTCAATAAAATAGAACTATTGATGATGGATTTAGAATAATTAGCTTAAATCATAGACTATTAAGAAATGGAAAACTTCGTTATTTCAAATGGAGTTTTATATATTTAAAAATGGTTAATTATAAACCCTTTTTTTAGTTTCGTTTTTTTCCTTTTAAAATTTTTCCTTCTTTTGTAAATTCTAAATCAATATTGTTTGTTAAATCAACGTGAAGGTTTTTATGCCCATAATCAATGTGTGTGATTTTTTCATTCGGGTAATTTTTTGCCACATAATCTATGACTGATGCGGGAATAAAAGTGGTTGGAATGAGTTTGTTCCGTCCATCAACCTCTCGGTAGGAACCGTCTTTCCAAAATTCTACTTCAGTACCATCTTTAAGCTTGACTTCGTAACCTTTTTCACCGTATTCAGCATCTTTCTTTACGATCTTAACAGAGGTGTGGTTAAAATATTTTTGAAGGAAATCCTTTGCTGCTATTGGTAATTCAGTTATTTCGATTCTCTTTTGAGCGCTCGCCGATAATACAAAACCCAGTATAAATGCGACTAAGGTGATTTTCCTTTTCATGGTTTCCATATTTAGGTTATCGTATTGCTAATTTACGATAAGTAAAAATGCATTCAAATCAATTTAAGAAACCTTTAATTTTTATGATGCTTTTTTTAATACTTATATTTCCCAAACTCTAAGAAATAAATAACTCCATTGTTTCTAATGAAGTTTGTCTTATCCTTACTTCCGAACCTGTTTATAAACCTTTTTTTGCAGGATTTAAAGAAAATAGCACTGTGAAATCCTTTCTATTTCAATTTGAAAAAGTAGTTTTGTGCTGCAAATATTTTATCCTAAAGTTACGCAACTGCTACAAGGTGTAAAACCCTGAAAAATGTAAGTTTATGCCGTTACAGTATATAGAAGTTAATAATTAGGACCAGCATTAGTTAATTTAATAATGAAGTGAAAAAAGTAGAAAATGAAGAAGTAAGCTGGACTATGTGCGTAGAATGTCAAGGAAGAGGCAAGAAAAGTCGAGGACTAACCAAGAAAGCACGACTAAAATACCAGCAAGCTTTAGACCAATTTAAAAAGACGAATGGCGAAGGGACAGCTCCAGTTCCGCCTAAAGGTCACCTTCACTCCTGCCCGAAATGTTCCGGATCTGGGCTGTTTCGTTCTTTGAGTCCTACTATAGCGGATGCAGCAAACTATCCACACATTGCCATTATTGGTGGCGGTATTGGAGGTGTGGCTCTTGCTGTGGCGTGTTTACACCGTGGAATTCCTTTTACCTTATATGAGCGCGATAATAATTTCGAAGCCAGGTCTCAGGGCTACGGACTCACTCTACAGCAAGCTAGTAAAGCGATCGAAGGATTGGGTATTTTCTCGCTGGAAGAAGGGGTGATTTCAACAAGACATGTAGTTCATACTACAGATGGAAAAGTTATTGGGGAATGGGGAGTCAGAAAATGGACGCAGTCAGATGCGAAAACCACTCAGAGACGTACAAATGTGCATATTGCAAGGCAATCTTTGCGCTTAGCGCTACTTAAGCAGCTTGGCGGACGGGATGCTGTACAGTGGGGACATCAGTTATTAGATTATAAAGAATGTGAGGACAACAGTGTTGATCTAAGCTTTCAAGTGAATGGAAAGATCAAGCATAGCAAAGCGGATCTAGTAGTTGGAGCCGATGGTATTCGCAGTTCAGTGCGAAGGTTGTTGATTGGTGCCGATATCAACCCTTTACGGTACCTAGATTGTATAGTAATATTGGGTATTTGCCCTTTAAATGCTCTAGAAGATCTTAATAATCCTTTATTGGACTCGGCTACTGTATTTCAAACCGCCAATGGGAATGAGCGGATTTATATCATGCCTTATACTTCAGACTCCGTAATGTGGCAATTGAGTTTCCCAATGTCAGAAGAACAAGCTATGGCATTAAGTGCTCAAGGTCCTCAAGCACTCAAAGAAGAAGCATGCCGAAGAACTCAGTGGCACAATCCCATTCCTCAGATTTTAAAGGCAACCCAAAAAGCTCAAATTTCTGGTTATCCCGTTTATGACCGAGAATTACTCCGTTCAGAATTACTAGCGAAAGCAGCAAAAGTAACTCTAATTGGCGATGCGGCTCACCCCATGAGTCCTTTCAAAGGACAGGGAGCAAATCAAGCATTGTTGGATGCACTCGCACTAGCCCGCGGAATTTCAAGAGGATGCAGACCTTTATCTCAATGGAGAAAAGCTGGAATAAGGGAAAGTGTATTAACTGATTTTGAAGCAGAAATGTTAGATCGTAGTGCTACCAAAGTGAACGATTCAGCAGAAGCCGCAAAGTTCCTTCATTCTGAAATTGTGCTTCATGAAGCAGATGAGCCTAGAGGACGGTGTATAAAGAAAAAAGGTTCTTAAACTTGACAATAGTTGGTTGTGCTTATTATGGCAACAATTTTAATATTTAAAAGGGAAACTACAATAAAACGCATACGAAAAAGCGCGAAAAAAAATGATTTTCTAATAAAAAACCTCCAAAATCAAATGACTTTGGAGGTTTGTAATTTTTGTGGGCGATGAGGGGTTCGAACCCCCGACCCCCTCGGTGTAAACGAGGTGCTCTGAACCAGCTGAGCTAATCGCCCTTGTACAATTTAGATATTTTCATTTCCTTATTGCGAGTGCAAATATACAGTTAGAAATTGTATCTACAAGCAAAACAGTAAAAAAAATTAATAAAATATTGACTCTATTTGCTTTTAAGCTCTATAATAGCACTTTATGTTAAACATGAAACGCTACTATTTTTTTGTATTGATTCGTTATAGTCTTACATTTGCGACATAAACAATAGATAATGGCCAGGTTCAAAGAAAACGATTTACCAAAATCAAAAATTACTGCAAGTTCACTCCAAAAAGCAATTGTAATATTTCAATATGCAGGAAATCACCGTTGGAAATTTTACGTAGGTTTAATTTTTTTATTATTTACTGGAGCAACCGCTTTGGCTTTTCCAAAATTAATGGGAATGCTTATCGATTGTGTGAAAAACAAAGACAACTCCCAGGCTAACATGATTGCTGGAGGACTAATTGTAATCTTATTTCTTCAATCTATTTTTTCATTTTTTAGATTGTATTTATTTGTAAATTTTACAGAAAATACCTTAGCTAATCTTCGATTATCGCTTTACAGCAATTTGGTAAAACTCCCCATGTCTTTCTTCTCGCAAAAGCGTGTTGGCGAATTAAACAGCCGAATCAGTTCTGATATAACCCAAATTCAAGACACCCTAACATCCACAATAGCTGAATTTTTAAGGCAATTCATTTTAATTATTGGTGGTGTTCTTTTATTGGCGAATGAAAGTATTAAATTGACTTTATTGATGTTATCCGTAGTTCCGCTTGTTGCAGTGGCCGCAGTTATTTTTGGACGATTCATTAGGAAATACTCAAAAAATGTTCAAGATAAAGTTGCTGAAAGTCAAGTGATTGTTGAAGAAACCATGCAAGGCATTAGTATTGTTAAGGCTTTCGCCAATGAATGGTACGAAATTGCCCGTTATGACGGAAAAATAAAGGAAGTCGTTAAAATCGCCATCAAAGGGGGGAAATACCGAGGTTATTTTGCCTCATTTATTATTTTTTGTCTTTTTGGAGCCATTGTAGCAGTTGTTTGGTTTGGTGTTCGATTGAGTATCAGCGGGGAAATGAGTGTTGGCCAATTGATTTCGTTTGTATTGTATTCCACATTCGTTGGCGCTTCTTTTGGTGGTATTGCAGAACTTTATGCTCAAATCCAAAAAGCGATTGGCGCAACAGAAAGAGTTTTTGAATTATTGGATGAAACTCCTGAAAAAATTAATTCAGTTCAAGATATTGCTGAAAATCAGAAAATAAAAGGAAACGTTACGTTCAAGAATGTAGCCTTCAGTTATCATTCGAGAAAAGAAATAAAAGTTTTGAAAGACGTCAGTTTTACTGCTAATTTTGGACAAAAAATAGCTATTGTAGGTCCAAGTGGAACCGGAAAATCGACTATTGCTTCCCTTTTATTACGCTTTTATAATATTGATGAAGGAGAAATATTGGTAGATGGGAAAAATATTTATGATTTTGATTTAGAAAACCTTCGCGGAAACATGAGTATTGTACCTCAGGATGTCATATTATTTGGAGGAACCATCAGAGAAAATATTGCTTATGGAAAACCAAATGCTACCGAAGAAGAAATTGTTACCGCTTCAAAACAAGCCAATGCCTATAATTTCATCGAAAGTTTTCCTGAAAAATTTGAAACGATCGTGGGTGAAAGAGGAATTAAACTTTCCGGAGGACAAAGACAACGTATTGCCATTGCCAGAGCATTATTGAAAAATCCAAGTATTTTGATTCTAGATGAAGCTACGTCATCATTAGACAGCGAAAGTGAAAAACTGGTTCAGGAAGCTTTAGAAATATTGATGCAAGGAAGAACCAGCATTATTATAGCGCACCGTCTTTCAACCATTCGCAGTGCTGATCAAATTTTGGTTCTGGATAAAGGAAAAATCACAGAACAAGGAACACATCAGGAATTAATAGCATTGGAAAACGGAATTTATAAAAATTTAAGTAATCTGCAGTTTAGCAACTCTTAAATTTCAGTACTAATTTTGACATAAAAAAACTCCATTCTGTATGCTGAATGGAGTTTTTTTATAGATTTAAATGCAACTGAATACCAGAAACCAAACACTGATTTCTATTTCCCTTTTCTTCTGTTGCGTTCCGCTTTTATCATTTCTAATTCGCGACTGGTTTGTCCGGCAACTGAAGTATTTTCTTCAGCACGACGAATCAAGTACGGCATAACATCTTTTACAGGACCAAAAGGCAAGTATTTAGCAACATTGTATCCATGAGCAGCCAGATTGTAACTGATATTATCGCTCATTCCATACAATTGACCAAACCAAATTCTATCATCGTTCGTTTTAATTCCTTTTTCTTGCATCAATTCCATTAAAGTATATGTACTTAACTCATTGTGGGTTCCTGCAAAAATTGACATCTTATCTAAGTGCTCAATCATGTAGCGAACTGCAGCATCATAATTTTCATCAGTTGCTTCTTTTGAAACGCACATTGGCGATGGATATCCTTTTTCTTCGGCACGTGCAATTTCTTTTTCCATATAAGCACCACGAACCAATTTCATTCCGATGAAGAATCCATCTTTTTTGGCTTCTTCGTGTAATTTTTTCAAGTAATCCAAACGATCCCAACGATACATTTGCAACGTATTGAAAACAATCGCTTTTTCTGTATTATATTTACGCATCATTTCGGTCACTAAATCATCCGCTGCATCTTGCATCCAACTTTCTTCACCATCAATCAGCAGTGCAACATTTTTTGAATGAGCATCTTTACAAACCAAATCAAAACGGGCCACTACCCTATTCCATTCTGCTTGTTCTTCTGGAGTTAACACTTGTTTTTCTCCTATTTTTTCATACAATTCAAAACGACCAAAACCGGTTGGTTTAAAAACAGCAAAAGGAATCGCTTGACGTTTTTTGGCAAAGTCTATGGTTTTTAAAGTCATTTCAAGCGCAGCATCAAACTGTTCTTCTTCCTCTTTACCTTCTACAGAATAATCCAAAACGGATGAAACACCCTTGGTATACATTTTATCAACTACAGAAAGACAATCCACTTCATTTACTCCGCCACAAAAATGGTCAAAAACTGTAGCACGAATCAAACCTTCAACAGGTAGATTAGCTTTCAAAGCAAAATTAGTAACTGCAGTTCCAATACGAACTAGAGGCTGATTAGCAATCATTTTGAAAAGAAAATAAGCTCTATCGAGTTCGGTATCACTTTTTAATGAAAAGGCAACTTGTGTATTATTGAATATTTTTTTCATTATTTGTTAAATTTTTGTACAAATATAGACAGAGTTTTGAATATTATTTAGCAAAAATTACCTTATTTTGCGGTTCCAATTAATCAACAACGATGCAGTCAATTCAAGCCAACAGTTACCCAATACATTTCAACGAAAAAGCATACGAAGCGTTAAACCTTCATTTAAAAGAAAATAAATATTCAAACCTATTTATTATTTTAGATAATATTACAAACGAGTTTTGCTTGCCTAATTTCCTTCCTTATCTGGAAACAGACTTAACAATTGAAATTATTGAATTTGATGCCGGTGAAGAAAATAAAAATATTGAAACCTGCATTCAAATCTGGAATGTACTCACGGAACTTGGAGCTGACAGAAAAAGTCTTATAATCAATCTGGGAGGTGGCGTTGTTACTGATTTAGGTGGTTTCGTAGCCTCGACCTTCAAACGCGGAGTTGATTTTATTCACGTTCCAACTACGCTACTTTCGATGGTCGATGCTTCTGTAGGTGGAAAAAACGGCATAGATTTAGGAAATTTAAAAAATCAGATAGGTGTTATCAATGTGCCTAAAATGGTTCTTATCGATACACAATATCTAGAAACGCTGGCCCAAAAAGAAATGCGTTCCGGTCTTGCCGAAATGTTGAAACACGGTTTGATATATGATAAAAAATATTGGGAGCAATTTTTAGATTTGAAAGTTATAGATTTTGCAGATTTTGATGCATTAATTTACCGTTCAGTTGAAATAAAAAATGAAATTGTGCTACAGGATCCAACTGAAAAAAACATCCGAAAAGCATTAAATTTCGGTCATACATTGGGTCATGCTATTGAAAGTTATTTTCTGGAGAATAAAAATAAAACTACTTTATTGCATGGAGAAGCAATTGCTGTTGGGATGATATTAGAAAGTTATATTTCTTGGAATAAAAAACTCATCACTAAAGACGAATATTTTCAAATAAAATCAAGTATAAAGTCTATTTATGAAGATATTATTTTTAACAAAAATGATATTGAACCCATACTAGAATTACTTATTCATGACAAGAAAAATGAGTACGGGACTATTCAGTTTGCTTTAATAGATGGTATCGGAAAAATAAAAATCAATCAATCAGTTGAAAATGAATTAATTCTTGAAGCGTTTCAAGATTATAAATCTTAATTCTTTTTTTATAAAAAGGATTGCATTCCGTATATAATATTTTTTACATTTGTATCGATGAAAAAAAGTCAAAACAAACGAATTTATAGCTCTAAAAAAACCAGTAACAATATGTCTTTTTTAAGAATATTGAAACGTTTTTATTCTATTAAAGGCAACTTTAGTTTTGACGTTTTCCAATACATGAAGGCGGACTACGAAAAGCTTCAGATCATTTATGCAAATATCCGGGTTTGAATTTTAGATTATTTTATTTACCCTATTCTAATCTATAATACTAAAACCTAATGAACACAAAATATTCTGATTTAATAAATCAAACGTACTACTTCCCGCAAGAAGAATTTACTTTAAACAAAGACAATCTTCAGTTTCACAATATCGATTTGATGAAACTGGTAGAAAAATATGGCACCCCATTAAAATTTACTTATTTACCGCAAATTTCCAACAACATCAATAAAGCCAAAAGTTGGTTTCGTAAGTCGATGGAAAAAAATAAATATGAGGCAAAATATTTTTATTGTTATTGCACTAAAAGTTCTCATTTTGAATACATTATGAATGAAGCGTTCAAAAATAACATTCATATCGAAACTTCATCTGCCTTTGATATTAATATTGTAGAAAATTTATTAGCCAATGGTAAAATTAATAAAAGTACTTATGTAATCTGTAATGGTTTTAAGAGAGACCAATATATCGAGAATATAGCACGACTTATTAATAATGGTCATAAAAATACGATTCCAATTATTGATAATTATGAAGAGCTCGATTTACTTCAAGGTCAGATTAAAAACAAGTTCAAGATAGGAATTAGAATCGCTGCAGAAGAAGAACCAAAATTTGAGTTTTATACGTCAAGATTGGGAATCGGTTACAAAAACATTGTTCCGTTTTACAAAAAGGAGATTAAAGAAAATAAGAAATTGGAACTTAAAATGTTGCATTTTTTTATCAATACTGGAATCAATGATAATGCATACTATTGGAACGAATTGGTAAAATGTATCAAAGTATATGTAGCATTAAAAAAAGAATGTCCTACTCTAGATGGGTTAAATATAGGTGGTGGTTTCCCGATAAAAAACTCATTAGCTTTTGAGTACGATTATCAATATATGATTGACGAAATTATCAATCAAATAAAAATTGCCTGTGATGAAGCCGAAGTTGCTGTACCGAATATTTTTACTGAATTTGGTTCGTATACAGTAGGAGAAAGTGGCGGCGCTATTTACCAGATTTTGTATCAAAAACAACAAAATGACAGAGAGAAATGGAATATGATCGATTCCTCTTTTATCACTACTTTACCGGATACTTGGGCAATTAACAAACGTTTTATCATGTTAGCGATTAATCGCTGGAATGATACATACGAGCGGGTTTTATTAGGCGGAATGACTTGTGACAGCGATGATTATTACAATTCAGAGCAGAACATGAATGCGATTTACTTACCAAAGTACAACAAAGAAAAGCCCTTATATATTGGATTTTTCAATACGGGAGCCTATCAGGAAACCATTGGTGGGTATGGCGGTTTACACCATTGTTTGATTCCACAACCTAAACACATACTGATTGACAGAGATGAGAACGGTATTTTAGCTACTGAGGTTTTCTCAGAACAACAAACCTCTGAAGACGTGTTGAAAATATTAGGTTACGACAAGAAAAAATAAATTCACAATTATTAAATAAGTCAATTTAAAAATTCGTTAAATTTGAAATATGATTTTTAAATTAATGTTTTTTAGATCTTTAAATTAAAACAAAAATGAGCAAAGGACCAATCAGTCAGTTTATTGAAAAGCATTATTTGCATTTTAATTCTGCATCTTTAGTTGACGCAGCTAAGGCTTACGAACAACAATTAGCCAATGGTGCAAAAATGATGGTGAGCATGGCTGGTGCAATGAGTACAGCAGAGATTGGAAAGATTTTTTCCGAAATAATTCGTCAGGACAAAGTTCATATTATTTCTTGTACTGGTGCAAATCTAGAAGAAGACATCATGAATTTAGTAGCTCATTCTCATTATGAAAGAGTACCAAATTATCGTGATTTGACACCTCAGGACGAATGGGATTTATTAGAGAGAGGTTTAAATCGCGTTACCGATACTTGTATACCGGAGCACGAAGCATTCCGTCGTTTGCAAAAGCACATCTACAAAATATGGAAAGATGCAGATGACAAAGGGGAGCGCTATTTTCCACATGAATTTATGTACAAGATGCTACTTTCTGGCGTCCTAGAAGAATATTATGAAATTGATTTAAAAGACAGCTGGATGTATGCAGCTGCTGAGAAAAATTTACCTATTATTGTACCGGGTTGGGAAGACAGTACTATGGGAAATATATTCGCTTCCTATGTAATCAAAGGAGAACTGAAAGCTTCAACAATGAAATCGGGTATTGAGTATATGGTTTTCTTATCCGATTGGTATCCAAAAAACAGTACTAATGGCGTAGGTTTCTTTCAAATTGGAGGAGGTATTGCAGGCGATTTTCCAATATGTGTGGTCCCAATGTTGTATCAGGACATGGAAATGCATGATATTCCTTTTTGGAGTTATTTCTGTCAAATTTCAGACTCAACAACTAGTTACGGATCTTATTCAGGAGCAGTTCCAAATGAAAAAATTACTTGGGGAAAATTAGACATTAAAACACCCAAGTTTATTATTGAGTCAGATGCTACTATTGTAGCACCTTTAATTTTCGCTTATTTATTAGATTTATAGCATATTTATGAAAAGAGTAATTGTTGATTACGCAAAACTTACCAATGAAATTTTAAACCTGTTAGTGGATAAATTTCCAGATGGGTATGATGATTCAAACATTATTAGTTTTAGAAACGCTAAAAATGAATTGGTTGAAGCTGTTGAAGTACGAACTGAGGATACTATTTATTTAGTGAAAGTGAGTACAAAACTGGCTGATAGAATTGAAAATTATGATGAGGATGATGAAATAATCATTGATGAAGTTGTTGAACCTATCAAAGGTCTGGATTTAGACGACGATATGGATGATGACGAAGAGGATGATGCCATTGATAAACCCGATTCTGATTTAGGAGACGATGACGAGGACGAGGATGCTGAGGAAAAAGACTTTTCAGAAGATGACGACGAGGATGAGGATTAATTAATCCAATTTTTAAATAAATGATCAAAAGGAACTCCAAAAACGAGTTCCTTTTTTTTTACTTTAAGATTTAAATATACGCCAAAATGACAAATCAAAGTTTACACGCCAAACTAAAAGAAAACTTTGGTTTTGAAAAATTTAGACCCAACCAAAAAGATATAATTAATTGTGTGCTTTCCGGGCACGATACTTTAGCAATAATGCCAACTGGTGGCGGTAAATCAATCTGCTTTCAATTGCCTGCACTTATTTTTCCAGGAATTACAATCGTAATTTCACCTCTAATTGCTTTGATGAAAGATCAAGTTGATGGTTTAAAAGCAAATGGAATAGAAGCTTGTTATATCAACAGCAGTCAAACCGAAGAAGAACGACAATTTTATATTGAAAATCTAAAATCCAATATAATTAAGTTAGTTTACATTGCCCCGGAAAGCTTGTCCTTTCTGGACAATCTTTTCAATAGCTTAACAATAAGTCTGATTGCTATAGACGAAGCACATTGTATTTCGACTTGGGGACATGATTTTCGTCCCGCGTACACTAATTTAGGGTATCTCAAAAACCGCTTCCCTTCTACTCCAATATTAGCTTTAACTGCTACAGCTGATAAAGCTACGCGTAAGGATATTAGCCAACAATTAAATTTAAAAAATCCTAAGGTATTTGTAGCTTCGTTTGATAGAAAAAATCTCAGTTTAGAAGTACGTCCTGCTTTAGACCGTGTAAAACAAATAATAGATTTTATCCAAGAAAAGCCAAATGAATCTGGAATAGTGTACTGCTTAAGCAGAAAAACCACTGAAGAACTCGCTGATAAACTTCAAAAATCGGGAATTAGTGCTAAAGCGTATCATGCAGGTTTAGATACTAAAATAAGGTCCAATACCCAAGATCAGTTCATCAACGACGATTGTAAAGTAGTCTGTGCCACAATTGCTTTTGGTATGGGAATTGACAAATCAAATGTACGTTGGGTAATTCATTATAACTTACCTAAAAACATTGAAGGATATTATCAAGAGATTGGTCGTGCCGGTCGCGATGGTCTGCCATCAGAAACGGTATTATTTGAAAGTTATGGAGATGTAATTCAATTGCAAAAATTTGCTTCTCAAGGTTTGAATGCCGAAGTACAATTGGCCAAGCTGGAGCGAATGAAACAATACGCCGATGCCTTGAGTTGTCGCAGAAAGATACTGCTTTCCTATTTTGGAGAACTCGTTACAGAAAACTGTGGGAATTGCGATATTTGCAAGAATCCGCCATTATTTTTTGACGGAACTGTGATTGCTCAAAAAGCATTATCTGCAGTGATACGTTTACAGGAAACAGAACCACTTCCTGTAATTATTGACTTTTTACGTGGATCCAAAAATGCATACATTTACGAAAAAGAATACCAAAACCTAAAAACGTATGGCGTTGGAGTTGATCTTTCTTGGTATGATTGGAATCAATATTTGATACAATTGATCAATTTAGGCTATTGTGAAATCGCTTTTCATCAACAAAACAAAATCAGATTAACAGCCTTTGCGAAAAAAGTTTTATTTGAAGGTGAAAAAGTACAACTAACCACGGTTCAAAAAATCAATATTCAGAAACAAGAAGTTAAAGAAACGAAAAGTAAATCAGTAACAAATTCACTTTTTGAAACCTTACGGAAATTGCGCTACGAAATTTCTAAAGACGAATCGGTTCCTGCATATGTAATTTTTAGTGATGCTGCTTTACGTCAAATGGAAACTGAAAGACCTATGAGCGATACCGAATTACTCGCAATTGATGGTGTTGGAAAAGCAAAAATGGAAAAATATGGGACTGTTTTTATCAAAGCGATTATTGATTTTAATACCTCTAAAGTTGTCAGAAAAAAGAAAGAAGCCACTACTTACAAAGAAACATTAGAACTTTACAAAAACGGACTGTCAGTCGATGAAATTGCGCAAAAAAGAAAATTAGGATTAAGTACGATCATGTCTCATTTAGCAAAACTCTATGTTGATGGAGCCGAAATAGATTTGGATTCATTTGTCTCTAAAGAAGAAGTTGTGCAAGTTGCCGAAGCGCAAGTAAAACTGGAATCACCCAATACCTTAAAGCCCTATTTTGATTATTTTGAAGAAAAAATAGATTATGGAAAAATCCGGTTAGCATTGGCGATATTAGAAAAAGAAAATGCAGTATTTTAAAAATATTATATGATTAGTTCATTTCCACCTTTCGTAAATTCTCAAACCGAAATTTTGATTTTAGGAACAATTCCTGGCATCGCATCACTGGAAAAACAGGAATATTATGCGCACCAAAGAAATCATTTTTGGAAAATAATGTATGCGCTATTAGATAACTTACCAATTGCAGAAGTTTTCGAAGAAAAAATACAATTCCTCCAGGCAAATAATATTGGACTTTGGGATGTTCTAAAAAATTGTGAACGAAAAGGAAGTCTGGATATTCATATTAAAAATCAAAAAGAAAATGATTTTGAAACATTGTTTAAAAAATTCCCCGGAATTACTACCATCATTTTTAACGGAAAAGAAAGTCATAAATATTTTCTAAAAAAATTTGGACAATTAAAAGGCATCACGTATTATGTGATGCCTTCTACTAGCCCTGCTAATACAATGCCTTTTGAAAACAAGCTAAAAATCTGGTCAACTTGTTTTAAATAAATTACAAATATCTTTCTTCAAAAATCTTTTGATGATGTTTTTGATGTCCAATCATAATAAACCCAATAGCTCTTACTGACACACTTGCATTTGAGGCTATACCCATTCTCTTAAATTGTTCCTCCGAAAAACTTTTAAAGAGATATAAAGTCGCATGGCGAACTGCTGAAAATTCGGTTAATAACTCTTGAATATTTCTAGTATTGGCATCCGTATTTATTGCATAATGATTTTCATCAAAACCAGGTAATGGTGTTGTATCATTCCTAGATATACGCAACGCACGATAAGCAAATATTCGTTCTGTATCAATTATATGTTGAATAATATCCTTGATTGTCCACTTGCTTTCAGCATATCGGTAATCAAATTTATCCATTGGTATATTTTGTACAAAACGGATAAAATCATGTAAAGAAATTTCTAATTCTTCCATCAATTGCACTTCTCCCAAAGCTTCTATATATGGAGAATAAAAAGCAGCATATTCATTTATTGGTAGTTGTGTTGATATCATTTTTTATTTTTTAAGCTGAATTTCTACTAGCATTTGTGTTTCCAAACAAAGAACGGGTAACAATTTTCTCATACACTTTTATTAATGCTTCATCCGGTTGTTCTTCTTTGTTTATTTCATTTATACGCAACAAAGCATATTGCTGTATAGTCAACAATGGCAATACAATACGCTCTCTTATTTGTATCGATGCTTTACCATCAGGATAATTCTCCATAAGCTCTTTATGACCTGCAATTTTTAAAAGCAATCGTTTCGTTTCTAAAAATTCATCATAAATAATTTGCCAAAATTCTCCAAATTGAGGGTCCTTTTTCATATAGGCTGTTAATGGGAAAAATGATTTTGCCAATGACATCATACTGTTTTCCAGTAAGGTTTTAAAGAACAACGAATCATCGTATAAATCTTGAACCTTACTCCACTGATTGGTATCTTCAAAATATTTTAGCGCCGTACCGACTCCAAAAAATCCTGGTACATTTTGTTTCAATTGACTCCAAGAGCCTACAAAAGGAATCGCTCTTAAATCCGCAAAATCTAAATGTTCTGATTTGCTTCTTTTAGAAGGGCGGCTTCCTATATTTGTTTTAGCATAGTACTTTAAAGTACTCATTTGCTCCAAATAAGGAATGAATTTAGGATGATTTTTGAAACTCAAATACTTCTCGTAACCCAAACCTGCCAATTGATCTAAAATATCTTTTTCGTCAGCAGTCAATTCATTTTGTCCCTTACTAAATACTTGATTGGTTACACCAGCACTTAATAAATTCTCTAAATTATAGCGACAAGAATCCAAAGTTCCAAAATTAGAACTAATCGTTTGTCCTTGTACGGTAACCTGAATCTCATTGTTTTCAATATTTGGACCCAACGAAGCATAGAATTTATGTGTTTTACCACCACCACGTGCAGGCGGTCCGCCACGACCATCAAAGAAAATTGCTTTTATACCATATTTTCTAGAAATTGCAGTAAGCGCTTCTTTTGCTTTGTAAATACTCCAGTTAGCCATTAAATACCCCCCATCTTTTGTGCCATCAGAAAAACCAAGCATGATTGTTTGCTTATTATTTCTATTGATTAAATGCTTTGCGTATGATTGATTCGTATATAATTTCTCCATGATTTCATGCGCATTTTGTAAATCATCAACAGATTCAAAAAGCGGAATAATATCTACCGATGGATCTTCCCAACTGCTCAAACGAAATAACGCAAAGGTTTCCATTACATTAAGCGCACTTTCATTATTGCTTATAATGTAGCGGTTCGCCCCAAACTCACCATTGTTTCCCTGAATAGTTTTAATAGCCTGAATGGATTCAATTGTCAAACGGGTCATTTCATTTTCAAAAATATTTGAATCGAGATTCCCACTTACTTGAGATAAAACAGTGAATTTTTCTTCTTCCGTCAACTCAAAGTAATTTTCAGGAAAAACAGTAGTATTATTTTTTAAATAAAATGCAACAACATCGCTAAACACAGCGTCGTGGATTTTACTATTTTGTCGAATATCTAAAGACGCAAAATGAAATCCAAACAGATTAACTTTTATAAGAAGTCCTTCGATTTCATCTAAATATAACGATTGATGTTGATCAATTATTATTTGTTTAATTTTATTCAACTGTGATTTAAATTCATCCAAAGTGATGAAAATTTCACCTTTAGAATAAAAAACAGACCTGTAAAGTTTTTGTTCTAACTCTGTTACCAAAGTGTCTACACCATAGAAAGTTAACTTTCTTTTTAGACTTCTCATTTCTATATAATAACACTTTAAAATAGACGTTCGCAAACGTTCTGCTACTTTCAAAGTTATCTCCGTTGTTACAAATGGGTTCCCATCACGGTCACCCCCTGGCCAAAATCCAAGTTTTATCAATGGGTTTTTTATAGAATTTCCATTAAAAATATTTTTCTGAAGGTAATGTACCATTTCTCCAGAAGTATGGTAAAACACATTTTCAAGATACCAGATTAAGCTTACTGCTTCATCATACGGATTTGGTTTCTCATTTTGAATAAAAGGGGTTTTACCTAATTGAGCTAATAATTGCTTAATATCAAGCAGGTTGTTTTTACGGATAGCATCCGTTAAATCATTTATAATACCTAAAACAGCCCCTGGATAAAACTGAGTAGGATGAGCCGTTAAAACCGTTCTTACATTGAAACCCTCCAGAAAATCAATTAACTCCTCTTCTTTATCTTTAGCATCTGACTTTTCTTTAATATCTCTAAGCGAACCTCTTCCTTCCATATTATTAACTACTGGAAAAGCCGCATCTTCAATCGCATCAAACAGGACAATTTGACGTTCGATATATTGAATAAACCGAAACATCAAATCTATTTTTTCTGTTTCAGAGGCACTTTGCAAGTATCTTTGAGCAAAGAAATTTACAATTTCTTTAGGCGTTTCTTGCTTTTTAAAACCCATTTCACAAACATCTGTAAACAATGGAAGTAGAACTCCAGTGTTATCTATAGAATCAAAAGGCAATGTAATAAAGACACTATTATAAATATGGTATTTAGAGAGAACATCTTGATTAAAACGTTCTATTTTAGGTAATGTATACATAATAATTTGGTTGTAGTTGGTTTAGTTAATTTGTCATAAAAAAACCCCAAGAATTAACTTGAGGTTATATTTAAAATATAGCGCATTCAAGATTAATTACATATTTTTAAAAATAGTATGCATCAAACGCTTCTTGTCATTTATACTCTCTTCAAGTGAAATCATAGTTTCTGTTCTATAAACCCCATCAATATCATCAATCATAAAGATAACATCTTTGGCGTGTTTAGTGTCTTTCGCTCTAATTTTACAAAATATATTGAATTTTCCAGTTGTCACAGAAGCCACTGTTACAAACGGAATTTCGTTAATTCGTTCTAAAACAAATTTTGTTTGAGACGTATTGTTTAGAAAAACACCTACGTAAGCAATAAAAGAATATCCTAATTTGTCATAGTCAAGTACTAATGAAGATCCCATAATTATTCCCGCATCCTCCATTTTTTTTACTCTAACATGTACGGTTCCTGCTGAAATTAATAATTTCTTAGCAATATCCGTAAATGGAACTCTTGTATTGTCTATCAGCATATCTAAAATCTGGTGATCTACTTCATCTAAACGAAACTTACTCATAATTCTTAAATTAATATTATTAATCACTAAAACAAAGTATAAAAATATACATAAAAACAACAAAAAGACAAAAATATTATATTTTTATCATCCCATTAACAATTTTTATGTCATTATCTAAATAAAAATCAGCTTTTTGATTCAATTTGGGAATGTCATCTCGGCCATCTTTGTATAAAGCTCCTTTCGCATCATATTCAAAATGACCAAAATAATTATCCAAATCTCCTATTTGTGTAACATAGGCATTGAAAACAATCTGATTATCAATTAGCTCTTCTTTGTATTGCACCGCAAAATTGGTGATAATTTCGATACCATCATAATTTATTTTGATGTTTTTATACATAAAATCACAAAAAACGACTTTATTTTGAGGAATACTCAAATATTTATTAATTCCATTGCTAACTATAACGTTTTCGCAAAGTAAAGTAAAACTAGAAACCAATGCCATGAAAACGTATTTACGTGTATGTTCTCTTTCATAATCATGTGCAAAATGCCCTGCTTCAAACAATAATGTAGGAACTCCTAAATATTGAAAGGTATCTCCAATACAATTTATATTGAACGAATCATCAAAACGCCCTATTTGATTCGGCAAGTACTCTTGTACTTTTTCATTAATTCCAGCAATGAGATCAATCGCTTTCAATCTAGATTCATTTATCTCCCTTTCTTGGTTGTAGGAAGGCGCTAAAAAAGATAAAGTAGCAGATTTACCTGTATCACCCACACCAAAAATAGTACGTTGATCATGAAGATTAAAACAATAATCGGGTTTGAAAGTTTCAAAAACTTCTCGTAGCACCTTGCTCTCAGGCTGTGTAAGATCTTGAGAATCCCTGTTTAAATCTACTTTATTGGCATTTTCTCTAGTATATAAAATTGCGCCATCAGGATTTAGCATTGGGATAATACAAAAAGTAAAAGCATTTAAAAATTGCCTGGCTATTTCTGAACCGCTATTCAATACATTCAGAAAGTCAATTAATGCTTTGGTAGTAGTACTTTCATTTCCATGCATTTGTGACCATAGTAAAATTTTAGTTTTACCTTCACCAATCACGTACGAATAGATAGGTTTTCCCAAAACCGATCTTCCAACAATTCTAAGTTGATTATTAGAATTTAGCTTTTGTAATAATGGTTCAATCGAATCTAAAGTAATGTAACGACCATAAATTGATTCTTCTTTATATTGCTTAAATACTTGTTCTAAATTCATGATGTTTTATTTGATTTACAAAAGTAAACATCTTTATAATTACATTTGTAAATCGACAGTTATTTAAATTATTTAACGATGTAAACACCTAACTACCGCCCTACCACTTTAAACACACCCTCCCAATTGACAATTGTTATACATATTAAAATTGTAGTTTATTAAATTATATATCAGAAACTTAAGTATTATTACATACTATATTACTTTATATTTTTTAATAATTTAAATACGATTTACACTTGTAATTTTGCTAATACGAAGTATTATGATTACATTTGTAAATAGAACACCTTTAACATTAATTTACAATGGTAAACATAGAAGATTTCATAATAAGATTAGAAATTATACTGGATTATTACAGTTTAAATGCTTCTTCTTTTGCGGATAAAATAGGCGTACAACGTTCCAGTTTGTCTCACCTCCTATCTGGAAGAAATAAGCCCAGTCTGGATTTCATTCTTAAAATTTTAGATGTTTTTCCTGATGTAGATTTGTATTGGATTTTAAATGGAAAAGGGACCTTTCCAAAAAATCAGGAAGAGTTTGATATAAAAGAAAAAAAAATTGAGGAATCTACAATAGGAAATATTCCTGATTCATTAAATACTGAAAATGTTTCTCAAAATTTATTCTCAAAAATAGAAAATAGCATTAAAATTCCCTCTTTTGAAAATAAAAAGATTGAAAGCCAAAATATAATAAAAGAATCTACCTCTAAAGCGATTGATAAAATTGTGATCTTTTATAAAGATGGGACTTTTAAAAGTTACATTCCAGAATAAAAATACCCCAATTCAGATTTTCAAATTGAGGGTTTTTATAGGCGTAGTCTATTTTTATTTTATAAGAATAAAAACTGAAGTCACACCTGCTTCAGCTCTAACATTTAGCAGTGCAAAATCGCCCGATGCCATTGGATAGCTAACGTAAATACTTGGTCACCAGCATTAAGCCTTTCCGCTACGTAAATATATTTTGTAACACTATTATAAGCAACATCTACTGAATTCCCCAAAAGTGAATTTAATCCGTAAACTTTAATTTGATTAGTTAATCCAATTGTTCCAGCTGCTAGAGTTGAAGCAAAAACGCTAGAGAAATTCTTTATAATTACTAACCCTCAATCGGTTGCTGAAGTTGCGCTTGCAACATCTGTTATAATCATAACATCATCTGAATTTGAATATGTAATTCCATGTGTACGAGTCAAACTTGCAACAGTTACGCGTTTTGTTGCTGAAATAGAACCTGACACATTAGACATAAAGTTCTTAAATTGAATAATATCACCTGTTAAATCAGTTACAGCATACAAATCACTCCCATCCATGTGAATGCCCCAAAGTTTAAAATCAGTTGTGAATGTTTTTAGTAATGAATATTATGCAGTACTTTTTTTACAAAAAAAAGTTTATTTATTAATTCATTAGAAGCTAATTGATCCTGGCCTACTACTACTATATCGCCTGATAAAGCAGTTTCACGTGCGTTTGTAAATTCGCCCATTAGACTACTTAATGATAACATCAAATTATCGGTACTAGCAGTAAGTGCTGTTTTTAAGCCAGTAAACGTTTCTAGTCGATTGTTCGTTCTTGAAGCTAAAGTAGCAGCATCTTTCTGACTATCATACGAAATTCCCTCTGCATCGAGGGATCCTACTGTAAACGATTTAACCATTGGTGTAGTAGCCAATTGATTTAAATATGTTATTTTTCCTGATGAGTTACTTGATGTTACTAAAGAAGCTTATGAAGGAGCGCTATCAGTATCATTATTATGGCAGCAAGTAAAAAAGAGTATCAAAAAAGCAAAGAAAATAAATAAATTCTTTACAGTATACGCTCTAGAGATTTAATTATACTTCCGAAAAAAGAATGCTTTTAGTTTTATTTTTTTACTCCTTATAGACTTTTTTAAAATGAGTATCCGTTTTCAGGGATTTTTCCAATAACTGTTTTAAAATGCTTTTTTAAAACCATTAAATCCATTTCTAAGTTTCCTGTGGGATGTACTGGGCTTCCTAGATTAACTTCCTTTTTACCAAAATCAAAAGCTACTGGAACTATTGGAACATTTGCTTTCAAGGCAATGTAATAAAATCCCGTTTTAAGTTCCTTTACTTTTTTACGAGTTCCTTCAGGAGCAACAGCCAAGCGAAAAATTTCTCTTCTTTGAAAAATAGCTGCAATAGACTCTACCTTATTCAATCCCCCAGATCGATCCAATGGTTCTCCACCCATATATTTGAAATAAAATCCAAATGGAAAACGAAACAATTCTTTTTTTCCAACCCAATTCATTTCTAATCCGGTTATTCCACGGGTAAAAATTCCCAAATAAAAATCATGTGCACTACTGTGAGGCATTACCATCATCACACATTTTTTGATGCCTTCATCAATAGAACCAACTATTTTCCAACCCATCAGCCTGAAAAATATCCATTTGTAAAATTGTTTCTTCATTAATTTATTATTTATCACACAATAGATAACTAGACAACAGCAGAAAATTTAAAATTAATATTTGATTTTAAATAATATAAGATCTAATTTTAAATTTTACACGCTGAAAGTTGGCTTCTTTGTTTAAAACTCAAAACTTTTTCCATCATCAGCTAAAAGAACCTGTGGAAAAATAGTTTCAGCTTCTTCCTTAAACAATTCAATACTTTCATATCGAGTGGAATAATGTCCTAGAATTAATTGCTTTACATTCGCTTTCAAAGCAATCGTTGCCGCATCTTTAGCAGTAGAGTGTAATGTTTTTTTTGCGAGATTCTCCTCAGATTGTAGAAAAGTAGATTCATGATACAAAACATCTATATCCTCTATATGTTTTAGCATGGCTTCATTAAAAACCGTATCAGAACAAAAAGCATAATTTTTGGCTGGGATGGGATCAAATGTTAGGTCCGCATTTTGAATAATTCTTCCATCTTCTAGCGTGATGTCTTTTCCATTTTTTATTTTTTGATAGTAACAGGTATCGATTTCATAATTTTGAACTGCATCTAAATTAAGTTTTCGATCGCCAATTTTTTCTTGAAATAAAAAACCATTGGTGTAGACACGATGTTTTAATGGAATCGTTTTTACTAAAACTTTTTCATCTTCAAAAATAATTTCGCTTTCTAGAGATTCTAATTCATGGAAAAATAAACCGTAATTCGTCCAGGAATTAGACAATCGCAATTGAAGCTTAATGATTTCTTTGATTCCCTTTGGTCCATAAATATGCAAATCAGTAGTTCTATTTAATAAAGTAAATGTAGAAACCAGTCCTACTAATCCAAAAAAGTGATCACCATGCAAATGAGAAATAAAAATATGATTTATTTTAGAGAATCTAATTTTATTCTTCCGCAATTGCACTTGAGTTCCTTCTCCACAATCAATTAGAAAAAGTCTATTTTTTATTTCTAAAACCTGGGAAGTAGGATTAGTAAATGTTCGGGGCGTTGCGGCATAGCAACCAAGGATTGTTAGTTTCAATTTTTAAATATTCGGTTATTTGTTTCACCGCTTGATCGGTTATTGGGTAATTAATTAGATGAATTAATTGAAGGGTTTACAGCAATTTAAAAACCTAAATCTCTTTCAATCTCTTCCATTTCAATAATATCACGGGCTTCCAATAAAGAAGGAACAACTGTTAATTTAGAAGGAACGGCGTTATAATCAAAATCTGAAGTAATAATAACAAATGACTTTTTAGATTTTTTATGCTGTTTAGATAAAGGCATAAATAGCTTAATATCATTTGCCGATAAGTCTTTATGCAACAAAAGATCTATCATGATATTGTGCTTTTCAAATGTTTTATATTGATGGGTAACCTTCATTAAAAAAGAAGTAAAATCACCCTGTGTATCCCTTATAGTTATTGTGTGTCCTTTTTGATCTACTTTCATTGGATTAGATTTCAAAATCTGTACTGCAACAGATTAATTTATAAATAGCTAATTTACAAAGTTTTATATTAATTTATTGAATTTTTGATGCTAAAAGATAAATAACTGCCATTCTAATTGCTACACCATTTTCTACTTGATTTAAAATTACCGATTGGTGTGAATCAGCTACTTCACTAGTAATCTCAACGCCACGATTAATTGGTCCGGGATGCATGATTGTAATTTCTTTATTAAGAGAGTCTAAAAGGGTCTTATCCACTCCATATTGTTGTGCATACTCTCTTGTAGACGGGAAATAATTAACATCCATTCTCTCATTTTGTACCCGCAACATGTTTGCAACATCACACCATTCGAGTGCTTTTCTTAAATCAGGTTCTACAGTAACACCAAGTGATTCTATGTACCTTGGGATAAGTGTTTTAGGTCCGCAAACTTTAACTTCGGCACCTTGCATTTGTAAAGCATAAATATTAGATAAAGCTACTCTAGAATGCAAAACATCACCTACTATAACTACTTTCTTACCCCTCACTTCACCTAGCTTTTCCCTAATGGAATAACTGTCTAATAAGGCTTGTGTTGGATGCTCATGTGCACCATCGCCTGCGTTTACAATACTAGCTTTTACGTTTTTGGATAAAAAATAGGCAGCTCCGGGATTTGCATGCCGCATAACTACCATATCTACTTTCATCGAAAGAATATTATTTACAGTATCGATTAATGTTTCTCCTTTTTTGACAGAAGATTGTGCCGCAGAAAAGCTTATTACATCAGCAGATAACCGTTTTTGGGCTAATTCAAAAGAAAGTTTTGTTCGAGTACTATTTTCGAAAAAAATGTTAGCAATGGTAATATCTCGTAACGAAGGTACTTTCTTAATTGGTCGATTGATGACTTCTTTAAAATGATCGGCAGTTTCAAAAATCAGGTCAATATCATTCGCATTAATGTATTTTATCCCCAATAAATGATTTACGCTTAATTCTTTCATTTTTATTTACGATTATAATTTTTAATAGTTGGCTTTTTAATTCAATCTAACTTGTAATTAAATACACGCCATCTTCGCCATCATTTTCTTTCCAGCTCACTTTCACTTTCTCATTGTTTATTGCATCTACTTGTCTTCCTCTATAATCTGGTTGAATTGGTAAATTACGACTGAAACGTCTGTCTATTAAAACCAAAAGTTCGATCTCAGAAGGTCTTCCGAATGATTGAATTGCAGTCAAAGCGGATCGAATGCTGCGTCCCGTGAACAAAACATCATCAATGAAAATTACTTTTTTATTTTCAACAATAAAATTAATTTTGGTTTTATTTGCCTCCAATGGTTTATCGGTTCTTCGAAAATCATCTCTAAAAAAGGTGATATCAAGATACCCTAATTGGATTTCAGGAGTTTGGTATTCTTTTTCTAAAATTTGTTTCAAGCGTTCCGCCAAAAATACACCTCTGGGTTGAATTCCAACTAATATTGTATCTGAAAAATTTAAGTGTTTTTCGATTAATTGACAGGCCAAACGATGTAATATGATAGTAACTTCTTTTGCAGTAAGTAATACTTTTTGACTCATAGTAATTATGTGGTTTGGTTTGGCAAATATACAAATTCCAATTTATGATTTTATAATTATAACATGACAAAATAGCACCATTTAGTATTTACTCAATGAAATGACCGTCAGTTTACGCAAATTTATTTTAAAGGCAGTTGCTTATGGTTCTTTAAGCCACTATTTACAGAATCAAGATTGCATAGTTACAGTGTAAATCCCATCAATAACCAAAAAGTGCTCCGACTTTCTAAAAAAGCCTTAAGCTATTTTAATAGTTTTTTTTTCAAATTAAAAGTACGGCAATCATATTCAAAATTTTGAATTAAATAAAAACAAGTAAATTAAAAAATATATTTTTTTTGTATTACTTTTATTTTTAATTATTGCATTTAAAAAAAATTCAAAATTTTTAAGGTCTAAATTTCATAATAAAATCAAATAATTGTGTAACAAATAACTTACTTAAAATATTAATTTTACATTCTAACCTAAATTTAATAATTATGCAAAAAAAAATAACCCGTCTATTGATGCTTCTAATAGTATTAATAGCATTTTCAAGTTGTTCCCTAATAGAAGGAATATTTAAAGCCGGCGTAGGTGTTGGTATATTTATAGTTGTAGCAGTTATTGCCATAATCGTTTTTATTATCAGCAAGATTTTTGGAAGAAAATAAGCAGAATAATTTTCAAATTTTCGTTTGAAACACAAAAAAGCCTTGCATTTTGCAAGGCTTTTTCGATTAACAAAATAGCAACCTCTAATCAAAAATTATTTTTTTGGTAAAACAACTGCATCAATAACGTGAATTACACCATTAGATTGGTTTACATCGGCAATTGTTACTTTAGCTTTGTTCATGTTCTCATCAGTAATATACAAATCTTTACCTTTCATCCAAGCCGTTAAAGTTCCACCACTAACTGTTTTTAAAGTCGCTTTTCCTTTTCCCATTTTAATAGCTTTTGCAATATCTGAAGCATTCATTTTTCCTGCAACAACATGGTATGTTAGTATTGTTTGCAACATTTTAATATTTTCAGGTTTCAATAATGTTTCAACTGTACCTTTTGGTAATTTGTCAAACGCGGCATTTGTTGGGGCAAAAACGGTGAATGGTCCTTTACTTTGTAATGTTTCAACTAAACCGGCTGCAGTTACTGCCGCAACTAAAGTTGTGTGATCTTTAGAATTTACCGCATTTTCAACAATGTTTTTAGAGGGATACATTGCTGCTCCACCTACCATAACACTTTTTTGAGCGAATGAGGTTGCTCCTAAAACTACTGTAAATAATGCAATTGATAATAATTTTCTAGTTTTCATAAAATCTATTTTTTAAGTTATATATTTCATTTACGGTGTTTAATTACGTTTGGTTTTAAAAAATGATGTTATTTTTAAAATTTAATTTTTTTGAATGAGATGAAATAGATATTAGTTATGATTAGCCCCGATGACAGCTAGTGTCCTTTTTATTGTATTACTCAAAGGTTGATTCTTAAAATAGAATTTGTACACAATAAAAAGATACTGCAAATAGCCGGAAGATTCGGAATGGAAAATTGAAATGTTCAGCTCCTAAAAATAAAGCAAAAAAAAACTCCGCAATTTGCGGAGCTTTCTATATTAAAAAAATTTGAAGAAATTATTTTTTCTCTGATTTTTCCATTTTAGCTTTCAATGCAGCTAACATATCATTGTTATCTCCTAAAGTTGCAGCTGGTGCATTATTAGATGAGTTCGATGAAGTGTTTTCAGAAACTGCTTTCACATTTTTCTCTTCTTCTTCACGGAAGATAGCAGTGTGAGATGCAACTACTCTTTTGAATTCCTTGTTGAATTCGATTACTTTGAAATCAGCTGAATCACCTTTTTTTAATTTCTTTCCGTCTTCTTTTTCAAGGTGACGAGTAGGAATGAAAGCAACGATATCATCTCCGAATTCTACAGTAGCTCCTTTGTCAACAATTTCAGAAATTTCACCGTTGTGGATCGTTCCTACAGCGAAAGAATCTTCATATTGATCCCAAGGATTAGCAGTAGTTTGTTTGTGACCTAAAGATAATTTACGACCATCAACATCTAATTCTAATACAACTACATCAAGTTTTTCACCAACATTTACAAATTCTGATGGATGCTTGATTTTCTTAGTCCAAGATAAGTCAGAGATGTAAATTAATCCATCAATTCCTTCTTCTAGTTCTACGAAAATTCCAAAGTTTGTAAAGTTTCTAACAATACCTGAATGCTTAGAACCTACAGGGTATTTAGAAATGATATCAGTCCAAGGATCTTGAGACAATTGTTTGATACCTAATGACATTTTACGATCATCTCTATCTAATGTTAAGATAACAGCTTCAACAACATCACCTACTTTTACGAAATCTTGAGCAGAACGTAAATGAGTAGACCAAGACATTTCAGAAACGTGAATTAAACCTTCAACACCTTCAGCAACTTCGATGAAAGCACCGTAATCAGCGATTACAACTACTTTTCCTTTTACTTTGTCTCCAATTGCTAATTTAGCATCAAGAGCATCCCAAGGGTGTGCGTTTAATTGTTTCAATCCTAATTGTATTCTTGTTTTTTCGTCATCGAAATCAAGGATTACAACATTTAATTTTTGGTCTAATTCTAATACTTCAGATGGGTGGTTGATTCTTGACCAAGAAAGGTCAGTAATGTGAATCAATCCATCAACTCCACCTAAATCAATAAAGACACCATAAGAAGTAATGTTTTTAACAACACCTTCTAATACTTGTCCTTTTTGTAATTGACCGATGATTTCTTTTTTCTGGATTTCAATATCTGCTTCAATAAGCGCTTTATGAGATACAACAACATTTTTGAATTCGTGGTTGATTTTCACTACTTTGAATTCCATCATTTTGTTCACGTATACATCATAATCTCTAATTGGCTTAACGTCAATTTGAGATCCTGGTAAGAAAGCTTCAATTCCGAAAACATCAACAATCATACCCCCTTTAGTTCTGCATTTTACAAAACCATTAACGATTTCTCCTGTTTCGTTAGCCGAAATAACTCTATCCCATGATTTGATAGTACGTGCTTTTCTATGAGATAATACTAATTGACCTGTTTTATCCTCACGGATGTCAATCAATACTTCTACAGTATCACCTACTTTTAAGTTTGGGTTGTAACGGAATTCATTCAATGAGATAACACCTTCCGATTTTGCGTTGATATCAACGATAACGTCTCTATCAGTAATTCTAACAACTGTTCCATCAACTACTTCTTCTTGATCTGTAGCGATAAATGTTTTTGAAACTAGTTCTTCGAATTCTTTTAAGTTTTTTTGATCAACTGCATCAATACCTTCTTCGAAATTGTGCCAGTTAAAATTTGCTAAAAACTCTTCTTGTGATTTTACTTGTTCAGACATGCTGATTAAAATTTGTATTCTGTATTCTCTCGAGTTTCTTACTGTGATAGAAAACAACAGAAGTTGTTTGTATAATTAATTGAACCCTGAAGGAAACTCCTATTCACCAAAAGGTCTGCAAAGATACTATATCTTTATTTACTTGTCAAGCTTTTTAAACAAGAAAACAAATAATTAAAAAACAATAAACAATTGACTTCCAGCAACAAAGCTTTACATCACTTTTATAGTATCGCTATCCCTTATGTAATAATCTCCTCACACTACTATGATCACATATAATTTAAAGGTATTATTCAAATTTTACAATAATTTTTAGCTAAAAAACCCGATAGCTTGGGATTGGTATCGGGTAAGAATTATTTAAAAAAAATGTTTAGTGATTTAATTTTTCAACTATTTTTGGATCGTGTTTGTATTTAAAAACAAAAGGAAAAACTAAAGCCAGCACCAATGCATATCCAGCAAATGTTAGCCATATACTCTGCCATTCTTTACTTCCATCTGCTAAAGTAAAATATTTCTGTATAATATATCCGCTGGCAAAACTGCCTATCAAGGCACCAAAACCATTCACCATCATCATAAATAACCCTTGCGCACTGCCTCTAATTTTCGAATCGGTTTGTGTTTCTACAAATAAAGATCCAGAAATATTAAAGAAATCAAAAGCCATTCCGTAAACAATGCAAGACATTATAATCATCCACAATCCATCTGAAGGGTTCCCAAAAGCAAAGAGTCCAAAACGCAACACCCAAGCCAACATACTGAACAACATCACATATTTAATACCAAATTTTCTAAGAAAAAATGGAATCGCTAATATAAATAAGGTTTCTGAAACTTGTGAAATCGACATGATTATAGCAGGATACTTAACTGCAATAGTATTTTTATACGCATCAACAGTAGCAAAGTCATGAATATAAGTATCTCCATAGGCGTTTGTCAATTGTAAAGCAGCTCCTAATAACATCGAAAAGATAAAGAAAATAGCAAATTTTTGTTGTTTAAACAGTTCAAAAGCATTCAATCCTAAAGCATTTACAAATGATGTTGTTTTCTCCCCTTTGCACATCGGCGGACATTTAGGCAGTGTAAAAGCATAAATTCCTAATAAAAATGAAACTATTCCAGCAATATAAAATTGATTCGCTGAAGTCTCATTGTGGGTCAAACTAACTACCCAAAGTGCAACAATAAAACCTATTGTTCCCCAAATCCGAATTGGTGGATAATCTTTCACCACATCCCTGTCTTTAGCAATTAAGGCATTGTAAGCAACTGTAATAGATAAAGAAATCGTTGGCATATAGAAAAACATATTGACTAACATTACCCAAAAAAAGGTAGTAGGATTATCAACTTGCGGCAAGTAAAACAAAGCACATGCGCCTAGAAAATGAAGCAAACCATACAATTTTTCAGCATTTATAAATCGATCTGAAATAATTCCTGTTAGTGCAGGCATAAAAACAGATGAAATTCCCATAGTTGAAAAAATGATTCCAAACTCAGTTCCTGACCAGTTTTTATTATTAAACCAATAAGCTCCAATAGTGAGTAACCATGATCCCCAAATAAAAAATTGAAGGAAGTTCATTATTATCAATCTATTCTTAATTCCCATGAGATGAATTGTTTTATTTTTTAAAAATTAACAGGGCGTAAATCTACTATTAAAAATGAGATTGGCAACTAATTATATCGTTTTAGTAATTCCGTTTACTAATTCTAAAACGAGCTCAAATTGTTCCTCACGCGACAAATGTGAATTATCTATTTCTACCGCATCTTCTGCCTTTACTAAAGGCGAATCTTCTCGATGGGTATCAATGTAATCACGCTCTACTACATTAGTCAATATTTCTTCAAAAGTGACACAATCTCCTTTTTTTACCAACTCATCATAACGCCTTCTTGCTCTTGTAGTTGCACTGGCCGTCATAAATATTTTAAGTTCCGCCTCGGGAAAAACTACAGTACCAATATCTCTTCCGTCCATTACAATTCCCTTGTCTTTCCCCATTTGTTTTTGTTGTTCCACCAGTTTGGCTCTAACTTCAGAGACTTCGGCTACTTTACTAACAAAATTAGAAACTTCTATCCTTCTGATTTCAGCTTCAACATTTGCATCATTCAAATACATTTCGGCACAACCCAAATCCATATTGAATTTGAATTGCACTTTTATATTTGAAAGAGTACTAACTAAGGCTTGTTTATCAAAGAATTCAGTACTGATGTATCCGTTTTGCATCGCAAAAAATGTTACGGCACGATACATCGCTCCGGTATCTACAAAGACGTATCCTAAATGATTTGCTAGTTGTTTGGCTAAAGTACTTTTTCCTGTGGATGAAAAACCGTCAATGGCGATAGTAATTTTTTTATTCAAAATATAAAATTTAAAGTTCTGTGTTATATCAAAATCATTATTGAAAATTAACCGTTAATCCAAATAGGCTTGTATTTCCAGCTAATGTATATCTGGAATACGAATAATTGAATTTTAATTTATTTAATTTAAGACCAAATCCCAATGAAACGCCTGAAAAATTGCGTTGTTCCAGTAATCGTAGTTCCTCGGCTCGTCGAAAATTATATCCCACTCGCAAGTTAAATGCTTTCTTAGGAAAGAGTTCTACCCCAACAATTACATGTCGCAACGCATTATTTACAAATGAAACGTTCTCTTCAGTTGATTCTCCATTAAAGGACGATTCTGATCTGGCAGGATTCGAAAAAGCAATATTCCATTGTTGCAAATTCTCTACCGTAAGATGCCAGCGAATGGGTACATTCTCTAATTCCTGAGATACTCCAGCAATAATTTCTAGCGGCAGTTTTTCATTGGTACCATTGTATGTAGAAAATTGAGTTCCAATATTTCGAATGGCTAATGCCCAGTTTACATCATTTTTTTCATCTATAAATAAAGCTCCTATATCTAAAGCTCCTCCAAATGAATGATAGGTTTCTAAGCTGGAAGATATCAATTTTGCACTGGCACCAATATGAATGTCGGTGTAAGGAATGTTATAGGCATACCCAACAGAAAGCGCTATTTCGCTCCCGGTAAATGATGCTGTAGGCTGTCCATTTTCATCATATCCTTCAAAATTACCATAGTTAACATAATTTACTCCCGCCTGAAAGGTTTGTAAATGACGATCGTATGTGTAAGCATAGGATGCGGTACCATATGTGACTTCTTTATAATAACTTCCATAATTTAAAGCCAAATGATTGTCCATTTCTGCATTTATGGTTGCTGGATTAAAATGAGCTTGATTAACGTCATCATCATAAATTGTAATCACTTTTCCACCCAATGCTGCTTGTCTTGGCGAAGTCACTAAGTTCAAAAACTGATAGGCATACTTCCCTCCTATTTGGCTGTAAGACACAGCAAAGACTAAAAGAAACGAATATAATAAAAGTTTTTTGAGCATGCTTTGTAGTGCAGTTTACGAATGGTAAAACGCAAAGGCGAAGATAAAATTATAAATAAAATAAATTGCAACTTTGAAACTTATAATTACAAATAAAAAAATCCAAATCCCTTTTCTTGAATATCAAGTTTTGGAAGTTGGATTTTTAAATTCAGAACTTGTTTCTATTACAAATCCTTAGCATTTTTGACTTTCTGATCAGTCAAAGCAAATTTCAAGACTTCACTCATTTCTTTCACATAATGAAAGGAAAGCCCCTCAAGGTATTCTGGTTTTATTTCATCAATATCACTTTTATTCTCCTGACACAGAATAATTTCCTTAATATTAGCTCTTTTAGCTGCCAGAATTTTTTCTTTGATTCCGCCTACTGGCAACACTTTCCCACGCAAGGTAATTTCTCCTGTCATGGCAAGGTTTTTCTTCACTCTTTTTTGTGTAAACAATGATACTAATGAAGTTAACATTGCAATTCCCGCACTTGGCCCGTCTTTAGGAGTAGCTCCTTCTGGAACGTGTAAGTGAATGTTATATTTTGATAATATCTCTGAATCCAACCCTAAAAATTTCGCATTAGCTTTGATATATTCTAAAGCAATGGTTGCAGATTCTTTCATAACCGTACCTAAATTTCCAGTTATGGTCATGGTTCCTTTTCCTGGCGAAAGCAACGATTCTATAAAAAGAATGTCACCTCCAACAGAGGTCCAAGCCAAACCAGTTACTACTCCGGCAACATCATTATTCTCGTATTTATCTCTCTCTAACCTTGGGACACCCAATGTTTTTATGATGTCTGCGTCTGTTACTTTTTTGTTATATTCTTCTTCCATCGCAACAGATTTAGCCGCATTACGAATCACTTGAGCAATCTTAGCTTCTAAACCTCGTACCCCAGATTCACGCGTGTATCCTTCAACAATTTTTTCTAGTTGTTTTTTTCCAATAGTCAAATCTTTTGTAGTCATACCATGTTCTTTCAATTGTCTTGGAAACAAATGCTGACGCGCAATTTCTACTTTTTCTTCAATTGTATACCCTGACATTTTGATGATTTCCATTCTGTCTTTCAACGCAGGTTGAATGGCAGCCATATTATTAGACGTAGCAATAAACATCACTTTTGACAAATCATACCCCATTTCAAGGAAATTATCATAAAAAGAATTATTCTGTTCCGGATCTAAAACTTCCAGTAATGCTGATGATGGATCGCCTTGATTACTATTTGATAGTTTATCGATTTCATCCAAAACAAAAACTGGGTTTGAGGTTCCCGCTTTTTTCAAACTTTGAATGATTCGACCCGGCATAGCACCAATGTATGTTTTTCTGTGTCCGCGAATCTCCGCTTCGTCCCGCAAACCACCAAGGGAAATTCTAACATATTTTCGACCCAATGCTTCTGCGATAGATCGACCAATGGAGGTTTTTCCTACTCCCGGAGGTCCTGTCAAACAAATAATGGGAGACTTCATATCATTTCGCAATTTTAAAACCGCTAAATGTTCTATCATTCTTTTCTTAACATCTTCAAGACCAAAATGATCTCTGTCCAGAATTTTTTGTGCTCTCTTTAAATCAAAATTATCTTTGGAGTACTCGTCCCAAGGCAGTTCTAAAAACAACTCTAAATAGTTTCTTTGAATCCCAAAATCAGGTGCTTGTGGATTCATGCGACGCATTTTAGACAGTTCTTTGTCAAAATGTTTCTTGGTTTTCTCGTCCCATTTTTTGGTTAAAGATTTTTGCACCATTTCATCCATTTCCTCTTCCTGAGAAACGCCACCCAATTCTTCCTGGATAGTTTTCATTTGTTGATGAAGGAAATATTCGCGTTGTTGCTGGTCTAAATCGAATCGAACTTTTGATTGAATATCGTTTTTTAATTCGAGCTTTTGCAGCTCAATATTCATATATCGAAGCGTCTCTAGAGCCCTTTCTTTCAACTCATTAATTGCTAATAAGTCTTGTTTTTCTTTAACAGACAAATTCATATTTGATGTCACAAAATTGACCAGAAACGATTGACTTTCAATATTTTTTATTGCAAAAGTTGCTTCGCTAGGAATATTTGGGCTCTCTTTAATAATTTGAATCGCTAATTCTTTAATTGAGTCAAGGATGGCAACAAATTCAGTATCGTTTTTCTTAGGTCTTTTTTCAGGGACTTCCTTAATTTTAGCAGTGATATAAGGTGTTTCTCCAATAACAGAATCAATCTCAAACCGTTTTTTTCCTTGAAGAATTACGGTTACATTTCCATCAGGCATTTTAAGCACACGCAAAATACGGGCTACAGTACCTATTTTATGAATATCATCTTTAGTTGGATCTTCATCTTCCTCATTTATTTGAGCAACAACACCAATAATTTTGCCAGCGGCATTAGCATCATTGATTAATTTGATTGATTTATCCCTTCCTGCAGTAATGGGTATCACAACTCCGGGAAATAAAACCATATTTCGAAGTGGTAAAATAGCTAATAATTCCGGTAATGCTTCATTGTTCATTTCCTCCTCGTCTTCAGGAGTCAAAAGGGGAATTAAATCTGCTTCCGAATCAAATTCTTGAAGTGACAGATTGTCAATAGTAAGTATTTTATGATTTGACATATAATTATTTGAGTCTTTTTGTCATTAAAAATTTCATTATTTAAGCAAATATATGGTTTCAAAGTAGTCTTTTTATATAAAATCTATCTTTAATCCTCAATATTTGAATAACCATAAATAAGTCAATCTCTGTGCCAAAATATAATATTTTCATCCTATTTCCCTTTAGAAAGTGATATTTAAGAAACAACAAACAATAGCCTAATAAAACAGTTCAGAACACATCAAAAGAAAAAATATAGTTTAATTTTATAAAAGTGTAACAAACGTAAAAACATAGAGTCTTTGTAATAAACTAAAATCAGCTGTTTGAGTTTAACCAACTATAATATCGAAGAATTAATCTTGCTTTGCAGGCAAAAAAATCAAAAAGCACAGTGTGAAGTTTACAATCGCTATGCAAAAGCGATGTATAATGTGTCCTTTAGGATTGTCAAAGATGTTCATTTTGCTGAAGATGTAATGCAGGAAGGTTTTTTAAAAGCATTCACTAAGATTAATGACTATAAACAAGAAGTTGCTTTTGGGGCTTGGTTAAAAAGAATAGTGGTGAACTGTAGTATCGATTTTTACAAAAAAAACAATCAATTCAAACCAGAAGACTTTAATACTATACTTTATAATATTGAAGAAAAGGAATGCGCTTTAACTGAAATTATAAATTTCAATGAGCTAAAAGTAAAACAAATTTTAGAGGTCATAAACTCCCTAAAATACAATTACAGAATGGTACTGACTCTTTTTTTTATCGAAGGTTATGATCAGGAAGAAATCAGCGAAATACTTAATATCAGTTATGTTAATTGCAGAACTACACTGAGCAGAGCCAGGGATTGTTTAAGAAAAAAACTAGAGGAAATATGAAAAAGGAAAATAAAAAACTAGACAAATTATTTGACAAATTTGAGAATCAATGGGATATCGAGACTCTTGAAAGCAATCATGAGGAACGATTTGTAAAAAAATTAAAATCCGAAAAATCGCATTGGAAAAGTTTCGTTTCTATTGGAATCGCTGCATCTATTGTAGTTATGTTAGGACTTTCAATCTTTAATACTACTCCTGAGAAAACAGAAGAATTGCAATTTGCGTCGAAAGAAACTAAACAAACAGATTCTATTTTTACCGTTTTAATTGAAAATGAATTAGAGAAAATAAGAGCGAAAAAATCTCCTGAAAATGAAAAAATAATTTCAGATGCGCTCATACAAATGAGAAAATTAGATAGTGATTATGAAAAAATAATTAAGGAATTAGAAACAAATGGAGAAAGTAAACAAATTATTTATGCGATGATCAGCAATCTTCAAACACGAATTTCTTTTTTACAAAATGTATTGTTACACATTGAAAACAATGAAAAATTAAAAAACATATTTGATGAAAAAACAGTTTAAACTACTCCTATTATTAGTCTTAATTCCATTTGTAGGATTTTCAAATGATCCGGATTACATCCATACTCAACAAAAAACCATTAAAAAAACCTATTTCGTAAATTCGGATGCGGGTCTTTATATCGATAACTCATACGGTACTATTTCAGTAACAACTTGGGATGAAGATAAAACCGAATTGGATATTATCATAAAAGTGAGTGGTGACAACGAAAACTGGGTCAACCAACGCATCAACGATATTGATGTTGCTATAATTCCGCTGAAAGGGATGATTACTGCAAAAACTATTTTAGGAAACTCCAGTTATAAGAGTAATGGTAAAAACAATAGTTTTCAGATCAATTATACGCTCAAAATACCAAAAAATGGAAGTGTAAAACTCCATAATAAATATGGAAATATCACTACATCGGATTTGTTCGCTGAAGCAGAAATTAAATGTAAATATGGTAAAATAGCTCTAGGCAGATTAACTGGAAACTCCAGTAACATCCTAGTAGAATATTGTTCTAACTCAAGTATTTCATTTTTAAAAAATGCAACTATTACGGCAAAGTATTCGAATTTAAAAATTGGAGAAGTAACAAAACTCGATTTGGCTTCTGATTATACGGATGTAGACATTCAAGAAAGTGATATTATTAAATACATCAGTAAATATGGAAATATTAAAATTCAGAATGTAAAATCATTAGACGCAACCGGAAATTATCTAACACTCAAAATAGGTGAATTATCCAATACTTTAAAACTGTCCACAAAATACAGCAATGTTACTATTGGAACTATAAATGCAAAAGCCAATACTGTAACTATTGCGGCGGGGTACACCGGATTGAACATTGGATTTGATGCTAATTATGCTTTTGACTTTTATGTGACCGTAAAATATGCCAATTTTAAATATGACAATGATTTAGAATTAAATTCTAAAGAAGACTCAAATAACTTAAAAAAATACAGTGGTTTTTATAAGAAAAAAGGAGTCAATAATGTATCTATACTTTCAGAATACGGAAATGTAATACTACTGAAAAAACAATAATCTTAAATCTTAACTTATGAAAATTTCAATCAAATTATTTGTTAGTTGTTCACTATTACTAACGACAATGACTTATGCGCAAGGGCCGTCTAATCAAAAAATAAAAGGAAATGGTAAAGTAATTTCTGAAAAAAGAACAACGGCTTCTTATGATGGAATTTCAATAATAGGTTTTTTTGATGTCGAATTAGTTTCTGGAAAGGAAGGAAACATTACTATAAAAGGAGAAGATAATTTATTGCCTTACATTAAAGTTGAAGTTGTTGATGAAGTATTAAAAATCTCTACAGAAAAGAACAAATATATCAGTACCAGCAAAGGAAGCCAAATTATCATAACTGTCCCTTTCGAAAACATTAATCAAGTTTCTTTGATTGGCTCAGGTGATGTCCTAACTAAAAACAGTATTAAATCGAAATCATTTTCAGCTAAATTAACCGGTTCAGGTGATATGAAATTAGATGTTGAAACTAATGACTTTAATGTTAATTTAAGTGGTTCAGGAGATATTGTTCTAACCGGGAAAACGGAAAATTTCAATAGTGATTTAAATGGTTCTGGTGACATTGATGCAAGTGATTTGAAAGCTAAAAACGCAAAGATTACAGTTTATGGTTCGGGAGACAGTAAAGTTTTCTGCAGCGAAAGCCTACACGCCAGAGTCTCTGGTTCAGGAGATATTGAATACACAGGTGATCCAAAGAAAAAAGACACCAAAGTGAATGGCTCAGGTGCTATATCAAGAACTTAATTCTCCAAAAAGTAAATTATATAAGGTGTTTTATAAATTTAAAACACCTTTTTTTGGAACTCTTCTTAATAATAAAACTGCCAAAACAAAGAATGTACCAAGGAATACAATTGCTAATCTTGGACTTCCGGTGATTTGATCTATTACTCCATAAATAATCATTCCAATAACAATTCCGATTTTTTCAGCAACATCATAAAAACTAAAAAAAGAAGCTGTGTCTTGGGTCTTTGGCAATAATTTTGAATACGTTGAACGCGATAAAGCTTGAATTCCTCCCATTACAAGCCCCGCCATCCCTGCCATAACATAAAAATGTATTGGTAAGGTTATAAAAAATGCAAGGGCACAAAATACCACCCAAATACAATTAATTACAATTAAAGTTGGAATATTTCCAAATTTCTTAGAAGCATTTGAAGTTAGCACCGCACCAACAACAGCTATTAATTGTATAATTAAAATGCAAATAATTAAACCTGTGGTACTTTCAGCTTTTGAAGACCAAGTGATTTCTTGTGCGCCAAAATAAGTGGCAACAAGCATCACCGTTTGTACGGCCATACTGGAAACAAAAAAACTTCCTAAATACCGTCTTAACGGTACATTGTCTTTCAATAAAATCCAAACTTTTTTTAACTCTTTAAAACCATTAAACACAATATGGTGTGTTACTTTACTATTAGCATTCTTATTCCCTTTTGGCAAAAAATAATAGGTATACTGACTGAATAATATCCACCAAACTCCTACCATAATAAATGAATATCGCATGGCTTTCATGGCAGCTTCCCCATCTGTTCCTGTAATTGCAAAAAGTTTTGGTTTCATAATCATCGTTAAATTGATAATCAATAAAAGAACACTCCCGATATAACCGAATGAATATCCTTTGGCACTAATTTTATCTTGTTGAGCTACGTAAGCAATGTCTGGTAAATAGGAATTATAAAAAACCAAACTCCCCCAATATCCAATCAATCCAAGAAAATAAAAAGCTAATCCAATGTATATATTTTCAAGATTAAACCAATATAGTCCCATACAGGAGAGCGCACCCAAATAACAGAAAAATTTCATGAATGATTTTTTATTCCCTACATAATCAGCAATACCAGACAATAAAGGGGAAATAAAAGCTACTACTAAAAAGGCTAAGGCAGTTACAAAGCTTATTAAAGCTGAATTTTTTAGAGATAAACCAAAAATAGTTATATAATGGTCACGCTCCGAAAATAAAGCTTCATAAAAAATTGGAAATACTGCTGATGCAATGGTTAAGGTATAAACTGAATTTGCCCAATCATAAAATGCCCAAGCGTTTAGCAATTTCTTATTGCCTTTTGGTAAATCTGCCATATTAAATTTTTGTAATGCGAATTTATTTATTTTTTGTTGATTAACTATTAAAAATAAAAAATTTAGATATTAACAAATTGCTCTTTAATGTCAATCTTATTGTATTGAACTTAAATATAAAATTAAAAAATAGGCTATCCTCAAGTGAGAATAGCCTATTAAATGTTTAATCTTATATTTTCAAATTCTTATTTGTAAATGATACCAACTTTACCTGCTAAAGCTTTAGCTTCAGGAATTAATGCTTTTAAATTAGCAATTCTTGTGGCATCAGATGGGTGCGTACTCATAAATTCTGGTGGTGCTTGACCTGAAGATTTTGCAGCCATTCTAGACCAGAAAGTAATAGATTCCTCCGGATTATAACCTGCAATTGCCATTAAAGTCAAACCAATTTTATCTGCTTCCGTTTCATGATTTCTACTAAAAGGAAGCATTACACCAAACTGAGATCCTAATCCATATGCTTGACCCCATATTTGTTGTGTTTGTTCACTTTTACCTCCAGTCGCTACTGCAACACCTACCGCTCCTAATTGTTGCAATTGAGAAGCACTCATACGTTGAGCACCATGATTAGCTAATGCGTGAGATACTTCGTGTCCCATTACGGTAGCCAAACCAGAATCATTCAATGTTACTGGCAAAATCCCTGAATAAACAACAATTTTCCCTCCCGGCATACACCAAGCATTAACTTCTTTATTGTCAATTAATTTATATTCCCAACGGTAATCCTGCAGATATTGTGTTTGGCCTAAATAGGTTAAATATTTTTCTGCTGCCGCTTTAATTCGCATCCCAACTGCTTCCACTTTTCTAGCCTCTGCAGTTCCAGTAATTACTTTATTTTCCTTTAAAAAAGTACCATATTGTTGAAAAGATGTTGGAAACAGTTCGCTATTAGAAACAAAATTTAGACTTTTCTTCCCTGTAAGAGGATTTGTAGCACACGAATAGATTAATCCTACTGCAAAAACTCCTATTAATAATTGCTTTTTCATAATTTTAGATTTTAAATATTACACAAAAATACAAGTATTATATACTTTTATATTTATATAATTAAATATAAAAGTATCAACATTATTGTTATTCACCAATAATATGTAAAGCTGTAAACTCTTTATCAACAATTAAATAGCCGTCCTTTTCTAAAGTACTGCTATCAAATGAAACTTCTACGTTGTCAATTTCGATTGTACTAACTTTAAACGGTAATCCGATAAGATTTATTTTATACTTAGAATAAGTAGTGTCAAATTTTCCTTCTTTATGAAGCTGTATAATTAGTTCTTTTTCTTTACCCGTGGCTTGAAACGATAAAAAACTATACCGCCCTTTTTTATAATCATACCCATCCTGAGCATCTTCATAAACCACTGACTTCTCTTTCCCTTCTTTATAATAAATATCTAAAGTTAACTCATCAAATTCTAATTCCCCAACATACTGTTGAACAGGATATTTAGGAATGATTGCACCTGCTTTTACAAAAATTGGAATTTGATCAAACTTAGTATCAACCCAAATTTCTTTTCCGCCTTTTACTACTTCATTGGTCCAATAATTATACCATTGTCCTCTTGGAATATACATTCTTCTTCCTAACGAATTTGGCTCTAAAATGGGGCAAACTAATATTTGATTTCCAAAAACAAATTCATCATTTCTATAATGTGTTTGAATATCTTCCTGATCATAATACACCAAAGGCTTCAACATTGGAATTCCTTCTTCTATATATTGCCAGAACATGGTATATAAATAAGGCAATAATTGGTACCTTAAATTTACAAATTTTCTAGTAATATCTATCACTTCTTCATCAAAAGCCCAAGGTTCCTGATCTCCGTGATCTCCTGACGAATGCGTTCTGCAAAAAGGATGAAAAACACCTAATTGAATCCAACGGGCGTACAACTCACCCGAAGGTTGTTCTGCAAATCCTCCGATGTCAGAACCAGTGAAACCCATGCCCGAAATAGACATACGTTGTACCTGAATATTGGCAATCCATAAATGTTCCCAAGTGGCAACATTATCACCAGTCCAAGAAGACGTGTAGCGTTGTGCTCCAGCGTATGCGGATCTTGTGATTACAAAAGGTCTTTTTGGATAAGCAAATCGTTTCACACCGTGATAGGTAGCTCTAGCCATTTGGGTACCATAAATATTATGTGCTTTCCTATGACTGCAAGGGTTCCCATCGTAATCGTGACGCACATCCATAGGAAATGTTTTATTAGGAACCTCCATTACTGCGGGTTCATTCATATCATTCCACACTCCTTTTACACCAATTTCCGAAATTAATTCTTTAAACAAACCAGCCCACCATTCTCGTACTGCAGGATTTGTATAATCCGGAAAGTTACATTCTCCTGGCCAAACTTTTCCTTTCATGTATGGACCGTCAGCTCTTTTACAGAAATAATCTTTTTCTAAGGCTTCTTTATAAATGGCGTATTCTTTGTCAATTTTAATTCCTGGATCAATAATTACAACAGTTTTAAAACCATCTTCTGCTAATTCAGCCACCATTCTTTTTGGATCTGGAAAATATTCTTTGTTCCAAGTAAAACATCGAAAACCTTCCATGTAATCAATATCCAAATACAACGCATCGCACGGAATCTTTAACTCTCTGAATTTGGCAGCAACTTCTTTTAAATTACTTTCCGGATAATAACTCCATTTACATTGATGGTATCCAAGTGCCCAAAGTGGCGGTAATTCAGGTTTTCCAGTCAAATGTGTATAGGTGGTAACAACATCCTGCATTTCTGGCCCGTAAATAAAATAGTAATTCATTTCTCCACCTTCTGCCCAATAACTGGTTACATTTCTTCTTTCGTGGCAAAAATCAAAATAGGTTCTGAACGTATTATCAAAGAAAATACCGTATGATTGCTTGTTTTGTAACCCAATATAAAACGGAACTACTTTATACAACGGTTCCTGATCTTTTTGAAAAGCATATTGATCTGTCGCAAAATTCTCCAGTCTCTTTCCTTTCAAATTTAGTTGAGTTGCTTTATCGCCAAGTCCGTAAAAACATTCCCCATCTTTTGATGCCTTGCTCATTTTTACGATATTCCCACCGTATTCATAGCTCTCTTCCCAATGAAAACCCAATTCATCCTCTAAAATAATATTGTCTTCTAAATCAAAAATAGACAATCTCATATCCGTTTTTTGAATTCTACATTTTACTTTACTGGTTTGTATCTGGTAATAATCCTGCTCTTCTGAAACCTCAAGAAAATTATATCCATGTGAATGATTTTTATCAACTGCATAAGAAAAATCGTTGCTGAAATACCCTTTTGTCGTAAATCGAAACCGGATTAAACTATCTCTTAATACGGTTACTTTTAAGATGACACTATTATCAGTATGAAAAAATATTGAATCTACTTCATGCTCAAAAGAAGTTATTTTTGTGGGATATAAATCACCTTTATATTCTAATTCTGTATTTGTAATCATTTTATATGGTATTAATTTTAATCTTTTTCTAGAACTCAAACTTACAAAATTACTTTGTAAACAGTTATATATATGGGTTTTATTCTCGAAAACGATATAGTATATTTTAATATAACAATCAACTATATGTACTAATGGTTTCCATTATAAATGAAAACCATTAGTTATACATAATTCAAAATTTAACTATTTTATACCTATGAAATTTTAAAAACAGTAACGCTCAAAGGAGGCAAAAGCAACGCTATAGAATAATCTCTTCCATCATAAGGCATGGCCTCAATGGCTATTTTTTTAGCGTTAGAAACTCCGCTTCCTCCATAATTTGAAGCATCACTATTAAAAATTTCTGTCAATTTACCTTTTTTAGGTAAACCAATTCTATAATTAGAGCGCACCACTTGTGTGAAATTACAAACTACTATTACATTATCCTTTGCGTCATTTCCTTTTCGAATGAAAGACATCACAGCATTTTGATGATCAGAGTAGTTAATCCATTCAAAACCTTCCGGACTAAATTGTTTTTCATGCAAAGCAGGTTCTGTTTTGTACAATTTATTCAAATCAGTAATCAATTTTTTGACACCCGCATGAAACGGATATTGCAGTAAATGCCAATCTAAACTTCCTTCAAAATTCCATTCACTACTTTGTCCAAATTCACTTCCCATAAACAATAATTTAGTTCCGGGATGCATGAACATATAACCATACAACAATCTTAAATTTGCAAATTTCTGCCATTCATCGCCGGGCATTCTCCCCGCGATAGATTTCTTTCCATATACCACTTCGTCATGCGAAAGCGGCAACATAAAATTTTCTGAAAAAGTATAGGTCATCGAAAAAGTCAAATCGTTTTGATGGTATTTTCTATACACGGTATCCTTTTGAAAATACTCTAAAGTATCGTGCATCCAGCCCATCATCCATTTCATACCAAAACCTAAACCACCAACGGATGTAGGTCTTGAAACCATAGGAAAAGAAGTACTTTCCTCAGCAATGGTTTGTACTCCTTCAAAATTAGAGTACACTGCTTCATTAAATTCCTTGAGAAAACTAATTGTATCTAGATTTTCTCTGCCACCATAAATATTTGGTTCCCATTCACCTTCCTTTCTAGAATAATCTAAGTATAGCATCGAAGCAACGGCATCTACACGCAACGCATCGGCATGATAATGATGCAACCAAAATAAAGCATTACTGATTAAGAAGGAACGCACTTCATTCCGTCCATAATTAAATACTAAACTTTTCCAATCCGGATGATACCCTTTTCTACGATCAGGATGCTCAAAAAGATTTGAACCATCAAAATAACCTAAACCATGTGCGTCATCTGGAAAATGCGATGGAACCCAGTCCAGAATAACTCCAATTTCCGCTTCATGTAATTTATCTACCAGATACATGAATTCTTGCGGATTCCCGAAACGGGAAGTTGGCGCAAAATATCCCACTAACTGGTACCCCCAAGAAGGATCGTACGGATATTCCATTATAGGCATAAATTCTACATGAGTAAAGCCTGTTTCTTTTACATAGTTTACTAAGTCTTCGGCAAATTCTAAATAGGTCAAAAATCGATTTTCTTCGGTATGTCGCTTCCAAGATCCTAAATGTATTTCATATACGGAATAGGGTTTGTCCAAACCATTATGATTTTGACGTGTTTCCATCCAGTTATTGTCTTTCCATTTATAATCCAAATCCCAAACTACAGAAGCAGTATGTGGTGGTTTTTCACAGTAAAAAGCAAATGGATCTGCTTTCTCCGTGACAATTCCATTATTATTGGATTCAATTTTATATTTATAAGTTGTTCCTTTTTGAACATTAGGAATAAACCCTTCCCAAATACCGGAAGAATCCCAACGAACTGCTAACGGATGTTCTCCTTGAGTCCAGAAATTGAAATCCCCAACAACTGAAACTGTATGAGCTGTGGGAGCCCAAACCGCAAAGTAAACACCCTCGACCCCATCAACTGAAATGAGATGTGCTCCCAATTTTTCGTAGAGCCGAAAATGTTTGCCTGCTTTAAATAAATCGATATCAAAATCTGTAAAAAGAGAATGCGAAATAACTTTGCTCATATAACAATTATATAATTCTATTTTTCTAAAAAGAATAGAATATTAGTTTAAGAAAAAACAGTTTGTAAATTTACTTTATGATGTAATTATCTGGTATAACTGCTCCTTTTTTAATGACAACAATTCCATCTTTTATAGCGTACAATTCATTAGAAAAGTCTTCTAAATGATTGCCTCCATTGATGTAAACATCATTACCAATGCGGCAATTTTTGTCCACAAGGGCATTGTTTATAAAACATCTTTCGCCAATACCTATTAACTGTTTGTTGTTTTGGAGATCTTCATTCATATCACAAATATTCTGATAGAAATCATTTCCCATTACATAACAATTTTGAATTATAGTTCCCTCACCTATTCTGGATCTAATACCAATCACGGAATGATTGATTTCTTTAGCATTCAATATACAACCTTCAGAAATTAATGATTTATCAACCATTGTTTTTTGGAATTTAGAAGGAGGCAATAATCTAGGTCTTGTATAAATTTTGTTGTCGTTATCGAATAAATTAAATTTAGGCAAGTCTTCTGTTAATCCTATATTAGCCTCAAAAAAGGAATCAATATTACCAATATCAGTCCAATATCCTTCGTATTGATAGCTTAATATTTTTTTATTCCCTACAGCTTGTGGAATAATTTCTTTACCAAAATCTTTGGTTTCTGTATTAGACATGATGTCTACCAACAATTTTTTATTGAAGATGTAGATTCCCATCGAGGCTAAATAATGCTTGCCTTCGTTTTTCATTTGTTCACTCACATCGGATTCCCAATTCGGCAAAAGCTCTTTAGCTGGTTTTTCAATAAAAGACTCAATACAATTTTCAGAATTTGTCTTTAATATTCCAAATTCAGGCGCATCTTTAGCATTCACCGGTAAAGTAGCAATTGTGATATCAGCTTCTCTTTTGATATGTTCTTCTAACATTGCATCAAAATCCATCTGATACAATTGATCTCCGGAAAGTATCAAAGCGTAATCAAAATCATGATTCAAAAAATGTGGCATACATTGTCTGACAGCATCCGCAGTACCTTGAAACCACGTTGGATTATCAGGAGTTTGTTCCGCAGCTAGAATATCAACAAAAGCATGGCTAAAAATACTAAAATTATAGGTATTTTTAATGTGTGCATTTAGAGAAGCTGAGTTAAATTGTGTCAATACAAACATTCTATAAATATCTGAATTCATACAATTTGAAATAGGAATATCAACCAATCTATATTTACCTCCTATTGGTACTGCAGGTTTAGATCTTGTTTCTGTCAATGGATATAATCTGGATCCTTGTCCTCCGCCTAAAATAATTGCAATAACATTTTTCTTTTTAGCTTTCATTTCTTGTTAATTATTAGATTGTACATTTCTATATATTCCAGACAAACACGCTCCCAAGAATGGTCTGTGTTCATTCCTATTTTTCTGATTTTATTGAGATGTGCCTTGTCATCGTAAACGTTTATAGCTCTTTGGATTGAATAACAAATATCTCCAACAGTAGCCTGATCGTGACAAATCCCATTTCCATTATCACCAAAATCGACTACAGTATCTTTCAACCCTCCCGTTCGTCGCACAATAGGAATAGTTCCATAACGTAGAGAATACATTTGGTTCAACCCGCAAGGTTCTACTCTGGAAGGCATTAATAGAAAATCAGAACCCGCATAAATCAAGTGTGCTAATTCTTCATTATAGCCAATAAACGTATTATAATTCCCTTTGTAATCTTTCAACAAACAATTCAATTGATTTTCAATCAAAGTATTTCCGGAACCTAAAATCAAAATATTAATTTGCTGATAGTTCTCGGATAATGAAAGAGCTGCAGCCTGTGGCAATAAATCGCCTCCCTTTTCTTCTAATAATCTTCCAATAAAACTAAAAAGTGGTTTAGTTGGATCTAAATTAAAAAGATTACACAATTTTTCTTTGTTTTCCTGTTTGCCGTTTTCGAAATTTTTAATTGAATAATTTTTTTCCAACATTGCATCTTGCTCCGGATCCCAAACTTCGATATCAATTCCGTTCAAAATTCCTTTGGATTTATAACGTACCAGATTAAATAATGATTCTAATCCATTGGCTGAATAGTTAATTTCATTTAGATAATTTGGTGAGACTGTCGTAACCGCCCAAGCACATTTGATCGCTACAGCCAATGAATTAATGCACTTATCCCATTCTAAGACTTTCACATGAGACAAATCAAATTCCGGTATATAATGCAATTTATCAAACCCAAACTGTCCTTGATACAAACCATTATGAATGGTAATCATGGAAGGCGTGTTGCGTAGTTTTTCATATTTATGTGAATACAACATCATAAAAGGAATTAATCCGGAATGATGATCATGACAATTGATAACATCCGGAACTTCATTTCTACCTGATATCCAATCTAATGCGGCAATTTGAAAAGATAAAAAACGCTCTATATCATCTTCGTAACCATAAACATCTTTTCGGTCAAATAATTCCGGAATTTCAACTAAATACAACTCAAATCCAAGTATATCAGTTTTTTCTTTTAGAATATTAAAAGCAAAATTAAAGTCTCCCAATTTTACATGACCCCAATGTACACATTCAAAATCATGGTCTTTCTTGAATTTTGTATCATGGCAAGGCACGATGACTCGCACTGAATGTCCCGCATTATTTTGATATTTTGGTAATGCTCCCACCACATCAGCTAAACCACCTACTTTTGCTACAGGATAACACTCTGCACTGATATGAAATATTTCCATATATGAAATTTTGTTGTTTTCAGTTAATTTGAATACCGTAAAGTATCTATTATTTTCGCCTTTTATGTAAATACCAATAAAAACTTTATAAAAAATACTACTTTTATGTTTTCTAAATTTAGTAAAAAAAAATTAACAATATTACTCGCATGAAAATTTATTGAAATGACAAAAAAAACTTCTATTCATACGAAATCATTGAAAATTCCTAAGATTATCTTATTAACGAGTAAATTAATCTCTTTTATTTCGCCAAAACTAATAACCCTATTTGCTGCCAAATTATTTACTACACCTATAAAACACAAAATTCCAAAAAGAGAATTAGAAATGGAGCTAAATAGTATCCAAAAACTAATTAAGATTCCTACAATTAATAAAGAGGTTATCTTATATGAGTATGGGAAAAGTGAAAAGAAAATTTTACTGGTTCATGGTTGGTCTGGCCGAGGCACACAACTATTCAAAATAGCGGATGAATTACTTAAAGTGGGATATTCAACTATTAGTTTTGATGCACCAGCACATGGTAAATCACCTGGAAAAACCACTATTATGGTCGACTTTATTGCTTCAATTTTAGAAATAGACAAACAATTTGGACCTTTTGAAGCTGCGATTGGCCATTCATTGGGAGGAATGTCTGTTTTGAATGCTGTAAAAAAAGGGTTAAAAGTAGAGCATGCTGTACTTATTGGCAGTGGCGATATTGTTGAAGATATTATGGATGATTTTGTGGCTAAATTAGAATTGAAACCAAATATAAGTACCCTTCTGCGTTTGCATTTTGAAAAAAAATACGGCGAAAAAATGAACAGCTATTCTGCTTCTCTGGCTGCAAAAGAAATTAGAATTCCTGTATTGGTTATCCATGATAATGATGACACTGAAGTTCCGGTAAAAGCAGGAATACACATTCATAAATATTTGAAAAACGGCGCTTTACTGCTCACTAACGGATTAGGACATCGAAAAATTCTAGGTAACACTAATGTAATTGAAAGAACGGTTCAATTTATCCAAAACAAATAACTGATAAGTAACGTTATATACTATAAAAAACTTAAAATCATGAAATACCCTTTAGAAAAAACAGTACAAGAATGGAAAGAGCAATTGGGAGAGGAACGCTACAAAATTCTTCGACAAAAAGGAACTGAATATCCGCATACCGGAACATACAATTTGCACTATGAAAAGGGAACCTATTGCTGTGGAGCTTGCGGTGAGCCTTTGTTTGAAAGCAACTCCAAGTTTGATGCACATTGCGGTTGGCCTTCCTTTGATGAATCTATTCCTGGAAAAGTTGAATATATTTCAGATGTAACACACGGAATGAAACGTACTGAAATCTTGTGTGCCAATTGTGGTAGTCACCTCGGACATGTGTTTGATGACGGACCAACCAAAACCGGACAGCGCTATTGTGTAAATTCTTTATCTGTGGATTTTAAAGAATAATACCATGGATCTATTTGGAAATACTATTGACTGGGCTGAAAAATTAAAACCTATTCTAACAAAATATCAAGGGAGAAAACACCCGTTAGAATACCATAATTTATACCAACTTGTCGTAATGGTTGTTTTATCTGCACAAGATTCCGATACAAATATTAATAAAATTGCCCCTAATCTATTTAAATCGTATCCAAATATAGAGCGTTTAGCTACTACTGATATCCAGGTATTGATTCCTCATATTTCTAAAGTCAGGAATTTTAGTATCAAAGCCAACTGGCTTATAGAAATAGCGCAGACCATCCAAAAAGATGAAAACATTCCGCTTACTATGGAAAGTTTAGTTGCACTAAAAGGCATTGGAAGAAAATCAGCTAATGTGATTATGCGGGAAGCAAAAGTTCCAACGAAAGGAATTATTGCCGATTTACATGTTATTAGAGTGGCCCCCAGAGTTGGATTAATACCCGAAACCAAAGATGGAATTAAAGCTGAAAAACAACTCATGGAAGTATTACCTAGGGAAATTTGGGATGAAATTGGAATGGCTATTTCATTCTTAGGAAGAGAAATTTGTAGACCACAACCTAAATGTCACGAATGTTGTATTACTGAAATATGTGCCTATTATAAAAAAATAAAAGGGTAAAAGCGATTTACTTTTGCCCTTTTATTTTTTTTAAAATTATTATTTTATAAAAAAGAAGCTTTTAATGTGGCTGTAACTCGCTTTTTAGATGCTTGTTCATATGCGTAACCCAATCCTATTAATTTCCCCTCCGTATAGGAAGTTCCAAAAAAAGATAATCCAACAGGTAAATCATAAACCATTCCACAAGGAACTGTAATATGTGGATAACCACTAGCAGCAGCGGGAGAAGTCAAAGAATATCCTCCCCAACGATCACCGTAAATCATATCAATACTACAAGCCGGCCCCATGGTAATCCCACATATAGCATCTAACTTATTTTTTTCAAAAACAGCATTTAAAACACCCTTGGTTCCTGCAAAACTTACTGTTAAAGCCTCCTTATATGTTTTATCTTCTAATCCTTTTTTGGCATTAGAACTCTCCAATGTTTCTTGTTTAAAATAAGGCATTGCCTTGTCTTCATTAGCGTTATTAAAATCAATTACCTCTTTTAATGTTTTTACTTTTGCATTAGCTGTAGCTAAATATTTATTCAATCCGTCTTTAAATTCGTACTGCAAAACTTCAAATTCAGCTTGACCCAATGCATTAATTTTATCCAAATAGTCGATTTCGATAATAGTCGCTCCCTTCGTTATTAATAGCTCTTTAGCGTCATCTAAAAGTTGATTCATGTATTTATTATTTCCTTGCGGTTTTTTCTCAATTCCGATGCGTTTGCCTTTCAAAGCATTTACATCTAAAAACGTTGTGTAATCCTTTTGAGTTTTTCCTTTGCTTTCAAGCGTTACTGAATCTTCACTATCGATAGCAGCCATAACGCCCAGTAAAATCGCGGCATCCGTTACAGTTCTTGCCATTGGACCGGCCGTATCTTGCGTTTTTGAAATAGGAATAATTCCAGATCTGCTAACTAAACCTACTGTAGGTTTGATCCCTACAACACCATTTACAGATGCAGGACAAACAATTGAACCATCAGTTTCAGTGCCAACAGCAACTACACAAAGATTCGCTGACACCGCAGCTCCTGAACCCGCACTAGATCCGCAGGGATTATGATCCAAAATATAGGCATTCTTTGTTTGACCGCCTCTGCTACTCCATCCAGAGCACGATTGAGTAGAACGAAAATTTGCCCATTCGCTTAAATTTGTTTTTCCTATAATTACAGCTCCAGCAGCTCTGAGTTGTTTAACTACAAAAGCATCTTTTGAAGCAATGTTTCCCTCCATGGCCAAAGATCCTGCAGTTGTTTGCATTTTATCTCCGGTATCAATGTTGTCTTTTATCAAAACTGGGATACCATGTAAAGGGCCTCTAGACTTACCCGCTTTTATTTCTTTATCAATTTCTTGAGCAATGGAAACAGCATCGGGATTGACTTCAATAACCGAATTCAACTGTGGTCCATTTTTATCAATAGTTTCAATACGTTTTAAATACAACTGGACTAATTGTTCTGAAGTGTATTTTCCGGATGCTAATTTTTCTCTTAAACTGCCTATTGTTTCTTCATCCAGTTCAAAGGCTACAGTTGCGTTTCCAACAGTTGCTGATTCTTTATCATTTTTTTTTGTGCTCGAAGTACAGCCTGTAATCAAAAGCGTGGTTAGTCCTGCTGAAGCAAGTGTAGCTGTGGTTAAAAAAGATCTTCTTTTCATTGACTGAATTATTTAGTTGAGAATATTTTATTGAAATTAATTTTCTAAAGTAGTTTTTTTTTAGCAAATACAAGGAATTATTATCGAGATCAATGGTAAAAGCAATATTATTCTAAACATTCGAATTTCTTTATAATTTATATTGCTGTTATTTTTTTTTAAAATGTGTTAACTATCATTGTAAGATAATTTTAAAGGTGTGCTCTTCCGAAAAATTAGGTACTCTTATGCAACCGAAAACCAAGCTTTTGAACGCAATATTACATTAAAGGCTTTTTTTAATGTATTCCTAAAAATTGAATAATTATGTTTTGAATTGGTTGTTACTCTGAATTTCTTAACTTTCTAAAATTACTAAGGTAGCATCACCAATAATAAACTCACAATCCGTTGTGAGAATGCAAAATAAAAAACATAGTTTCATAAACAGTTCTTTTTATCAAGAATCAATGCTATCTTGCTTAAAAGCATTAAAATGGATGAATTCTAAAATTTATTTCAAACGGATCAAAAGACTAGTACTTAATTGTGAATTCTTAATCCTTTATGAGCTCAAATAAAAAATAAAGAAATGTAAATCTCATTGCTTTAATACAAACACCAAAATTAAATTAAAAAAATTATTACTGTTTTAGCAAAACAACCTTTTTAATAACACTTAATACAGGAAACATAACGATTATTACTTTTATTTTTTTTAAAAGAACTACTTCATAATATTGCTGTTTATTGTTTTATTTTCGAAACACAAAATTATCATTTTATCTTTTTCCTACTAAACTCAAAATGAATACTCTACATTAAAATTAATGATATTCGTCGGTTTTAAAGATAAATTATCCCTTAAGTACACACCTATGATCCCCATTAATGCCGTAATTATTACGAAAGAGAAAGACACTTTACAAATCATTAAAAAATTTGAAAAAGAAAACTTTATGATTCTTAAAATAGTAAACGAAACTACCTCTATAATCGAAGGAATCAATAGTATACAATTACAAAAACCAGATCTCGTATTATTAGATATTTCCTTTAAAGATGATATTTTTTTTGATATGCTCAATGAATTAGAACTGAGTATTCCTAAACTGGTATTCATTTCCGCCAATAAACAAGATGCTGTAAAAGCATTTAAGCAAAACGCGATTGATTTTATTTTAAAACCCGTCGATTTTAATTCTCTAATTTTAGCTTTATACAAAGTAATTAAAAGAATTAAAATGGAGCGATCTTATCAAAATCAGAAAATTAAGGCCATTGAGCTGTTAAACTCTTTAAACCAGCCAAACGATTATGTTGCTGTATCCTCTTTAGATAAAATTGAACTCATTACTAAAGCAGAAATTATTTACTGCCAGGCCGAAGGAAGATATACTACTTTTTTTCTCCAGAATGGGAAGAAGATTATGTCCAGTAAAAATTTAGGAGAATACAGTGCGATTCTAGATCCTAACTATTTTTTTAGAATTCACCACTCGTATATTATTAATTTGCGTCATATTGTGAAAATTTCTAAAAAAGAAGGCTATTTTTGCGAATTTCCTAATGGCGTGCTTTTAGCCGTTGCCAAAAGACGTCAAGAGGATTTTAATAAATTTATTAAGCTAAAAGAATAACAATTTCATACTAAAATAATGGAGATTTATTTGTTTTAAAACGATGAATATTCCCTTTATGATTGCACTTACAAACAAAAACTATGAAAAAGGAATTAAAACCAAAATTCGAAAAAGTAATAATTGTTGATGATAATCCCATCGAACGCTACTGTTCTTCTCGAATAATTCTCAATAATAATTTTGGAAAAAAAGTCATCGAGTTTTCACTTGCAAGCGAAGCATTAGCTTATTTAGAAGAAAATCAGGAAAACACGAACCAGATACCTCAGATAATTTTTATAGATTTATACATGCCCCATTTTTCGGGTTTTGAATTCCTAGAAGCTTATGACAAACTGCCGTCGAATGTGAAAAATAAGTCTAAAGTATTTATTATTTCAAACACAATTGATGATCTCGATATTGCCAGGGTTTGTAGAACTCCAAATGTGGTTTCTTTTCATCAAAAACCCATTACAAAAGAATTTCTGGATCGAATTATACCCGATTAATATTCTTTTTCTAATTTTAAAAATGAAAGTAAATTCAATTTAAACTTTTTTAAAACAGAAAATTAAAAAAGTCATAAAAAACACTTTTTTATAAAAACTTTAAATTATTGAATATTCAAATAATTTTAGTTAAATTTAAATTTTTAACGTTTTTTTAGCGTTAAAAAACAAGTACTCCAAAAAAATAAAGCTTTTCTTAATGTATATCGAAAGTCTTTTTCTTTCTTATTTTTCACTTATACCGTAGTAGAGATCACTTGTTACTTCTCGTTTTACAGATATCAATTGACTAAATACATTTGCAACGTAATTGGTGTTTTATCCAGTACAAAACAAATTATTTAAACTGATTAAGGATCTGGACAAAACCTGTATTTGCTTCTTAATCTCAACCCCAAATTCTTTTACGATGAAAAAAATTACATTACTTTTATCTATTGTGGCTATGTCTACTGTGTTTAGTTCAAGCGTTTTGGCACAACAAAGTGCTTCTGCCACTTCTTCTGCAAGTACAACTATTGTTGCGCCAATTGCAATTAGTAAAACAGCCGCTATGGCTTTCGGTTCTTTTGCAACAGGTACTGCAGGTACATTAGTTATGAGTCCTTTAGCTGTTAGAACTCCAACTGGCGGAGTTAAATTAACTACATCTACTGGATCTCCTACCGCTGCTGCATTTACAGTAACAGGTGAAGGATCTTATGGTTATACTATTACGTTACCAACTTCTCTTACACTTACAACTGCAGCTACAGGTACAGGAACAACCAAAACTATGTTAGTTGATACTTTTACAAGCTCACTTGCCAATGGTATAGGTGCTTTGGCTAGTGGTACCCAAAACTTCACTGTTGGAGCTACGCTAAATGTTGGAACTGATCAAGCTGTTGGCTTATATGAGAACGCTACCGGTTTTACTGTTACAGTAAATTATAACTAAAATAAATAAAAAGGGTGCTTAGAAATAAGCACCCTTTTTTATATTATTTAAGGTTGCTTATTCTGTTGAATAAAAAAGCAAAATATTATAAAATAAAATACTCTCATGACTAAAAAATGGGTTCTTATTCTTGTCCTATTATTAAATTTTACGTTTCCATTACTGGCACAAGGCGATTTAATGGTATTCCCAAAACGTATTGTCTTTGACGGAATTCAAAGCCGGGTTCAAAATGTTAATTTATCCAATACCGGTAAGGATACTACAACGTATAGATTATCATACAATCAGATTCAAATGGATGAAACTGGTAAATTCAATACGATTGAAGAACCAGAAGAAAATCAAAATTTCGCCTCACCCTATCTTCGTTATTATCCGCGCACTATAACATTGGCGCCCAATGAATCACAGGTAGTAAAAATTCAACTCATTAAAACTAGCGAATTAAAAGAAGGTGAATACCGTTCCCATCTTTATTTCCGTGCTGTTCCTAAAACAAAACTTTTAGAAATCGAAAAAACCGCAACAGATACACTCAAACCAAAGAGTTTAGATATTCAATTAACGCCTGTTTATGGGATTTCAATTGCAAATATTATTACGATAGGAACTGCAAACACGGTAGTGTCTTTATCTAATTTAGTATTGATTGAATCCCAGGATCTATGCTTGGATATTAACCGCACAGGCAATCAATCGGCATATGGGGAACTGAATGTCAATTATATTTCTCCAGAGGGAGGCAGCACTAATGTAGGACTAATAAAAGGCTTTGCAATATATGCTCCGGGAAATATACGCAAAACCAAAATTAAACTCAATACTATTCCAAATATTGATTTTTCCAAGGGAAAACTACAGGTGCTTTATTTTACATTAAATCAAGTGGCTGTTTACGCCGAGTCTTTTTTGGATTTGTCAGCTAAAAAAGATTATGTACTTGATACGGTTCTTAATGGATCCAAATAAGAATCTTTTTTTTTATAATTTTCTCTCGATTTTTATAAAGTAACGGTTAAAATTAGCAATCTAAAATCCATTAGGTCTAATTATTTTTTGATGCTAATTTTGTGGGATAGAGTAAATTTTTGAAAAATAATTGCACCTAGAACTTGGGAAATATTATTAAAAAGGGTTATCGATACATTATTTGTTCCGTTGTAGTCCAAAAAAACTCGAGCTGACGTTTTGAATAATTGTATCCAACAGGAAACAAATAATAAAACTACTTTTTTTCTAAAACGGACTTAAAAAGATTACTCCATTTACATTTCATAAAATATAGCAAGCCGAAGAATTAGGTTGCCTGCGGAAAAGATCGCAAAATTTACAACCTTTAAATTAATAACTATTGAATAATATTAAAAAATTAAAAATAACAAAATTGCTGATAATAAGTATAATTTTACTTATATGCGTAATAGACTTGATAGTTCCTCTAGGTATAGCAATTGCAGTTTTGTATATAATTCCTCTAGTTATTTCCTATACACTAAGCAAAAATAAAATAATTACATTTGCTATAATATCTACTTTTTTAACAATAATTGACATAGCCATTTATTATAATACCGAGGTACACTATAGTGTTTTTGCTAACAGAGCCTTATCAATTCTTACGATCTGGATATCTTACTTTATAATTCTTCGATACAAAGACATAAGGATACAAAAAGATAGAGAAAAAGAGAAATACCTAAATTCCATTACTGAGGTGCTCTTTAAAGTATCCCATCAAGTTCGAAGTCCTATATGTAGAATTCAAGGTTTGATTAATCATGTGGATTCTCAAAATATATCTAAAGAAGAGTTAGAAAATATAAGTATTTATTTAAAAGATTCAGTCACTGAACTTGACACCTTCACAAGAACTTTGACCGATTTTTTAGTTAAGATTCGAATTGAAAATTCTTATGTACAAGCAGATTCTAATTAATAATATATACGCGAGAGCTCATTAAGGACAATGATTTACAAGCAGGCGGACAAAAGCCCTAATACCTAACAGCTATTTAGCTAAAGCGGCAACCAAGTGCTTAGTATCAATATTTTTTGATTAAAATCTCCAACTGTGCCGAACCGCAACCCGTACTTAAAAATTAATTTCCTTTAACACAAGGACTTCCTTTCTCTTCGCTCTTTATGACTAAATTGTCTTCTATCCTGTACCTTTTACTGTTCTGCACGATCCCTTTTTCTGGTGTGGCACAAGAGGAAGAGTGTGACGAAGTTTTAGTACTCCTCAAGGTAAAATATATGGGAGACATCGAAATTTCTTCTATAATATGCAGATCCGAAGTCTATTTTTCGATACCCGAAGTCTTCGATTTTATAAAAATAAAAAATACACCGAATTCTAATTTTAATGTTATTGACGGTTTTTTTATCAATCAAAAGCATCCCTTCAAAATTGATCAAAGTACCAACACAATTACCTACAAGGAACAAATTTTTAGTCTAAAATCAGATGATTTAATTTGTACCAGCACCAATTTATTCTTGAAAGCTACCTATTTTAATGAAGTATTTGATCTGGAAAATAGTTTCAGCATTAGAAGTTTATCAGTTAACATGTCTTCAAAACTAGAACTTCCCGCCATTAGAGAAGCCCGTTTGCAAGGTATGCGGGATAATTTAAACAAAATGAAGTTGGAATTTATAGCAGATACGACAGTAGTACGAGACAAACCATTACTTCATTTGGGAACAGCAAATTGGGCCGTTACTACAATTCAGCAATCAGAAGGAAGTCATTCGGAAAGGATGCTCCTCAATTTAGGCGGAATTATAGCTGGTGGCGAATTGACCACTTCCCTAAATTACACCAGCAACCAAGCCATTGCAACTAAAAACCAGTTTTATCGATGGCGGTATGTGAATAATGAAAACAAATATATTAAGCAGCTTACCTTAGGGAAAATTTCAGCTCCTTCTAAAGCGACAATTTTATTTCCCATTATCGGAGCACAGATAACAAATGCCTCTACTCGAATCCGAAAATCGTTTGGCACCTATATTTTGAGCAATCATACCCAAGCCAATTGGACGGTTGAACTCTACATCAACAATGTGTTAATCGATTATCTCCAGGCAGATACAAACGGTTTTTTTTCGTTTAATGTTCCTTTGCTGTATGGACGAACCGAAGTTACACTAAGGTATTATGGACCTTGGGGCGAAGAGCAGTTTTTTAGCAATCAACTTGTAGTTCCAGCTCTTTTCCTTCCGAAAAAAGAAATAGAATACACTATTAGTTCCGGGATTATTGAGGATGGAAAAGGGAGTGTCTTTAGTAATGCTATTGTAAACTATGGTCTTTCTAATCATGTTACTTTGGGCGCAGGAGCAGAATATGTTTCCTCTATTCAATCTAATAAAATTATTCCGTTTTTGAATTCTTCCATTCGATTGGCTTCCCAATTGTTTCTTACGGGGAGTTATTATGCTAAAGTGCTTTATGAGCTAAATTTGAACTATACTACTCCCAAAAACCTTCGATTTGACTTTGATTATAGCAAATACGACAGGAAACAACAAGCCTTTCGATTCAATTATTCCGAAATTCGGAAAGCAAGTATTTCAATGCCGATTCGCAATTCTTTTTTTTCAGGAAATTCCCGATTTACCATTCAACAAAACCTATTTAGCACAACTAAATTCACCACTTCCGAATTTTTACTCTCGGGAAATTCATTTGGTTTTAATTTTAATTTTACGACCAATGCCTTTTTTACAACAAACCATAAAACATTGGCATTCAGTACTTTTTCAACATCATTCCAACTTCCTAAAAGATTCGTCCTTGTTCCACAGTTGCGGTATGGATATGATGATGATGCCATGACAACATTGCAAACACAATTGAGAAAACCAATTTTTAAAAAAGGCTATATTCAGGCCTCATTAGATTATAATTTTAAAAATCAAAATAGTAGTTTTCAAATTAGTTTCACGCATAATTTTGATCATATCAATACCGGATTTTCCAGTATTTTTTATAAAAATAGTGCTTCTTTTTCGCAATCTGCCAGCGGAAGCTTAATCTTCGAACCCCAATCTGATTTTGTACGTTTTAATAACCGAATAAGTGTGGGAAGAGCAAGTGTAAAATTTATTCCGTTTTTAGATATCAATGGAAATGGAAAAAGAGATACTAAAGAACCTTTGGTAAAAGGAGTAAATATTGTATTTATGGGCGGTGACCGTCAGCTTGTCAATCCCGATGGAACCACCATTATAACCGGATTAGAACCCTATATTAAAAATTATATGGAGCTTAATACCAACCAAGTTAATTCTATTGCTTGGCGCATAAAAAACAAAACTTTAAATTGTACCCTAAATCCCAACCAATTAAGAATAATTGAAATTCCGGTTGTCGTTATGGGAGAAGTCTCCGGAATGGTGTATCAAAAAGAAAAGAAGCAACTCCTGGGAACTGGAGGTTTAAAAGTCTCTATTTATGATCTGCACGATACATTAATCACCAGTATTCTTTCGGAACCAGATGGTTATTTTAGTTTCTTGGGTTTAAAATCTGGGCAATATGTTGCAAAAATAGATGCATTGCAATTAAAAAATTTACAGATGATGGCAGATTCCTCCTACCAGACTTTTGAGATCGATAATGGTGTTGATGGAGCTTTTGTAGATACGCTTAAATTTGTTTTACAAAAAACCAATAAATAAATCTACATAATCTTAACTGAAGTCATGCTCAACGAACCCGCCAATAACTTATCATTAAACAAACTCAGTTCTTCTGATTTACCTTTTAATCCCAAGGTATATAGTAAAGGTAAATAATGTTCCGGCGTAGGAATCGCTAATTGAAACGCTTTACTTTGTTTCTCAAAATCAATCAGCGGTTGAAAATTCCCTTCCAATAAATAATTATTTATCGTTTCCCTTGCTTCAATTGCCCAATCGTACCCGTAATTGTCTTTATCAAAATTGTAATAATCGACCAATCTCAAATTATGCACAATATTGCCGCTACCTACAATCAGGATTCCTTTGGTTCGCAAGGCACTTAGTTTCTGAGCCAACTCAAAATGGTATTGCCCAGATTTTGTGTAATCAATACTCAACTGAATCACGGGAACATTCGCTTCGGGATATAAATGTTTAATAACACTCCAAGCACCGTGATCCAAACCCCAATGTTCGTCCAGTTCTACTTCTAATGGTATCAATAATTTTTTTGTTTCCAATGCTAATTCCGGACTTCCTTTCGCTGGATATTGCACCTCAAATAATTCTTGTGGAAAACCTCCAAAGTCGTGAATCGTTCGAGGCATTTCCATTGCGGTTACCTTTGTCCCTTTGGTAAACCAATGCGCCGAAATACACAAAATGGCATTCGGTTGTGGTAAGGTTTTAGCCAAGTTTCTAAAACCAGTCACAAACTGATTTTCTTCAATCGCGTTCATCGGACTTCCATGTCCCAAAAACAAAACCGGCATTTTTTCGGTATTTGAGAAAGAACTTAAAATTTTATGTAAGTCGTTTAATGTGTTCATTTCTATTTTTAAAAAAATTATTCCACAAAATTCTCATCTTTAAAACCTATCAAATATAATTTATTTTTGGCCCGGGTCATTGCGGTGTACAACCAGCGAATATAATCTCTATTGATACCATCCGGTAAATACGGTTGTTCTATAAAAACGGTGTTCCATTGCCCTCCTTGTGATTTATGACACGTTATTGCATACGAGAATTTAACCTGTAAACCATTGAAATATTCGTTAGCTTTTACTTTTTGGAATTGCTTGAATTTGGTTTCGCCTTCGTAATCTTTCAACACTTCCTGATACAATCGGTTGGATTCTTCATAGGTTAACGATGGCGATTCACTTTTTATAGTGTCCATAAGTAAAACCGTTTCAAACGGAATCTGATTGGGGTAATCAATCATCCGAATTTTGACTTTGGCAAACTTAAATCCGTACAATTCCTTGATATTGAAAATTTCTAATATTTCGATAATATCACCATTGGCAATAAATCCGGCTTCATCCGAATCTTTCAACCAAAAATAATTATTCTTTACCACCATCAGAAAGTCGCCTGTGGAAAGTTCACTTTCTTTATCCAGGATTTTGGTTCTGATTTGCTCATTATATTGATTCGCCCTTTTATTGGAACGAACAATAAAAGCGGTGTCTTCAATACTGTAATTACTGTAGGCAGAATTGATGGCATCCTGAATATCATAACCATCGGTCAAGCGAACAATATCTTTAAATTTCTTCACATCAAATTTGAATTCATCGATAAAGGAATCTTTCAATAACTCCCGAAGTTCAGTTGCATTATGCAAAATTCCGGAATTTTCTTCCTGACGCATGACTTCGTCTAGCTCAATATGTTCTACTTCCTTATCATAATTCATTCCTAAAGTACGAATGTCTAAAGCGGGGCTAATATCTAAATTCACCGGAGGCAACTGAGCGGTATCACCCAACAATATCATCTTACAATTAGTTCCCGAATATACATACGAAATCAAATCATCAAGCAAGGAACCGTTTTCATATAACTTAGAATCCGAGTTCGTATCCGAAATCATCGAAGCTTCATCGACTATAAATATGGTGTTCTTGTGTTTGTTTTGTTGCAAGGTAAATGAAACACCTCCCCCAGAAGATTTCTTGGGAAAGTAGATTTTTTTATGAATCGTAAAAGCCGGTTTATTCGAATAATTGGCAATTACTTTTGCCGCACGACCTGTTGGTGCTAACAAAACATATTTTTTATTGATATCCAATAAACTGTTTACAATTGTAGAAATTACAGTCGTTTTTCCCGTTCCTGCATATCCTTTTAGCACAAAAATGGTATTATTATCTGCTTCGGTTAAAAAAATAGCAATTTTTTGAAAAAAAATATCTTGTTTATAGGTGGGCTGAAAAGGAAATTTTTTCTGTAAAAGACTGTAAAACAAGGAGGAATTCATGTGGAGTTGATTGCTATAAATAAACCTCAAATATAAGTATGATAATCGAGGGAATCGTATAAATTGGCATTAGAATCAAAAAAAATTGTAAGTTTGTCATCGCATTTAATTCATTACTGATTCTAATGTCGAAATGGATTGAAAATCAAATTATGTCACTACAAAATACGAACATTACTGAAAAAGATTATAAAAAACTTTCCATTCAAGTTTCCTTGACCGGACTTTCTTTTTGTTGTTTTGATACGCTAAACAACACGGTAATTTCATTTAACGATGTACATTTTGAGAACTTACACCAGAACGCAAAAATTGAAGATTTGTTTGCCGATGCTTTTCGTAATCATCCGGAATTAAAGGACTCGTATGATGAAGTTTTGTTAATTCACAATAATAACCTTTCTACTTTTGTTCCTACAGCTTTTTTTGATGAGAACTTTTTAGGCAGTTATTTACAATACAATACGAAGGTTTTTGAAACTGATTTTTTTGCATTTGATGAAGTTCCAAACTATCAAATGAATGCAGTTTATATTCCGTATATGAATATTAATAATTTTTTTATTGACCAATTTGGTACTTTTGAATACAAGCATGCCAACAGTATTTTGGTTACCAAACTTCTGGTCGCCTCCAAAAATAAGGATGATAAAAAGATGTTTGTACATATAAACACCGACCATTTTGAAATCATTGTGGTTCAAAACCAAAAATTACTCCTTTTCAATTCATTTGATTACAATACGCCCGAAGATTTCTTATATTACATATTATTCACGGCTGAACAATTGAATTTAAACCCCGAAAACTTCCCATTGGAACTAATCGGAAATATTGATATTGAAAGTGATTATTTTAAAATCGCTTACAAATACATTCGCAACGTGTCCCTTATTGATGTGGAAGATTTACGATGGAACAATTATTTTTCTGAGGCCGAAAACAGAAATCATTTTATACTTTTTAACTCATGAGAATCATTTCAGGAAAATACAAAGGAAGACGCATTTTCCCACCAAAAGGATTGCCCGTTCGCCCCACTACCGATATGTCTAAAGAAGCATTATTCAATGTTTTAAATAACCATTTCAGTTTTGAAGGACTTAAAATATTAGATTTATTCGCAGGAACCGGAAATATCAGTTATGAATTTGCTTCTCGCGGAAGCACACCAATTACTTCTGTTGATGGCGATTTTGGATGTGTAAAATTCATTAAGCAAGTGGCTGCCGAATATGATTTTAATATTGCAGCTACTAAAAGTGATGTTTTCACGTATTTAGAAAGATGTAAAACCTCGTACGATATCATTTTTGCAGATCCACCCTATGCTTTGGACCAAAAAACTTTCGAAAAAATCATCTTATTAGTTTTCGAAAAAGAATTACTTAATGAAGACGGAATGATGGTCATCGAGCATTCAAAATATACCAAACTTGATCACATGATTCACTTTTCATTTCAGAAAAGTTATGGAGGTTCTATCTTTAGTTTCTTTGAAATAGGCTCCAGTAATGAAGTTGAAAATTCTGAAAACGAATCTGACCAAAACGATGGTGAAGAAGAATAATCTGAATTTAATATTATTTTGATAATTTTTCTAATATCCTCTGATAGGCAGGAGTTGTAACACCATATTTTAGACCTTCATTTACCACATATTCCGTCAAGGAAACCACTTCTGTTTTATGTCCAGCAAGTAAATCTCTGTGCATAGATGATGTATTGTCTTGTGGTGATTTCTCTAATTTAGCAATAGTTTGAGCAACAATGTCAGCTGGTAGAACTAACCCTTTTGCGAAAGCAACAGTAGTAATCTCGTTTAGCAATGAGATATAAACTGCTTTATTTTCAGGATGGTTTAGAATTCCACCAATGTTTTGGTTCAAATAGGAAGTTGCTGAAGCTAAAGCGGAAATAAAAATGAACTTTTCCCAAACCGTTTCTTCAATATTTTCTACGAGATAACTTTCGACAGCAGCTTTTTCGAAAATGGATTGTAGCTCATTTAATTTTGAAATTGGTGCCGTTTTAGAACCAAAAAACAATTTTTCGTAAGGACCAATTTTCTTTATAATTCCCGGAGAAACAATCATTGCAACAATATACACACAACCTTGTAAAATAGTGTTTTTAGGAAATAAAGTCTGAATACGTTCCGTGGCATCTACACCATTATATAAAGGGAGGATTATCGTTTTGTTGTTAATACAGTTTTTTATAGATTCAAAACTAGATTCGATATCATAGGTTTTAGTCGCGCAAATTAGGTAATCGAGATTCCCGATTTCATCTGGATTATTCGAAACCAAACTAGGAAATACAATTGCTTCATTCGTATCAGAAATAATTTTTAGTCCATTTTGAGCTATTGCATTTTGGGTTTCACCACGAGCAATAAATACGATTTCTATTGCATCCGAATCAAAATAAGCTTTAGCCAATAATCCTCCAAAATAACCACCTACTCCACCCAATCCTAAAATCCCTATTCTTGTTTTCATAAAATAAATTTAATACTGCATTTTAGTTATTCTAATCGTACTCATATTTTCATCAAAAGTACCAAAATCTTTAACACAATCTTCTAAACTGTTGTATCGAAAGAATAAATCAAAATAGTAACTTTGCTTTTTGCAAAAATTATGTTAGACAAAGACAATACCATTGAAGTTCAAGGCGCTCGCGTTCATAACTTAAAAAATATAGATGTTTCTATTCCTCGTGAAAAACTGGTGGTAATAACTGGTCTTTCAGGTTCTGGGAAATCCTCGTTAGCTTTTGATACCATTTATGCCGAAGGGCAACGCCGTTATGTGGAAACATTTTCTGCTTATGCAAGACAGTTTCTCGGTGGCTTAGAACGGCCTGATGTCGATAAAATTGACGGCCTTTCTCCTGTAATTGCCATTGAACAAAAAACGACCAGTAAAAGTCCGCGTTCAACCGTAGGAACCATTACGGAGATTTATGATTTCCTACGCTTACTCTACGCTCGTGGTGCCGATGCCTACAGCTATAATACTGGCGAAAAAATGGTGAGTTATAATGATGAACAAATTAAAGATTTGATCATCCAGGATTTTACCGGAAAACGAATCAATATTTTAGCTCCGGTTATTCGGGCTAGAAAAGGGCATTATGCCGAGCTTTTTCAACAAATAGCCAAACAAGGATTTCTTAAAGTTAGAGTGAATGGTGATATCCTGGACATTACTCTAGGAATGAAATTAGACCGTTACAAAACCCATGATATAGAAATAGTTGTGGACCGAATGGTTATTGATGATACTCCAGAAAATGAAAAACGTTTGACTGAAAGTATCAATACGGCGATGCATCACGGAGAAAATGTATTGATGGTTTTGGACCAAGATTCTAATGAAATACGTTTTTTTAGCAGGAATTTGATGTGTCCAAGTACTGGAATTTCGTATCAAAATCCCGAACCGAATTTATTCTCTTTTAATTCCCCGAAAGGCGCTTGTGATCATTGCAACGGTTTGGGAACGGTAAACGAAATCAATACTAAAAAGATTATTCCAAACCCGAAATTATCCATAAAAAATGGTGGTTTTGCTCCTTTGGGCGAATATAAATCATCCTGGATTTTTAAGCAATTGGAAATCATAGGCGAAAAATATGGTTTTAAATTGACGGATTCCATAGAAACCATTCCAGAGGAAGCAATGGAAATGATTTTGAATGGCGGAAAAGAAAAATTCACTATTAACTCCAAAGACCTAGGGGTTGCAAGAGAATATAAAATTGATTTTGAAGGGATTTCACATTTCATAAAAAATCAGCATGACGAAAGTGGTTCTACAACTATCAAGCGTTGGGCAAAGGAGTTTATGGACGAAATAAAATGTCCTGTTTGTGACGGTTCCCGTTTAAAAAAAGAAGCACTATTCTTTAAAATCAATGAAAAGAATATTACCGAATTGTGCGATATGGACATTTCGGATTTGACTGCTTGGTTTTATGATTTAGATAGCTATTTATCTGACAAACAAAAACGTATCGCCACTGAAGTAATCAAAGAGATTAAGGATCGATTGAACTTCCTAATGAATGTAGGTTTGGATTATTTGGCTTTAAGCCGAAGCTCAAAATCACTTTCGGGTGGTGAAGCACAACGCATTCGATTGGCCACTCAAATTGGTTCTCAACTCGTTGGTGTTTTGTACATTCTGGATGAACCCAGTATTGGTTTACACCAAAGAGACAATGATAAATTGATTCATTCTCTCGAACAATTACGCGATATTGGGAATTCGGTAATTGTGGTGGAACATGATAAAGACATGATAGAACGTGCCGATTATGTGATTGATATTGGTCCAAAAGCAGGAAAATATGGCGGTGAAATCATCAGTAAAGGCACACCAGCCGAAATCTTGAAACATCATACCATAACGGCGATGTACATGAATGGGGAGATGAAAATTGAGGTTCCAGCAAAACGTCGCGAAGGAAATGGAAAATTCCTAAAACTAACCGGAGCTACAGGAAATAACTTGAAAAACGTTTCGATAGAATTGCCTTTGGGCAAAATGATTTGCGTGACTGGAGTTTCCGGAAGTGGAAAATCGACACTGATTAATGAAACGCTCTACCCTATTTTGAACGCCTATTATTTCAATGGTGTCAAAAAACCAAAACCATATAAAAAAATTGAAGGATTAGAACATATTGATAAAGTAATTGATATTGACCAAAGCCCGATTGGTAGAACGCCACGCTCGAATCCTGCAACTTATACCGAAGTTTTCACAGAAATTAGAAATCTGTTTACAATGACTTCTGAAAGTATGATTCGGGGATATAAAGCGGGACGATTTAGTTTTAATGTAAAAGGCGGACGCTGCGAAACCTGCGAAGGTTCCGGTGTGCGAACGATTGAAATGAACTTCCTGCCTGATGTGTATGTAGAATGTGAAACCTGTCAAGGAAAGCGTTTTAACCGAGAAACATTAGAAATTCGATACAAAGGAAAATCCATTTCGGATGTGTTGAATATGACCGTAGACGAAGCGGTTCCGTTCTTTGAAATGATTCCGAAGATCTATAGAAAAGTAAAAACCATTCAGGATGTTGGATTGGGCTATATTACCCTTGGACAGCAAAGTACCACACTCTCCGGCGGTGAAGCACAACGCATTAAACTGGCGGGAGAATTATCCAAGAAAGATACTGGAAACACATTTTATATACTGGATGAACCCACAACTGGTTTGCATTTTGAAGACATAAGAGTATTGATGGAAGTCATTAATAAACTCGTTGATAAAGGAAATACGATTTTGATTATCGAACATAATATGGATGTAATTAAACTGGCCGATTATATTATAGACATTGGTCCCGAAGGCGGAAAAGGTGGCGGACAACTGATTGCCAAAGGAACGCCTGAAGAAGTTATAAAAAATAAGAAAAGCTATACGGCCCAGTTTTTGAAAAAAGAATTACTTTAGTATCAATAAAAAATAAAAAAATAATTTGTGAAAATTATGAATTTAAAAGAAGCCTTCAGTAGTATTGAAAACTACTTTTCACCTAAAATAATTGGCGAAGTTAATGATCAATTTATCAAACTGGCTAAAATTAAAGGCCAAGATCTACCATGGCATAATCATGAAAATGAAGATGAATTGTTTTACATTGTAGAAGGAGAACTTTTAATGGAAATTGAAAACGAGCCCAAATTCTTTATGAAAAAAGGAGATTTATTTGTAGTAAAAAAAGGTATAAACCATAGAGTTTCGTCAACCGACGAATGTTTAATACTGCTTATCGAATCAAAAACTACTGAACACACTGGTAAAGTTATATCCAAAATAACAAAATCAATTGAAGAACAAACATATTAGATATACGTAGCCCTGATAGTAATGAAAATCCGTTATTGTTTTCTTTACAATAAAGATTGAAAAGGATAGCAGGAAATAGCTCCGAAAAAAAAAAAGCAATTAAATTATATTTTTGATTATGAGATTAGAAGATTTTGATAATGACGAAGATAAAGTAATACAAGATCGTCTAAAAAGAAAAACCTGGAACGAAATAAGAACGAATGATAGTTGGGCGATTTTTAAAATTATGGCCGAATTTGTTAATGGTTACGAAAGTATGGGACGCATAGGTCCGTGTGTAACCATTTTTGGTTCTGCCAGAACAAAGCCTGAAGATGCCTATTATTTACTTGCCGAAAAAATTGCATATAAAATCAGTAAAGCTGGTTATGGGGTGATTACTGGCGGTGGTCCAGGAATTATGGAGGCAGGAAACAAAGGCGCACATCTGGGCGGTGGAACCTCAGTGGGATTGAATATTGAACTGCCTTTTGAGCAACATTTCAACCCATATATTGATAGTGATAAAAACCTTAATTTTGATTATTTCTTTGTTCGAAAAGTGATGTTTGTCAAATATTCTCAAGGTTTTGTAGTGATGCCGGGCGGTTTTGGAACGATGGATGAATTGTTTGAAGCGATGACTTTAATACAAACTAAAAAAATTGCTAGATTCCCAATTATACTTGTTGGTTCTAGCTTTTGGGCAGGATTAATTGAGTGGATAAAAACTGTTCTAGTTGAAAAAGAAGGTACTGTCCATGCCGAAGATTTGAATTTATTTAAAATTGTAGACACCGAAGATGAAGTAGTTGAAGTACTAAATGCCTTTTATAAGAAATACGATTTGTCTCCAAATTTTTAAACAAAAAAAGAAGCTGCCGCAAAGCAGCTTTTTTTTTGTTTAATTTTTAAGGTTCATAGTAAGAATTATATCTAATTATGAGGTATATTTATTTTTTTAATAAACATACCAAAATTTGAAATCATACCTTAAAATAATCTTTTATATTCTTGTTTTATTAGCTTCAGTAAATCAATACGCACAACAGCATTCTACTATCTCGGCGGTGCTTAATACTGAAAAAAAGACATTAGATATCAAGCAGGAAATTATTTTTACAAACCAATCAGAAGATACGTTGACATCGATTGTTCTTAATGACTGGAATCACGCTTTCTCCAACAAAAACACACCTTTAGCCAAACGATTTTCGGATGAATTTTATAGAGGATTTCATTTAGCCAAAGAAGAAGAGCGTGGAAGCACAATAAATTTAATTATGATTGATGATTCAGAGCAGTTTTTGTCTTGGCAAAGGACCGAAAAAAACCCTGATTATATTGTTGTTAAACTTAAAAATCCGTTACTTCCAAATCAGAAAGTAGCTTTGCATCTTTCGTACATCACTAAAATTCCTAGCGAAAAATTTACCAAATATGGGTACCACAACAATGGGACTTTAAGCCTCAAAAATTGGTATATTACTCCTGCCCGTTATGAAAACCATAGTTTCATAAATAATAGTAATAATAACTTGGATGATATTGCCAATGCTGTATCTGACTTTGAAATTGATCTTAAACTACCCAATACTTTAAAGGCAACATCCGATTTAAACACTGAGAAAACAACTGATAATAATGGCTTCTCAAACTACAAATTATGGGGAAATAACAGAACTGATTTTAGTTTGATCATTGAGCCTAAATTGAATTTTGAGAGTTACAAAAATAGTTTCGTTGAAGTACTGACGGATATGAAAAACAACAAATTAAATAACATTCAAAAAGCAATTGTAATTGACCGAATTGTTAATTTTGCAAGTGATTTGATTGGGAAATATCCTTATCAAAAAATTGTGGTTTCCCAAACGGATTATGAAAAAAATCCTTTTTATGGATTGAATCAGCTTCCCTCATTTATAAGTCCTTTTTCTGATGAATTTATTTTCGAAATTAAATTTTTGAAAACCTATTTAAACGAATATTTAAAAAAGAGTTTACATCTGGATCCTAGAAAAGACAATTGGATTTATGATGGGATTCAAGTTTATGCGATGATGAAATATATGGATGAAAATCATCCCAAAGCTAAAATGATGGGTAGCGCATCAAACATTAGATTGCTAAAAAGTTACAATTTGACTAATATTGACTTTAATGGACAATACAGTTATTTCTATATGTTGATGGCTCGTAAAAATCTAGATCAGCCGTTAGGCGATTCAAAGAACACTTTAATAAAATTCAATGAACAAATTGCCAGTAAATACCGTGCGGGATTAAGCATGCGGTTTCTGGATGATTATTTGTTAAATAATACTGTAAAGACCAGCATTCAACAATTATATAAAAAAAATCAGTTGCAACAAGTGTCAAGATCCGATTTTGAAACTTTATTAAAATCAAATACAACTAAAGATATCAGTTGGTTTTTTAATACAATTATTAATTCAAGAGACATCATTGATTATAAATTTTCAAGGGTATTAAAAACTCAAGACAGCATCACTTTTTCAATTAAAAACAGAACTGGAACTCTTATTCCCATTCCAGTTTATGGTACTAAAAAAGGTCAAATTGTTTTTAAACAATGGCTTGATATTAATGAAACCGACACTACTTTCAAGATACCCAGAAATAATGCTGACAAAATTATTTTAAATTTAAAAAATGAAGTTCCAGAATATAATTTAAGAAATAACTGGAAGAAATTAGAAGGTTTTTTTCCTAATAATCGCCCTGTAAAGTTTGTTTTCATGAAAGATTTAGAGGATCCTTATTACAACCAAGTACTGTATGTTCCATCAATATATTACAATTTATATGATGGTTTAACTCCAGGAATTAGATTGCATAATAAAACCATTTTGGAAAAGCCTTTTATTTTTGATGTTAATCCTTCTTACTCTACTAAATCAAATAATTTATCAGGTTCAGCCGTTTTTGTAGTCAACCAAAATTTTAGAAACACAACCCTTTACAATGCCCGTTATTCAGTAAGTGGATCCTATTTTCATTATGCTGAGGATGCTGCTTATTTTAGACTAAATCCGGCACTACAATTGCGCATTCGTGAACCCAATTTCAGAGACAACAGAAAACAACTGTTTTTATTCCGACAAGTTATTGTCAATAAGGAAAAAAGCGCCTTGGTGCTCGACAATTCTCCTGAAAATTATTCGGTTTTTGATGCGAGATATGTAAATACAAAAACAGAGGTAACGAATCATTTTAATTTTACTACGGATTTACAAATTTCTGGGAAATTCGGAAAAATTACTAGTGAAATAGAGTATCGAAAACTCTTTGAAAACAATCGTCAAATTAATTTACGCTTATATGCAGGAAATTTTTTATACAATAAAACGCAATCGGATTTCTTTAGCTTTGCATTAGACCGGCCTACAGACTATCTTTTTGATTATAATTATTTTGGTAGATCCGAAAGTACAGGACTTTTTAGCCAACAATATGTAGTAGCCGAAGGCGGTTTTAAATCAAAAATTACTACGCCTTATGCCAATCGATGGATCACTAGCTTGAATGCAAGTTATAGCATATGGAATTGGATTGAAGTGTATGGCGATGTTGGTTTTATAAAAAATAAAGGGCTAAAAGAACGATTTGTTTATGACAGTGGAATTCGTTTAAATCTGGTTACAGACTATTTTGAATTGTATTTTCCGGTCTACTCTAACAACGGATGGGAAGTTTCTCAAGATAATTATAATGAAAAAATACGTTTTATAGTAACTTTTTCACCTAAAACATTAATCAATCTTTTTAATCGAAAATGGTTCTAATCCAATATTATTATCATTATTTATTAAACTATTCTTATTAAATCAAATATAAAATTACATATAGTGAAAAAATAAAGTTCTTTTTATTAGAATTAATTGCAATAATTAAATTCTATTTTTTTCAATGAATTATGAAAATAGCTAGTTTTTAAGTAAATTTGCTTCATAAAGTTATACTTTTCAATTATGATAAAAGAAAAAACCAATACTACATTGACATTTGAAGATTTCAAAATCGAAGTTCTGAATGACTATACAACAGCCATAATAAGCCGAGAATGCAGCCTGTTAGGACGTAAAGAAGTATTGACAGGAAAAGCCAAATTTGGCATTTTTGGAGATGGAAAAGAAGTACCACAACTAGCTATGGCAAAAGCTTTTCAAAATGGCGATTTCCGTTCTGGCTATTATCGTGATCAAACCTTTATGATGGCTATTGGTGAACTTACTATTCAACAATTTTTTGCCGGATTATATGGTCATACTGATATTAATCAAGATCCAATGTCAGCAGGAAGACAAATGGGTGGTCACTTTGCTACGCATAGTTTGAATGAAGATGGTTCTTGGAAAGATTTAACCAAACAAAAAAATTCAAGTGCTGATATTTCTCCAACAGCAGGACAAATGCCAAGATTATTAGGTCTGGCGCAAGCATCTAAAATATACAGACAAGTTTCAGGAATACCAAATGCATCTAATTTTTCTACTGAAGGCAATGAAATTGCTTGGGGTACTATTGGAAACGCAAGTACATCCGAAGGATTATTTTTTGAAACCATAAATGCCGCAGGTGTTTTACAAGTACCTATGGTAATGAGTGTTTGGGATGATGAATATGGAATTTCAGTACATGCAAGACACCAAACAACAAAAGAAAATATATCTGAAATATTAAAAGGCTATCAAAGAGAACACAACACGAATGGTTTTGAAATCCTTAGAGTGAAAGGTTGGGATTACGCAGACTTAATTGCCACTTATGAGAAAGCCGCGGCTATTGCCCGAGAAAATCATGTTCCTGTTTTGATTCACGTAAATGAATTGACGCAACCACAAGGACATTCCAGTTCAGGTTCTCATGAAAGATACAAAAACGCTGATCGATTGGCCTGGGAAAGAGAATTTGATTGCATTCGTCAAATGAAATTATGGATGATTGCTATTAACATTGCTTCTCCTGACGAAATCGACGCTATTGATAATCAAGCTAAAAAAGATGTTTTAGAGGGTAAAAAAGCTGCTTGGAATGCCTTTATAGAACCAATTATTGAAGAACAAAAAGAACTCGTCACTTTACTGCAAAAAATAGCAGATACAAGTAATAACAAACAAGTACTATTAAAATATATTGCTGATTTAAGTGAAATCAAATCTCCTTTGAAAAAAGAAATTCTGGTTACTGCACGTAAAGTATTGCGTTTAATTCTTAATGAAAATGGGAAACAAGAGCTTTCACAATGGATATCATCTTATACTGCTAAAACTCAAAAGAATTTTAGTAGTAACTTATTTTCAGAAACGGATTTAAATGTGTTTTCTGTTGAAAAAGTTCTGCCTATTTATGCTGAAGATGCCAAAGAAGATACTGATGGACGAATGATTCTTCGTGATAATTTTGATGCAATTTTCACCAAATATCCAGAAACATTAATTTTTGGTGAGGATGCTGGAGCTATTGGAGATGTCAATCAAGGTTTAGAAGGAATGCAGGAAAAATACGGAGAACTCCGCGTTGCAGATGTAGGAATTCGGGAAGCAACTATTTTAGGTCAAGGAATAGGAATGGCTCTAAGAGGCCTTCGTCCTATTGCCGAAATTCAATATTTAGATTATTTATTGTATGCTATCCAAATTATGAGTGATGATCTGGCTACGTTGCGATACAGAACCGTAGGCAAACAAAAAGCACCATTAATTATCCGTACTCGTGGGCATCGTTTAGAAGGGATCTGGCATTCTGGTTCTCCTATGGGAATGATCATAAATGCGATTCGAGGAATTCACGTTTTGGTTCCTAGAAATATGACCCAAGCAGCTGGTTTTTACAACAGTTTGTTAGAATGTGACGAACCTGCTTTAGTTATTGAATGTTTGAATGGCTACCGATTAAAAGAAAAAATGCCTTTGAATTACGGCGAATTCAAAACTCCGATTGGAGTTATTGAAACCCTTAAAACGGGAACAGATATTACATTGGTTTCTTATGGTTCAACTTTACGATTAGTACAACAAGCCGCTAAAGAACTACTTGAAGTAGGTATTGATTGCGAGATTATCGATTTGCAATCTTTACTCCCATTTGACATAAATAAAGATGTAGTAAAAAGTATTGCTAAAACAAATCGTCTTCTGGTAATTGATGAGGATGTTCCTGGTGGTGCTTCGGCATATATTTTACAACAAATTATTGAGCATCAAGATGGTTATAATTATTTAGACAGCAAACCACAAACGCTAACAGCAAAAGCACATAGACCTGCTTATGGTACGGACGGTGATTATTTTTCAAAACCCTCTACTGAAGATATCTTTGAGAAAGTTTACGGAATGATGAATGAAGTAAATCCATCCAAATACCCCAGTTTATACTAAAATAAAGTCATCTATAAATTAAGATCCCAATCCTAAGATTGGGATCTTTTAATTTTCATCTTTCAGATGTATTGTTTTTTATTTTGATAATAATTATTAAAATAAATAACATTTTTACAAAAGATAATTCTAAAAAAAACCTCCCAGTTTAAGTCTAACTATCGCTAATCCCGTTCCATTATAATGATTCACTTTTTCTGTTTTAAAAGCAAGCCTTCTCTTATAATTCTTGACATTAAACCAAAAAAACATTATAGTTATAGAAAAAATATTGAGCATTACCTTTTTAGTAACAATTAATTAATATGTATTTTTAATCTTTACTATTTTCGAAAGAGAAGAAGAATGTAAGGATTAATCTACTGGAAAAATGACAGATCTTTCATTATTAAACACAGTAACTTTTTTTAAAGAATCTATACTTGCATACTAAAATCAGAAACATCAGAATAATTTAATTGTAAAAAAAAATAAAAAATCAGAGATAAAATTTTTCATCAGCTTTTTTATATTAAAAATTGGGTGTAAGAATCAAAATTAAAAGTTATAATGATTGCGTAAAATTTTTATGTTGGGATTTTTTATTTAATTTTAGAAGATATTAAAATTTATACTAAATGACAGCACTAGAAACGATCTTATACGACATCCAAAACGTAAAAGTGATAGAAGCAAAAATTGATTACAACCAGTATATTCCTTTGAATTTATCTATTACAAATAAAGCTTTTAGCGGTTTAAATATCGATAATGCAATTGATTTTGAAGATTATATTGAGCATTATCTAGTTGAAAAAAATGCAAAAGTAGCTTATGGTGGTTACAATGAAATTAGAAACTTATACAAAAGAAGTCAAATATTTAACGATTCTAAAACTGAAGAGCGCAATATTCATATAGGTTTAGATTTATGGATTAAAGCAGGAACTAAAGTTTTAGCAGCAGTTGATGGTTTTGTTCATAGTTTTAATTACAATACTGGCGTGGGTGATTATGGCCCTACTATTATTCTAGAACATAAAATAGAGAATCAAAAATTTTATACTTTATATGGACATTTATCCTTGGATAGTATCAGCGACATCAAAATTGGTGATGTGTTCGAAAAAGGGCAACAATTAGCTACTTTAGGCGATGCAACCGTAAATGGCGATTATGCTCCGCATTTGCATTTTCAAATTATAAAAGAAATTTCAAATACGTTTGGTGATTATCCTGGTGTTTGTAGTGAAAATGATCTAAAATATTATTTAGAAAACTGTCCAGATCCTAATCTTTTATTAAAAATAAAATAAATCATGAATAAAATAATTCTTTTTTTTAGTATTTTTTTACTTATTGGATGTAAATCAAAAAATGTTGTAACCACACCAGAGCCTGAAGTAATTAAAACCGAAAGGCTTGGTATATCTGAAATAAGTGAGATCCAAAAGAGTAAAGCGTATGAATTAGGCAAAAGAGTTTTGATGACCTGTAATACATCTAAATTTAAACCTTTCACACTAAATGAAGCAACTCCTTCAGTAATTAAAAATACTACTGAGGAAAGATTGACAAAAACATGTACTCGATTTCGCCAATATTATGGGACTTTTATTGATCTACAATTAGTGGAAGCGTATAGAAATAATTTTGACAAAACTACTGTTTTTCGATATAAAGCTTCCTATTCAAAAAAAGTAGCCAATAAAGAACTTCGTGTTACAATGAATCAAGAAAATAAGGTGTCTTCTATAAAATCATTAGATTGGGTCAACTCTTTTCCTATGAATTAATTTTAGTCCTCTATTTTAATTATAAAAAAACGCCATTTTAAACCTAAAAAGTAAATAAACCAAATATGTCTTTCAAATTTAAATCTGTAGATAATAGTGAACTAAAAAAATCACAATCTCACATTATTGTTGAAATTATTCAATATGTACCCAATGCTGTTTTAAGTCGAACTATAATAAAAAAAACAACGGGTAATATTACTGCCTCCTCTTTTGATGCTGGAGAAGAATTAGCAGAAAGAACCTCCCCATTTGATAATTATGTACAAATAATAGATGGTTCCGCAGAAATATTTATTGGAGGAATTAAACACTCTCTTAAATTAGGTAACGGAATTATCATACCCGCCCATTCAACACACTCTTTTAATGCGAATGTACAATTCAAAATGATTTCAACAACTATAAAAAACGGATACGAGGATTAAACTATACGTTACAATTTATAAAATAGATTTTCTTAAGATATCTTGATTTGATTGAATCAGAATAACAATTTGATCTTTTAAAATTCTTCTTCTTAATTTTTAAAATTCGTTAAAATAATCTGTAAAGGAGCTTTTTTAATAGGTTTAAAAATGTATTTTCTTCAGATTAAAGTTATATATAAATCGAATAAAATTAGAGTTTCCATTTACTTCAGTACTTAAAAAAGCAGATCAAATGAAATATAATTTAATTTATTGGCTTAATCTCATAACCCATGGCACTTAATAACAGTGTATTTTATAACTTATTTGTAAAATTTTATAATGTACCTTTATTGCGAAAAGCTACATTTGTGTAAAACTATAATATAAAAATATTTGAAACTATACATAAAATACATGGTAAGCAATCGCTGTAAAATGGCGGTTAAAGAAGAATTGAAAAAGCTTAAGCTTCACTTTATGGTTGTTGATTTAGGAGAAGTTGAAATTATGGAAAATATTTCTATGGAGCAACGTCAACTTTTAAAAACGGCACTTTTAGATTCAGGGCTAGAATTGATGGACGATAAAAAATCCATGTTAATCGAAAAAATTAAGAATGTAATTATTCAAATGGTCCATCATTCAACTGAACCTATCAAAATTAATTTTTCGGATCATTTGAGTCAACAATTAAATCACGATTATACTTATTTGTCCAACTTATTTTCAGAAGTACAAGGAACTACAATTGAACAATTTATAATTTCCCACAAAACGGAACGTATAAAAGAATTAATAATTTATGGGGAATTGAATATCACTGAAATTGCATGGAAAATGAATTACAGTAGTGTTGCGCATTTATCAAGTCAGTTTAAGAAAGTAACGGGTCTCTCCCCTTCACATTTCAAAAAATTAAAAGATAAAAGACGTAATCCGATTGAAGAAATAGGCAATTCACAGCCTATAATTTAATCGATGCTTTCAAAAAAATTTAATAAAAAATAGAAATCATAAATAATCAAGTATCAAAATATGCTAGAAGTCTTATTGAGGCAAGTCTAGATCCATTAATTACGATCAATATTGCTGGAAAAATTACGGATATGAATCATGCAACTGTCAATATTACTGGTGTAGATCGCGTTGATTTAATTGCTTCTGATTTCTTCGATTATTTTACTGAACCACAAAAAGCCAAAGAAGTTTATTTAGAAGTTTTTGCCAATGGGTCAGTTACTAATTCTCCCCTTACACTTCGTCATAAAGAAGGTAGACTAACTGATCTGCTTTTTAATGGTTCTATCTATAAAGATGATCACGGAAATATATTAGGAATAGTCATTGTGGCAAGGGATACTGCAGAGCAAAAATGGGCTGTAAATTTAAAAAATGCCAATAAAGAGCTTGCTTTTCAAAACGATGAAAAAGAAAAACGAGCTAATGAATTAATTATTGCCAATAAGGAACTTGCTTTTCAAAATGATGAAAAAGAAAAAAGAGCAGCTGAACTAGTTATTGCAAATAAAGAACTTGCTTTTCAAAATGACGAAAAAGAGAAACGTGCGAATGAATTAATCATTGCTAATAAAGAGTTAATTATACAAAACTACGAAAAACAAAAACGTGAAATTGTAAATAAAGAGCTAATAGCGCTTAACTATACTACAAAACTAGCTTCTCAGTATTCCCGCAGTTTAATTGAAGCAAGTCAAGATCCTCTGGTTACCATTAATACCAAGGGGAAAATTACTGATATGAATGAGGCTTTAGTAAATATTACGGGTATGACTAGGCAGGATCTTACGGATTCTGATTTTTTTGATTATTTTACCCAGCAGCAAAAAGCCAGAGAAGTCTATCAACAGGTGTTTGAAAGAGGATTTGTTTGTGATTCACCACTCACACTCCGTCACAAAGAAGGTAAATTAACGGATGTTTTGTTTAATGGTTCTGTTTATAAAGACGATAAAGGAAATGTTCAGGGTGTTGTAATCGTTGCAAGAGATGTGACTGAACAAAAAAAAATTGCAACCGAATTGATTGAGGCAAGAGTTTTTGCAGAGTTAGCTACTGAAATCGCAGAAGAGGCCAAAAGATGCGCTGAAAGTGCTACAATAATAGCTGAAAATGCTGTAAAAGCTAAGCAACAATTTTTGTCGAATATGAGCCATGAAATTCGTACTCCAATGAATGCAATAATTGGTTTTACTAAAGTGGTTCTAAAAACAGAGTTAACTCCTAAACAAAAAGAATATTTAGATGCTATCAAAATGAGTGGAGATGCATTAATTGTCCTTATAAACGATATTTTAGATTTGGCAAAAGTAGATTCTGGTAAGATGTCTTTTGAAAAAACTCCTTTCAAAATGAAATCGTCTATATCCGCAATGCTTCATTTATTTGAAACTAAAATTCAAGAGAAAAATTTAGAATTAATCAAAGAATATGACACTAAAATACCCGATCTACTTGTAGGTGATCCAGTTCGTTTGCATCAAATCATTTTAAATTTAGTCAGTAATGCCGTTAAATTTACATTAAAAGGAAAAATAACTGTTAGCGTTCATTTAGTACATGAAGATGAAGACAAAGTAATTATTGAATTTGCCGTAACTGATACTGGAATTGGAATACCTGAAGAAAAATTAGGAAAAATATTTGAAAATTTCCAACAGGCATCTAGCGGAACTTCAAGATTGTATGGTGGAACAGGACTCGGACTTGCCATAGTAAAACAATTAATAGAGCCTCAGGGCGGCACAATTCGTGTAAAAAGTACAATAGGTATCGGTTCTACTTTCAGTTTTGCATTAAGTTTTCAAAAAACAAATTCTGATGCAGAATTTGAAAATGAACTTGTCGAATTGGATACTGAAATAAAAAATATAAAAGTGCTGGTAGTAGAAGATATTCCTTTGAATCAATTGCTTATGAAAACACTTTTAGATGAATTTGGATTTGATCGTGATATCGCCGAGAATGGTAAAGTAGCGATTGAAAAATTAAAAGAAAAAGAATATGATATAATTCTAATGGATTTACAAATGCCAGAGATGAATGGGTTTGAAGCTACAGAATACATAAGAAAAACAATGAACTCAAAAATACCCATAATTGCTTTAACTGCCGATGTAACTACGGCAGATTTAACAAAATGTAAGGCTGTGGGAATGAATGACTATCTTGCAAAACCTGTTGATGAAAAACTTTTATACAGTAAAATTGTAGGGATTTTAAAAAAACCAAAACTCGCAGAACGTAGTGCCAAACTCAATGATAACTTTGAGGAAAAAGACAATAGTACTAAAAAAATAAAATGTATTGACTTGGTGTATTTAAACCAAAGAACAAAATCAAATCCAGCATTAATGATGGAGATGATATCACTTTATTTAGTGCAAACGCCCCCTTTAATTATTTCTCTTAAACAAAGTTTAGCTGAAAAAAATTGGTCATTATTAGGCGCAGCTGCACACAAAATGATTCCTTCATTTGCCATAATGGGTATAAGTACCGATTTTGAAAATATGGCAAAAAGAATCCAAAATTTTGCAACTGGTCAAGAAAAAACAGAAGGGATATCTGAACTTGTATTTGAATTAGAAAAAATTTGTTTACAAGCCTGTACTGAATTAGAAGAAGAATTTAACATAATTAAAAATACCATATAATGAACAACGACAATAAAATAAAAATATTTCTGGTAGATGATGATGCCTTATTTCTAAAATCATTGGAAATTGAATTTTTAGACAATGCTGATTTCATAGTTGAAACCTATCCTACTGGTGAACTGTGTATTGCAAATTTATCCCATAATCCGGATGTAGTAATATTAGACTATCAACTTGATGGCATTGTAGAAAATGCGATGAACGGTCTTGAAACTTTGGATAAAGTAAAAGCTTTTAATTCCGAAATTCCAGTGGTGATGCTATCATCTCAAGATAAAATTGAAGTAGCCATAAACTGCATGCATCACAAGGCGTTTGATTATGTAGTAAAAAGTGAAACTGCTTTTGTTCGTTTGCAAAAAATAATTACTGCTATTTTTAAGTACCAAAAAATGGAAAAGGAATTAAATTGGTACATGGATCGCATGTAATCTATATTTTATTTAATTAATTCCCCTGATATGGTCAAAATTAAGACCAAAATTATCAAAGAAATGCGGTACAAAGACACATCAGATTTAGAAATTTCATTATTATTAGAAGCTATTTATCGGAAATACGGTTATGATTTCAGAGAATATTCTCAAGCCCATATCAGGCGCAGGATTATGCATAGAATGGCAGTATCGGGTTTTGAAGATGTTTCTCAAATGCAATCTAAGGTTTTGAATGATGGAACATTTGCATCAGAACTCTTACAAGATCTATCAATAACAGTGACTGAAATGTTTCGTGACCCTGTTTTTTATAAGTCATTGCGGGAAAATGTTATTCCTATTTTGAAGACATATCCATTTATAAAAATATGGCATGCGGGTTGCGCTACAGGTGAAGAAGCGTATTCTGTAGCTATTATTTTACAAGAAGAAGGTTTGTATGACCGAACAACGATTTATGCAACTGATTTTAACCAGATGGCTTTAAACCGTGCAAAAGAAGGAATTTTTTCAAACAAAATGATAAAAGAGTACACTTCTAATTATCAATTAGCAGGAGGAAAAGAATCCTTTTCGAATTATTATACTTCTAATTATGATAATGTGATTATGAATCAATCGTTGAAAAAAAATATAGTTTGGGCTAATCATAATTTAGTTACTGATAGTGTTTTTGCAGAAGTACACTTGATATTATGTAGAAATGTACTGATCTATTTTGATAAAAATTTACAAAATAAAGTTCAGACTCTTTTTTATAACAGCCTAATAAATGGTGGTATTTTATGCTTAGGTTCTAAGGAAAGTTTACGTTTTTGTGATTTGTATGAACAATATATAGAGTTAGACAGCAAACAACGAATATTCAAAAAGAAATATTGAAAATGCATTACGAAGCAATTGTAATAGGAGTTTCCGCAGGAGGCATGAGTGCTTTAAAAATTATATCCTCAGCCTTACCGATCTATTTTACTATCCCAATTATTATTGTACAGCATTTGAGTGCTCATTCTGATAGTCATTGGATAAAACTATTGAATGAAAAAAGTCACCTGAATATAAAAGAAGCAGATGAAAAAGAGAAAATTGAAAAAGGCTACATTTATATTGCCCCTCCTAATTATCATTTGCTGATTGAAAAGAATAAAACATTTTCTCTTACTATAGATGAACGCGTAAATTTTGCAAGACCATCAATCGATGTATTATTTGAAACGGCTGCTGAAGCTTATAAAAATAAATTAATAGGAATTGTGCTTACAGGATCCAATAGTGACGGTACCCAAGGAATTAAAAAAATAAAGGAATCTGGAGGTCTAGCAATTATTCAAGATCCAAAAACGGCAGACTCTGATTACATGCCTAGGTCAGCAATTGCTGCTATTGAACCTGATTATATTTTATCGCTGGAGGATATAATCGAGATATTAATAAAAATTGATCTAGAAAAAGGATAATCAGCATAAATTTCACAAATAACAACATGAAAATAACTCTAGGAAGAAAAATAGTAATAGGATTTATAGCGTGTGCTTTAGTACTCTTAGGAGTTGCTGTTTTCTCTTTTAAAAATAGTGAGAAATTTGTCGCTTCAAATACTTTGGTAAATATTTCAAATCAGGTATTGTATGAATTTGAACAAATACTCCAGTTTTCCGTTGATGCTGAAACGGGCGTACGAGGTTATGTTATTACAGGAAATGATGATTTTTTGAAACATTTCAAAACTGCCAATAGAAAAGCAATTGATAAACTTGAAAAAATAAAGGAATTAACAAAAGAAAATCCCAATCAGCAAAACAATATTGAGGAACTTGCGAAAGAACTTAAAATGCGTTTTGAAAATTTAAACACTTGCATTAGCCTTCGTAAAAAAGATTTTGAAGAAGCAAGAATGTTTATTGCTTCAGGAGAGGGCAAACAAATACAAGATGAAATAAGAAAAATAATTGATAAAGCACAGGAATTAGAACGGACATTACTCGTTCAAAGAATACAGGACAGTGCTGATGATGCCAGTAAATTTAATATTGTTTTTGGTGTTTTATTGTTAGTCATCGTTCTTATCCTAATTGTTGTATATTCTATAGTTGTTACAAATCTAAGAGCGCTAAAAAATTCTGAATTAGAAACGGCAAGTAAAAACTGGTTACTTACAGGTAACTCAGAACTTAATAAAAAATTAATTGGAGACCAAAGTATAGCACAATTGGCCAATAGTACTATCAGTTTTTTATGTACCTATCTGAAGGCAAATATAGGGGCCGTTTACCTATTTAATGAAAAAGAGAAGATCTTAATACTTAGTGGAAAATTTGCTTTCTCGTCAGTAAAGGATAGTAAAGAAAATTTTAAATTAAATGAGGGATTGATTGGTCAAGCCGCTTGGGAACAAAAACAGATTTCTTTAACTGATATATCTGAAAATCAAATCCGTATTACTTCATCTGTTCTGGATGCAAAACCAAAAAATTTGCTCATCACTCCTTTTTTACTTGAAGGTAAAACAATAGGGGTAATTGAAATAGGAAAGCTTACTGATTTTAATGAAACCGAAAAAGAATTTATCAATGTTTCTATGAACAGTATTGCTATTAGCGTTAATACGGTTCAACAAGCGGAAGAAAAAGAAAAAAGAGCTGCAGAATTAGTCATTGCCAATAAAGAACTCGCCTATCAAAATGATGAGAAAGAAAAACGGGCAGCAGAGTTAGGAATTGCCAATAAAGAACTTGCCTACCAAAATGATGAAAAAGAAAAAAGGGCAGCAGAATTAGGAATTGCTAACAAAGAATTAGCGTATCAAAATGACGAAAAAGAGAAAAGAGCTGCAGAATTAGGAATTGCAAACAAAGAACTGGCCTATCAAAATGATGAAAAAGAAAAAAGAGCAGCAGAATTAGGAATTGCCAATAAAGAACTGGCGTATCAAAATGACGAAAAAGAAAAAAGAGCAGCAGAATTAGGAATTGCCAACAAAGAACTTGCGTATCAAAATGACGAAAAAGAGAAGCGGGCTGTAGAATTAAGTTTTGCCAACAAAGAGCTGTCCAATCAAGCAGAAGAACTTCAAATACAACAGGAAGAACTTAGACAGCTCAATGAAGAATTAGAACAACAAGCGCAAAATCTTAAACAACAGCAAGAAGAACTGCAAATGACGAATGAGGAATTGGAAGAGCAGACCCAATCATTAGAGGAGAAAAATAAAGAAGTTGAAGCTTCAAAAAATGATATTGAACGAAAAACAAAACAACTGGAAATAAGTAGTAAGTATAAATCAGAATTTCTTGCAAATATGTCTCATGAATTAAGAACTCCACTTAATAGTTTGCTTATTTTATCCAAAGATTTATCAGAAAACAGGAAAAAAAATCTAGATGATATTCAGGTTGAAAGTGCTGAAATAATTTATAAAAGTGGCCATGATCTGCTTGTGTTAATTAATGAAGTACTAGACCTTTCTAAGATTGAAGCAGGAAAAATGGCTATCAATATTGAAAAAGTATCACTTAAAAATTTCACAGCTAACCTCCTACGCGATTTTAAACATCAAGCGGAACAAAAAGGATTAAATATAACTTATCTTTTGTCATCAGCTTTACCAGAATTTATTCAAACTGATTCACAACGTTTGAACCAAATCTTAAAAAACCTTATATCCAATGCTATAAAATTTACAGAAAAAGGAAGTGTAACTATACGTATTGACCCAAATACTGATACTACTTTGAATATTTCTGTTACTGATACAGGTATTGGAATTTCAAAAGACAAACAAACGGCTATATTTGAAGCTTTTCAGCAGGCAGAGGGTGGTACTTCCAGAAAATATGGAGGTACGGGACTAGGCCTTTCTATTTCTAGAGAACTTGCAAAATTACTGGAAGGAGAAATAAAAGTAAACAGTAATTTAGATAAAGGTTCTACTTTCTCGCTCATTATTCCAATAGAAATACATCCAACACAAGACGCTGTTAGTGAAATTCCGTTAAAACCTATTTCGTATGCACCACGCTCTGAAAATGAGAGTGATTATCTAAATTATCCAACTATAAAAGACGATAGAGATACAATAAAGGCCGAAGATAAAATAGTGCTCATCATTGAAGATGATCAAAATTTTGCAATGATTCTTTTAAAACAAGCCAATATAAAAGGATTCAAATGTTTGTCAGCTGCTTCTGGAGAAGATGGTTTATTGCTTGCTTCAAAATACAAACCACAAGCAATCATTCTCGACATGGGTTTACCAGGAATTAAAGGGAAACAAGTATTGCATGAATTAAAAGTAAACCCTTCAGTAAGGCATATACCAGTACATATTATCTCGGCAAACGATCGCTCACTAGAACCAATTAGAGAAGGTGCAGTGGAATATTTGATGAAACCAATATCTAAAGATGGACTTGAAGAAGCTTTTAATAGAATTGAAAATTTTGTCAATAGGAAAATAAAAAACCTTTTGATAATTGAAGACAGTGAGAATTCTAGAAAAGCAATGAAAGTACTCATTGGTAATGGTGATGTAAAATGCTATGAAGCAGCTACGGGAAAAGAAGCATTAGACTTATTTGAGCAAAATCATATCGATTGTATTATATTGGATCTTGGATTGCCTGATATGACCGGTTTTGAACTTATTCATAAACTGGAGGATATTAGAGGCCATTACCTACCTCCTATTATTGTTTATACGGGAAAAGAACTTACAAAAGAGGAAAATAATCTGCTTCACAAATATGCGGAGAGCATAATTATAAAAGGTATAAAATCCGAAGAACGATTGCTAGATGAAACTGCCCTTTTTCTTCACCGAACAATAAGCAATTTACCAAAATCAAAACAAATGATTATTAATAACTTGCATGACAAAGAAGCCATATTTCATTCCAAAAAAATATTATTAGTAGATGATGACATGAGAAATGTGTTTGCATTATCTAAAATATTACAAGAACGAGGAATGGACGTCATAAAATCAGAAAACGGAAAAAATGCATTAAATATGCTGGATTTACATAGTGATATAGATCTGGTATTAATGGATATTATGATGCCGGAAATGGATGGCTACGAAGCAATGATACGGATAAGATCTCAGATTAAATTTAGAAACTTACCTATAATTGCCCTTACTGCAAAAGCAATGAAAGACGACAAACAAAAATGTATTGATGCTGGTGCAAATGATTACATCACTAAACCTATTGATGTTGAACGCCTGCTATCATTGATGCGCGTGTGGTTAAGTAAGTAAGTATTTAAACAATATAATAAAGGTGGACATACCATCTTTATGATTAAATTAAATTTCTTGTTGGTATTTAATATTCGATAATGGATACTCAACATTCAAACTTTTATTTTAGAATTAAAAATGAAAATAAATAGCCCCGTTAAAATTTTATTGGTTGATGATCTACCTGAAAACTTGTTTGCCTTAGAAGTAATACTTTCCAACGAAAATTATTTATGTGTAAAAGCAAATTCTGGTAATGAAGCCTTAAAAATTCTTCTGCACCAACAAGATTTTGCCATCATATTAATTGACGTTCAAATGCCAATGATGGATGGATTTGAAACCGTAGAATTAATTCGCCAAATTGAAAAACTCAAACATGTTCCAATCATTTTTTTAACGGCGAGCATGGATAATTCGCTCCAAATTTTCAAAGGATATCAAGCAGGTGCCGTAGATTATATGATAAAACCGCTATCACCTGAAATATTAAAAGCAAAAGTGGCAGTTTTTGTGGATTTACATACAAAAAATCAAGAATTATTAGTTCAAGCAGAACAACTGAAAAAACTCAATACCGATCTTACAGCCCAAAAATTACTTTCTGAATATTCTCTTAGTCTTATTGAAGCAAGTCATGATCCATTATTTGCCATTAGCCCTGAAGGGAAAATAACCGATATGAATAATGCATCTGTAAAAGTAACGGGTATAGCACGTAAAAAATTAATAGGAACCAATTTTTTTGATTATTTTACTGAACCACACAAAGCAAGTCAAGTATACCAAAAAGTGTTTGAAAAAGGATTTGTTGCTGATTCTCCACTAATCCTTCGGCATAAAAAAGGCAAATTAGTTCATGTCCTATTTAATGGATCAGTGTACAAAGATGATAAAGGAAATGTTCTGGGAGTAGCAATTGTAGCAAGAGATGTAACCGATCAAAAAAGAATTGAAACTGAATTAATAGAAGCTAAAGTTTTTGCAGAATTAGCAACTGAAATTGCCGAGGAAGAAAAAATAAATGCTGAAAACGCAACTACTATTGCTGAAAATGCCGTTAAAGCAAAACAGCAATTCTTGTCGAATATGAGTCATGAAATTCGTACACCGATGAATGCTATAATCGGTTTTACAAAAGTAGTCTTAAGAACCGATTTAACTCCAAAACAAAAAGAATATTTAAATGCCATAAAATTAAGTGGTGATTCATTAATTGTTCTTATCAATGATATTCTAGATTTAGCAAAAGTAGATTCAGGTAAGATGACTTTTGAGAAAACACCTTTCAAAATAAAATCGTCCGTATCCGCTATGCTTCATTTATTTGAAACGAAAATTCAAGAAAAAAATTTAAAATTAGTAAAGGAATACGACAGTAAGATTCCTGATGTACTTATAGGTGATCCGGTTCGTTTGCATCAAATCATTTTAAATTTAGTCAGTAATGCTGTCAAATTTACATTCAAAGGAAAAATTACTGTAAGTGTTACTTTAGTACATGAAGATAGAGATAAAGTAATTATTGAATTTGCCATCTCAGATACTGGAATTGGAATACCAGAAGAAAAAATAAAAACAATATTTGAAAATTTTCAACAGGCAACTAGTGAAACTTCAAGATTATATGGCGGAACAGGACTAGGTCTTGCCATTGCAAAACAATTAATAGAACCACAGGGTGGAACGATACGTGTATGCAGCACTATTAATAAGGGTTCCATATTTAGTTTTACATTACCTTTTAAAAAAACAAATGCCAATGCGGAATTTGAAAATGAGATTATTGAATTGGATACTGAAATAAAAAATGTGAAAGTTCTAGTAGTTGAAGATATTCCTTTGAATCAATTACTTATGAAGACTCTTTTAGATGATTTTGGATTTGATCGGGATATTGCCGAGAATGGTAAAGTAGCGATTGAAAAATTAAAAGAGAAAGAATATGATATTATTCTGATGGACTTGCAAATGCCCGAAATGAATGGTTTTGAAGCTACGGAATACATTAGGAATACAATGAATTTAAAAATTCCTATTATTGCTTTAACAGCTGATGTGACTACGGCAGATTTCGCCAAATGTAAAACACTGGGAATGAATGATTATTTGGCAAAACCTGTCGATGAAAGACTTCTTTACAGTAAAATTATAAGTGTATTGAAAAAAACAAAACCTACAAAACTTTATGAAAATCTTGAAAAAAAAGAAACGAGTACTACTCGAATAAAATGTATTGACTTACTGTATTTAAACCAAAGGACTAAATCAAATCCTACTTTAATGATGGAAATGATATCGCTTTATTTAGTACAAATCCCTCCTTTAATTGATACTATTAAACAAAGTTTGTCCGAAAAAAATTGGTCCTTATTGGGAGCTGCTGCACACAAAATCATTCCTTCATTTGCTATAATGGGTATGAGTACAAAATTTGAAAATATGGCTAAAAAAATTCAGGAATTTGCAATTGGACAAGAAAAAACAAACGAAATCTTTGAATTAGTAGTCGAGTTAGAAAAAATCTGTTTACAAGCCTGCACGGAATTACAAATAGAATATAATACATTAAAAAACAGTTTATTGTAAATATATTTTAAAAGAAAAGATAGTGATTGTACTGATAAAATACTATAATTGAGTGTTTTAGATCCAGGATATGATAATGCAACTTAATTTTAACTTATTAAAATATCTTAAAATATATAAAGTAGTAAGATTATGAAGTAGATTAAATCGTAATATTAAAAGAACATAACTCTCTAATTATATTTATTTAATCGTCAAAAACATATTAAACAAGGCGTTTGTTGTATAAATTCCTTTGAAAACTTCGGCTTTTAATATTATTTAGATTGTAATTTAAGATATATCTGTATTTTTTATCACAATTATGTGATAATACCTCCTATAATTTCAGCTTGAGTTTAATAAAGCAATAAGTAAACATGACTCTAGCGATAGCGAAGAGGTGAAGCAAATTACGCTCAGATTTTTAAAATCGTAATTAAAAATCGAAATGTAGGAGAATATTTGATTTTTATTTTGAGAGAAGTTTTTACATAATATTTTACCATAAATTTTGTAAATGTTCTTGATTCCTATGAATAAACAATTCCAAATATAGTCCTTAATAAAATTGCTTGAGTATTACGATAACAAAAATTTTGTTCATTTTTTATATTAACCAGAGCATTCCGTTCAAAGCGGCGAAGCAATTAATTTAAGTGAGCCAAACTATTTCCAAAAGTACAAAAAACTAGAAATCTTTGAATACATTATAATTTACTAGAATAGATAAAGTAGATTTTCTGCTTTCACTTTGAATTATGAAACTATTGAAGATTTTAACTATCAAATTAAATACAAAATGAAGCTTAATTATGCCTGCTGCTTTTATTAACCTTTCCAAGGTATGCAAAGCCAACTAGGAGGCTTTTTCATGAAATACTTCCAATGTATCAAGAATGGAATTTACAAGCTAAAATCGACTTAAAAGGATTGTATTCTATTGTAAACAAGTTTTGATAGTATATATAATGAATGTGGGCTAAGACTAAAAACAAAAAACCCTAACTTACTGATTAACAGTGTTTAGGGTTTTAATTTCGCGGAGAAAGAGGGATTCGAACCCCCGGACCTGTAACAGTCAACAGTTTTCAAGACTGCCGCATTCGACCGCTCTGCCATTTCTCCAATATGTCGCTTTCATTATCTGATTGCGAGTGCAAATATAAGAACCTTTTTTGGTTATTCAAATCTATTTTTATAAAAAAAGCATCTATTTTTAGCGTTGCTCTTTAAAGGTTTCATTTTCTTTACTTTAGATATAAAGTATTTTAAAAAATAAATTTAATACTTTACATATTCTGTTATTTCTAACCCGTATCCAATCATTCCTACTCGTTTTGTACCCTCAGTATTGGATACTAATCTTATTTTTGAGATATCAATATCATGCAATATCTGAGCACCAATACCAAAATCTTTGCTGTCAATGATAATTTTTGGAGCCTTCATTACACCTTCACTTTGTAACAATTTGAGTTCAGCTATACGATTCAGTAAATTAACCGATTGCATGTCCTGATTAATAAAAATAACAGCACCTCTGCCTTCTTCATTAATCACTTGGAACATATCATCAAGTTGCTGGTCGGCATTGTTTGTCAAAGTACCTAATAAATCATTATTGACCTGTGATGAATTGATTCGGGTTAAAATAGATTCCCCCAAATTCCATGTTCCCTTAGTCAAAGCAATGTGTATTTGCTTATTGGTTGTTTGTTGGTACGCTCGGAGTCTAAAAGTGCCAAAACGGGTCTCAATATCAGAATCTTCTTTTTTAACAATTAAACTGTCGTGTTGCATTCTATACGCAACTAAAGCTTCTATGGAAACTAGTTTTAAATTAAATTTTTTTGCTACTTCTACTAATTGAGGAAGACGTGCCATTGATCCATCTTCATTCATTATTTCAACGATTACCCCTGCTGATTTAAACCCAGCTAAACGAGCAAAATCAATTGCTGCCTCAGTATGTCCAGTCCTTCTTAAAACTCCTCCTTGTTTAGCAATTAAAGGAAAGATATGCCCTGGTCTGGCTAAATCGTGCGGTTTTGTTTCTGAACTTACCAGTGCTAAAACCGTTTTTGCTCTATCTGCTGCAGATATTCCTGTTGTTACTCCATTACCTCTTAAATCTACCGAAACAGTAAAAGCAGTCTCCATTGGATCTGTATTATTAGTCACCATTACGTGCAATCCTAATTCTTTACATCTACTCTCTGTAAGTGGAGCACAAATTAATCCTCTACCATGTGTGGCCATGAAATTAATCATCTCAGGAGTCACTTTCTCAGCAGCGGCTAAAAAATCCCCTTCATTTTCTCGATCTTCATCATCAACAACAATAATAATTTTTCCTTGGCGTATATCTTCTATTGCTTCTTCAATTGTGTTGAGTTGTATTTTATTTAAGTCCATTTAGGGTATTAGTTTTGTGATGGGAATAGTTTTTTTATTACTTTTTGGAATGGAGCTAAAATAACATCCATGTTAATTAATCCAATATCGTTTGTAGCTCGGTATGTCAATAAAATAGCCAGAGGGGTTAAAATAAAGGACGATAGCCAAGCACCCATAAATGGTGTCATTCCATCCTCTTGTGCAATTCTTTTTCCAAAGGTATTTATAAAGTGAAAGGTGATGAATATTAAAATTGCAAAAACAATTGGAAGGCCTAATCCACCTTTTCGAATAATTGCCCCTAAAGGTGCTCCAATGAAAAACATCAAAAAACAAGCAAATACAATTACAAATTTATCATAGAAAGCAAGTAAGTGTCTATTAATATTTTTTTGCTTATTTAACAATTCCGTTTTAGATGTATCAATTGAATAAGAAGTACTGGTTACATTACTTATTGCAATTTTTAAAATATCTGATTTTTGTTCATTGGTATACAATGATAAAATATCTTTTGGAAGTGTTTTTTTATTCTTGGCTTGAGTCACTATCTTTTTTACAGGGAATCCAATTCTACTGTTGCTGTTTTCTGTAAACGAAATGATATCAGTTTTCATACTTTTATTTAATGAATCTAATGTATAATTGAGTTCATTAACGGTAAGCATTGTATTGGTATTAGCAACAGATTCATCATTTACGTCAACATTATTGAGTTCAGATAAATCAATATTAATAATTTGCTTTTTGAAAGAACTTTTTGCAAAAGGCAATTTACTCCGGTCTTCATATTTTTTTGGGACAATATCTTCATAATAATACCCGTTATTTAATACTAATTGTAGGATACTCGATTCTTCACTGCTGATTAACTCTCCATTTTTTGCTTTAATTACCGTTTTACTTCCATCGCCAATTTTTGATTTTTTATGAATAGTAATTCCGGTAAGAGTGTTTCCCTCGGTTCCACTTTTTTTATTGACTTTAATATTATAAAACCCAACATCATTGAATTGTCCTTCTGCTATGGCCAAAGCAGGTTTAACCTGTGCAATATTTTTTCTAAAATTGATAAACTTGTACTCAGCATAAGGGATGACGTTATTTGAAAAGAAAAAGGCTACTATACTTAATAATATTATAAATACAGTTAAGCTTCTCATCGCTCTTTGCAGTGAAATTCCAGAAGATTTCATTGCTGCAAATTCATAGTTTTCAGCTAAATTACCAAAAGTCATTATGGAGGATAACAGTATCGAAAGTGGCAATACCAAAGGAACAATTCTTGGCATGGAAAAGGCCAAAAATTTAATAATCATTAATAAATCCAAATCTTTACCTGCCAATTCGGATATGAATAACCAAACTGTTTGAAGTATAAATATAAAAAATAGGATTACAAATACGGTAGTAAATGTAGTCAAAAATGTTTTTAATAAGTATTTGTCAAGAATTTTCACCTAATACCTTAATCTAATTTGTTGATGTAGTAATTTGGATATTTACTCCCCGCAAATGTAAATTGATTTTTTGACAAAGGTTGATTGGTTTTAAAAGAATTAACCGTTAATGTAGTTTTTGTTCCTTTTTTCCCCATTTCTATCAAGTTATAAATGTGTTTTGTTTGAACATCAATTCCCAATAACACTTCTTTTCTTTGGTCTTTTGTGTTCAAAGGAATTAATTTAATGTATTGAATTTTTCTACCTTTTACATTTTGTAGAATATCCATAGTATATTTATAACCAGAATTGAAAAAAGTTAACATTTTAGAAGGTGTAATTGCATTATCATCCTTTTCATTTACAGTAGAAATAGTAATTTCTTCATCCTCAGGAACAATAGTATATGTTTTTTTTCCATCAAAAATTTTAGTAACTCCCATAAAATTCAAAACATATTGATTTCCTTTCATTGTTACATTTCCTTTACTGTCTTGATTGATATTTTCTTTAGTATTATTCAAAGAATATTTAAAATCAATGGCTATGTTATTATAACTTTTAACCTTAGCAGTAACTTGATCTAAAAGATCTTTTGCTTTTTTATCTTGTGCTTGGATTGAAAAACTAAAAAGAAATAATGCGGTTATTAAAAGGAGTGTTTTGCCCATTCGTTGTGAATTCTTTTTTTTAAATGCTTGATTTTTTGATTTCATGGTATTAATTATTTTGTTCATTGTTGAAAAATTGATCAAGAGAACTCATATCCAAAATGTTTACACTACGTGCTTTACTTCCTTCAAAAGGGCCTACTATACCAGCAGCTTCTAGTTGATCAATCAATCGACCTGCTCTGTTGTACCCGAGCTTCAGTTTTCTTTGTAATAGGGAGGCCGACCCTTGTTGCGCATTTACTATAATTTCTGCAGCTTCTTTAAATAAGGTATCTCTGTCGGAAATATTCATATCAAGATTAATGCCAGTTTCCTCTCCAACGAACTCGGGAAGTAAATAAGCAGTTGCATACGCTTTTTGAGAACCAATAAATTCTGTAATTTTTTCTACTTCGGGAGTATCAATAAAGGCGCACTGCACCCGCACAACATCATTTCCGTTTGTATAAAGCATATCTCCGCGTCCTATCAACTGATCTGCGCCCTGAGTATCAAGGATGGTTCTTGAATCAATTTTTGAAGTAACTCTAAAAGCAATTCTGGCTGGAAAATTGGCTTTTATCAATCCTGTAATTACATTTACAGAAGGTCTTTGTGTGGCTATAATCAAGTGAATTCCTATAGCTCTTGCTAACTGAGCCAATCTCGCAATTGGCACTTCTACTTCTTTACCCGCTGTCATTATCAAATCAGCAAACTCATCTACAACCAGAACTATGTACGGCAAAAATCGGTGTCCATTTTCTGGATTTAATTTTCTAGCCTTAAATTTATCGTTGTATTCTTTAATATTACGAACCATCGCATCCTTAAGTAAAGAATAACGGTTATCCATTTCTACACAAAGCGAATTTAATGTATTCACTACTTTAGCATTATCAGTAATAATAGCATCATCCATATCAGGAAGTTTAGCTAAATAATGCCTCTCAATTTTATTAAAAAGGGTTAACTCTACCTTTTTTGGATCCACTAAAACAAATTTAACTTCTGCAGGATGTTTTTTATATAAAAGTGACGTCAAAACGGCATTCAAACCAACTGATTTTCCTTGACCAGTAGCACCTGCCATCAATAAGTGTGGCATTTTGGCTAGATCGACAACAAAAGTTTCATTTGAAATTGTTTTTCCCAGCGCTATAGGTAGTTCCATTTCAGCTTCTTGAAATTTGGCTGAACCTATTACACTTTTCATGGAAACCATTGTTGGATTTTTGTTAGGAACTTCAATTCCTATAGTTCCTTTTCCTGGAATTGGAGCAATAATACGAATTCCTAATGCCGAAAGTGATAAGGCTATATCATCCTCTAAACTTTTGATTTTTGAAATACGAATTCCGGCTTCTGGCACAATTTCATATAAGGTAACTGATGGGCCTACGGTAGCTTTTATCTGAGCAATCTCAATTTTGTAATTGCGCAATGTATCAACAATTCTATTTTTATTTTCTTCTAATTCTTCCTGATTGATGGTAATACCTCCTGTTGAATATTCTTTCAGTAAATCAATTGTAGGAAACTTATAATTTGACAAATCTAAAGTTGGATCAAATAATCCAAAATCAGCAACCAGTCTAGAAGCTAAGTTTTCTTCAAGAATATCTTCTTCTGGAGCCGTTTCAATTACAAAAGTATCAATTGTATTTGAAATAGTTTCTGGAGCAACTACGGGTGTTATTTCCATTGCAAGTGTCTTTGCTATTGGATCTCTATTAATATCAGATGCGTTATTAATTGTTGGTTTTAAAGCCTCTTTATTAATTTCAAATTGAGAGCCATTCGTTTTTAAATGGATTTGATCTACTTCGTCTGCTTCTTCTAAAACAGCAAATTCTTCCAGATTATAATTATTTTCAGTATTCTTTAAAGGATTAGTGATTGAAACTGCTTTGAGTTCTTTTTTGGTATTGTCAAAAAAGGACTGAATATTTTCTGGTGAAAGTTTAATTTTGAAAATAACATATATGATTAATCCAAATAATAAAACCAATAACGTACCCGGTTTTCCTAGGTAATCTTGCAAAAATAAATTAAGCTCATACCCTATTGTCCCACCTAGTTCAGGAGCAGAAGTAGCAAAAAATCCAAATAAAATGGATAAAATAATAATTACAAATAGATCCCAAAACCAAATATTTTTCAATTTATGTAACGGAATACCAAGTACTAAATAAATTCCAGAAAGGAAAAATAGGCGTATAAATATAAATGAGGCAACACCAAAGCCTTTATAAACTAATAAATCAGCTAAGAAAGCGCCGAATTTCCCTAACCAGTTTTGAACAGTTTCAGACCGATTTGTTAATTCCTGAACTGCACTTTGATCCTGTTGTCCGTATATATAGAAGGATACAAACGCTAACAACAACGCAATGGAAAACAACACAAGCAAAGAACCAAAAACAACTTTGTGCTGCTTAGTTATTTTTGCTGTAGTTTTTGTCTCTCCAGTAGTTTCGTTTTTTTTAGTTGAAGGTACTGTTTTTGTTATTTTTGCCATTCTTAATTGTAATAATACCTAAAAAAATAAGGGTAAATATATGATTAAACCAATTGCTATTGCCGTCAAAGCAGCAAAAAATACCGCTCCTGCAGCAATGTCTTTGATAAAACCAATTCTTTCATGATAATTAGGATGAATAAAGTCGGCTATTTTTTCAACAGCAGTATTTAAACCTTCAACACTCATGACAAGTCCAATAGCTAATGTTTGAAAAAGCCATTCTGTTTTAGATATCTCAAAATAAAAACCTGCAATAGAAATAAAAATTCCTATTGAGAATTGAACCATAACGCTGTGTTCAGTTGTGATTAATTTTAAAGCCCCCTTAAAAGCATAAGAGACACTTTTTAATCTACCGGTAAAGAAAGTATTGTCTTTTTGAAATTCCATCAAGAAATTATTAAAGTACTGCTAATGCAGCTTCATAATTTGGCTCATTAGCAATTTCAGAAACTTGTTCTGTATGGATAATGATCCCGTTTTCATCAACAACAATAATAGCTCTTGAGTGCAATCCTGCCAGAGGACCATCAGTCATTTCTAAACCATTTGTTTTACCAAAATCACCACCTTGAAAATCCGATAAATTCACAACATTCTCTAGCCCTTCAGCACCACAAAAACGTTTTTGTGCAAAGGGTAAATCTCTTGAAATGCATAGTACATTAGTATTTTGCAAATTACTGGCATTTTCGTTAAACTTTCTTACTGATGCTGCACAAGTTCCAGTATCAATACTTGGAAAGATATTTAAAACTAGTTTTTTACCAGCAAAATCATTTAGCGATGCTACAGAAAGATCCGTTTTAATTAATTTAAAATCAATCATTTTAGAACCTACCTTTGGTAATTCCCCTGAAGTGTGTATTGGATTTCCTCCTAATGTTATTGAAGCCATTGTGTTTGTTTTTTTATGAGGTTCAAAAGTATGAAAATTATTTAAGAATAAGTCCTCAAATAAAAGTATAAAGTTTGGCATTTTGGCTTAAATTCTGAACCTATGTACATTAATAAAACTTAATTAATTTTAATTGAAAATGAATTTATTATCCAATAGTACCTATTTTATGTCATATTATGAACGGGTTGCGTCCTATTAAAGGATTTGATTCATTATCATTAGTTATTAATTAATAAAAAAAAAATATTGTGAAAATGCAACGCAATCTAATGTGCAATTTTTGCATGCAAATCTATAGCACAAAAGCTCAAAAGTATCTGATAGTGGATAACACATTTAGAAACGAAATATGGTATAAATCTTAAAACTTCTATTTTTTGCAAATTTAGGAACATGTGGATTTTTATGCTTTAAAGAATTTAAATCCTAAAATTCAATTTTCATTCAAAATTCATTTCTTAATTTGCAGAATGAAAATTTTAATTATCGAAGACGAAATAGAAATTGCATCAAGCATAAAAAGTTATTTAAAAACAAATGATATTCATTGTGAAACAGCCTGTAATTATCAGAGTGCTTTAAACAAAATTACTAGCTACGATTATGATTGTATTTTATTAGATTTAATGCTTCCCGACGGAGATGGTTTTGGTATATTGAAAGAGCTAAAAGCATTAAAGAAATCGGATGGCGTAATTATTATTTCAGCAAAAGAAACCTTAGAAACAAAAATAGAAGGATTCAATTTAGGAGCAGATGATTATTTGACCAAACCGTTTCATCTTTCGGAGTTACTCGTAAGAATTCAATCTTTAATACGAAGAAAAAAATTCAATGGGAATAATATCATCGTATTCAATGAAATTGAGATTGATACTTTAGCTAAAACAGTCAAAATTAAAGAGAAAAAAATCGATTGTACTAAAAAAGAAATCGATTTGTTGTTATTTTTGATCGGCAACAATAAGAAAATATTGTCTAAAAGTGCTATTGCAGAACATCTTTCTGGAGACATGGCGGATATGTTAGACAATCACGATTTTGTTTACGCTCATATTAAAAATTTAAAGAAAAAACTGAACGAATCAGGAAGTTATGATTATATAAAATCCGTTTATGGATTGGGGTACAAATGGGAAAATGACTAAAAAATTATTACATAAAACACTTAATTATTACATTACATTTTCTTTGATGGTAATGCTATTGGGTATTCCCTTATTCTTTTTTATAATTCAATTATTATACCTTCACGAAACAGATGAAGCCCTGATTGTTCAAAAAAAAGAGTTTATATTGTTCTATGCTACTCAAATTAAAGACAATGAAATTTATGCTTTTAATACTTTAAACAGGGATTTAAAAATAGAAAAAGAACAAACAAAGATTTCAAAAGATACATTCTACAAGAAAAGTTTTTATAACATTTTAAAAAAGGAAAACGAGCCTTATCGTGTATTGAAAACTCCCGTGTTCATAAACAATAAACCCTATGTTTTTTCTGCAAAAATTAATCTCATAGATAATTCAGATTTAATAATTAGTATTTTGTGCGTCTTTACTCTAATAATTTTAATTCTCCTGTTGGGGTTATTTAGTATTACTAAAAGAATATCCACAACCCTATGGAAACCTTTTTACGAAACGTTACAACAAATTGAAAAATTTGAAATTGACAGAAATTTCAATCCTCAATTAGCTCTAAATACTATTGAGGAATTTAATCGTTTAAATACAGTTTTAAATAAATGGATTGAAAAAAATACTTTAATCTATAAAAGTCAAAAGGAGTTTATCGAGAATGCCGCACACGAATTACAAACACCTATTGCGATCTTTAAGGGTAAAATAGAAGTATTGTTGCAAAGATCAGACGTAACTAAAGGACAATTTGAAATACTAGATGCACTAAATCAAACTATTACACGAATAAACCGATTAAATAAAAATCTTTTGTTACTGTCTAAAATTGAAAGTAAAATGTATAACATTCCCGAGGTGGTTGCTATAAAAAACACTATTACCAGTCAATTAGACTTTTTTAAAGAACAAGCGATTGCAAAAAACATTGCTATAACTACACATTTAGAATCCGATGTTCTATTAAATACTAATGCTTTTTTATCTGAAATAATGATTAAAAATTTATTCTTAAATGCTATTAATCATAACATTATAAATGGCAGTATAAAAGTATTTCTAGATGAAAACTCCTTAATTTTCTCTAATACAGGAATACCAAAATCATTGGAAACGGATACATTATTTGAGCGTTTTTCTAAAGTCAATCCCTCTTCAAAGGGAAATGGCTTGGGATTATCAATAATTAAGAAAATTGCAGAAAATAATACTTGGAAAGTTTCTTATCACTTCAAAGACAATCTTCATATTTTTGAAATTCAGTTTTAAAATTCAACATTTCTTCAAATTCTATTTAGACGTTTGTACTATTAAATTAAAAAAGATACTTGCAATGCGAATTAAAATCAATCTGATAACCTCTATTCTACTGTTGAGCGTAACAAGTCTATTAGGACAAAATAAAACAGTTACACTCTCTGGAATTACTAAAGATAAAATAACAAAATCAGCTTTACCATTTGTAAACGTTGCCTTAAAGACAGTCGAAAGTAATACTTTAATTATGGGCACAATAACTAATGAAGAAGGTCGGTTTTCGTTATCCAATATAAAATCGGATACGTATATTTTGGAATTTTCATACATTGGATACAAAACAAAGGTACAATCAGTATATATTGGTTCTCTTTCTGAATTTTTAGATCAAGGAATTATAGAATTAGAGGAAGATTCCACAACATTAGACGAGGTCGTAGTTGTTGCTAATCGAAATGGAATTAGTGAAAAAATGGATAAAAAAACATTTTCTGTGGCGGATAATATCAGTCAAAGTGGTGGATCTGTATTACAAACCATGCAAAATTTACCCGGAGTTACAGTTCAAGACGGAAAAGTACAAATTAGAGGCAATGATAAAGTTACGGTATTGATCGAAGGAAAACAAACTGCATTAACAGGCTTTGGGAATCAATCTGGTTTAGATAACATTCCGGCTTCAGCTATAGAAAAAATTGAAATTATAAATAATCCATCCGCAAGATATGATGCTAACGGAAACGCTGGAATAATTAATATCATTTATAAGAAAAACAAAAAAGAAGGATTTAATGGAAAAGCTGGTTTTACCTCAGGAATAGGAGCTTTATGGGAACGAAAACAAAATTTACCTACAATACGACCTCAATATGCGGTAACGCCAAAAATAAATCCTACACTGTCCCTAAACTATCGTAAAAACAAAATTAATGCTTTTTTTCAAGGCGATTATTTGTATACCGAAACACTAAATAAAAATGAGTTTGTAACACGTACATATGAGGATGGGACTCGTATAAACCAACAATTAAAAAGAAATAGAAACACCCATTTTACTACTATAAAATCTGGAATCGACTGGAATATTAATGACCAAAACACACTGACTGTTTCAGGTTTATTTGGGACAGAAAAAATTATAGACAATGGTGATCAACCTTTCTTTAATGCTGACTTTAGTGAAAGATTACGACTGTGGCAATTTTTGGAAGATGAATTAAAAACAACGTTTATGGGTACTGTTGCCTATCAACATAAATTCAAAGAAGCGGGACATTTACTAAATATGGGCTTTAATTATACTTTTCATAGAGAGGATGAAAAATATTTTTTTGATAATATTTTACCAACATATTCCAGTAAAGACGCTTTCAAACTTTTGTCGGATGAAAAAGTAATGGATTTTAATATTGATTATAGTAAACCTTTAAAATATGGACGAATTGAAACTGGTTTTAAATTGCGTAATCGAATTATCCCAACCAATATGCAATTCTTCCCAGGAACAAATTCTCCTTTGGATGCCGATGCTGGAGGAAAAGCAACGTATAAAGAAATTATTCCGGCGTTGTATACTAACTATATTTATGAAACTAGTACCATTGAGGCAGAAATTGGGGTTCGAATGGAATATTTAGATTTGGTCTATGAGGTAAACTCAAATCATCCCACATACAAAACTAATGGTTATTCCTATTTTGAACCGTTCCCAAATTTTCGTTTTGCCTACAAAATTAATGCAGACAACAAAATATCTCTATTTTACAACCGCCGAATTGACAGACCAAACGAAGTGGATATTCGAATATTTCCAAAGTATGACGATGCAGAAATTATAAAAGTTGGTAATCCCGCTTTGAGACCACAATTTACTAATTTATTAGAGTTAGGTTTCAGAAGGAATTTAGAAAAAGGATCTTTTTATACGGCTTTTTACCATCGTTTTGCCAATGCAACTATTACACGCATTGCGTCTACAATTCCTGATAGCAATCTCATTTATGCCATTTTTCAAAACCTAAATAAAAGTTCCAATACAGGAGCCGAAATGGTTCTTTCACAAAATATTGCAAAATGGTATTCGTTCAATCTGAACTTTAATGCGTATTACAATCAGATTGATGCCTTTACTGTTCAAAATTTATATCCAAAACCCAATACATTTTCAGCTGGGAAACAAGATGTTTTCTCTGGAAATATAAAGTGGAACAATACATTGCATTTATCTAAAAAAGTAGATGCTCAAGTAACCGGAATTTATTTAGCACCGGATATTATTCCGCAAGGCAAAATAAGATCACGTTTTTCAATTGATTTAGGAATAAAAAAAACAGTTCAAAAGGGTAAAGGAGAATTCTTCTTGAATGCCACTGACCTTTTTAATACTTTGGTAATCAAAAAACAAATTCAAGGACAGCAATTTAGCTACACTAGTTCTGATTATTACGAAACACAAGTAATTCGATTGGGTTACAACTATAAATTTTAGATACAAAGATCAAAAGTCTCACCGTTATTACACCATTTTATAATGATAAAATTGAGGATCATTAAAGTATTATTTACTTTTCTTCAAGGCCTCGATTAATTCTATTAAATCGACTACGCCATAAGTAGATGAATAGTCCGATACCGCATAAGGTAATATTAGACTGCAGTTGTGAATAATAGAACCGCATGAATACACAACATTAGGAACATAGCCTTCCCGTTCATCCTCGAGCGGTGAGAGTAAGGGTTCTTTTAATCTTCCTATTTCTTTTGAAGGATCGTCTAAATCAAACAGCGAAGCTCCTATGCAATACCGCCTCATAGCTCCAACACCATGCGTAATAACCAACCATCCCTCTTCAGTCCAAAGCGGCGATCCACAATTTCCTATTTGTGTAAATTCCCAAGTGTAACGAGGCTCTTGAATAATAACAGGATTATTCCATTGCGTAGGCCTATCGGAATACATGAGGTAATTATTCACACCATCAATTCTAGATAGCATAGCATACTTTCCTTTGATTTTTCTTGGGAATAATGCTAGATTTTTATTTTGAGCACCAGTTCCATATAAAGGCATTACACGGAACGTATAAAAATCTTCAGTAGAAATAAGTTTAGGAAGAATCACATGACCATTATAAGCCGTATAGGTAGCCATAACACGCTCTGAGGCATCATCGTCCACAAAACGCACAAAACGAGCATCTTCAATACCACGGCTTTCAGAATCTGATATCGGAAATATAACACGTTCAGTGATATCGGAATCATGTTTGAATTGTAAATCATAAAATGAATCAGCTAACCAGATCACTTCTTCGAGTGCAATTCTCCGCTCCTGCCGAATCAAGGGATCGCTTAATGCTCTATTTACCAAACTTTTTAATACCGCATACTCAAATTCATCTGGAAGATCCTGCATAATGCGTGTTGAGTATTTATCTGAAGTATGCATTTCTGCCAATTTAATCAAAAAGCGTTCTTTATTATAAAGCGTTTTATGAACAATCTCTGCTTTGTCAATGTTACTACCAATTTTCATTACCTGAAGATTGTTATTCTTATCCAGAATTCCTCTTCTAAAAACAATTGAGGAAATATGACCTTCGCCTGTAGCACGGAAAGAAATAATGACACGCTTTTCGCCCTTTTCGAGACCTGATTGATCAAAATCTTCAACAATGGAAGGGTTAAAAATTGCTGCCGATTCTATAGCATATTCCATTGTACAATAAGAACCAATAAGCATTTTTCGTTCTTGTGATAGTGCGTCATAGTTGATTTGCATGCCTTCAATAATGCCTCTAATTTTTTCGCAATGTCTAAAAAAGATACTTGAAATATTTCTGTGTCTTCTAGCAAACTCTCGAAGTGTATGTTCCAAGGTTTCTACTACTTGTTTTTCATCTAACATCATTATGTGACTCACCATTTTTTGAGTCCGTTGCTCACCATTCATAAAATACCGGGCTACTACCCTTCTGGAATCAGGGGTAAATGTTATGTTTTTTCGGATAACAGGAACTCTCATAGCTTTATTTTTAAATTATAATAAATAAGTACGCTTTTTCATGAAGTATAAGAAGATTTTGAAGCATGCTCCTTTGATGTTAGATCCTGTTTAAAAGAATCAACTTTAGTATATTTGATTGAAAATTATCTATTCGTACTCCGAATTATTTCTACCTATAACCTTTTACAAAGAATATTGATTTTATAAAACAAGTATTGGATGAAGAAACTAAATAATTGAACAGTTTAAGCAAAAAAATTGTTGCTTTTTAAATCATTATGTTGAAATTTGAATTCCCAAACTGTTTCAAAACAAATCACTTTAATATATTATGAATTTTGTAAGCGTAACTTTTGATTAAGTGATTATCTCAAAATTACAAAAAAATCATAAAATAAGTGTAAATATTTGATACCATTGCAACTAACTTTTTTAAAATCGTACGATTCACTGAAGTTTAATTTCAAATATTGACTTTGAAAATATGTAAACAAACAATATTTATATGTGTATGAAAATTAATTAAAGTTTAAGCAGTTATGAATTAGAGTCCATGAAAATATCTGATTTAAAAGCAATTAAATTATGTCTATTTGCTGATTTTATATATTGATACAGAATATTATTTTATAACTATTTTTTTATGAAATTCATAACCTTCATTAGAATATAAGATCAATCAAAAAAAGCTATTTTTATTTTCTCAAAAATTTAAGATAAAGATAGATTCTTAAGTAGATCTATTTAAGTTAATACTTTATTAATTAGCGGGTTTATTCCTGATAGAGGGTATTGAAGGTCTAATAAATATAAATTTACAATTAATTTTAAAGAAAATGAGTTCTATATAGTATCGAGTTCATTCTCCTTAAAATTAATTATAAATTTATTTTCACTTTTAGTTGCGCCCCATTAGGGACACCTTTTTTATTTAATCATTGTTCTCAATTTGTTTGTAGGCATCAATCACTTTTTTGACTAATCGGTGGCGTACAATATCTTTGTCATCCAAATAAACAATACCAATTCCTTCAACGTCTTTTAGAACCAATATTGCTTCTTTAAGTCCTGAAATAGTACGTCTGGGTAAATCGACCTGACCTGGATCTCCCGTGATCATAAACTTAGCACTTTTCCCCATACGGGTAAGAAACATTTTCATTTGAGAATGAGTAGTGTTTTGTGCTTCATCCAAAATTACAAAAGCATCATCTAAAGTCCTTCCGCGCATAAATGCTAATGGAGCAATCTGGATAATTCCCTTCAAAATATAATCTTCTAATTTCTCATTAGGCAACATATCGCGTAAAGCGTCATAAAGAGGTTGCATGTAGGGATCCAATTTTTCTTTCATGTCTCCTGGAAGAAACCCTAGATTTTCACCTGCTTCTACTGCTGGTCTTGTAAGAATTATTTTTTTTACCTTTTTCTCTTTTAATGCCTTAACAGCCATTGCAACACCGGTATACGTTTTTCCTGTTCCAGCAGGCCCAACGGCAAAAAGCATATCGTTTTTTTCCATCGTATCCACCAACAATTGTTGATTTGGAGTCATGGCCTTAATGATCTTTCCACCCACTCCATGTACCAAAATCTTGTCTAAACCTTGAAATTTTCTTTCTTCCTGAATATCTCCCAGTATGACGCGCTCGATTACATTATTATCAATATTATTATACCTATTAAAATGGAGCATCAACCGTTGAAATCGTTTTTCAAACTCGTCTAAAACCTCTTTTTCTCCAAAAGCTTTTAATGTTGTTCCCCGAGCGACAATTTTCAATTTCGGATAATACTTTTTAATTGTTTCAAGATGAGTGTCTTGAGCGCCCCAAAAGTCTTTTGGAGCGATGTCTATGAGCTCGATTATTCTTTCGTTCAAATGAGGTAGTTTTAAATTAGAATTAATTTTTTGATAAATCAATTGGTTGTCGGGTATATTTATAGTTTTTAAATAGAATTTGTTTTTTGTTTCTCGGTTTTTGAGATTACTATTATTAGCTTTGCACTTCTCAAATTTAATAAAATTAGGTTTACATAACACCAATAGTTATAAACAAATTTATGTCAATAATTACCCTTACTACCGATTATGGCTTGAAAGACCACTTTGTGGGTGCGTTGAAAGGTAAAATTATATCAGAGTATTCAGAGGCTAAAATTATTGATATTTCTCATGATATCGACCCATTCAATACTTTAGAAGCAAGTTACATAATTAGCGCATCTTATGCAAGCTTCCCTAAAGGAACTGTACACCTTATTGGAGTCGATATGGAATCCAATAAAGAGAATCAACATATTGTTATGCAATGGAACGATCACTATTTTATTGCCTCAGATAATGGTATTTTAAGCATGCTTTCGCAAAAAATTGTTCCGCAAAAAGTAGTCATGATTACTATACATGACCGTTTGCCTAGTGATGCTGCTGACCTTGACGTGTTTGTAAAAGTGGCGTGCCATTTAGCTAAAGGTGGTTTGATGAACGTAATCGGTAAAGAAATTAACACTATCAAAGAAATAACTGACTTGAATCCAATTATGACTGTTGATGGAAATACATTAGTAGGTCATGTAATATACATTGATCATTTTGGGAATGTAGTAACTAATATTTCTAAAAAATATTTTATAGAAGTGTCCAAAGGAAGACCGTATGAAATTGTATTGAAAACCAAAAATATAAAAACAATTTTACCTAATTATTCTGCGATTGCCAGTTCTAGTAAATACCCAATCAAATCGTACGAAGGCGAAAAATTAGCTATTTTCAACGAAGCTGGCTTTCTTGAAATTGCCATTTTTAGAAGCAATCCTTCCAAAGTTGGATCTGCTACTAGTTTATTGGGATTGAATTATAGAGATGTTATTAATGTAGTGTTTAATTAATTGTATTTAGTAATTAGTTAAAAATCTGAAATCTTAAATCGTTAATCTTAAATCATAAATTTAAATGTTTGTACGAATTGTAAAATTGAGTTTTCACGAGGAGCATATTCCTGCTTTTTTAGAGAACTTTGAGTTAATGAAAGATAAAATACGAAATGCACCTGGAAATCGTTTCTTAGAATTGTATCAAGACAAAAATAACAAAAGCATTTTCTTTACATATAGCTATTGGGAAACCGAAGCAGATTTAGAAAATTACAGGAATTCTGAACTTTTTTATGATGTTTGGACATTCACCAAGAAATTATTCAATGACAAACCGGAAGCGTGGAGCGTTGATAAGTTAGTTACTTTGGTTTAAAGTTGAGCAACTTTGAACTAAAAAACGTTAACCTTTAAACAAATAAAAAACATGAAATCAATAGTACTACGAGAGATAAAATCCTTTTTCGGTTCGCCCATAGGCTACTTAGTTATTGCCATTTTTTTAATTATTAATGGATTATTTCTTTGGGTTTTCGAAGGAGATTATAATATTTTGAATACCGGTTTTGCCGATTTGACTCCGTTTTTCACCTTGGCTCCTTGGATTTTAATATTCTTGATTCCCGCGGTAACCATGCGCAGTTTTTCGGATGAAAAAAAACAAGGAACAATAGAATTATTACTGACGAAGCCGTTAAGTATTTGGCAAATTGTAAATGGAAAATTTCTTGGAGCGTTACTGTTGATTGTAATGGCGATTATCCCAACATTCAGCTATGTAGCTGTTATTTCCAGTTTAGGAATGCCGGAGGGAAATATCGATATGGGAAGCACGATAGGATCTTATTTTGGATTATTATTCCTGATTGCTGGATATACAGCCATTGGAATATTCACTTCAACGTTGTCTGATAATCAAATTGTAGCTTTTATTGTTGCCGTATTTCTAAGTTTCTTCTTCTATTTTGGATTTGAAGGATTAGCTGGGGTTATTCCAAATGTATCAGCTGTAATTGCGTCATTAGGAATGCAAGAGCATTTCAAAAGTATGAGCAGAGGCGTATTAGACACAAGGGATATCCTTTATTTTACAAGCATAACCGTTGGCTTTCTTTTATTTACTGTTTACAATCTAAAATCATTCCAATCGTAATGACAACTTCTAAGAAAAATAACCTTAAATCAGTTTTGATTATCCTTGCATTTCTAGTGCTTCTGAATGTAATTGGAAGTTTCTTTTTCCATCGGTTTGATTTAACAAAAGACAACAGGTACACCCTTTCCCCTACTTCTTTAAATATCATTACCCAGGTAAAAAATCCGCTGTTTATAAAGGTATACATGCAAGGGGATTTACCGCCTGAATTCAAACGTTTACAACAAGAAACAAAGCAATTATTAGAAGAATTTCAGGCGTATAACACCAATATTATTTTTGAATTCGTAGATCCATTGGAGAACCAAGAGGCCAGTATGGATAATATTAAAGACTTGTATCGAAAAGGACTTACGCCAATAAACATAACCGTTGACGACAAAGGAAAGCAATCCCAAGCGATGGTTTTTCCTTGGGCAATTGCCATTTATGACAATAAGGAAGTTAATATTCCATTATTAAAAAATATTATGGGAGCTTCAACAACCCAAAAAGTGATTGGTTCTGTTCAGCATCTGGAATATTCTATTGCCGAAGGGTTGAATAAAATTACCAAAGCCAAACAAAAGAAAATCGCTGTTATCAAGGGAAATGGAGAACTGCAAGATATTTTGATGGCTAAATTTCTGCTACAAGTACGGGAGAGCTACCATATCGGCCCTTTTACTTTAGATTCAGTTGCCAAAGATCAGATTGGAAGTCTGGAAGCATTAGAGAAATATGACTTGGCAGTTATTGCAAAACCTACCGAAACATTTACAGATGTGGAGAAACAAGTTTTGGATCAATTTATCATCAACGGTGGAAAAACATTGTGGCTGATTGACCAAGTTTCTGCTGAAATGGACAGTTTATATAATACTTCAGGCTCCACTTTGGTCTATCCAAGAGATTTAAATTTGAATGATATGCTCTTCAAATACGGCATCCGAATCAATCCTGATGTAGTAAAAGACGAACAAGGAAGTCCCATAAAATTAGCTACTGGAGAACAAGGAAGTGCTACCCAATTTCAAGAATTCAACTGGAAATTTGCGCCTCAGGTGTATCCAAATAGTTTACATCCAATTGTTAAAAATTTAGGCGGAATCAAATTTGATTTTGCGAATCCTATTGATACCTTGAAAAACGGAATAAAAAAAACTATTTTGTTGCAATCGTCTCCCTATTCGAAAAAAATAGGAACTCCAACAGAGATAAATTTAAACATTGTTGCCGAAGAAACTTCGCCAAATGATTACTTGAATAAAGGGAATATTCCATTAGCGGTTCTATTAGAAGGCTCGTTTCATTCTATGTTCGAAAATCGGGTATTGCCATTTGATCAAAAAACATTTCAAGCTGTAGGAAAAAACAATAAAATGATTGTGATTGCTGATGGAGATTTAATTAAAAATCAATTGGATAAAAACTTCCAACCGATAGAATTGGGTTACGACCAAAGGTCTGGAAATTTGTATGATAATAAAGATTTTCTAATAAATTGTGTCAATTACTTATTGGATGATACTGGACTTATTAACATTCGAAGCAAAGATCTTGATTTACCTTTATTGGATAAAGAAAAAGTTTATCAAAACTACACCCGAACACAAATCCTAACTATCGGACTACCAATTCTTATTTTAGTGCTTTTTGGTGTCGTATTTACTTTCCTTCGAAAAAGAAAATACAGCAAATAGATGTTAATAAAAAAGTTTCCAAACTAGAATAGTTTACGATATATTTGTAAAATGTATCGTATTTCGGATTTAAAGAAATACTTTAAAAAATAAAACAAGACAGATGAAATTTATAGTATCGAGTTCATACTTATTAAAGCAATTACAAGTTTTAGGAAACGTAATCAACAGCAGTAATACTTTACCTATTTTAGATAATTTTTTATTTGATTTAGACCATAATGTACTTACGGTTTCTGCTTCTGATTTAGAGACCACAATGTCTGCTACTTTAGGAATTGATTCTGAAAGTAAAGGAAGTGTTGCTGTCCCTGCAAAATTGCTTTTGGAAATCCTTAAAACATTTCCAGAGCAGCCCTTAACGTTCACAGTTGAAGAAAACAGTACGATTGAAATCAGTTCTAATTCTGGTAAATATGCTTTGGCTTATGCCCCTGGGGATGAATTCCCTAAATCAGTAAATTTAGACGATCCATCCGTAACACTTGTTCCTTCTGATGTGTTGGCAACTGCTATTAGCAAAACTATTTTTGCTGCAGGAAACGATGATTTGCGTCCGGTAATGTCTGGTGTATTTTTTCAGTTTTCACCACAGGGTTTGACATTTGTGGCAACGGATGCACACAAATTAGTAAAATATGCCCGTACTGATGTAACGGCTTCTCAAGTGGCTGATTTTATTATGCCAAAGAAACCTCTAAACATCTTAAAAAATATTTTAGGCACTTCGGATGCTGAAGTAAAAATTGAATACAACGACTCGAATGCTACTTTTTCTTTTGACAATTATGTTTTGATGTGTCGCTTAATTGATGGAAAATACCCAAATTACGAAGCTGTAATTCCAAAAGAAAACCCAAATAAATTAATGATTGACCGTTCTCAGTTTTTGAGTTCTGTACGTCGTGTTGCCATCTTTTCGAATAAAACGACACACCAAATCCGTTTGAAAATTGCTGGTGCTGAATTAAATGTTTCTGCCGAAGATATTGACTATTCAAACAAAGCTGAAGAAAGATTGACCTGTGATTATCAAGGCGACGATATGCAAATAGGGTACAATTCTCGTTTCTTAACTGAAATGTTGACCAACTTGCAATCGGATATGATTATGCTTGAAATGTCATTGCCCAACAGAGCCGGTATCCTTACTCCTGTTGATGGATTAGAAGAAGGCGAAACCGTTACAATGCTTGTAATGCCAGTAATGCTGAACAGCTAGTTCGGTTTAAAAATACGCTATTAACCAAACCATTTTTATATTTAAAAAACCGTCCCTATAAATCGGGACGGTTTTTTGTTTATTCACTATGACTAAAATAAAACTTTGTATTTCCTTTTTTTATTGATTCTTTGGCATCTTTATGATTCTTTTCAAATGTTTCTATATTAGTTCCTTTGCAAATTCCATAGGAATAATGATATTTTAAAATTTCAAGATCTTTCTTTCCGAATTCTTTTTTATCTGATTTACAAAATGAAAAATAACTATTGCAATCTGAATAATCAACTTCTTGATAAAAATAACCCAACGATCGTATAAAATTAACCTTCAAATTAGTTAATATCTGTTTTTCATTTAAATTGTTTTTCGCATTAATTTTTAAGGAACAACTATAAATATTTTGTTTGTTGTTCCATAAAAGATAATAACCGTCATTTCCTCGTATTCTTGTATCTAAATTTACATCATTCCTATCGTCTATGGAATAAATAAAATAGTTTGACTTATCTTTATCTTTTACGACAGTAATATGTAATGAATCAATTTCTTTATCGAGATAATTAATAAATTCACTAAGCTTTTTACTATTATATTTGCTGACGGATTTGTCAAAATAAATTTTCACTTCCTCTTTCCAAATTTTCATTCTTGGTTTTAATCTCTCTTCTTTTTTTTGATGTTTTTTATTGAAAACCAATTGTTTATAGCGTTCTAAAAATATGGAATCTTTTTCTTCATACAGAACTTTTACTCCTTTTTCTTCGTATCCAGTAATAATTATTAAAGTATCACTCTTAATAATATTAAATCCAATTGAATCTATAGCTTTATTACCACTTTTTTTCAATGCTTTATAATTTTTGTATTCCATGTAAATAACTTTACTATGCGAAGTAAATTGTTTATGCTGAGAAAAAATCGCCGAGGTGAAAGCAAATAACAAAAATACAAATATATTTTTTTTCATAAATTTTATCATTATTTTGAATTATGAAAGTAGTAATTTAAATTAATGTTTATTATTTATTTTAATATTTTTTTATAAAAACGAATTTCTAAATCACCCCCATTTTTTTCATCAGGAATGTAGCACTTCTGTTTTTACAAATTCCATCCCGAAGTTTGTAGTCAAAATGGAGTTCGTCATTGATAATTTGTACTTCAAAACATTTGTTGGTTAATATATTTGGATAGTCATTGGTGGTCAAGCAAACCTCAATATCATGAGTTGCAATGGCTCCAATTGCTTTTTTACCAATCACTTTTTTGACCACTTCTATTGTTCCGTTTCGCTTATCATCAGAATTAGTTCCACGTAATATTTCGTCCAATAAAACAAAAGCCGGTCTGTCTTCCAATTCGTCCATAATTTGCTTTAAGCGTTTAATCTCAGCAAAAAAATACGATTCACTATCCGACAATGAATCCGACAATCGCATGGAAACCAAAACCGGTAACGGATGCACATTTGCCTTACTGGCACAAACCGGCGAACCCATTCCTGATAAAACCATGTTGATTCCCAAACTTCTCAGAAAAGTACTTTTTCCTGACATATTAGAACCAGTTAAAATCATAAAGGATTCGGGATAAAAACTTACGGTATTCCCTACTCTTGTTTTTTTATTCAATAAAGGATGGCTTAAATCTGTGAAATCAATTTGGAAATTTTTATTTAATGTAGGAAAAACGAATTCTGGATTATTATACGATAAATTGGCCAAACTGTTTAGCATCTCGAATTCTCCTATAACTTCTAACCAATTTTCTAAGGCTTCGGAATGATCCTTTTTCCATTGAATCAACGCCTTTAAAACATGAAGATTAAATAGAAAAGTTCCGTTGAATAATAGTGCTGTCACAAAATTTCCGATGGTATCCATATTAGAAAACAACGAGGCCAATTTTTTAAAATGAATGCTGGCATTTTCTTTTTTAAACATTAGTCTTTGCTGCAGATCGATTAACTTTTTAGACTGAAAAGATTCTTCTTCAATTTTTTGCAATAACAAACTATACTGATGAATGGTTTTATCAATGTTAGTAGAATTAGCAATTTCGATTTGAATTCGTTTTATAAAACGACCTAAAATGATTAAATTGACAACAAATAAATATGATAAAACAGTTGCATAAATAGTATTTGAAGTCCCTAAATAGGTGATCAAAACTCCCAGAAAAAGAAATGGTAAAAAATAAGAAATAAAAACACTCAGTTTGGACAAAGGTGTACTATTGAACGTACTCCATTTAAGCAAAGTCTCATAATTCAATTGATTGTCATCGCTTATTTTGGCGTTAGCCAAAAATTCTTGACGCCAATCTAATTTTTCTGATAATTCTATTATCGCTTGATGATTTCTGGCAATCTCATCATTTGGCAGTATTGTTAGCAGTTGGTTTGCGAATGTTTTTTTACCAATATAAGTTGCCGTCCTATTCAAGTTTTGAAACAAGGAATGCTCCCCAAAGATATCTAAATCATACGCATACGGATGATGAAAATCATTAAATTCCTGTCCGTTTTCGAAAGGCACTTTGTTTCTTTCCAGATAAGAAATTTCATTTTCATTAATATCGAATAAGGCTTGATTGACTTGTTTCTGAAAAACTAATTTAGAATGAATGCTCATCAATACTACAAATACTCCAAAAATAAAAATGGATACGGCGATCAAGATGATCGCACTAGTTTTAATGTAATAATAAATAGAAACTAAAAAAAGTACAATAGTAAAAAGTCTTAGAATACTTATACTATTGTACTTTTTATTGATTGCATGTAAAGCTGTTGAAAAGCGTATTTTTTTTGCTTTGTATATTTCCATAATTCAATTAATGAAATGCAAATATAACAAAATAGATTGCGCTAAGAAGTCTAAATTAAAAGGCAATGGCAATGCCGTACTAAATAGAATTCAAAATTCAAACTGTATCAATCAATGGGAATAGCTAAAATTGGAATATCAAATTTAGTGGCTATTTTTTTAGTTAAACTAGGGTTAAATATCCCTTCGAAAAAGCCTCTTTTATAGGTAAGCATTGTCAAAATATCAATCTCTTTGTACATAATAAAATCAATAATTGTTTCTTTCACCTCATTACTATTGATAACAAAGAACTCGATAGGTTCCAAGGAATACTCTTCTTCCCAATTCGTAATAGTTTCTTTGGTTACATCTGATTCATTTGTTTTTACATAAAGGCACTTTACTTTTGCATTTGTTTTTTTTGCAATTTTTAAAACCATTTTCAGCGCTATTTTATCTTTTTCGCGGAAGCGGGTTGTAAAGCCTATGACTTCAATTTTTTTAAATTTAGCCTCCACTGGGACACACAACATAGGAACTTGAATTCCTGAAATAACAGATCCTGTATTAGTACCTATAAAAAACGCTTCCCAACCACTGGCTCCCGATGTACCCATTATCACAAAATCTATTGCGTCTTCTTTTATAGATTTCTTAATATTATAAAGTAAATCACCATCCATAAGCCTATGAGAAATCTTAATTTTATCCAGATTATGTGATTGAGCTATAGCGCGAAGTTTTGGAATTTCATCCTTAAACATATTAAGGTTAGCCAACTGCAAAGAATCATAAATGACGGCATAATTTTCTGGAAAAAACTGATTGTCATATATTGGCAATTCAAAGGTGTGTAATAAAATGAGTTCACCATGAACTATTTTTGCAAATTCTAAAGCATGGACAAAAGCATTTGTCGCCACTTCGGAAAAATCTGTAGGAAATAGAATTTTTTTCATTTTATTAGGTGTTAAAATCGTTTGGTAAACAACATCACATCCGATTTTTTTTATCCGTGGATAGCAAGAATGGGGACATTAATATGGAAAGTCAATTTTTTTGAAAGACTTATTTCGAATAGTTTTTCAAAAAAATTTCGATGATACACATGCATCGCAATCAAATTAATTTCATATAGATCTATAAATTTTAAAATAGTTCCTTCCACATCTTCTTCTATAATCGAGTGAAATAATACTTCTTGATTATCAATCAATCCATTCCATTCTTCCATACAGTCATTTTTTACTTCATGATGCGGCGACTCTATACGCAAACAATCTATGTGAGCTTGAAAGATTCTGGCTAAAGACATAACCCGTAAAAAGGATTCAGTATCTTCTGGTCTATACTGCGTAATAAAAAGTATTTTTTTGATTGTATGGTATTGACAGTGTTCCGGTATTGCTAAAACTAATGCTTTGATATCATTCATCACTTTTGTAGCTGTTGTGCCAAAAAAAGTTTCTTTAACACTAGTCGCTCCTTTTGTGCCCATAACCACAAAATCATAATTTTCATTCTCAGTGATTTTTTTTATTTCAGCAACGAGATTCCCTGAGATTAAAACATGACTAATCTTGATATGATTCAAATTATTCTCATCAGCAATATTTCTTAAAATAGGAACCTCATCTTTATAATTTTCAAAATTACTAAGTTCCGTGACATCATATATTTCATGTAAATATTCTGAAACATTAATATAATTGGTTTGAGGAAATTGGTAAACATGCATTGTAACTATTTCAGCATTGATGGATTCTGCCAATTTCAATGCATATATAAAAGCATTTTTGGACACCATAGAAAAGTCGGTAGGAAATAGAATTTTTTTCATAGCATAGTTCATTAGTTGCAAATCAATTCATACTATAAATTTACAAAACAAAAAACAAAGTAGTATGATATTTATCAGTTTTACTGATTTTTAACAAAACTAAAGGCAATGCTTTATTATCCAAGTCTTGTCCCATTGTCAATTTTACTTACTTTTGCATAAAATTGACTACATATATATGATACCTCACGATTCCATTGTGGCTCTTGCAACTCCTTCCGGAGCTGGAGCAATAGCAGTAATTCGAATTTCCGGCGAAGATGCCATTACTATTGGAAATACTGTTTTTAAATCTATCAAAAACAAAGACTTAAGAACACAAAGAACGCATACTTTGCATTTAGGGCACATTAAGGATGACTTGAAAACTTTGGATGAAGTCCTAGTATCGATCTTCAAAGGTCCAAACTCGTACACCGGAGAAAATACGATTGAAATTTCCTGTCACGGTTCAACTTACATACAACAGCAGATTATTCAGTTATTGCTAAGAAAAGGCTGTCGAATGGCTAATCCTGGTGAATTTACATTACGAGCTTTCTTAAACGGAAAACTAGACTTATCCCAAGCAGAAGCTGTTGCCGATCTAATTTCATCAGATAATGAAGCATCACATCAAATTGCCATGCAGCAAATGCGTGGAGGTTTCTCTAATGAAATTGCCAAACTTAGAGAAGAATTGTTAAATTTTGCTTCATTGATCGAACTTGAACTCGACTTTGCTGAGGAAGATGTAGCATTTGCAGATAGAACGCAGTTTTATGAATTATTAAATAGAATTGAATTTGTACTTAAACGTTTAATCGATTCCTTTTCAGTAGGAAATGTAATTAAAAACGGAATTCCTGTAGCCATTGTGGGAGAACCAAATGTGGGGAAATCAACGCTATTGAATGCATTATTAAATGAAGAGCGTGCCATTGTTTCGGAAATTGCGGGAACAACAAGAGATACAATTGAAGATGAATTGGTCATTGGTGGCATCGGATTTCGATTTATAGACACTGCTGGGATTCGCGAAACTGAAGATGTGGTGGAAAGCATTGGAATCCGAAAAACATTCGAAAAAATTGAACAGGCACAAGTAGTTGTTTTTCTTTTTGATAGTTCTGAGTTTAAAGTTTCCGGTTTAAAGTTGAAAGTGGAATTAGAAAAAATTAAGAATCAGTTTCCATTGAAGCCGTTAGTAATTATTGGTAACAAAGCCGATAAATTAGAAGAAAATGAAATCCTAAATTTAAAATCTGAAATACCCGAAATTTTACTTGTTTCTGCTAAAGAAAAATTAGGCGTTGAAGATTTAAAAGATCAGTTACTTTCATTTGTTAATACTGGCGCATTACGAAATAATGAAACAATCGTCACTAATACAAGACATTACGATTCTTTACTAAAAGCACTAGACGAAATAAAAAAAGTAAAATACGGACTGGAAACCAACCTATCAAGCGACTTGATGGCTTTGGATATCAAGGAAGCGCTGTACCAATTTGGGATGATCACCGGTCAGGTTACGAATGATGAATTGTTAGGAAATATATTTGCTAATTTCTGTATCGGAAAGTAGCAGGTATACCAAATAAACTATCTTAAATATAAAATAATTTGATTTTAAAAATAGAAAATTAGTAATATCAAATTATCGGCTATATTAAATATTTACTGATTGATATTAAAAAAACTATCCCAGTAGCACTAAAATTGACTACTGATATTAGCCCCTTGAATGCAATAATCTGAACTAGTACCATTTAATCAGGGGATCAAACCTCTTTTAACTTAGAACCCTAAATGCTTAACCAATAAAAAATAGTATCTTTAAGATATGAAAAAGCATCACACTATAATTATTGCAGGAGCAGGAGGAATTGCAGAAGCTGTTGGTTTGTTATTGATGGAATGGAGCGAAGTAACACCTACTCTTTTTATTGGTGACAGAACCCATTCAAAAGCAAAAAAAGTAGCACAGTGGATTCAAGAAGGAACAACAAAATCCGAATTTGTTCAGGACTTTTATCTTGCTGAAAAGGGCTTAACAGATGATATGAAAAGAATCTTGCTTCAAGGAGATATTATTCTAGACTGCCTACCGGGTAGTCAAGCAACGAGAATCGCCCAGTTTGCAAAGGATTATAAGTTGCATTACGCTAATCTCACAGAATATGTTGCAGAAACCGAAGAAATAATAGCTTTAGCAAAAGATGCTCAAACTGGTTTTCTACTTCAAACTGGTTTAGCACCTGGTTATATTGATTTACTTGCCAATGGGCTTTTTCAACAGTTTTGTAAGGATTATGAAGTAGATAAAGCCGACAAATTAGAGTTTAAAGTTGGAGCTCTAACCAATCATGCAGTTGCCCCTCATTATTATGGTTTTACATGGAGTCCGGTGGGTGTTGCTACTGAGTACATAAAAGATACTGTTGTACTTCGGGATTTTAAAAAAACTAACCTACCAGCATTATCCGAAAGAGCAACTATTATTATTGATGGAATCACTTATGAGGAAGACCTTACTTCTGGAGGTGCTGCTGATTTACCAGATGCATTATCAGAAAAAGTACGCTCGCTCGATTATAAGACCTTACGTCATCCAGGACATTATGGTTGGATACAGGAACAACTTATTGATTTAGAAAATGCTCCAGACGCAATTAAAGGATTGCAAGAAAAAATGGAAGCATTAGTGCCTCATGTTGAAGATGACCAAATCGTTTTGTATGCAGCAGTAGAAGGTATGGACGCATCTGGAATTTTGCGCAGACGAGAAATTGCTAAACTCATAGATCCTCAAAAAGTAGGGAAACATCAATTGAGAGCCATTCAAACAACCACGGCAGCGCCCTTGGCTCAAGCAGCCCAACTATTACTAGAAAACCCTCATCACGGAGTTGTCCTGCAAAGCCAAATAGATCCAATACAATTTTTGAATGGAAATTATATAATACGTGTTTACGGACAATTATAAAACAAACCACAATTACGTATAATATGACGGCAAATTTTCTACAAAGTTTAGTAATTAATTGACTTCTTTAATGAGGTTGTAACATTTTAGTTTATTAAATGATCTGTGAGATCACGATTAAAATAATTGCTATCAGAGCCAAAAAAAGACCTGTAAAATTCATTTTGGTTAGTTTTTCTTTAAAAACAAAGATGCCAACAAGGCTACCTATTACAATGACTCCCATATTCATCCCAGCAAAAACTGTTGAAGGATTTTCTGCGAAGACTTTATGTGCTTTTAAATAGAAAAGAATATTTCCAAAATTAAAAATACCCACTAAACCTCCAAAAATAATATTCTTTAAATTAAACGGTATTTTAATCACAATCACCTCATAAACGACAGCACCAATCATAATAAGCAGAGCTATTGCAAAAACTATAACTAATGATGTTGTATGGGGCAGAGTTGTATACAATGCAATTTGTTTAAAAAGAATGTCTATAATTCCAAATCCTAGCAAAACTACTGCTGGATAAATCCAATTATTATTCGTGTTTTGGGAAGGCTTAGCCAGAATAAGCAACAATGCAGGAAATCCTACCAAAAGTGCAGTGATTTTTAACATATTGAAATCTTCCTTGAAGAGCAGCCAAGCAGCCATAATGGGAATAAACAAAGAAAGTCTTTGGGCTGCATCTGTTTTAACGATACCTACTTGTTTTATCGAAGCTGCCAAAAAAAGAAAAACAGTCGGTAACAAGATCCCGATCGATACATAAATGCTCCATGGTGCCGAATATCCTATATTATTAAAAGCTGGACTAAAGGACAAATAACAAAGAATTAAAGCAAATACATAATTCCAAGCAACGATTTGAATAGCGCTGATTGCGTACCCGCGAGCCACTTTAAATAACGCTCCTACGGTAACACTGCAAATAACACTTAAAATCAGAAATAACATAATGAATTTTAGCGTTCAAAATTACCATTTATTTTCTTTTATATTACTCTTTTATAAAGTTAAAGAAAGCAACAATTCAAAAAAAGTATTAATAGGGTTTCAGTGGTTAAAATAAAAACAGTAAAAATTATAAAATCTTAAATTCTTCCTTGTTCTTTTAGTTTCCAATAGCGCAATAAACCATTTACGGACATCCAGCTTGGATTAGCAAACTCATAAGTTTGGATCTCTTCCGCCTTTAATCCTTTATTCACAAACTGTTTTCTAGTGTATTCTATAAATTGTGGTACTATTATTTCAGGTGGAGTTTGATTATCATAAAATGGTTTTATGAAATTTGCCCATTCATCGAGAACTAATTCTAGTTCTGACAATAATTCATCGGGATTTGTTTGTAAATCAAAATGAGTTAAATACAAGGCTTTTGGCTTTAAATCTTTAAGTTTTTTTAGGGATTCTTTCCATAATTCAATATTAATATCAGGTGGCGGACAAGGTGGTACTACTGGACCCTCTCCTATTTTTACACCAGCCACATCACCTGTAAATATCGCGTCACCAATTTGGTAGGCATTATGATGTACGGCATGTCCCGGAGTATACCATACTCTTATTCGTACATCTCCAAAGTCTACACTATCTCCATCAGTTACCCCGATTAATTGTTGTTCAGGTATGGATTCCATCTTTCCCCAAAGAAGCTCCATCGCATCTGTGTATATCATCTTGGCTGAATTCCATAATTTCTCGGGATTGGCTAGATGCGGAATTCCAATTGGATGTACGTATATTTTAGCTCCATTTCGTGCAAACTTCCATGCAGCTCCCGCATGATCAAAATGGATGTGGGTCAGAAATACATGTTGAATATCTATAATCTGGTATCCTATTTTCTGAATCCCTTTTTCAAGATATTCCCAAGTAGATTCTGGTCCGGTTTCGATAAGTATCGGACCTTTTTCGGTTTCAATTAAAAAAGCGCCTATGGAGTGTTTTTCAGATTGAAAGTGTAAATCAATAGTATGAATTTTATACATAACTAGTTTTATTTATGATCTTACAAGATAGTTTATATTTAATTTAAATTCGTCTTCACTCCGTATAGAATTTTCAGAAGTCAGACGAATTTTATAAACTGTATAAATCTTCCGTTGACTTTTAATAATTATAAGTTAGAAAATGTACGTGTGGTAAAAAATACTACCATCTAATAAATTATTTAAAACTGAGTTCTGAGTGTTTGAAATATACCTCCGATAAACAAGTACTTAAAAATATACTTACTTTATTTCGTTTTTAAATAGAATTTTAATCACTCTTAAGCCATCCAGTAATGCTCATTCTAGTATTTTGAGTCACTAAAACTTCATGAACCAATTCATCACTTTTAAAAAAAACTGTTTTACCCTGAGTAGGAGCAATTTTTTGATTGTTGTCAGCTTGATGTATCAGCAATTCACCACCGTCACTTTCTTGCCAATTACTATTTAAGTAACTAATCATCGAATATTTTCGACTGGGATTATTCTTAAATTGATCCAAATGCTTCAGATAAAAATCCCCTGCTTCATACAACGAATAATGAAACTCATAGCCCGTTATTCCTGCATAACAGCTTTGATTTAAATAAACAATAAAGGCTTCTATTTGAGTAAAGAATTCATTTTCGAATGCGTTATTGTGTTTTTTGTCAAGCCAATAAATGGAATCGCTTCGTATCGCACCATCATAAGAAACCTTCTCTGAATTCCCAATTCCAGCTTCCATCAATAGGCTTTTCTGATTCAAAACAAGTAAGTTTTGCTTTAGATTATTGGCTAAATGGGTACTCAAAAAATCTTCGGATATCCCTACTTTATTCTTAATATAAGTAGCAATCAAGGCCTCGAAACTATTTTCCATATTTGTTTTAATTGACTGTATTTACTACCAACGGGACAAGGTAGACTAATAAAACCCGCTAGGGACTCATTATGTAATAAATAAAATTATTTATTACTAATTTGTTTTTATATTGCAATAAGAGATAATAAAAAAGGGTTTAGAAATGAATCCAAACCCTTTTTTATTAGTTATAATTTACTGATAAAACTTCCATAAATATCCTTGAACTGATAGCCTTCTGAAAAGCGATCTTTACTCAGTTTTTTGTATTCTACTAATCCCCAAAGAATAAATTCTTTCATAAAAAACTTATCTTCATTTTCCAATTGGGGTTGGTATTTTTTGATCAAAATTTCAAGCGGTACAATACTTCCCAAGATTCTTTCGTAGTCTTCATCAGAACAATCATCTAATAATTCAAAACCGCTTTCGGCAAAAAACCATTCAATAATATCCGTATAGGCGTTTTTGACGCCTTCTTTCTCTAGTTTTTCAATTTTTGGAAAATAAGCTGGGAAAAAAGTATGAATCGCATCGCCCAATAAATGCTGCGCTACTGCTGCAGCTCCCTCCTGCTCTCCTTCGTAAACCAACTCTACTTTTCCGGTAATAGCAGGAATAATTCCCATAAAATCAGACAGACGTAACGTAGTTTTTTCACTTCCAGATTTCAATGCTCTTCTTTCGGCAGTACTTAATAGATTTTCTAAAGCCGTAATACTTAATCGAGCACTTACGCCACTTTTATTATCAATGTATTCACTTTCCCTTGCTTCAAAACTAATTTGTTCTAACAAATCCCTGGCTAATGAAGGCACATAAACCATCTCATTTTGCGTTGCATCCAGTTTTGCTTCTTGTTCAGTAATGGTTCTTGCAATTTTAATACTTTCAGGATAATGCGTCAAGATTTGAGAACCAATTCTATCTTTTAAGGGTGTTACAATACTTCCACGATTCGTATAATCCTCCGGGTTTGCCGTAAAAACAAACTGCATATCGAGTGGCATACGCAACTTAAAACCCCGAATTTGAATATCACCTTCTTGTAGAATATTAAACAATGCTACTTGGATTCTTGCCTGTAAATCGGGCAATTCATTAATGACAAAAATACAGCGGTTTGCTCGCGGAATCATACCAAAATGGATCACACGGTCATCTGCATAGGACAATTTTAAATTAGCGGCTTTTATCGGATCCACATCCCCGATTAAATCTGCAACAGTTACATCTGGAGTAGCTAATTTCTCAAAAAAACGATCGCTTCGGTGCAACCATGAGATAGGAGTTTCATCTCCTTTGGCTTCTATTATGTCTTTAGCAAAACGCGAAATAGGCTGCAAAGGATCATCATTAATTTCTGACCCTGTCACAAACGGAATGTATTCGTCTAGTAATTCAATCATTTTACGAGCCAATCGTGTTTTCGCTTGACCTCGAAGCCCTAATAAATTAATATTATGTCGCGATAAAATGGCTCTTTCCAATTCTGGAATTACAGTATTTTCAAAACCATGAACGCCTTCAAAAGTCGGTTTTCCAGATTTTATTTTTTCTCTTAAGTTGGAACGCAACTCTTCTTTGATGCTTTTGCTTTCGTAACCTGATTTTTTTAATTCTCCGAGTGTATTTATATTTTCTATTTTCATATTATTTTTGAAAGTGTTCATGTTATTACTTTTACATTTGTTCTTGACTGCGCTCTAACTGACAATTGACGACTACTTTATTCTCTTTTTGCGATTGGTTTCATAATCTTCAAAAATCATTTCACCAAGTCCTTTTAAACCAGTGTAAAAAGCTTTCCCTTGATTGGCTTCAGTGAAACGATTGACAAATTGCTGTAAATAAGGATCATTCGCAATCATAAAAGTAGTTATCGGAATATGTAATTTTCGAGCTTGTTGTGCCTGATTGTAACATTTGTCAACAATATATTCATCGAGTCCATTGCTGTTCATATAATAAGAACCGTCTTTTTCGCGAACACAACTAGGTTTTCCATCGGTAATCATGAAAATTTGCTTATTGGTATTTCGTTTTCTACGGAGTAAATCCATAGCAAGTTGTAAACCCGCCACCGTATTGGTGTGAAACGGCCCGACTTTTAAATAAGGTAGATCACGGATTGCAATCGTCCAGGCATCATTCCCAAAAACAAGAATGTCTAAGGTGTCTTTTGGATAACGAGTCGTAATTAACTCAGCAAGAGCCATCGCAACTTTTTTGGCGGGCGTAATTCTATCTTCACCATACAAAATCATGCTGTGACTGATATCAATCATCAGAACCGTACTCATCTGTGATTTGTACTGTGTTTCTTCAACAACCAGATCATTTTCGGTCAACATAAAATCTGCTACACCATTATTTATTTGGGCATTGCGCAAACTCTCGGTCAAAGAAATGCGCTCCAATCCATCACCAAAATGAAATTCTCGAAATTCACCTGTGTGTTCGTCTCCGTTTCCGGAATGTTTCGTTTTATGATTTCCGCTTCCTGAACGCTTTAAGTTACCAAAAATATTGTCTAAAGCCTGTTGTCGGATGGCACGTTCTGTTTTGGCAGTAATCCCAATTCCTGAAGTCCCATCTTCTTTGAGTTCATCTCTAATGTATCCTTTTTTCTTTAAATCTTCAATAAAATCATCGATGCTGTAGTGTTCATCGGTGAGTTTATATTCTTTGTCCAATTCCCGTAACCAATCGATAGCCTCATCAAAATCTCCAGAAGTGTGTGTAATTAATTCTTTGAAAATACCAAAGAGCTTATCAAACGGAGACTGAAATGGCGTTTCATATTGCTTGAAATAAAAACCTTTTTTAATGTTATTTTTCATAGACTTTAAAATTACATCAATTTAAAATGTACTCTGGACAAACGTTTATTAATTTTTAGTTAAAAACACTCCTCAATAAATCAAGTCCTATTATTAACCCTAAAAACTAATTAAAGAATTTTCCATTAACATAAAACCAACTACCATTTTCAAATTTAAAAGTAGAAAGTTCATGATGAATATGTTTTTGAAGATTAGTGTCTAAAAAATAAGCTTTAAACTCTACTGTATTTTCTGTAGTATTTATAATTTCTAATTGCAACCAATGGTTATTTATTGCCCAATTTAAAATTTCTTCTTGAGTATATTTTTCCCTTTCTGAAATATGAGTTGTAGCCCATAAATAAACTGCTTTATGACTTACATAAGCTGAATATCTGGAACGCATTAAAGTTTCAGCAGTTGATGCATTTGCATCGCCTTTAATAAAAGGTTCACAACAATTGGGGAAAGTTATATCAGAACCACAATAACATTTATTTTCAGTCATTTGAATATTGAAGAAACTTTTAAACTGAACTTGATGCCTGACCGTTGAGCCCAACTATTTTTTGCTGTAATTGATTCAGCAATACTTGATAACGACTTATTTCCATGAGGTCTTCATCTTCCTCAGCAAAATCTAATAATTCATCTAGATCAGCACTGACCGCTACTAGTTTATTATTAGCTGCATTAGCATTTTTAATCGCTATAAAGTCTATTATTTCCTGAACTCCATTTTTTAATTCAATAAATTTATCGTTTTCCATTTGTCAATATTGTAAACTATTTTTGTGAAGCCTGATCTTCGTTAAATTTTTTAGCTATTTGCTTAAGTTTTTCTTTACGAAGAATTTCAGCCTGTTTCACTTTGTCCTGAGCTTTGTGTAATTTATCGTTATGTTTCTTAATATTCCTTTCGTTATTTCTACTCATCTGTTTTCTTTAAATACCAATTAGTTAATTGATTGAAAATATACTGCAAAGTTCGGCTTAATTATTGAAATTAAAATTGTTTTTAGTTTCAAATAATTTATTTCATAGGATAAAATCACGTACACAATTGCATAACAACATTCCATAATTAGATTAAAATTTCAGAATTATAATTTTCCCATTTGATAATTGCTTTTTTTTAGTAGGTACAAAACGCTAATAAGTCTAATCTCTTCTAGCCATATATTTATAAAAAAAATAGAGAGAACTATAATCCAAAAAATTAGTGTGCACATCTATTATTTTTTTATATATTTATTTTTTTGAACTATATTGCCCAAAAACCTACTTATTACAATACATGAAGCCTCAAAAAAAGAATACTAAATTCATTAAATGGTTCTTGGACAGACCGAAAACAACTGGTTTATTAACATTTCTCTTTTTAAGTTACATTGCTGGTTTTATTGTTTCTCAACAATACAAACTAATAAAAGAAGATGAACAACGGGAAATGAATAGTATCCTTAATGTTGTCAATCAAAACATTGAACAATCACTAAAAAATTGTTATACCACCACATTAACCCTAGCCCTAACTATTAATGATAAAGGTATTCCTGAAAATTTTGATTACGTTAGTCAAAAACTAATAGAATCAAATACCAATATTAGCGCTGTGCAATTGGTTCCTCAAGGGATAATTAAGTATATATATCCATTGGCGGGCAATGAAGCAGCTTTAAATTTAAATATTCTAACAACGCCTAGTCTTAAAAAAGAAGCCTTAAAATCAATTACTAACCAGAAAATGTATTTCGCAGGACCCTTGAAGTTAAAACAAGGCGGGGTAGGAATTGTAGGTAGGTTTCCTATTTTTAGAAATAATCGTTTTTGGGGATTTTCTGCTGTAATTATTAAATTAGATGCTTTTTTAAAAGCTTCGGGAATAGAAAACGTAGATGATTCAAAATATTATTTTCAGTTTTCAAAATACAATATTGAGGACCAAAAAGAAATTTTTTATTTACCAAATAAAAGAGATTTTTCAAAAAACTACAATATCTCTACCACTATTCCAGATGGAGACTGGAAACTATACCTGATATCAAAACATCAAAATTATCTTTATTTACAAATTTTAATTCCTGGAATTATTGGAATTATTCTAGCGGCACTTTTTGGCGTTTTAATATTTACACTACTAAAAATACCCAAGGAATTACAATCATTGGTTAATATCCAAGCCACTAAACTATTAAATTCAGAAATAAAATTTGAAGCTATTTTTGATCAGGCAGCAGTAGGAATTGCTCATATCGATTCATTTACTGGTAATTTTATTGAAATTAACAACCAATATTGCCAGTTACTAGGGTACACACAACAAGAAATGAAAGAGAGAAATTTTCAGTCCATAACACACCCGGAAGATTTAGAAGAAGATTTATTGAATCTTGAAAAACTCAGAGATGGAAAAATCAGAGAGTATTCTATGGAAAAACGGTACTTTACTAAATCCGGAGATATTGTTTGGGTAAATCTAACGGTCTCGCCCTTATTAAAAAAGGACAAAAAAGTCACTACACACATCTCAATTGTTGAAGATATATCTGCTAAAAAAGCAGCAGAGAAATTAATTAAAAAAAGTGAAATTCGATTTAAAAGTTTATTTGAAGATTCTCCGATACCTTTGTGGGAAGAAGATTTCTCTAAAGTAAAAAGTTATCTTCACAAATTAAATCTTCTTAATGAAAGTCCCGAAACAGTTTCGCTTTATTTAAAAATGCATCCTGACGTCATTCATAAATGTGTTTCTTTAGTAAAAATTATTAATGTAAATAAGATGTGTTTAAACCTACATAAGGTTAAAACAAAAAAAGAATTAATTCTAGGGCTTTCACAAATCATCGATAATGATTCAATTTCTGATTTTACCAAACAATTGATTGCTATAACACAAGGAGAAAAACAATTAATTATTGACACTAAAATAAAAAATACTGCAGGTGAATATCGCAATGTAAACTTAAGATGGAATGTAATTCGTGGTTATGAGAAAACATTAGAACGAATCATAGTTTCTACCGAAGATATTACAGATAGAAAATCATCAGAAAAAACAATTCTTAATTCGCAAAGAAGAATTGAATCATTAATAAATACAATTGATGGAATTGTTTGGGAATGTGATGCATCCAGTTTTTCTTTTAATTTTATTAGCCAAAAAGTAGAGAACATATTAGGGTACACTCAAGAGGAATGGTTAGGAAACTCTTCTTTCTGGCGTGACCACATTTACTCCGAAGACAAAGAATGGGTTCAGAATTATTGTAAAGTAAAAACAAATGAAAGTTTAGACCATGATTTTGAATATAGAATGGTGGCTAAAAATGGGTCCATTGTTTGGTTAAGAGATATTGTAAATGTAGTTTTGGAAAATGGTAAAGTCACGAGTTTACGTGGTATTATGATTGATATTACTAAAGCAAAAGAAGCCGAAAAAGATTTAAATACATCCTTTAATCTCGTTACTGAACAAAATAAAAGACTGCTGAATTTTTCCTATATCGTTTCACATAATTTAAGATCACATACGAGCAATATTGCTTCTATTGTTGCTTTGATTGAATCCTCTGAATCTGAAGAAGAAAGAGAACAAATGATGGAACTTTTAAAAACTGTTTCTAGTTCCCTAAACGAAACGATGCTTCATTTGAACGAAGTCATTAACATACGAACAAACATCGGCTTGGTATCAGAGCCGTTAAACTTAGAACGATATATTACAACCGTTAAAAATGTCCTTACGGAACAAATTGTATCCCATGAAGTTACAATTTTTACAGAAATACCTGATGAAACAATGATTAATTATAATCCTGCTTACCTCGAAAGTATCCTTTATAATATTATTTCAAATTCTATACGCTACAGGCATCCTGCTCGAAAACCTATTATAAAAATTAATTTGGCTATAGAAAACGAGATGAAAGTCCTTCAAATTTCTGATAATGGTATAGGAATTGATCTGGTTAGAAATGCTGACAAAATTTTCGGAATGTACAAGACATTTACAAATAATTCTGACTCAAAAGGAATAGGATTATTTATTACAAAAAATCAAATTGATGCAATGGGAGGTACTATTACCGTGGAAAGCGAACCCAATATAGGAACTACTTTTAAAATCTATATTCAATGATAAAAAAAGCAATCTGGATAGTAGACGATGATGCTATTTACCAAATAATCGTAAATAAAATAATTCATAAATCCGAAATGTTCTCTGCTATTTCCTCTTTCAAGAATGGAAAAGAGGCACTTGATGCCTTAGAAAACAACACAACCCTTCCCGATATAATATTATTAGATATTAACATGCCCGTTATGGACGGTTGGGAATTTATGGAAGCAATGGGATTGTTAAAACCTCAATTTGATAAAGAAATTATTGTGTATATTGTTAGTTCATCAATTGCCATTGAAGATAAAAACAGATCCAAATCTTATGAAAATATTTTAGGCTATTTATCAAAACCAGTTACAGTAAACGATTTATTATTAATTGCTTCAAATGATTAAAAGAGTTTAAAAATTATTGCTTGAGTAATATTAAATGATTTCTTTTTTTATTTCTTCTAAAGTTTTATTGGTATAAATAAGTGCATTGATGATTTTTCGTCTCAGAAGCTCAATATCGTCACTCTCAAAATATTTAGCCCATGACGTCAAGTTTAATATGTTTCGAGCTTGCTTAATCCTTTTAGTAGTTTCGCTACTCGTTCTTAATAGTACTTTTTTATCATACCTTGGAGTATCTCTATGTTGATAATTGATTGTGTTGTTTAGGAAATTAACTTCTAAATAATACAGTTCCTCCAAAGCATTATCCGGGTAGAAACTATCCCAAGAGGCAAAACCCAATTTAATTTTAGACCTCGTTTCAGGTTCTAAAGGCTCTAAACGCCATTTGCTATTGGCTAAGCGGCCCCAATGATTCGACAAACGAAACATCCCTATTTTAGTATAATAATATTTACTACCCGATTTACTGTCATATTGTATTTTTAATTTATTTATGGCTTCAATAGATACCTCATTAAATACGCAGAAAGTGTTTTTAAAGGAATTTGGGTTTGGTCGAAAAATATTTTCCATAACACAAAGGTAATCAGAAAGCCCAAATCGTAGCAAGAGAAATTATATTTGATTAACTTTGCACGGTAGAATTATTTTAAATAAATTGATTATGACTAAAGCTTCCGAAGAAAGAATGTTACAAAAAGGTGTTTTCACCGGAGTTATGGAAAAAGACGAAAACAACAACTTTTTCTGTGGCGAATATCTTTTAGATTATAAAATGGCTCAAAAACATAATGTTGGAGATTGGATAACTATAAAATCAATTATAGAAAATCCCAGTGATATAAGCTATAATAAATACCAAAAAAAGTCAAAAAACTTTGACAAAGCAAATAACAAACCGCAGCAATAGAACTATTTAATGTTTTATACTTTAAAGAATTTTTTATAAAAATACTTTTTTCTTAAAATTTTTGGGTCATAATCCAAAAAAATAAAAAAAAGTGTACCTTTGCAAAAAATTTGTCGATTTTGAAATCAAATTATATTGATTCTATAATAAAAGACAAGTAGTTACCATATTTATGAAAAAAATAGTTGAATACCGCAAACTGCTAAATGTAGATAAAACTGCAGAGCTGAAAGATTTAAAAACGATTTATCGTAATGCGATGAAAGAAGCGCATCCTGACAAATTTCAGGGAGATGAAGATGGATTAAAGGCTGCAGAAGAAAACAGTAAAAAAATTATTGAAGCATATCATTTTTTGGTCAGCATCAATCCTGAAACTTTAAAACAAAACTTACCAGAATATACTGAAACAATTGCAACAGCTACAATTTCAGATTACAAATTTGTGGAAGGCAGATTAATTATCAATTTTTCAAATGGTAGCGTTTACGAATATATTAGTGTTCCTAAAGCAACATATGTAAAAATGGTCAATGCTGATTCTCCTGGAAGATTTGCTAAAAGACACATTCTCAATTCATTTACTTGGAGAAAAACGATCAATCAAGATTAATTTCTCATCGTTAAAAATACTCAAGCATCCCTTACACGGATGCTTTTTTTATTTCAACCCATTCATATAAGAATTCGAATAATGAAATTGATTTTAAGTTTTAATTAAATCCAATTTATTTTAGAAAAATTATCATCAATACATCTAAGGATCGAATTTCTTAAAAAAAGAATTTTAGGAAAAATATATTATTTACAAATTCAAACAAAACTATTTTTAACTCCTAAAATGTTTTAATCTTTTCTAATTAAAGAGTAGAATTAAAAAAACACCTAACTTTTTAATACTGCAATCTTTACCATTATTATCGACAGCCCAAAATAGTAAAAGCACTCGTTTCTAAATCAACATGAAACATACATAATTAATAACAAATTATAACAAAAATTTAGGTTCTAAAATTATTTGTATTTTAGATTTTTTAAATACTTTTGCACACTTAACTCAATTAACTAATTAATAATGAAAAAAATAATTTTATTACTTTCGGCAGGTGTTTTTTTAATTTCTTGCAGCAAAGTTGGCAAAGATGAATATATCATTTCTGGAACTGCTACAGGAATTGATAATGGAAAAACAATAATCTTGGAAACACAAGATGCAACTGGAATGATGTTACCAAAAGACACTGTAAAAGTTGAAAATGGTAAGTTTGAAATGAAAGGAACTATAACAGAACCTGCTTTCTACACGATTCAATTAGAAGGAGCGCAAGCAAAAATACCTTTTATATTAGAAAATGGAGAAGTAACCATCGCCATTAATAAAGATAGTATTCAAAAATCTAAAGTTTCAGGAACTTACAATAATGATGAGTACGTAACTTTCAATGAGGAAATCACTAAAGTTCAAAAGAAACTAATGGATTTCCAAAACAAAAACATGCAAGCAATGAATGCTGCTCAACAATCTAAAGATACAGTAGTTATTAATAGTTTGATGAAAGAATTTTCAAAAATACAGGAAGAAGTTGGTGTCGCTTCAAAAGCAAAATACGTTACTTATGCAGAGACTCATCCTAAATCATTTATCACTGCCTTAATAATCCAAGGTATGCTAAATGATCCTACAGCCGATATTACAAAATCAGAAAAACTTTACAACAGTTTAGAAGAGTCATTAAAAAAAACAAAGCCAGGATTAGCCATCAAAACTAAACTTGCTGAAATGAAAGCGCCTGCTGCTGTAGGAGCAGCTCCAGCTGCACCAGCTGGTGAAGCTAAATGAAGAGCAGATTTTTCAGGTCCTAATCCTCAAGGGAAAATAATTTCCTTAAAAGAAAGTTTAGGTAAAGTAACGATAGTCGATTTTTGGGCTTCATGGTGTGGCCCATGTCGTCAGGAAAATCCAAATGTCGTAGCTCTTTACAAAGAATTACATGGTAAAGGCCTAAATATTATTGGCGTGTCTTTAGATAAAGACGCCAAAGCCTGGAAAGAAGCCATAGCTAAAGATAAATTAACCTGGAATCAGGTTTCGAATTTAAAATTTTGGGATGAGCCAATTGCAGCACAGTATAAAGTAGAGTCTATTCCCGCAACTTTTATACTTGATGCATCAGGTAATGTAGTAGCAAGAGATTTGCGAGGCGATGCTCTTAGAGCAAAAATATTAGAACTTTTAGCTAAATAGGCAGCTTGCTTTAGTACAAATATAAAAATCTCCCTAGTGGAGATTTTTATATTTTATTCAATACCAATGTATTAAAAATAATACTGAAATTAAGTGTAAATTTAGTTTGGAAACATCAAAACAGTTTTTATATTTGCACCCAGTTAGCACAATAAGCAATGCTTATTGAGTCTTGGGGAGATACTCAAGCGGCCAACGAGGGCAGACTGTAAATCTGCTGTGTAAACTTCGCAGGTTCGAATCCTGCTCTCCCCACTAAAACTCTTCAAGCAATTGAAGAGTTTTTTTTTACAAACAACCAATTTGTAATTAGTAAATTAAAAAAAGAAATAATCAAAGATTATTAGCTCCATATTCTACCTTGCTTTCGCAATCATATCACAACTATTAATTACAGTTTTCAAATAAACTTTAAATTTAGGAAATAAAAAAGCCCTAAGCATTTAGAATGTTTAGGGCTTTTACCAATCTTAAAACTACTTTTTATAAAGTTGCCATATCAATTACAAAACGGTAACGTACATCGCCTTTAATCATTCTGTCGTATGCATCATTAATGTTTTTGATATCAATCATTTCAATTTCAGAAACAATACCATGTTCAGCACAGTAATCAAGCATTTCTTGAGTTTCTGGCAAACCACCAATCAACGAACCTGCTAAGCTTTTTCTGCCACCTATTAAGCTAAAGGCACGAACCTCATAAGGCGTTGGCGGTACTCCAACACAAATATGCACTCCATTTACTCTTAATAAAGACATGTACACATTCAAATCATGTGGAGCTGAAACAGTATCCAGAATAAAATCAAAATATCCAGTTACACTTTTTAGTTGTTCTGCATCTTTGGTAACAATAAATTTATGAGCTCCTAGTTTTTTAGCATCAGCTTCCTTATCCGGAGAAGTACTTAATACAGTAACCTCTGCTCCAAAAGCAACACCAAATTTAACGGCCATATGTCCCAAACCGCCTAAACCCAAAACAGCTAACTTGTGTCCTTTCCCTACTTTCCAATGTTTTAATGGAGAGTAAGTAGTAATTCCAGCACAAAGCAATGGCGCAACAGCCGCTAAATCTAATTTATCAGAAACTTGCAAAACAAAATCTTCATGAACCACTATAGTATTGGAATATCCACCATAAGTGGGCGTTTTCCCGTCTTGTCCTAAAGCATTGTACGTTTCAGTACTTCCGTTTAAACAAAACTGCTCTAATCCCTCTTGACAGTTCTCACAAGTTCTACAAGAATCTACCAAACATCCTGTACCTGCCAAATCTCCTACTTTAAACTTTTTGACATGACTTCCTACTTTTATCACTTTCCCTACAATCTCATGTCCGGGAACCATTGGGAATATTGCTCCTCCCCAATCATCTTTTATTTGGTGAAGATCACTATGGCAAACGCCACAAAATTGAATATCGAATTGTACATCATGTGGCCCAACTTCTCGTCTTTCAAAATTCCAAGGGGCTAAATCTGTTTTTGAATCCTGTACTGCGTATCCTTTAGTAGGTATCATATTTTTTATTTTTTTATAAAATTATGGAATTAATACCATTTACTTGCCATATAAAAACCAAAGGTTTTCACAAAATTTCGCACTGTTTATCCTTTAATCTGTAAAAAAGAGGAATTCATATTTATGCAACCAGCATACAAATTTATACTGTTTTGATTTTCTGATAATTAAAAATTATACTGACTTTGAAATAGACAGTTTTAACTATCTTTAAAAAAATATAAAAATACAAAGTGATGAAAACACAATCCTACAAAAACCATATTCGCTTTTACACACCCCACCATTTTATCTTTTATCCAATTATAATGACATTCCTGAGCATTAGTGTGTATTTTAGTTTTACAACTGCTGATCAATTAATTTGGGTTTTTATTAGTATTCTCTTTACAGCACTATTTTCCTTAGCATTTATGTTGCGCCAACATTATGCCTTAACTTTACAAAACCGCATTGTACGTATAGAATTACGCTACCGTTATTTTACAATAACTGGAAAAAGATTCGAGAGTTTCGAACATACGTTAACTGATGATCAATTATTTGCCTTACGGTTTGCACCGGATGAAGAGCTTCCAATGCTAATTGAACGAACACTAAATGAAAACCTTTCAGGAAAAGCAATCAAAAAAGCGATTATCAATTGGAAAGGTGATTATGAAAGAGTTTAAAAATTCATAAAATATTACTTCTCTTTCAAACTTATTGTGATTCAGAATTTCGTTTCTTTGTTGTGGTAAACTTTACACTTAATCCGAATTTAAAACCCCTAAATGCCAGAATATTTCCTCGATGTCGAATACGATAGCATCTCTTATAACGAAGAAGAAGTTAATTTTAAGGAATTTGAATGTTGCACTTTTACGAACTGTAATTTCTCAAAATGTGTATTTCTTGCGGTTACTTTCATTGACTGTATTTTCAATGATTGCACCTTTAGCGGCGCGAAAATAAATTATGTCGCTTTTAGAACTGTAATTTTTAATCGGTGCGAAATCAAAGAAGTCAATTTTGCCATGTGCGATAAATTAATTTTCGAAATCGCTTTTACCAATTGTAATCTGGATTTTTCTAAATTCTACACGTTAAAAATCAAAGGAACATCGTTTACCAATTGTAGTATTATCGCAGTAGATTTCATGAATACTGATTTGACCGCTGTGGTTTTTGACAATTGTGATTTATACCGTTCTGAATTTGCTAAAGCAATTGCCAATAAGGCGGATTTCAAGACAAGTTATAATTATACTATTGATCCTACCTCGACAAAATTAAAGAAAGCTATTTTTTCTTTAAATGGATTGAATGGTCTTTTGGCTAAGCATGATTTAATAGTCAAATGATTAGTTCAATACACATTACTACACAAACAGTACCTGTTTTCAACAAATTAATAAGTCTAACAGTATAATAATTGATCCAGAATCAAGGATTCACAATATGCAATACAAAAAACCTGACGAAATTAAAAAATCGAAAAACGAATGGTTCAAATCTATTTGCAGCTAGAAGGATTCCTAAGAGAATTGGAGTAACGCAACTATTATAAAATGCTGGCAAATAGCGAAGTATCAACAATTAAACCTGAAACACAATTTTTAACAACCGGAACATTTAACTGTAAAATTACAGGAGTATCCTATAGCCTAATGACTAAAATAGAATACTACCAAAGGAATGGCTACTATAATTTAAAATGCATCGCGGTGTCTATTTTAACTAAAGATTCCTCGTCTGAGGACACGGTATTTACAAACCATTTATTACTAAATGCGTTAGAGAAGCGAATCATTAAAGACACATGAAGTAATTATTTATTTTACTCAGGTGAAGCAAATCACTTGAAAAATATATAAAAATTTAAGTTTCAAACATTCGAAGATTTAGTTTTTTACAAGTAAAAGGTACTGTTTTTTAGCTATGATTTAATCCAATAACTTCTTTTATAACTAACTTCAAAATCTATGGATAAAGAAAAATGCTTTAGTAAAACTAGCTTATATTTATCCGTGAATGGTTTCGTTTTTACCATAATTAGCAATAACAGCCTCTTCAAATTCAAGCCATTCTCGCCACCTTTTTTCAACATCAATCCCAATTCCGTATTTCCGAGCATAGGTGATAAAAGTGGTGTAATGTCCTGCTTCACTCTCCATCAAATCTCTGTAAAAAACTGATAATTCTTCATCATTTATATTCTCCGAAAGTACTTTGAAACGTTCACAGCTTCTCGCTTCTATCATCGCAGAAAACAACAAACGTTCCACTAAGCTTGAAACTCTGCTTCCATTTCCATTTTTTTTCATGTACAAGTATAATTCATTGACATAATCATCTTTTCGTTCGCGCCCCAACTTCAAGCCGCGTTTAATGATAATGTTGTGTACTTGTTCAAAATGATCAATTTCCTCTTTGGCCAAAGCCAATAAATCCTTTACTAAATCCTGATGTTCTGAATTATTAGTGATAATTGTAATTGCATTTGTAGCAGCTTTTTGTTCACACCAAGCATGATCGGTTAGGATTTCTTCAATGTTTTTTTCTACAATATTCACCCATCTTGGGTCCGTTGGTAATTTTAATCTTAGTACAGACATAATTTTAGTCTTAAAGTTAGAAAGCCATAAAGTCGAAAGCCAAAACTAAGACAGAATATTAAATTCTATTCCAAGACTTTCGACTTTCGACTTTAAAAACTTTAATACGATTTATTAGTATACGAAAATAGCTCTTTCGCTCATCATTTCGTTTACTTCATTTGCTACTGCCTCGATAACATCTTCATTCGTGTGATCCATTAATACTCGATCAATTAAAGCGACAATCGTTTCCATATCTTCTTCAACAAGACCACGAGTGGTAATAGCCGGAGTTCCTACACGAATTCCTGAAGTTACAAATGGTGATTTATCATCAAATGGAACCATGTTCTTATTTACGGTAATTTCTGCTTTGACTAATGCATTTTCAGCATCTTTTCCAGAAATATTTTTATTTCTTAAATCAATTAACATCATGTGATTATCTGTTCCGCCAGAAATAATTTCATATCCTCTTTTTACAAAAGCATCCGCCATAGCATTAGCATTTTTTTGCAATTGTAACGCATATGTGAAAAATTCATCTTTTAACGCTTCGCCAAATGCTACTGCTTTTGCAGCAATAATGTGCATTAAGGGGCCACCTTGATTTCCAGGAAAAACTGCTAAGTCTAATAATGATGACATCATTCTTATTTCTCCTTTTGGTGTAGTTAAACCAAACGGATTTTCAAAATCTTTACCCATCAAAATTAATCCTCCACGAGGACCACGTAACGTTTTGTGGGTTGTTGTAGTAACTATATGACAATGAGGCAATGGATCATTCATCAAACCTTTGGCAATAAGACCTGCAGGATGAGAAACATCAGCCAATAAAATAGCACCAACACTGTCCGCAATTACTCTAAAACGCTCAAAATCCATATCACGGGAATAAGCCGAGGCTCCTGCAATGATTAATTTTGGTTGTTCTCTAGTTGCTATTTCTTGAATTTTATCATAATTTAAAAGTCCTGTTTCCTTATCCACACCATAAAAGGAAGGTGTGTACAAACGTCCTGAAAAGTTAACTGGAGAACCGTGAGTTAAGTGCCCTCCATGTGACAAATCAAAACCTAAAATTTTATCTCCAGGCTTGATACAAGCGTGGTAAACCGCTGTATTAGCTTGTGAGCCAGAGTGTGGCTGCACATTTGCATAAGCAGCTCCAAAGAGCTCTTTGGCTCTATCTATAGCAATTTGCTCAATAACATCAACTACTTCACAACCGCCGTAGTATCTTTTGCCAGGATATCCTTCAGCATATTTATTGGTTAAAACAGAACCGGCTGCTTCCATTACTTCGTCACTTACGAAGTTCTCTGAAGCAATAAGTTCTAATCCGTGAATTTGTCTTTCTTGTTCTTCTAGAATAAGGTCAAAAATTTGTTCGTCGCGTTGCATTTTTTTGATTTTCGTTAATTTGATGCAAAAATACAAAAAAACGTTTGGTTAATAGTTAGATTATAATATATTTGATGAGTAATTTTTTATTAAAATAATTAACAAAATATGCCAATAACAGCTAACGATACCAATAGAAAATCATGGCTAGAAGTACCTGCCAATAGTGATTTCCCCATACAAAATATTCCTTTTGGTGTTTTTCTTACTAAAGAAAACATAGTGACTGTAGGCACTAGAATAGGAGATTTTGCAATCGATTTAGGAGCTTTACAACAATTAAGTTATTTTGAAGGCATTGAACTGACCGATGATATGTTCATGCAGGATACTTTGAATGATTTTATATCTGATGGTCAAAAAACATGGCGTTTGGTTCGAAACCGAATAGCTGAACTTTTTGATGTGAAAAATTCAAAATTACAAGATAATGCTAAAGATAGAGACATTATAATTTTCAAGATGGAAGATGTAGAAATGCAATTACCAGTACTAATTGGTGATTACACGGACTTTTATTCCAGTAAAGAGCACGCAACTAATGTAGGAAAAATGTTCCGTGATCCTGAAAATGCATTATTACCCAACTGGCTTCACATACCTGTGGGTTACCATGGAAGAAGTTCTACCATTGTCCCTTCTGGGATTCCAGTACACAGACCAATGGGACAAATGCTGCCAAATGGAGAATCTACGCCAGTTTTTGGTCCTTCTCGTTCAGTTGATTTTGAACTAGAAACCGCGTTTATTACGACCGATGTAAATATAATGGGAGAAAACATTGCCGTAACCGAAGCTGAAGATTATATTTTCGGAATGGTTTTATTGAATGACTGGAGTGCCCGTGACATTCAAAAATGGGAATATGTGCCCCTAGGACCATTTTTAGCAAAAAACTTTGCGACTTCAATTTCACCTTGGATTGTTACAATGGATGCTTTGGAACCTTTTAGAACGAAAGGGCCAAAACAAGAACCAACACCACTTCCCTATTTGCAACAAAAAGGAAAACATTCTTTCGATATCAATTTAGAAGTCGCCATTCAACCTGAAAACTCAGAAGCGACTGTGATTTCTCATTCGAATTTCAAATATTTATACTGGTCAATGTGCCAACAATTAGCGCATCACACCTCTAATGGTTGTCGCGTAAATTCTGGAGACATGATGGGCTCAGGTACTATTTCAGGACCAACTCCCGATAGTTATGGTTCTATGCTTGAATTAACTTGGGGCGGAAAAACTCCAATAAAATTAAAAGACGGTACGGAACGTAAATTTATAAATGATAACGATACTGTGATCATGAAAGGATTTTGTCAAAACGGGCATGTAAGGATTGGTTTTGGTGAAGTTTCCAGTAAACTACTCCCTCCATTCGTGAGAAAATAAAAAATTAAACCTATACTTTTCAAAACCTAACATCTATTCTATTTTTGTTAGGTTTTTTTTATGGGATTATTTTTTAAATTTGAATTCATAAAACAAGATTACAGCTTCAAAAAAACACTCCTTACTTTTTTTGCTTATGAAAAAAATCATTCTTTTAATATCGTTGTTTATTCTTGTTTCGTCCTGCGGGGTAAAACAAACTCAAAATTTATTAAGTTCTGGAAATTACGACCCAGCAATTGACAATGCCATCTCTAATTTACGAACTAATAAAAACAAAAAAGGGAAGCAACAATACATTTATTTACTGGAAGAGGCTTTCGCCAAAGCTAAAGAACGCGATTTGAATACGGTAAACGTATTGGAAAAAGAGGCAAATCCAGCTCAATTAGAGAAAATGTATCATACGTATTTACAACTGAATTCCCGTCAGGAAAAAATCAAACCGTTACTTCCTTTGAAACTACTTATAGAAGAAAGAAATGCGATTTTTCCATTTGACAATTATAACGACAAAATCATTGCTAGTAAAAATGCATTATCAGCTTATTTGTATGCTAATGCCAAAAAATTAATGGAAACTTCAGATAAAATGAATTATCGAAAAGCGTATGATGATATGGAATATTTAAACCAAATAACTCCAAATTATAAAAACGTTTTACAACTCATGGATGAAACTAAATTTAAAGGTTCTGATTATGTTTTGATTTACACCAAAAACGAAACAAATATGATTATTCCTTCTCGCCTGCAAAATGACTTATTGGATTTCAGTACTTATGGTTTAAATGATAAATGGACCGTTTACCACAGTAACAAACAGAAAGGAATTGATTATGATTATGGAATGGTAATCAATTTTAGACATATTTATATTTCGCCTGAGCAAATAAAAGAAAGAGAGTTTGTAAAAGATCGCATCATAAAAGATGGTGTCAAAAAACTAATTGATGCTAACGGAAAAGAAGTTTTGGACGAAAAAGGCAAAGTCGTGATGGTGGATAATATGAGAAATGCTACAGTACGCATTTATGAATTCAAACAGTTTAAATCCTGTCAAATTACCGCTAAAGTTGACTACATCAATTTTAAGAGCAATCAATTATTGCAATCTTTCCCAATAACTAGTGAGTTTATTTTCGAAAATATTTATGCCACTTACAAAGGAGATCGACGCGCCTCAGATGATAATTATTACTCTTATTTTGACAAAAGAGCGGTAGCTTTTCCAAGCAATGAACAAATGGTTTATGATACCGGAGACGATTTAAAAGCCAAAATAAAAGATGTAATCAGCAGTAACAGGTTTAGAAACTAATATTTTAAATTAATACTATTACATATAACTTCTTGATAATTAAGATTATAAATTATTTTTTCGATTTAAAAAATCAACAATCGATTAAAATTTTGTTACAAAATACAAAATTAGTGTTGTATTTTAAAAATATGTGTACTTTTGTACCAATGAATAAAACAAGTTTACATATAACTTCTTTGTCACGGACAAACAGACCTACTACTTCTCCCGAAGTACGGATGCTATCTCTATAGTACCCAAAAGCTGTTTCGTATCTTTATTCATTCTTCATTTTTTCCGTTTTGAAATTACCGCTATCTTTTATTGGATTAACACATCTAAAAATCAATACCTATTTACTACTATCATACTGTAGTTCAATTTATTGCACAACATTGGACTGTTTTAGTATTATATTTGAATTTGGTGAAAATACATTTCATAAACAAATATACAAATCATTTTATAACTCAAAAATTCAGCTTTTGAAATGAATATTGCTATCCTAACAACTCAGAAAGAACATTATAAGTATTCGCAGGAAATATGCGAAACTATAGAATTATCCGCCCTTTTGAGAGGTACGGGAATTGCTAAAAGAACTCCTGAATACATTCAGAAAAAAATGGAAAGCAAAGATGCCGTCATTGCATTAGACAATGGAAAATTTGCTGGTTTTTGTTATATCGAAAGTTGGCAACACGGGAAATTTGTAGCACATTCTGGTTTGATTGTACATCCTGATTACAGAAATTTAGGTTTAGCTAAAAAAATCAAATCATTTGTTTTTGACTATTCATTGGAAAAATATCCGGATGCTAAAGTATTTGGAATAACAACTGGCTTAGCGGTAATGAAAATTAATTCAGATTTGGGTTACAAACCTGTCCCTTTTTCAGAATTAACCAATGATCCGAGTTTTTGGAAAGGATGTCAAACCTGTACCAATTATGAAATCCTAAAAAGCAAAGACAACAAGATGTGCTTGTGCACCGGAATGCTTTATGATCCAAAAGAAACACCCAAAGCACAACCTAAACACCCATTTAACGTTAGAGTGTTAAACCGATTAAAATCAATTAAAGAAGCCTTGTTCTTAAAAAAATAATATCATGAAAAAAGTTGTATTAGCTTATAGTGGAGGATTAGATACGTCCTATTGCCTAAAATATTTAAAAAACGAAAAAGGATATGAAGTTCATACCGTTCTTATAAATACAGGCGGATTTGATGAAGAGGAACTAGCCGCTATTGAAGAAAGAGCCTACGAATTAGGAAGCGCACAACATGCAAATCTTACCATTGTAGATAAATATTATGACAAAGCCATTAAATATTTGATTTATGGAAATGTATTAAAAAATAATACCTATCCGTTATCCGTAAGCGCAGAGCGTGTTTTTCAAGCTATCGAAGCAATTAAATATGCAAAATCTGTTGGTGCCGAAGCAATTGCTCACGGAAGTACCGGTGCAGGAAATGACCAAATTCGTTTTGATTTAATTTTCCAAACCATTGCTCCCGAAATTGAAATCATTACTCCAATCAGAGATTTAAAATTATCCAGACAGGAAGAAGTGGATTATTTATCTAAAAATGGAGTTCATTATTCTTGGGAGAAAGCACAATATTCCATTAATAAAGGATTGTGGGGAACAAGCGTAGGCGGTAAAGAAACATTGACCTCAAATCAATCGTTACCAAGTGAGGCGTACCCTTCACAATTGCAAAAAAAGGGTGAAGAGAAAGTAACGCTACAATTTGAAAAAGGACAATTAGTAGGTATCAACGGGACATTGGACATACCGACAAAAAACATCGTTGCATTAGAAAAATTAGCCAGTGCGTATGCAATTGGTAGAGATACACACGTGGGCGATACCATCATCGGAATTAAAGGAAGAGTAGGTTTTGAAGCTGCTGCGCCTTTAATCATCATCAAAGCACACCATTTATTAGAGAAACATACGCTGGGTAAATGGCAACAATACTGGAAAGAACAACTGGGGAACTGGTACGGAATGTTATTTCATGAAGGACAATTCTTGGACCCTGTAATGAGAAACATTGAGGCTTTCCTGGAAGACACTCAAACGACTGTAAACGGCACCGTTATCGTTTCGCTAAAACCATATCACTTCACATTGGACGGAATTGAATCTGAAAATGATTTAATGAATACCTCTTTTGGTCAATATGGAGAAATGAACAACGCTTGGACCTCTGACGATGCCAAAGGATTTATCAAAATTCTGGGAAATGCCCAAAACATATTTTCATCTGTAAACAAACTAACACATGATTAATATTGGAATAATTGGTGGTTCGGGTTACACAGCGGGGGAACTTATCAGAATATTGATGTTCCATCCTAGTGCTACTCTTGATTTTGTTTACAGCACAACAAACGCCGGAAAACCACTTTCGATTGCGCATCACGATTTGATGGGCGATATCGAAATGAATTTTACCGATACTGTAAATCCAAATGTGAATGTAGTTTTCTTGTGTTTAGGTCATGGTAAATCAAAATCGTTTTTAGAACACAATCAATTTGCGAGCCATACCAAAATCATCGATTTAGGAAATGATTTCAGATTGACAAAAGACAAAGACTTCGATAATAAATCTTTCGTTTACGGTTTGCCCGAATTGAACAAAGCGGATATCAAAAACGCTCAATTTATTGCTAATCCAGGTTGTTTTGCGACAGCGATTCAACTAGCATTATTACCATTGGTCAAAAACGAAATGCTTACGACCGATGTTCATATTAATGCCACAACCGGAAGCACGGGAGCTGGAGTTTTCCCTTCGGAAACGACGCATTTTAGCTGGAGATCGAACAATATGTCGCATTACAAAGCTTTTGAACACCAACATTTGGGAGAAATAAACCAAAGCGTCAGTCAATTGCAGGCGGATTATAAAAATGAATTGATTTTTGTACCCAACAGAGGGGATTTTGCCAGAGGAATTTTCGCAACACTATACACAACAATCGAAGAAAACTTGGAAGATGTGGTGGCAAAATATGAGGCTTTTTATAAAGATCAACCTTTCGTAACTATTACAACAACTGGAATCAATATGAAACAAGTGGTTCAAACGAACAAGTGTATTATTAGTTTAATGAAAAAAGGAAACCGGCTATTGATTACTTCAGTAATTGACAATTTAACAAAGGGAGCTTCTGGTCAAGCCATTCAAAACATGAATTTAATGTTTGGATTGGATGAAAGTACGGGATTGCATTTGAAACCAAGCGGGTTCTAGATGTTTATTTGGTTAATCGTTAATTCGGTTAATCGATTAAACAAATAACCCATTAACCGATTAAACTTTAAAAAATGAACTTATTTGACGTTTACCCATTATACAACATCACTCCTGTAAAAGCACTGGATTGTACTATTACAGATGAAAAAGGAATAGAATATTTAGATTTATATGGTGGTCATGGAGTAATTTCCATTGGACACACACAACCTGATTATGTCGCCAAATTAAAAAATCAATTGGATAATATTGGTTTTTATTCCAATGCGATTCAGAATCCATTGCAAGTAGAATTAGCAGAAAAACTAGGGAAACTTTCCGGATTGGAAGACTATACTTTATTCTTGTGCAGTTCTGGAGCTGAAGCCAATGAAAACGCCTTGAAATTAGCCTCTTTTCACAACAATAAAACGAGAGTTATTGCTTTTGATAATTCCTTTCACGGAAGAACTTCGGCAGCAGTTGCAGTTACAGATAACAAAAAAATTGTTGCGCCAATCAATGCACAACAAATCGTTACTTTTTTACCCTTGAATAACATCGAATTGGTAGAAAACGAACTAAAAAAAGGAGATGTTTCTTCTGTTATAATTGAAGGAATTCAAGGCGTTGGCGGTTTAGACCAAGGTACAACTGAATTTTTTCAGGCATTAGAAAAACTATGCGCAGCATACGATGCCGTTTTGATTTTGGACGAAGTACAATCAGGATACGGAAGAAGCGGAAAGTTTTTTGCACACCAACATCATAACATCAAAGCGGATATTATTTGTCTGGCGAAAGGAATGGGTAACGGATTTCCTATTGGTGGAATCTTGATTTCGCCAAAATTCACAGCCAGTTATGGACTATTGGGAACTACTTTTGGTGGAAACCATTTGGCTTGTGCCGCTGGAATTACTGTTTTAGATGTGATTGAAAGTCAAAAATTAATGGATAACGTAAATGACGTTTACGCCTATTTTTTAGAAGCAATCAAACAAGTTCCTGAAGTGATTCAAGTAAAAGGACGAGGATTAATGCTCGGTGTAGAATTTGATTTTGACGTAAGTGATCTTCGTAAAAAAATGATTCTTGACAAACATATTTTTACAGGAAATGCGAACAATAAAAACTTATTAAGAATTCTTCCTCCATTGACAATCAATAAGGAAGCAATTGATATCTTTATTATAGCTTTAAAAGAAACATTGAAAGAAATACAGTCTTAATTATGAATACGCTGTTGTCAATAGAAAAACGAAACGCAGTTTTAAGCTGCATGGCCGAGCTACTTGAAAAAGAAAGAGCCAATCTTAAGACTATAAATCAACAAGATTTGTATCATTATTCTGGAAATGACTTGGCAATGAAAAAACGTTTATTGGTTAATGATTCCAAAATTGACGGAATGATTGTATCCCTGCAACAATTAGCAAGTCTAGAAGATCCTATTGGTGTAAAACGTTTTAATTTCGACCATGAAAACGGAATGAAAGTCATCAATAAAACAGCAGCTTTTGGAACCATAATGATTATTTATGAATCCAGACCCGATGTTACTATTGAAGCAGGCGGAATCGCTTTTAAATCCGGAAATAAAATTCTATTGAAAGGTGGAAAAGAATCTTTGCAATCCAACTTGAAAATTGTGGAATTGTGGCATCAAGCTTTGAAAGAAAATAATGTTTCTACAGAATGGGTTGAATATTTGAATTATAATAGAGAAGAAACTCAGGCATTTCTAGAGAAACCAATGCAAAAAGTGGATCTAATCGTCCCTCGTGGTGGTGAGAAATTGATTGCTTTTGTAAAAAAACACGCCACTTGTCCAGTGATTATAAGTGGACGAGGAAATAATTTTGTATATGTAAATAAGGAAGCTGATTTAGACCAAGCACTTGCCATTATTATTAACGGAAAAACCTCAAACATATCAGTTTGTAATGCTTTAGATAAAATTTTAATTGATACAAATCTTGACAATTGGGAAGCTTTTGCAAAGAAAATGATTTCCGAATTACAACAAAGAAACGTTATGGTTTTGGGTGATGAAAGCATTTCAAAAGCAACAAATATTCCTCAGATTGAATCGGATTTAATTTGGTACGAAGAGTTTTTAGATTATAAAATTGTTATTGGAACAACCAATTCAGATCAAGAAGCGATTGACAAAATAAATAAATATTGTGGCGGACATTCCGCTTCGATAATCACAAAGAATGATGCAATTGCTCAGGAATTCATGGAAAACGTGGATACGGCAGCCGTTTATCAAAACGCCTCTACCCGATTCACTGATGGAGGACAATTTGGTTTAGGAGGAGAATTGGCGATTAGCACAGACAAATTACACCAACGTGGACCAATTGGTTTGCAACATTTAGTTACTAATAAGTGGTATATTTACGGAAATGGACAAATCAGGTAAAAAAAGAATTTTATTAAAGTTAGGCAGCAATACGTTAACCAAAGAAACCAATCACATTTCGAGAGGAAAGATTGAAGATATTGGGATGCAAATAGCCGCTTTACAAGACGATTACGAGTTCATCATTGTAAGTTCAGGTGCGATTGCCGCAGCTAAACAATTTGTAAAACTGGAAAATCAAGACAAAGATGTTTTTGTGAAACAAGCATTGGCTTCTATTGGTCAGCCCCATTTAATGCGGATTTATCATGAAAACTTCAGCGATTTAGGATTACTGATTTCGCAGTGTTTGCTTTCGTATTCTGATTTCGAAAAAGAACAATCCAAAGTAAATATCGTGAACACCATCAATGTGTTGGTCAAAAATAATTACATTCCGATTATCAATGAAAACGATACTGTGGCTACGGATGAGATTCAGTTTGGTGATAACGATAAATTAGCTGCTTTAACTGCCGTTTTATTAAATGTTGACCTTCTGATTATTGCTACCAATACGAACGGGATTTACACCAAATCATCCATTTATGATGCCGTTCCTGAAACCATTTCTTTGGTAACCGATTTGCAACTATTGGAAAAAGAAATTGGCGATTCTAAATCTTCTCATGGAACAGGTGGAATGCAATCTAAAATAGAAGCTTCGGCAATTGCCAAAGCCGCCAATATCGAAACCTGGATTGTCAATGGCTTGGAAGACAATTTTATTTTGAAAGCTTTAAAAAACGAAATATCATTTACTAAAATAATTTAATTCGAATATTGGATTTTTAGATTGTTAGATTTTTGGACAATTCATAATTCATACTTCATAATTCACAACTACAATGAACTATATCTCCATACAAAACATAGATTCACTCGATAAATGGGTGAAACAAGCATTGAAAATCAAGAAAAAACCACTTAAAAATAAAAAACTGGGTAAGAACAAAACCTTAGGATTGTTGTTTTTTAATTCCAGTTTGAGAACACGTTTGAGTACACAAAAAGCAGCTTTGAATTTAGGAATGAACGTGATGGTAATGAATTTTACCAGCGAAGGTTGGACATTAGAATTTGAAGATGGAGCCATCATGAACTCCGGTGCTTCGGAACATATTAAAGAAGCGGCAGCAGTTGTTTCTCAATATTGCGATATTATTGCTATCAGGGCCTTTGCCGGATTGGTAGACAAAGAAAAAGACAATGCCGAAACCGTACTTTCAGGTTTCTTAAAATATGCCACGGTGCCAATTGTTAATATGGAAAGTGCCACAGGACATCCGTTACAATCGCTAGCCGATGCAATTACAATGGCCGAACACAAAACAGAACACCGTCCAAAAGTAGTTTTGACTTGGGCTCCACATCCTAAAGCGTTACCTCAGGCAGTTGCTAATTCCTTTGTGCAAATGATGCAGTTACAAGATGCGGACTTTGTAATTACGCATCCGAAAGGGTACGAATTGAATCCTGAAATCACAAAAGATTCCAAGATTGAATACGACCAAGACAAAGCTTTCGAAAACGCCGATTTTATTTATGCCAAAAACTGGAGCAATTATAACGAGTATGGTCAGATTACAAATTCAGATCCAAATTGGACTGTAACTGCCGACAAAATGAAACTGACTAATAATGCTAAATTCATGCACTGTTTGCCAGTAAGACGTAACGTAGTTGTAACGGATGAAGTGATCGACAGTGAAAATTCCATTGTTATCGAACAAGCCAATAATAGAACCTATGCCGCACAATTAGTGTTGCAAAAAATATTGGAAAATGGAAAATAAAAAACCCGTAACTCTAATAAAAATTGGAGGAAACATTATTGACAACCCAACGGAATTAAAACAATTTTTATCTGATTTTTCTCAGATTGAAGGCTATAAAGTACTCGTTCATGGCGGTGGAAAATCAGCTAGCAAAATGGCCGAAAGTATTGGTTTAGTTCCTCAAATGATTGATGGAAGACGCATTACCGATGCCGCTATGCTTGATGTAGTTGTGATGATTTATGCAGGTCAAATCAATAAAAATATTGTTGCTCAATTACAAGCCAATTCCAACAATGCGATGGGATTTTCCGGTGCGGATGGAAATTTAATTCTATCGGATAAAAGAAACCATCCTACTATCAATTACGGTTTTGTGGGCGATGTGAAAAAAGTAAACACACAATTATTGGAAACGTTGCTTTCAACGAGTATAGTTCCTGTATTTTGCGCGATAACACACGATGGAAAAGGACAATTATTAAACACGAATGCCGATACCATTGCTAGCGAATTAGCAATTGCTTTATCAGAATTTTTTGATGTCACTTTGAATTATTGTTTCGAAAAACCCGGCGTTTTATATAATGCCGAAGATGATGCATCCGTAATTGAGAACATAAATCAAGAATTATATTCCAATTTAAAAGCTGAAGGCGCCATACATTCTGGTATGATTCCTAAATTAGACAACTGTTTCAATAGTTTATCCAAAGGAGTTCAAAAAATAAAAATTGGTCATCACAGGATGTTGCAAGATAAAACGGCGTTGTACACTACAATTACACTATGAAGAGTATAGAAATCCTTACACAAGAAGCCATTTCGTTATTAAAAGCAATGATTGTAACGCCTTCATTTTCAAGTGAAGAAGACCAAACAGCACTTTTAATCGAAAATTGGTTTAGACAAAATAATATCCCTTTCGAAAGAGAGAATAATAATATTTGGGCTTTCAATAAGAATTTTGATAAAACCAAGCCAACACTTTTACTCAATTCGCATCACGATACCGTAAAACCAAACCAAGGCTATACCAACGATCCTTTTGAAGCTATAGTAAAAGACGGGAAGTTATTTGGATTGGGAAGTAATGATGCGGGTGGTTGTTTGGTTTCACTTTTAGCCACTTTTGTACATTTTTATTCGAATGAAAATCTGCCTTACAATATTGTAATGGTAGCTTCAGCCGAGGAAGAAAGCAGCGGAAAAAATGGATTAAACAGCGTATTGAAACATTTACCGGAACTGGAATGTGCCATTGTGGGAGAACCTACTTTGATGCAATTGGCCGTAGCCGAAAAAGGGTTATTGGTATTGGATGTCATCGTAAAAGGTACTGCCAGTCATGCAGCACACAACAATCCTGACAATCCTATTTACAATGCGATACCCGTTATTGAATGGTTTAACAGCTATCAATTCGAAAAAATATCGGCGGTTTTAGGTCCCGTAAAAATGACCGTAACACAAGTATCTGCTGGAAAACAACACAATGTAGTTCCTGCGGAATGTCATTTGGTTGTCGATATTCGCGTTAATGATTGTTACAGCAATCCCGAAATTTTAGAAACTGTAAAAAGACATTTGACCGCCGAAGTCAATCCGCGTTCCATGCATTTGAATGCGTCATCGATTCCTGTTGCACACGAATTAGTACAAGCCGGAATCGCACTGGGTAGAATCACGTACGGCTCGCCTACCCTCTCGGATCAATCGGTTTTGAGTTGTAAATCGTTAAAATTAGGACCTGGAGAAACCCTGCGGTCTCATTCAGCAGATGAATTTATATTTATAAACGAAATAGAAGAAGGAATTCAATTGTATATCAAAATACTAACTGATTTTTTCAAACAATAAAATAATTTGGAGCTAATCCCGCTATTCGTTGCAATCTTTTATTTTTTTAAAGAAAAAAAATAAAAGGATTTCCACTGCTATCGGGGCTAATCTAACAGTCTAAAAATCTAATTATCCATATATGAAACTTTGGGAAAAAGGAATACCAACCGATAAACAAATCGAACATTTCACTGTTGGAAACGACAGAGAACTGGATTTAGTGCTGGCCAAATACGATGCTTTAGGCTCTATTGCTCATGCCAAAATGTTGCACCAAATCGGGCTTTTGACAACTTCTGAAACGGATTCTTTAGTGCTGGCCTTAGAAGATATTATTATTGATGCCGAAAAAGGGCATTTCGAAATCGAAGATAGTTTTGAAGACGTACATTCTAAAATCGAGTATCTGTTAACGGTAAAATTAGGCGATGCCGGAAAAAAAATCCATACTGCCCGTTCCCGTAACGACCAAGTTTTAGTAGACGTTAATTTATACCTGAAAGATGTCGTTGGAGCATTTAAAGAGCAAGTAAAAGCATTGTTCGATTTGCTTATGGAATCAGCCGAAAAACACCAAAATATTTTATTACCAGGCTACACACACCTTCAAATTGCAATGCCGTCTTCTTTTGGAATGTGGTTTTCCGCTTACGCCGAAACTTTAATTGATGATATAACGATGTTGAATGCGGCTTTGAAAATAGTAGACCAAAACCCTTTGGGTTCGGCTGCAGGTTATGGAAGTTCCTTCCCTATCAACAGAACATTCACTACAGCCGAATTGGGTTTTGAAACCTTAAAATTCAATTCGGTTGCGGCACAAATGAGCCGTGGAAAATCAGAAAAAACGGTTGCATTTGCTATGAGCAGCGTGGCGGCAACTTTGGCAAAATTCTCGATGGATGTTTGTTTGTATATGAGTCAGAATTTTGATTTTATCACTTTACCTTCGCATCTTACAACAGGTTCGAGCATAATGCCACACAAGAAAAACCCGGATGTTTTTGAATTGATTCGTGGAAAATGCAACAAAATTCAAGCATTGCCTTATGAAATCACTTTAATCACCAACAACCTACCAAGCGGATATCACAGGGATTTACAATTGCTGAAAGAAGGATTATTTCCAGCGATTCAAAGCCTGAAGGCCTGCTTGGACATTGCCATTTTTGCCATTAAAGACATTAAGGTAAAAGAACATATTTTAGACGATAAAAAATATAATTATTTATTTACGGTAGATTCCTTAAACGAAATGGTGGTAGCAGGAATGCCTTTTAGAGATGCGTATAAAATCGTTGCTGAGCAATTAGAAAACGGCACATTTCAATCGCCAAAAGAGACAAAACATACGCATGAAGGAAGTATTAACAACCTTTGTTTGGATGCCATAAAAAAGAAAATGAACGATTCTTATTAATTCAAAACCAAAATAATTGTTACACAAAAATCCATCAGCCGCGACTGATGGATTTTTTTATATACCAAATTTAAACTGTTGTTTCTTATACCTTTGTACTTAATTCTTCCGCATCAATATCGCTATGCGAAACATTGTAAATGGCTTTTCCGTCTTTAATTAAAATCAATTGCGGGGACTGATGCATTACACCAAATTGATCCGCAATAGCATTAGAAATAGCTCTATATGCTATTAAATCTAAAAAATAAGGCGTAACTTTATCTGAGCTATTAAACTCATTTTCAAACTGTTTCAGTGCCATCCTACTTACACTGCATCGGGTACTGTGTTTAAAAATGGCTACCGGTTTTTCATTCGAAATAGCAATAATTTCATTCAGTTGCCCTAAATCGGTTAGTTCATTCCAGTTGATTTTGGTTTCTTTTAAATCCTTATCGTCTGAACTATTAAAAATATTTTTAAAAAAACTCATAATTGTCTTATTTTAAGACAATTTGACTTTAAAATATGATAACAATCATGAAATTTCCGTCAATTTGTCTGTATTATTGTATTGGAATATCTATTGAATATTAATTTACAAAGTTAGTCAAATAACCCAAAAATAATATCCCATCATGAACATAAATAAATTTACTATCAAATCCCAGGAAGCCATTCAGCTTTCTCAACAATTGGCGCAAAGCCACGGGCAGCAACAAATAGAGAACGAACATATTTTCAAGGCTATTTTTGAAGTCGATGAAAATGTGGCTCCTTTTATTTTGAAAAAACTGAATGTAAATGTGCCCTTGTTTCTTCAAATATTAGACAGTACAATTCAGAGTTTTCCGAAAGTTTCCGGTGGCGAAATTATGCTTTCTAGAACTGCTAACACAACACTAAACGAGGCCGAGATTATTGCCAAAAAAATGAATGATGAATTTGTTTCTGTGGAGCATTTAATTTTAGCCATTTTTGATTCTAAAACAAAGGCTGCTCAAATATTAAAAGATCAGGGAGTAACTGGAAAAGGATTAAAAGCCGCCATAGAAGAATTGCGAAAAGGAGAACGAGTGACTTCGGCATCTGCCGAAGAAACCTATAATTCTTTAAATAAATACGCCAAAAACCTAAACGAATTAGCCCGTGCCGGAAAACTAGATCCCGTTATTGGTCGTGATGAGGAAATTCGACGCGTATTACAAATTCTAACCCGAAGAACTAAAAACAACCCAATGCTCGTGGGAGAACCAGGAGTGGGAAAAACCGCCATTGCCGAAGGATTAGCACATCGAATTGTAGATGGAGATGTTCCTGATAATCTGAAAGATAAAATCGTGTATTCCCTTGATATGGGAGCGTTGATTGCCGGCGCTAAATACAAAGGGGAATTTGAAGAACGATTAAAATCCGTGGTGAAAGAAGTGACTTCTGCCGAAGGTGATATTGTTTTATTCATTGACGAAATCCATACACTCGTGGGAGCCGGTGGAGGCGAAGGCGCTATGGATGCGGCTAATATTCTGAAACCGGCGTTGGCTCGTGGAGAACTTCGCGCCATTGGAGCCACAACATTGGACGAATATCAAAAATATTTTGAAAAAGACAAAGCACTCGAAAGACGTTTCCAAAAAATAGTGGTCGAAGAACCGGATACCGAAAGTGCTATTTCTATTTTACGTGGAATTAAAGAAAAATACGAAACCCATCATAAAGTCCAAATCAAAGACGACGCTATTATTGCCGCTGTCGAACTATCGCAACGATATATTACCAATCGTTTTCTTCCGGACAAAGCGATTGATTTAATGGATGAAGCAGCTTCGAAACTGCGAATGGAAATCAATTCGAAACCGGAGGAACTGGATGTTTTGGATCGAAAAATCATGCAATTGGAAATTGAAATTGAAGCCATTAAACGAGAAAAAGACGAAAGCAAACTCAAAGTTTTGGGTATGGATTTGGCGAATCTCAAAGAAGATCGCAACGAAATCTACGCCAAATGGAAATCAGAGAAAGATGTAGTCGATAACATTCAAAGCGTAAAAACGGAAATTGAAGACTTCAAATACGAAGCCGAACGTGCCGAACGTGATGGTGATTATGGAAAAGTAGCCGAAATTCGGTACGGTAAAATCAAGGAAGCACAAGAACGTTTGGCAATTTTACTCCAGGAATTGCAAGAAAACCAATCTGGAACTTCGTTGATAAAAGAAGAAGTTACGCGGGAAGACATTGCCGAAGTCGTAGCCAAATGGACTGGAATTCCGGTTATGAAAATGCTTCAGGGCGAACGAGAAAAACTACTAAAATTGGAAGATGAATTGCATCACAGAGTCGTAGGACAGGAAGAAGCCATTCAGGCGGTAAGTGATGCCGTACGCCGAAGCCGCGCCGGATTACAGGATATGAAAAAACCGGTGGGAACCTTTCTTTTCCTTGGCACAACAGGTGTTGGTAAAACCGAATTGGCAAAAGCCTTGGCCGAATACCTGTTTGATGATGAAAATGCGATGACGCGTATTGACATGAGCGAGTACCAAGAACGCCACAGTGTGAGCCGTTTGGTGGGTGCGCCTCCGGGATATGTGGGTTATGATGAAGGAGGACAATTGACCGAAGCCGTTCGTAGAAAACCCTATTCCGTTATTTTATTGGATGAGATTGAAAAAGCGCATCCTGACACCTTTAATATCTTACTACAAGTTTTGGATGAAGGACGTTTAACCGATAACAAAGGACGTCTTGCCGATTTTAAAAACACAATTATCATCATGACTTCTAATATGGGAAGCCAGATTATTCAGGAGAAATTCGAAAATCTAAAAGGAAGTGTGGAAGCCGCCACCGAATTGGCAAAAGTCGAAGTGCTGGGATTATTGAAACAAACAGTTCGTCCTGAATTCATCAATCGTATTGATGAAATCGTAATGTTCACGCCATTGACTAATGAAAATATTGCTCAAATTGTAGGGTTGCAACTGAAAAATGTGACCAAAATGCTGGCGCAACAAGGCATTACGATGGACGCAACTCCGGAAGCCATTGCTTATTTATCCGAAAAGGGATATGATCCACAATTTGGAGCGAGACCCGTAAAAAGAGTGATTCAAAGAGACGTTCTCAATGAATTATCCAAAGAAATTCTATCTGGGAAAATAACTACAGACAGCATTGTTTTGATTGATGCATTTGATGGGAAACTCGTTTTTAGAAATCAAAGCGAGTTAGCTTCTTAATCAGAATAATTTAAAAATAATGAAAAGCATCAGTTGAAAGACTGGTGTTTTTTTTATGTCATCTTATTTTTTTTAGGAGCAGACGATTTTGTTTTTCATCACGTGTTCTCCCGCTGTCCGCAGTATCTTTTTTTAAACGCAACCCTAACCCAGTTCAAAACTTTAATAAGGTTAAAAGCGTTTATAAAAAAGGATACTTGCTTCCATCGGGACTAAGTGACAACAACCTTTTTCTAGAATAAAATTTTGATAAACAAACTGCTTCGGTAAAGATTAAATCTTTTATCACCTCTTTCCAAATGACGACAGTGATTAATATTTGTAGTATATTGTTTATATATTAGCAGAACTATAAAAAAGCTAATTTATGGTGTAGTAATGATATGTGCCGAGCCGATGGCTCTTTGTGATGCTGGACTTCCTATGTCAACTGGACTAAAGTCCAGCCTTACAAAATAGATCGAGCCGATGGCTCTCAGACGTATATAAAAGTTCTATAGGAACGGTACATATTCTAGCAACGAATTTTAATCCGTTAATGTTAAAAAAAAACGCATACAAAAGTTCCATAGGAACGGCACCTATTGTAGCAACGGATTTTAATCCGTTGATCTAAATAAAAACGAACACAGATTCATCTAAAATATAAAAATGGCAAATACCTATCATCAAGTTTACATTCAAGTAGTTTTTGCAGTAAAGTATCGAGAAGCCGTAATTAGTAAGGAATGGAAATCTATTTTAATGGGCGTAATTGGTAATTTGATTAATGAAACTGGGTGCAAAACCATTATTATTAATAGTGTTGAAGATCACGTACATTGTTTCTTGGGATTGAAACCAGTAGTTTCTATTTCAGAATTGATGAAAACCGTTAAAGCAAAATCATCCAAATATATCAATGACCATCAACTGACAAAATCACGATTTGAATGGCAGGAAGGTTACGGAGTTTTTTCGTATAGCCATTCCCAAGTTGGTACTGTTTATAAATACATTGCCAATCAAGAAGAGCATCATAAGAAACAAACCTTCAAAGAGGAATATTTGGCGTTTTTAGAAAAGTTTGAAGTGCCGTTTGATGAAAGGTATATTTTTGAACATTTGATATGACCCGCTATACCAAGTCTCCCAATTTCATACCCACTACTACATTAAAAAAACAATATCCCTATCTTTGGATATGATATCCAAACAAGAATCGAAATGCTGAATTTTTCGATTCTTATAAAAATAAAAAAATGAAATTTAAAGGAATTATTTTTGATTTAGACGGAACATTAGTGAATTCATTGGAAGATATTGCAGATGCTATGAATAGTGTCCTTCAAGGCCTCAAATTCCCTACTCACAGTTATGATGCTTATCAATATTTTATTGGCAGCGGTCTAAGAAATTTGGTCAGTAAAGCCTTGCCGGCAACCCATAATAATGTAACACAAATTGATCAGTGTTACCAGTTAATGTTTGGAGTATATCGTGATAATTGTACGCATAAAACAAAAGCCTATGATGGGATTTTCGAATTATTAGACGAATTAAAATCACGCAATATAAAACTAAGTGTGTTCTCGAATAAAGCAGATGACCTGACAAAGGAAATTATGGCAGCCCTATTTCCTGATTATTTTAATCCAATATTGGGTTTGACCACAGAATCACTAAAAAAACCAAATCCGTTTAAAACAGTAGAAATAAGTAAGCACTTTGGACTAAAAGCCGAAGAAATTATTTTCATAGGCGATTCCGGTATTGATATGCAAACGGCAACGAATGCCAAGATGCATGCCGTAGGGGTTTCATGGGGCTATAGACCCGAAGCAGAATTACTTTCAAATGGAGCAAAACATGTATTAAACCAACCGGCTGATTTAATTGCTATTTTATAATTATTCTCCAAAAAAGTAAAATGCGTAATCCCTTTAGTTTATAGCTGCAATTTCACAAGTTGAAACGTGAATAATTGGAAAATTACACGAATTGGCTATAAAACAGAGTTGGTTTGCTTTTTTATGCAAGCTAAGCGCCTCAGCAATTTTTTCGTTGTTGCTGATCCGAACTTTAGGATTTAGTTTAATTGCAATAAAACGGCCGCTACCATCTGCCAAAACCTCCAGAGTTGCCTCCGCTTCATCTGTATAGGATACCACGTCGATACCATTTTGTTTACAAACATATAAATACGACATCATGTGACAGGAAACTACACTACTTAATAAAAGGTCTTCAGGATTATACAAAGCAGGATTCCCTTTGAAAGCTTTAGCAGCCGAAACATTTAAAACGGCCTTACCGTCAATCGTTATGGTATGACTTTTAGTATACGTCGCTGCTTCCTTTTTAGAAAAAAGCCAATCTAATTTAGCTTTAAATACATGTTTGAATCCCATATTATTTTTTTTCAAAAGTAATTAAAAACAGTACTGCTATTACCGAAAGGTTTTGGGTAAAAAGTAACTAAAAATTCACTCGTTTTATAAATAGAGTAAATCAAAAAGTAGTAGCTTCGCAACAATAAACAAACAAAACGCGTTAATCAAATTTTGGCAAAGCAATTCCAAAAGCAACGCAGTTTCTAAAACAATCAAAATGGCATCAGGTTTTTTCGCACTATTAGATGATATAGCAGCAATTATGGATGATGTTGCAGTAATGAGTAAAATTGCAGCTAAAAAAACGGCTGGTATTTTAGGCGATGATTTAGCCGTAAATGCCGAGAAAGCTTCTGGATTTATCTCTTCAAGAGAGCTCCCCGTATTATGGGCAATCGCAAAAGGTTCTTTCCTTAATAAAGTAATCATATTACCCATCGCCTTTCTGCTGAGTGCTTTTTTTCCTGTAGCTGTAATCATAATCTTAGTGCTTGGCGGGCTTTATTTAGCTTACGAAGGTGCCGAAAAAATATACGAGTACTTCTTTCCGCATGAACATGCAAAGCACGAAATATCGTTGGAACCGATGACCGAAGAACAAATTTTAACTTTCGAAAAGGGAAAAATAAAATCAGCCATCGTCACTGATTTTATTTTATCCGTAGAGATCGTAATTATTGCGCTAGGTACCGTTATTGGAAAACCCATTACATCACAAATACTTGTTGTATCTATCATTGCAATAATCGCAACAGTTGGTGTTTACGGCATTGTAGCTTTAATCGTCCGAATGGATGAAGCAGGTTTAAAACTGATTCAACTGAGTTCCAAAGAGCATAGTTTTACAAAAACGATCGGTACTATTCTAGTGCAAGCACTGCCAAAGGTCATCAAAAGTTTATCCGTAATAGGAACTATCGCTTTATTATTAGTGGCTGGTGGAATATTCGTTCATGAAATTCCGTTCCTACACGATATACTACCACAAATACCATCCATTATAACTGAATTTATAATCGGCCTTGTATTCGGGGGAATTGTTTTGGGAATTGTAACCCTGTTCAAAAAGATCATTGGCAAAAAATAAGCCGTAATTGAATACACTTTAGCTGTATAATTTAAAAACTAGGAGAACATCAGTCGAAAGACTGGTGTTTTTTTATGACTTTTTAGGAGCAGAACATTTATAATTTTTCAAGACGAGTTGTCCCGCTGTCCGCAGTATCTTTTTATAAGCGCAACCCTGTCGGGTTACATTTATAAAAAAGGATACTTCCTCCCATCAGGGCTATTTGACAACGAGTTTTTTCCAGAATAAAGTTTTCAAAAAAAGTGCTTTGATAAAGAATTAAATCTTTAATCAATCATTTCTAAATGAAAAACTATTTTAAAAATTTGTAGTATATTGACTATATGATAGCTAAACTACAAAAAGGCTATTATGGCACAACACAACTTTATCTGAGCGGACTGAAACCATTTTATAGTTGTATAAAAAAGTTAAATGCAAATACTAAATACCTCAAAAGTGATAATCAAGAAAACATAGTACATATTAGGAAATGGAATTACTTTCAAGGGTAATGAAATTGAAATATTGTCATATTTAAAAATTAGAAAGGTTAACAAATTGTCCGTTTTTGACCTAGCAGCTTTGGGGGCGAAAGGTTTTAATCAGTGTTCACTAATTGAACCATTTTATCATCTAAAAAACAATTTTTACATTGTAAGTTCTGATAACGAATCAAGTTTTGGGTATGATATTTTAAATAGACTTAGCTATTAAATACATTATTAGTTCTAAGAAAAAAAACTAGCATCAGTTCTATTACTCTTCTCGACCAATCTTGGAACAAATTAAAGAACGTTGATGATGTAAAAGCTACCATGTTAAAATGTAAAAAATTGAAAGTCTGAATGAATTAAATGTTGACAAAGAAGATATCAAATGGATAAAAGACTAGTATGAAAATGCAAATACTTTAGCTTTTGAATTTGAAAAATTCAGGTATGTACTTCAAGTAATCAACTATTGGAGATACTGTGTAGATGTTAAAAGGGCAATAGCAATCTTATATGAAAGAGGAGTTTAGAAAATTAAAAAAATCAAGGAGATTAAAAAATCATATGGATTACGCTCTAAGGTTGTTCATCGTTCAAATTTAAAAGATTCTGATATGGAGACAGCTATAGTTAAATCTTTCAAATTACTTACTGAATTGATAGTATATATGATAGAAAGGAACAAAATATTAAACGATGATTACTTTCAAACCGCATTATTTAAATAAAAAAAATTATGCCAAAAGCAGCAGCAACAAATACTAGAAAATAAGATTTAGCAGAGGATTAGGGTAATTTATTAATCAATTATATTTCCTGTTTTTGAAATCCACTGATTCTCAATTCCCCAGTTTTTATTAGGGAATTCCCCAGTTTCAATGATTAGGGTACCACCATTGCTAATCTCTTCCTGTGTCAACCAATTTCTAAATAAAGACTGACCGTTTAAACGAGCCGATTGAATATAAAAGTGATCTTTATCATAATTACGAACTTTAATATGAAATGATTTTCCGTTTTCCCAATTCAATTTTACAGACTCAAAGATTGGAGCCGTTAAATAGTAAATGGGGCTTCCAATATTTGCAGGAGAGAGCCCTATACTTCGCATCACAAACCAGGAGGACATTGTACCAGCATCATCATCCATGGTGCGCAAATAGGCTTTGGGTTCATTCTTATAAATTCTTCCAATATAGGAATCAATCCCTTTACTATTATCATTAAAATAAGCTTGAACGACCGTATCCAACAGAATATTCCGAAACAATTTTTGTGATTTCCAGGGTTGGGAACTCGCATTATAGAGTCCCGGAACTTGCAAGTCCGGTTGATTTGCATGATTGTAATTGTCCTCTGCAAAAAATTGATCCAATTGCCTTAAAAAAGGAGTTTCGCCTCCTATTAATTTTTTTAGACCCAACACATCAAAAGGAACAAACCACCGATACTGCCATACAGTGCCCTGATACATTCCGCGAGCGGGCATTTTATCAATATCTTTCTGGGATAAATCAGCGAAATCTTTTTCCCAATAGTGTTTGTATTCTAACGCTTTATTCAAATACTTGGCACTCAACAAAGGGTCTTTGGTGATTTTCAGGATTTCAGAAAGCGCCCAACTATCATAAGAAGATTCCAAAGCCTTATCTGGCGTATTGTATTCTAATCGATCTACTTCCGCAATTAAGGAATCTTTAATGGCATTAAAATCGATTGGATATCCTTTTTTATAGCCATCCAATAAAACAACAATTGCATGTTCTGTGCGGACTGTTGGTGAGGATTCGTGCTTTGTTGCCCAATTATTTTTCCCATACGGATACAAATTAGCAATAGAGCGCACAATGGGGCCAAAACGTTCCGGATAAGCCAGCGAAAGCATAGGCAATTGCTCTCGATAATTATCCCAAATAGCCCAACCGTTGTATGTAAGACTACTGGATTTTTGAATGGAACCGTCAATAGCTTTATAGGTACCATCAGTTTCCGAAACTAAAAACGGCGCTTGTAATCCTCGGTATAAAAGCGAATAGAATAAATCTTCCCGATCTTTTTCGCCACTAACTACTATTCGGTTTAAATGATGATTCCATGCTGCTGTTGTTTGCGCAACCAAATCTTCCAGAGACATAGCTTCTATTTTTGCTTTGGCGTAAGCCGTACTTATTGAAGAAAAACCAACACGAACTTCCATTTCTGTAGCATCCGCAAGGGCAGAAATATGATATTGATGGTTGGCAGTTTTTGTTATCGTTCCCAAATTAGAGAATTCCAACACATAATAAATACGATATATTCCTTTATCACAAGTGGTTTGGGTGTCAATCCAGCCACTGATGTTATTATTTCCTATTTCATGCTCTTCAGCTACAAATCGATTGACAAAAGCGTGCGATAAATCAATATGAAGTCCTGCTCCCTTTCTCGGAAATTCATAACGATGAATTCCAAAATTATGTTTAACACTCATTTGGGCCTGGATTCCATTTTCGAATGCTACCTGATAAAAACCCGGAGAAGCTGATTCTTCTTTCTTTAGTAATAAAGTGCGGGCATCATGATTCAAAATTGGTTTGATTAATAAATTTCCTCCACTTCCCAAACAACCCACTCCTTCCATACGGCTATGGGTAAATCCCAAAAATTCTTTGGCCAGGTGCTCGTAACCCGAATGAATATGAGGATAGGTTTGCGGGCCTATACTCATCATATTGAAGGGAGAAGAAGCAGATGGAGACATTTGTCCATGATCTCCTGAACTGCCCAAAAAAACATTTACTTTTTCTACTGAGGATTCCTCTTGGATACTATTATTTTTCAAAGACTGGCAGGCTACTATCAACAAAGTAAGTCCTAAAAGAAGAATTTTTTTCATGCTATACATTTACGGATCTAAGGGATCAATTGGATTTTGATGCAAGGATTCTATATTGGGTAGGAATTCTAGCGCAGTCGAATTTAGTCTTTTTAAAATAATTGCAGGCAAATAACCCAATTCCTCCATACAACGCACATTAAAGTTTGGATTTCCAACATAATCGCTATGATTCGCATTCGTTACTACAATACTTTTCTTGTCAAGAGGCATTTGATACGCAATCATCAACCTAGTGGCATTGCGCAAATTAGTGGTGGTATGTCTGGCAAAAGGATCAATAATGATATTATCTTCAGGGATATGATACACATCCATCAATTCTTTTTTCATTTCAATCGCCTCACAATAAGCTGCTCGAAAAGGATGGGCATGACCTCCCGAAACAATAATTATAGGAGCTTTCTTTGCTTGATATTCCAATACTCCCAATTGTAAATTTAGTTTTCCAATAGCAGACAAACGGTCTTGATAATTTTCTGGCCCGTTACCCAAAATTAAAATAGAAGCATAATCAAAAGCATCAAAATTAACTTGCTTTAAATGCGCAATAGCCTTTTTGTTCTCCTTTTCCTCCAAAGGTTCGTACCGCGCCACCTCATCCCGATGGTTCAGGTATAAAAGCGACAAACTGAAATCCATACTTTCCTGAAAAAATAATTTTTTTGTTATCACTTTTTTATTGTGAAGAAAATCGGACCACATAAAAACAGAGCCTTTATAAAATTTTAACCGTACATCATAGGAAACAGAATCCATTTTAGCATATTGGGCGGCTTCGCCAAGACCATACACCTTCATAATGCGGTTCATTCCTTTAGCACAAACCTGCCAGGCTTTAAGCAATAATTCGGTATCCGTACTATTTTTAAAATTCTCGTATTTTCCGGAGAGGCGCAAATTATTTTTTACAAAATCTTGCAGAACCTTTTCGTCTTTCATCAAAATTCGAAGTTCTTCATCAATACTTTTGAGTTCTTTGTCTTTAAACAGATAACCTGTAATCAGACAGGAAAGACTGTCTTTACAAGACTTTAGTTTGGAACCAATTTCTTGTTGATGACTCTTAAAAATCGTTTTCAAAACAACATTGTTTTCTAGAAGCTGGCTAACGGCTTTATTATTTTGAATGGCTGTCAACAAATAAAAATTCTTATCCTGAATCATGGATTCTGATTTAGACGGAGAATACCCTAATTCGAATCCTTTTTCTTTTTGGCAGTAACCTGAAATAGAAACCAGCACAAGTACAGTAAAAATTATTTTTTTCATCTTTTTCTATTAAAATTGGGCAATCGTTTCAACTGCCCAATTTATTTTATTTTTTTAAAAACCGCTGTTTTGGGTTACCGTACCTGTTGGCAAGGCATCAATATAGCGTTGTGGTATAGGGAAATATTCATTTTTACCTTTTGTAAATACGGCATTGACCAAATGTGTTCTTCTCGTTTTTTCGACTGATAAATAAGCATTAAGAACAGTATCTGCTTCTCCCCATCGAACTAAATTAAAGAAACGGTGACCTTCCATTGCCAATTCTAAACGGGTTTCCAAATGTACTGCTGCTCTAGCAGTAATTTTATCTGTCCAAATGGCGTTATAAGGTTTAATATTGTAGTTTGCGGCGTTTGCACTTCCATCTAAAGTCTTTACATAAGTTGAGGTAGCAGCACGATTCCGAATTTGATTCACTAGAATTCGCGCCTCATCTATTTTTCCAATTTCTATAGCGGCCTCTGCTCGCCATAAAACAACCTCAGCATATCGAATTATATAATAATTCAAAGCATTTACATAAGGCCAAACGGTTACATGAAAAGCAGATTTAGCTGAAACAATTCTCTTTTTAGGAGCAAAGGCACCATAGGTTGCCAAATCTCTCGCCCAGCTGTCTTGGTACAAAATACCTAAATCTTTATACGGAATTCCTGGACGTCCTATTGTGACATCGATACGTGGATCTACATTGTCACTGGATACAACGTTGATGTTGTTTTCCAATGGTAAACCGTTAGCATCCGTTTTAAAGGCATTTACAAGATTCTGCGTAGGACGGTGAAAACCATATTGAGAATAAAATGGCCCTCCGGGTGCTGATAAACGATCCCCGATACTTCCGTTATAGGAGCTAGGTTGTCCATCTTTTACCGAATGCTGTATTGCAAAAATAACTTCCTTGTTATTGTCATTTTCTGGTAAAAATATTTGCTGAAAATCAGCCAATAAGCCATAATTACTATTCGTTATTTCAGTCGTAGCATCATAAGCCAGTTGCCATTTTTTTTGAAAAACATAACATTTAGCCAGATACGATTTAGCTGCGATCTTGGTTGGTCGTCCTAACTCTGTTTGTGTAACGGGTAGATCAGCATAGGCCATTTGAAAATCGGTTTCTATTTTAGTCCATAATTCATCTGAGCTAAAAGTTGTATTGGATTTGGCGTAATCAGCCACAGTAGCTGCCGTTTCATCAATATACGGGATTCGATTGTATATTTTTTTCAACTCAAAATAAAAATGACCTCTCAAGAATCGCAATTCTGCCATACGTTTGACTTTCAAACTGGCTTCAAAATCAGACGATGCATTTAATAAACGCATGGCTTCATTAGCCCGTTTCACCCCTTCGTAAAGCGCGACCCACTTACGTTCTATATCCAGCGTGGTAGAGTTTTCGTTGTAAATCTCCATTTGGTGAATATTGTTCTGATCTCCAGTTCCTCCCCCGCCTTTATAACTGTCATCCGAAGTGACATCGCCAAAACTCCAATTGGAACTCGGTGAGTTAAGTGCATTCGTGGCTCCGTCAATTTGTCCGTTTAAAACGCTGTACGCAGATATAACAGCGCGTTCTACATTAGCCGGCTTCGTCATTTCGGAAGGATCGACTTCACCATAAGTAACTTCTTCTAGAAATGTATCAGAACAAGAACTCATTTGAAATCCTAAAGCCAGAATAGCTACTATTTTTATTGTGTTTTTTATTCGCATCATTTTTAAATTTAAAAGTTTAAATTACAACCAAAAGTAAATGTTCTTGAAGTGGGATAAATTCCTCTATCGATACCGATATCTAGATTTCGGTTGCTTGAAGAATAACTTTGCAACCCAATTTGTGGTGTCAAACCACTATATTTAGTAATAGTAAATACATTACTCGCTTGTCCATACAAACGTAATTTCATTCCAGTTAGAACTTCAGGAGCAAAAGTATAGCCCAATTGTAAATTGTTTAATTTAAAATACGAACCATCTTCAATATAATAGGATGAAGGTCGAATATTATTATTTCTATCATCTAGTGACAATCTAGGAATAGAAGAATTAGGATTATCAACCGTCCAAGCTCCTAATAATGCACTGTCTTTATTGTAAGCAGCCTGATTAAAAAAATTGGTTTTGTATTTTGTTAGATTATAAATATCATTCCCAAAACTTCCGTTAAAAAACATTCCTAAATCAAACTGTTTGTATTTAAGATTAATATTAAAACCTAGCATGATATCCGGATGTGGAGAACCGATGAAAGCTCTGTCGTTACTGTTAATTACTCCATCACCGTTAACATCTTTAAATTTAATATCTCCTGCTTGTGCATTAGGTTGCATTCTGTAATCCGAAACTTCTTGTTGATTACGAAACAAGCCTTCGGCAACAAATCCATAAAAAGATCCAATAGGTTGTCCAACGGCACTTCTAGATATTTCTTGACCAAAATTTACTGTATGTAAAGAAGAACTAGGAATTCCCAAATAAGCAACACTATTTAAAGTGGTCAACTCATTTTTGTATCCCGTTAAATTCAAAGCAAGATCATAGGAGAAATCATTAATTTTATCGGCATAGCTTAAATCCAATTCAAAACCGCGGTTTTTCATTTGCCCGTCATTTATCCATTGCCCGTCATTTGTACCTCCGTAAGTTAAAGGAATTACATTATAGACCAGAATATCATTGGTCTCTTTGTTGTAATATTCTGCAGTAACATTTAATTTATTATTAAAAAAACCAAGATCCAATCCAATTGTTTTTTGAGTCGTAGTTTCCCAAGATAAATTCGCATTCGAAACTCGCGTTTGTGTTAATCCCGTTGAAATTACATTTTGACCTCCAATGGCATAATCAGAATAATTATTGTTATTGGAATAACTATCAACCGTAGAATAAGAAGGTAATTGTTGATTCCCGGTTTGTCCCCAACTGGCACGAAGTAAAAACGAAGTAAACGTATTTCCAAAATCAAAAAATTCTTCCTTGTCCAATCTCCATCCACCAGAAACCGCCGGAAAAGTACCCCAGTTATTATTGGCTAATCTTGAAGTTCCATCCCTTCTAACGGTAGCACTTAAAATATATTTTTGATTAAAATTGTAATTCACTCTACCAAAATAGGAGTTTAAAGCCCATTCATTTGCAGTTCCCGTGTTCAATTGATTTTCTGTGCCATAACTTAAATATCTGAAATTTGGATCTTCATAAAGAAAATTTTGACGGAAAGCACCAAAACCTTCATAATAATATTTAATTGCTTCTTGTCCTAGAAGAACATCCAGATTGTGTTGACCAAACTGTTTTTGGTAATTTAATGTATTGGATATTGTAAGTTGATAATTAAAATTGTTACTAGTCGTTAACGCATTTTTTACATTTTGCGAAAGAATCTCATTAAAAACAGGTGAAAAATCTCTGGAATTAAAACTTTGAAAGTCCAATCCTAGAGAAGTTTTAAAAGTAAAATCACTAATTTTTACACTGGCAAATACATTTCCTAAAGCCTGAATTCTCTTTTGTATATTGTCTTTGGCCCTTGTTAAACTACCTAATGGATTCGAAATATCATTGATTGGGTTTCCGGCAAAATTTCCGTTTATATCATATACCGGAACAATGGAAGGAAATTGTAAAGCATTGTAAACAATACTTCCCAAAGAGCTATTAGTACCTGTTGCAACTTGCTCTGAATACGAAGCCGTAAAGTTTTCGCCAATAGTCAGAAAATCTTTTACTTTGTAACTAGAATTAAATCGTGCAGAAAATCGCTCAAATCCCGTGTGCTTTATAATTCCTTCCTGATTAAAATAACCAAGTGTAAAAGCGTGTTGACTTTTTTCATCTCCTTTTGACAGAGATAAATTATAGGAATGAACCGCAGCAGGCCTCATGATTTCATTAATCCATTTAACAACACCACTCGGAATCGTATTGGCTGCATTCAAAAACGCTGGAATAGTTGGGGAGTTAGGATTATTGCCATAAATGCCGCTTGCAGGTACTTTTCCATCATTTTTAGTCGCTTGCCATAGTAAGTCTCCATACTGTTGTGCATTTAACATAATAGGTAGATTAAAGGCAGATTGAACACCTGAATACCCATCAAATTGCATTTCAGTTTTACCACTTTTCCCTCCTTTTTTTGTGGTTATAACAACAACTCCATTAGCCGCACGAGAACCATAGATAGAAGACGAGGCAGCATCTTTTAATACTTGAAGAGTTTCTATGTCGGATGGATTGATCCCATTTAAACCATTGGAAGCTGGAACGCCATCTATAATTACTAAAGGATCATTATTGTTAATAGTACTAAATCCGCGTACCCGAATAGAAGAGCCTCCGCCTGGGCTGTTATCACTCATAATTTGAACACCAGGCAAACGGCCTTCTAGCATTTCAGTTACATTCGCTTTAGGTTGTGATACGATTTCTTTCATTTTTACAGACGATACGGAACCAGTAACATTTCGTCTTTGTTCTGTACCATATCCCATAACTACAACTTCATTTAATTCAGAAGCTGATTCCGAAAGCATTACTTTAATTTCGGTCTGGTTTTCTATGTTAATTAGTTTAGTCACAAATCCAATATAACTAACAGACAAAATCGTTGTATTTCCAGGGACATTAATCGTGAATTTTCCTTCAAAGTCTGTCGTCGTAGCGATAGTAGTGCCTGCTATAAAAACAGAAGCTCCAGGAATAGGCAAAGTAGCTTCATCCAAAACCACTCCTGTAATTTTTCGATTTTCCTGATTCTTTTTTAGAATGTTTTTTGGAGCAATTTCGATTATTTCTTTTACTAAAACACCATTTTTAGTAATCTTAAAATCAATACTCACTTTTGTTTTCAAAACCGCTAATACTTGATTTAATTCCTGGTTATTTATGGTAATAGAAATTTTCTTTTGAAGAAATTTTTGGTCTGACATATAAATAAACTTATTGTTTATTTGCTGTTCAATAAGAGTAAAAATTTGTTTTATAGAGGCGTCTTTTAGGTTTAAATTGATTTTGTCTTTTATAGTTATATTCTCTTTGATAATACTTGTTTTTAAAGTATTCGAATACATGACCCCGATACACAACAGTAGCGATAAGGATAAGGTTAGTATAATTTTTTGTTTCATTTTTGTGTGATTATTTATTGTTTTAAATAATTAACGGCTTTAAAAAAGGCTGATTTTTTATAATTATTTAGAGAGATGTAAAGCCCCTCTTTTTTTATAGGATTCTAAGGTTTTGCTTATGTACTTAAGTGCAATAGCGATGTGATTTTCAACTGTTTTTGGAGTAATGTTCAAAATTTCAGCAATTTCTTTGTATTTAAGACCATCAATTCTACTGAGTTCAAAGGCCTGACGCGATTTTTTAGGAATAACATCTAATATTTTACGAATTAAGTTGGTATTTATTTCTTTTTGTTCATTTTCAATAATCTCCTGTTCCCTACTTGGCGAAAACATAAAATTTATAGTTTTTTCTTCATCGATTTGTTGGTGAAACGGTTCTGATTTTCGTACTGTTTTTAAACTGTTTTTTACTATTACATAGATATAGGATTTAGGATTTTTAATGGTATCAAGAATATTTCTATTGGTCCACAACTGAATAAAAATATCAGCCACTTTTTCTTCAACGAGACAAGAGTCCGATTCATAACTCATTCCAAAACGACACAGCGGGGTATAATACCTATTAAAAAAAAGGTTCATCGCTTCGTATTGACCATTACGAATTTGCTGAAATAAATAATCGTCTGAAAAACAATCACTGCTACCCATTTTTGTTTGATTAATTTTCATTGTACTTGGTTATTTCAATGTTGTTTTGAATGGTTTTTTTTATATTCACATCTGAAATAAATTCTAAAGAAGATATAAATTCATCAATTGTCTGGTTTTTAAAAGCTCCTTTTATATGTTGATTTGCAATAGCCGAATCCTTAATAATAAAATTTACTCCATAGAATTGATTGATTTTTGGAAGTGCGTCTTTGAATTTCTCATCATTTAAAAGGAGTATATTATCTTTCCAAGCACAAACTTTATTAAAATCAAAATTTCTTTTGATCATTAATTTGGTTTTAGAATTCCATACTAACTCTTCATTTGGGATTAGGTTAATTTCATCATTATTTTCTTTAAGCCATACATTTACCTTTCCTTTTGCTAGAGAAACAGTTTGATTAACGACATTGCTGTTAATATTAAACTCCGTTCCTAAAACTTTCACATTAAAATCATTGGTATGGACGATAAAAGGAAAATTAATATTCTTTGTGACTTTAAAGAAAGCTTCTCCGTGTAACCAAATATCTCTTCGCTTTCCAAAATCGCTGGAATATTTTACTTCACTGCCCGAATTTAAAATGACAGTACTGCTATCCGGTAAAATGAAAGTAAGCCGTTGGCCTTTAGGTGCAATTTTATGATTGGTATATTCGGATTCTGTCATTCCTGTAAAATAAAAACTCATACAAATAACCATAAGGAAAGCCATAGAAAAAATCGCCTTCTTTTTTATGGAAACTTTTACAGATTTTACCTTTGCTGGTTTGTTATGTGTAGTAAGGATTTCTTCAAAAGAAATAGTTTTTTTTGGTAATGCACTATTGGGATAACTAATCCAAATACTTTTAAAATTTTCAAAAACAGCAAGGAGATCATCATCCAGAGATAATTCAATTTCAAATACGGATCGCTCTGCTTTTGACATTTCATAGGCAAGATACCGCACACATTTTTTTTCCTTCTGACTAACATTCAACATAAATAGTTCGCTTTGCTTATAGGAGTCAAAATAAGAGAAATACCCCTAGTTTTCAATACCATCAAATCGACACGATATTGTTAATGAATTGTTAGTAGCGCGGTACTAGTGGGAGCTAAGTACTAGTTATAAAAATTATCTTTTATAAAGTGAGTAAATATATAAAGTGAATTAGAGCATAAACCCAACCTGACCCCGAGGCAAATAAAACCTTTAAGTTATAAGAATGGATGGGTGTAAGGCCATTAGGCTAGAATGCAACAATCCCTAGAATGGGCTTGTAAGTATATAAGGTGTTCTGCCAATATACCTGTTTGAAAATGAAACAGATCACATTACAGAATCACACTAAATAAAGAACGAAAACAGGTTAATTTATAAAAAAAACAGTAGTAAACGGTTGCTTACTACTGTCCAAAATTATACTCTTATTTTTATTAATTCTATATTTTTTCAGAATTATAAATATAAAAAGAGGTATTACAATATTATTTATTCCCTTTCTCGAAATCAGCAACAAACTGTGCCAATCCACTATCAGTCAATGGGTGTTTCAACAATCCATAAATAGCAGAAAGTGGTCCAGTCATGACATCAGCACCAATTTTTGCACAGTTTACAATGTGCATTGTGTGTCGCACTGAAGCAGCAAGGATTTGAGTCTCATACCCATAGTTATCATAAATCAATCTGATTTCTTCAATCAAAGCCAAACCGTCTGTAGAGATATCATCTAAACGACCAATGAACGGTGAAACATAAGTAGCACCTGCTTTAGCAGCCAATAAAGCCTGTCCCGCAGAGAATACTAAAGTTACATTGGTTTTAATTCCTTTATCCGAAAAGTATTTAGCTGCCATAACGCCTTCTTTAGTCATAGGCAATTTTACTACTATTTGCTCATGTAAGTCCGCTAATTCTTCCCCTTCCTTGATCATTCCGTCATAATCCAAAGCATTTACTTCGGCACTTACATCACCATCTACAAGATTACAAATATCAACATAATGCTTCAGAATGCTGTTTTTACCCGTAATACCCTCTTTAGCCATCAATGATGGATTCGTTGTAACCCCATCCAAAACGCCTAATGCTTGTGCTTCCTTAATCTGAGCTAAATTAGCCGTGTCAATAAAAAATTTCATATTATATAATTTAATTGTGTGTTTCTAATTCTTTGGGCGCGACCTAAGGGTCGGGCTTTGTGTTACAATATTTTATTTTAAAAAAAAATAAAAGGATTTTCTTTACAAATGAAATTCACTGAACTCCAATAAAATAAGAGTTAAGTGAAATAATCCATCAAGCAACCTAAAATACCTTACAACTGCTGGCTGATCGCTCCTAAATCTAAAATCTTACGCAAGGATAAAACCAAAAATTTGGTGCAAAATTACAATTTATAATGCTTCATAAGCATTTTTTCATACACTTTATCAGGAAGTATTCTTTTCAAAACAATTGAGAACTTTTGCATAAAAACACCCTCTTTATAATGAATTTTTGGCTTCGGAGTTTGGATAATCCGGTACACCGCTTCGGCCATTTCATTTGGATTACTACCGCTTTCCACGTGATTATCCATAGTTTTTAACGTATTCCCATACGGGATTTCATACGCAGAATCTTTAATAACCGGAGCATGAAAACGTCCTGAAGCAATATTTGTGGCAAAATCGCCCGGGGCTACATTCGTAATATGAATACCAAAAGACTTTACTTCCATGCGCAAGCCTTCCGTGATGAGTTCTAAAGCTCCTTTAGAAGCCGAATAAACACTTCGATAAGGCAAACCCATATACCCAGCAATTGAAGTAATATTAATGATTAAACCCGATTGTTGGGAACGCATTTGTGGCAACACCGCTTTCATCACTTCAATTGGTCCAAAGAAATTAGTTTCAAAATTATTCTTAATCTCAAGCATTGGAATTTCTTCCAGAGGCCCTGTAATTCCAACACCTGCATTATTAATTACAACATCTAATCTTCCAGATGCAGCAATTACTTTGGTTACAGCCGCATGAATCGAATTAGTATCTCGAACATCTAAAGTAACTAAAGGAAAAACCGAATTTAAAACCCGTTCCGGATTTCTACTGGTACCATAAACAACGAAACCTTTATGATGCAAAAACTCTCCGATAGATTTGCCTATTCCTGAGGATCCACCTGTGATTAAGACTACTTTATTCATGGTTATTAATATTTAGGATATGAAACGTCCAAAAATAAAAAAATCCTCCCGAAGGAAGACTACTTATTTGCGTAAATTTTGAAAAAAGCTGAAATAATTGAGAATTAAAAAATGGCAAGCGACCTACATCGCACCGCTCAACCACGTACCCTTGCTATGTTCCCATCCTGGGGGAGTCTGCAGGAGCTGGTCGTGTAGGACTTGCCGGTGCAAATATACAAACTTTTTATATTTTTGCAAGTCCTTTGCACCTATAAAATAACGTTGTATATTGGGGCATTCAAAATTCATACTATGAAAAATTATAACATACTATCTATCATTTTATTAGCAGCCCTATTTATTAATTGTGGTGATACAAAAAAAGGTGAAAATTCTTTATTTACCTTTGATAATTCTAAATATAAAGAACAATATCAACCACAAGAAGCCCTTTCTTTGGGAATTTTGAACTCCAATTCAAAAACTATCGACAGCATTATTTACTATGTAAATGATGTGAAAATTGGTTCAAAAAAAGGAGCAGAGAAATTAACCTTTGAATTAAAAGATCAAAAATTGGGCTATCAAAACCTGAAAGCCTTAGTGTATTATGAAGGCCAAAACTCAGAAGCTACTACTAGAATAGAACTAGTTTCAAATATTAAACCTAAATTATTGAATTACACCATTATCAATACTTTTCCACACGACACACTATCTTTCACTGAAGGATTAGAATTTTACAATGATACTTTATACGAAAGTACAGGACAAAAAGGAGCTTCTTATTTTAGAAAATACGATTACAAAACAGGAGAAATATTCCAGCAAGTTGATCTTGATTCGAAATATTTTGGAGAAGGAATTACATTTGTGAATAATAAAATGTATCAATTGACTTGGCAAGAAAAAACAGGTTTTATCTACAATGCCACCACTTTGAAATTAGAAAAAACTTTTACCTATGATAAAGACATTGAGGGTTGGGGTATGACAAATGATGGAAAATATATCTATCAAACAGACAAAACAGAAAAAATTTGGAAAATGGATCCCGAAACCCAAAAAATGATTGATTACATCAATGTGTACTCAGGGAGTTCAAAAATACCTAGCATAAATGAATTAGAATGGATTAATGGTAAGATTTATACTAACGTTTGGCAAAAAGACGCTATTGCTGTTGTAAACCCATTAACTGGTGCTGTAGAGGGCATTCTAGACTTATCTGGTTTACGAAAATTTGTAACAAACAGTACTGCTGAGGTGTTAAACGGAATTGCCTACAACCCAAAAACTAAAACCATTTTTGTAACCGGTAAAAACTGGAACAAAATGTTTGAAATTAAAGTTTCAGAGTAATTATCGTATAAAATGACAACGCTACTTATTAATATAAAGGAATTACTCCAGGTTCGGGAAACAGCTGTTGCTAAAGTTTCCGGTGCTGAAATGGCGATTCTTCCAACCATCAAAAATGCCTATTTAGTAATTAAAGACAACTTAATTGCTGCTTTTGGTACTATGGACAATCTACCCGAAACAAATGCTGATTTAACCATTGATGTCACTGGAAAAATAATTTTACCCTCTTGGTGTGACAGTCATACACATATAGTATATGCAGGAAATCGAGAACAAGAATTTGTAGATCGTATTAACGGTTTGACCTACGAAGAAATTGCCAATCGTGGTGGCGGAATTTTAAATTCGGCTAAAAAACTCAACGAATCTACTGAAGACGAAATCTTTAATCAATCAAAAGTTAGATTGGAAGAAGTCATGCGTTTAGGAACTGGTGCCATTGAAATCAAATCAGGATACGGATTGACTTTAGAGGGCGAATTAAAAATGCTGCGCGTGATCCAGCGATTGGCTCAAAATTATCCAATCACCATAAAAGCTACTTTTCTGGGAGCACATGCATTTCCATTAGATCATACAAACAACCACAAAGGCTATATTGATTTAATAATCAATAAAATGCTTCCTGAAATTGCTGAAAATAAACTAGCAGACTTCATTGATGTATTTTGTGAAACCGGTTATTTTACTGTCGAAGAAACAAAAGTAATTATAGAAGCTGGAATCCGTTTTGGCTTAAAGCCAAAAATACATGTCAATCAATTTAATTCTATTGGAGGAGTTCAAATAGGAGTAAAATGCAATGCACTATCTGTAGACCATTTAGAAATCATGAAACCAGAAGATATTGAAGCTTTAAAAAATACTGAAACAATGCCGGTTGCTTTACCTTCGTGTTCTTATTTCTTGAGTATTCCTTATACTCCTGCTCGAGAAATGATCGCTGCAGGGCTCCCTCTGGCTCTCGCAACTGATTACAATCCTGGCTCTACTCCATCCGGAAATATGAACTTTGTAGTGGCTACGGCATGTATCAAAATGAAAATGACTCCCGAAGAAGCCATAAATGCGGCCACCATAAACGGAGCCTATGCAATGGGAATCTCTAATACCCACGGAAGTATCACTGTGGGTAAAAAAGCAAATCTTATCATTACAAAACGAATACCTTCCTTCTATCAATTACCGTATGCTTTTGGTAGTAACTTAATTGACACAGTAATTATAGAAGGTAGAATTTTTGCATAAAAAAAGAGGAACAAAATGTTCCTCTTTTTTTATGCAAATTATTTTAATAGACTATTTCAAAACAAAACTTGTTTTAGAAACTAAAATATCTCTATCAAAAATATTGATAAAATACGTTCCCTTAGCAAAATCTTTTCCTCTTAAATCTTCTGAAATTTGAATGGTTTTATTTTCATATTTAACATTCGTTAAAAAACTATAAGTCAACGTGTTTTCTCCAAAATTTTCTGTTTTCTTATCGCCCAGAACATTATTTTTACTATCAATTACTTGTACATAGTACGTTTTATCACCTGATTTAGCAATAGCATTTTCAGCAATTGTAAAGTTAACCCTTAGAACATCAGCTTTACTTGCTTTATCGGTTTCAATTTGCTTTCCTGAACTTCTTAATTTAAAAGCCGATCCTCTTGTGTTTAAAACTGTTAATTTAGAACCTATTTCAACCGCTTTCGATAATTCTTCATTCTGACCCACTAAAACTTCATTGTATTTCTTCGATTCTCCCAAAACAACCACTGTACTGTCACGTTGTGTTGTTAAAGTCGTATTTTGTTTTTTCAAGCCTTCATTTTCTGCCATTAAAACTTTCATGTTTCCCTGTAAAGATATAAATTGAGTTCTATATTTCGACATAGAAGCAACATCCCCTTTAGACTTACTTAGATCAGACATTAAGTTTACTACTTTATCTCTTTCTTGAATTAACTCATCAGACATAGACGTATTTTCACCAATGGCAGCATCATAAGTCGATTTTAATTCCTGTAGATCTTTCATTACCAATTCTTTTTCGGTCAATGTAGTTTTCAATTCTGTTTTAACGGTATCTGCGTCAGAAGTCATTTTAAAAATGTATATCAAACTACCTACTAATAAAATAGCTAATACTGCTATTACCGCCTTAAGACTTGAACTGCTTTTTTGATTTTCCATCTCGATTTAATTTTTTTATTTATTTACAAATTTAACAATATATAACCACCTATTAACGTAAGTTAACACAATTATATTATTTTTGAATAAAAATATTTTTTTAATGGAAAAAATTATCCCGTTCACAATCAACGATCTTGCGAAAATAACGAACCACAGAAGTGGAGAAATAAAGTTTGGAGAAAAAATGATAACTATTCCCAAAGACACTGATCCTATTGAATTTATAAAAATTTGTGACGCTAAATACGTCCTATTTGGAATTCCTGAAGATATCGGTGTGAGAGCAAACTATGGTAGACCAGGTGCTGCATCTGCATGGGAAAGTGCAATAAAAAGTATAGCAAATATCCAACACAATCGTTTTTGCAAAGGCAGTCAATTAATAGTTTTAGGACAACTAGATGTGAGTGAGCTCATGAAAAACGTAGAACTTTTAGATTTTCATGATATTGATGACCGTTCAAAATTAAGTCAGCTAGTCAATAAAATAGATAAAGATGTTTCACACATTATTTTTAACATCATAAAATTAGGTAAAATTCCAATAATTATTGGAGGTGGACATAATAATTCCTATGGTAACATAAAAGGAACCGCTCTAGCTAAAGGCAAACCTATAAATGCAATAAATTTTGATGCCCATTCTGATTTTAGAATTTTGGAAGGACGCCACAGTGGCAATGGCTTTTCATATGCTTTTGAAGAAGGTTTTTTGAAAAAATATTTCATCTTTGGTCTGCATGAGAATTATACCTCAAAAAGTGTTTTAGACATCATCAAAAAAATTGAAGATCGAGTACGATATACCACTTATGACAGTATTAGTATAAGGAAAGAAAAAGCATTTGAGTCAGAAATGGCGCTGGCTTTAGAATTTATAAATGATGACTTTTTTGGAATTGAAATTGATTTAGATGCCATTCCTAATATTGCCTGTAGCGCAATGACAATGAGTGGCTTTTCAGTAGAACAACTTCGTCAATTTATTTCGTTTTTTGGGAAATATAGAAATGCCTCCTATTTACATATTTGTGAGGGTGCTCCCGATTTAGGAGAAGAAAAAAACAATCATCTAATAGGTAAACTGATCGGTTATCTAATAACTGATTTTATTAAGTCTAATACTATTCAACCCGTTGAAGCAGTGAATTTCTTAAGTAAAAATACCCTAATTTAGAATCCTGTAATCCCATATAATTAATCATCAAAAATATTAATACTATCTTTGCGACACTATCTATGTACCTAATACAAGATATTTAATATCCAATATATGTTATTCGAAGATTTATCGCTTTCAAAAAGTATACAAAAAGCCGTATTTGAACAAGGCTATACCAACCCTACCCCCATACAAGAACAATCCATTCCTCTGGTATTAGCTGGACGTGATTTAATCGGTTGTGCTCAGACTGGAACTGGAAAAACAGCAGCATTTGCAATACCAATTATACATCAATTACACCGAATTGTAGGTTCTTCCAAAAAAGCCAAAGTCATTCGGTCTTTAATTGTAACACCCACTCGAGAATTAGCGGTACAAATAGGCCAAAGTTTTGATACTTATGCTAAATACACTAATTTGACTCAACTGACACTTTTCGGTGGAGTATCTCAAAATCCTCAAGTTGATGCCTTAAAAAACGGTGTAGACATTCTGATTGCAACACCAGGAAGGCTTCTTGATTTACACAAACAAGGTTTTATAGATCTTGATCATTTACACTCATTGGTTCTGGACGAAGCAGATCAAATGCTGGACATGGGATTTGTAAACGATGTGAAAAAAATTGTAAAGCTTACACCAAAGAACAGACAAACATTGTTTTTCTCTGCTACAATGCCAATGGCCATTAGAGAATTAGCAGAAATGTTTCTGACAGATCCTGCAACAGTAACCGTATCGCCTGTTTCTTCTACTGCTGAAAATGTAGAACAACGCGTTTATTTTGTTGAAAAAACTGAGAAAAGGAATTTATTGTATCATTTGATAAAGAATGAAAATTTATCCGATGTTTTGGTTTTTTCGAGAACGAAACACGGTGCTGACAATGTTGTCAAAGCATTACGAAAAAATAATATCGCCGCAGAAGCCATCCACGGTGATAAATCACAAAATGCGAGACAACGCGTTTTAGATGCATTCAAAAATAAAGAAGTTGGTGTTCTCGTAGCGACTGATATCGCAGCAAGAGGTATTGATATTGACCAATTACCATTTGTAATTAATTTTGATTTACCAAATATCCCAGAAACTTATGTCCACAGAATAGGTAGAACCGGTCGTGCAGGAAATGGAGGAATTGCTATTTCTTTTTGTAGTAAAGACGAACATACCTACTGGAAAGAAATTCAAAAATTGATCAAAGTAGAGGTTAAGATCGTGAATGATCACCCTTATCCATGGCATTCAGGCAGCCCTGAAACAGCTCCTGCATCCGCTGCACAAAAAAATTCTAATAGAAGTGGTGGTGCTCATAAATCAAGAAAATCAGATGCTTCTAAACAAAATAAAAAACGCTGGTACTAATGCTGATTTAACTATCTCTTTAAGCTGTAAGAAATATCTTTTTAGACTAATAAAAAAATAACTTTTTACCGTTAATATATTGTTTTTCAACGTTTTAAAAGTTAAATATTGTTTGTACAATAAATTATAATATTAAATTTGATTTAAGATATTATAAACAACTTTAAATACACAATTATGGAAACCTTAGTTAAAAGAAACGGCTTATTTCCCACAGTAAATACATTTTTTGATGATTTTATTTCAAGAGATCTTTTCGATTGGAATGACAAAAATTTTACTGCTATTGGTAGTAATTTACCCTCAGTAAACTTAAAAGAAACAGACGATAAATTACAGGTTGAATTAGCAGTTCCGGGAATGAAAAAAGAAGATTTTAAGGTTGAGATCGATAACAACATGCTCATGATTTCATCAGAAAAAAAGGAAGAAAAAGAGGAAACAAGAAAAAAAGATAATTACGTTAGAAAAGAATTTAATTATCAATCATTTTGCAGAACTTTTACGTTACCTGAATACATTGATGAAAGTAAAGTTGAAGCCAGTTATAAAGATGGAATTTTGCATATAGCCATTGCTAAAAAAGAAAACGGCAAAAAAAAAGCATACAAAACGATAGCCATTAAATAGAAATTTTTTACTGCATTATTATAGTATACATAAAAATCGTTAAATCATTCAAGCTAGTTATAGGCTTTGAAGGTTTAACGATTTTAAATATGCACTAAAACTAAATAACTCGTTCTTTATTTCTAGTTTTTAGAAATCAAAATCGTTATTATTTTAAACAATTTAACAGAGTCAAATGGTTTTATAATGATATCATTGATTCCGGATGAAAGTGCCTCTTCAGTAATTTCAGCTTTATCAAATGCTGTTAATGCAACTATTGGTGTCTCTATTCCCAAAGAACGAATTTTTCTTGTAGTTTCAAAGCCATTTATCAACGGCATATTGATATCCATCAATATTATATCAAAAGTTTCCTTATTGAGTATTTCTAGCGCTGCATAGCCGTTATCAACCACACTGCACTTATAATTGTTCTTTTCTATGGTTTTTTTCGTAATTAATTGATTAATGTGATTATCCTCAACTACTAAGACGTTTATGGGTTGCGGAGAGACAATATCAACTTGAATATTATTGATAATCTCAATTGTTTTCTCTGGATTGTATTCGAATGCAATTGTGAATTTGAATTCAGTGCCTTCACCAATGGCACTTTGTAAAGTTATCGTACTATTGAATAGTCCCAACAATTGTTTTACTATGGAAAGCCCAAGACCAGTTCCTTGATAATCCGTTTCTTTCCTGCCTACTTGAACAAATTTATCAAAAATCTTTTCCTGATCATCCAGCGCAATTCCTATTCCGTTATCTTGAATTTTAAATTCTATAAAATACGATTTTCCTTCTACTTTTTCTAAATTCACAATAATCTTTACTTCGCCATTAGTTGTGAATTTCAATGCGTTACTAGCTAAATTCATTATAATTTGAGAAAGTCTTAATTTGTCTCCAATTAAATATTCTGGAATATTAGAATCCATTTTTACTGAAATACAATTATTATTGCTTTTAGCTAAAAACGCAAGTGAACTTTTAACCATATTAATCTCATCCGAAATATTAAATGTTAAGTGCTCTAATATCATTCTATTATCCTCAATCTTATTGATTTGAAGAATATCATTTACCAGAGAGAGTAAATACCTGGCTGAAAATTTGAGTGAACTTAAATGCGGGCTATTAGCTAACTCTTTATGTTCATCTAACAACATATTAGTGATTCCTACTACGCCATATAAAGGAGTTCGTAATTCATGGCTTATCGTAGAAACAAATTGTGATTTTAATACAGAAGCTTCCTCTGCTTTTTCTTTTGCAAGTATCAGTTGCTTATTAGTTTTAGAAAGTTCAGCATTTAATTTTTTTCTAAAATTATTATTTTTTAATAACGTATAGAGCAATAACAACAATACAAGTGAAATTACCGTAAATAAAAAAACAATAATTTTGGATTTTTCTAAAATCTGAAGTTGGGTTTCCTTTTCAATTTCAAATTTGTCAACTTCTCTTTTGTATTCATCTAATTCAACATTTAATCCTACTATACTTGCTTTTTCCAGTTTTTCTTTATTATATAATTCTTCCTTAATTTCATGATATTTAGAAAGATTCTCATAAGCTTTTTTATAATTGCCCTTGTTTAATAGAAATTTAGAATATTCCAGATGTGCAAAGGATAAATCTGATTTTTCATTTGTTTCCTTTCCAAGTTTTATAGCACTGATAAAAGAAGCGTTGGCTTTTATATCTTTACCTTGATGCGCATAATACATTCCGTTGAGCATATTTATGGCTCCCACAGTTGATTTACTTCCGAATTTTAGATTGTGCTTATTGATGAAGTTCAAGTTTGGATATCCGCTTTCAAAATGACCAACATCAAAATATGCCCAAGCCATATTAAGATTAGTCATAAAAATCTGACTGGTATCCGCTATTTTCTGGCTATACTTTAGAGAATTTTCGTAGAAATTTATGCCTTTTAAATATTGTTTTTTTTCAAAACAATAGATGTTTCCTAAATTATTGTTTATCCTGTTTTTTAAAGTGTCATTGTTCGTTCTATTAGCGTATGAAAGTCCTTTATGATAAAAAAAAATAGCTTTATCAAATTCAGCCAATTCAGCATAATTTGCAGCGATTATAATATAGGAAATCGTTATTGAAGAAATGTTATTAACAGCTATGGATCTTAGTAGCGCTACTTTAGAAATTTCAAGTGATTTTTCAAAATTAGCGGCTTTTAAGTAGTGAGAAGCTTGATTCGTTAATTTTATAATTTCTTTTTCAGATAAGAGCTTTGTTTGTGCGAATGAATTATTGTTAAAAAAATTTAACGCTAGCAATACCAACAAGACAATACGCATCTGATACATAAACAATTAGATTTTATCAAATATACATTTTATTACTAAAAAAAAGAAGAAAAGCATCTATTTTGTCTTAAAATTAAATAGATATAAACTATACTTTAAAATATGATACTCTATAACCTTTAAATAAAAAAACCTGTTCATTAAATTGAACAGGTTATAGAGGTAATCCTACCATTGATTTTTATCTTAATTAATACTGACTGTATCAATTTCCTCATCGCCTTCTTCCCATTGTCCTACAACTGATGTCGCTAAAGCATTTCCTAAAACATTCGTTGCACTACGGAACATATCACAAAAATGGTCAATTGGTAATATTAATGCAATTCCTTCAATAGGAATATCAAACATCCCACATGTTGCCGCAACAACTACTAAACTGGCTCTTGGAACACCTGCAATACCTTTACTGGTAAGCATTAAAACCAATAACATTGTCATTTGCGTACCTAAATCTAAATCTATGCCATAAGCTTGAGCAATAAAAATACTAGCGAAAGTCATATACATCATGCTACCATCCAGATTAAAAGAATATCCAAGCGGCAACATAAAGGATACTATCCTGTCTTTTACCCCAAAACGCTCTAATTCTTCTGTCAATTTTGGAAAAACAGCTTCACTACTTGTTGTCCCAAAAGCAATAATTAATGGACTAACAATTCTTTTAAGTAAAACAGTCATTCTGCTTTTTAAAAAAATATAACCTACTACAATCAATACTACCCAAAGTGATGAAATTCCAATCAGGAACGATCCAAAAAACTTAAAATAGGTAATTGCTAATTCTTGAAAATCTCTAACTGCAAATACTCCCGCAATAGCTCCAAATACGCCTATCGGTGCAAATTTCATTACGTAGTTTACCATTTTAAGCACTATGTGAGATATTTTATCAAAAGCATTTGTAACCGGCTTAACATAATCTCCCAAAGCAGCTGCAGCTAAACCAAAGAATATAGAGAAAATTACTATTTGCAAAATCTCATTAGTTGCCATTGCTTCAAAAATACTTTTAGGCACTATATGCTCAATAAAATTTTCAAAAGAAATATTTTGAGTTTTAGCCGTTACTTCAGAAACAGCGCCTAAATCAACATTTGATAAATTAAGACCTACTCCCGGTTCAAGTATGTTTACAAAAAACATTCCTAACAATAACGAGATAAATGAGGCTGTAAAAAACCAACCCATTGCTTTGCCACCTATTCTTCCTACTGCCTTAATATCACCGAGTTTTGCAATTCCTACCACCAAAGTGGTAAAAACCAATGGAGAAATAATCATTTGAACCAATCTAATAAAAATAGTCGCCAGTATTTTAATTTTATTACTAAATCCTTGAGCTGCTTCCGCAGAAATCGAATTGTGTATAATTATTCCTAGAATGGCACCCAAAACCATCGCAATTAATATTTGACCTGTTAATCCTGAGAAAAAAGATGGTTTTTTTGTTGTATCGGTATTCATTAAATAGATTATTTGGTTTTAGGAATATTTCAAAGTATAACAATAGCCATTTTTCTTATTTACAAATCAAAAAAGGAAACTGTATAAAAAGGAATAAGATCTAAAAATTAGTATTAATACGTTTTGTTAATCAAATAAAAATCTGCTAGCACTATAGCGGCCATTGCTTCAACAATAGGAACTGCACGGGGAACTACACAAGGATCATGACGTCCCTTACCCGTCATTTCAGTAATATTCCCTTTATTATCTAAAGACTCTTGTTTTTGCATAATGGTAGCTACAGGTTTAAAAGCTACTCGAAAATAAATATCCATTCCGTTACTAATACCCCCTTGAATACCGCCAGAAAGATTAGTTTTAGTAGTTCCATCAGGATAATAGAGATCGTTATGTTCGCTTCCTTTCATTTTAGCACCGCAAAACCCACTTCCAAATTCAAATCCTTTTACGGCATTTATAGAAAGCATGGCTTTACCAAGTTCAGCATGTAATTTATCAAAAACAGGCTCTCCTAAACCAATAGGTACATTTTGAATCACGCACGTTACCGTTCCACCTACCGTATCACCTTGTTTGCGGATATCGCGGATGTAGTCCTCCATAACTATTGCTAATTCTTCATCAGGACAGCGTACTGGGTTATTTTCCGTTTTTGTAAAGTCTAAATCTTGGTATGGTTTTTCTAAAAAAATAGGTCCAACTGAAGAAACATAAGCATTAATTTTTATTTCGGGCAAGATTTGTTTTGCAATAGCTCCAGCCACTACTCTACTTGCAGTTTCACGAGCAGAACTTCGCCCGCCACCACGATAATCGCGAACTCCATATTTTTTTTCATACACATAATCTGCATGACTGGGCCTATAATTGTCTTTTATATGAGAATAGTCGTCTGATTTTTGATTGGTATTAGGAATGATGTAACCAATAGGTGTTCCTGTTGTTTTCCCTTCAAAAATTCCAGAAAGAAATTGAACAGCATCAGGCTCCTTTCTTTGAGTAACTATCGCCGATTGACCAGGCTTTCTGCGCGACATTTCAAATTGAATTGCTTCAAAATCTATTGTTATACCAGGAGGACAACCGTCTATTATTCCGCCTAAAGCGTCACCATGAGATTCTCCGAAAGTTGTTATTTTAAATAGTGTTCCGTAGCTATTTCCTGCCATACTGATTAGTTTTGAACAAATGTAATATTTTAGTTTAAAGTTCAAAAGTTTAACCCTTAAAGTTTTGAATGGCATTACGTATTTATTGACTTTTAATTAATATTAAATGTCATTTCTTAACCTTTCATACCCTTTTATTTCATCCTAATTTATTTAATTTGAATCAATTAAAATTCTAATACCTTGAAAAAAAGAAAAGTCGAGTTGGTAGTCATTTCAGATGTACATCTGGGAACTTTTGGAAGCCACGCTAAAGAACTTTATAATTATTTATCTTCCATAAAACCTAAAATTTTAGTATTAAACGGTGACATTATCGATGTGTGGCAATTTAGAAAATCCTATTTCCCAAAAGCCCATTTAAAAGTAATCCAAAAAATAATCAGTTTTGCTTCAAAGGGTACTAAAGTCTATTACATTACCGGAAATCATGACGAAATGCTTCGAAAATTTAGCGATATGAATATGGGTAATTTTGCATTAGTTGATAAATTAGTATTGAATCTGGATGATAAAAAAGCGTGGATATTTCATGGTGATGTTTTTGATGCTTCGGTTCAGCATTCAAAATGGATAGCAAAACTAGGCGGATTAGGATATGATTATCTGATTCTGTCCAATCGGTTGGTCAATTGGTGTTTGTTAAAAGTAGGAAGAGAACCGTATTCTTTTTCTAAAAGAATTAAAGCAAGTGTAAAAAAAGCTATAAAACATATTTCTGATTTTGAAAAAACGGCTACTGAATTGGCAATAGAGAACAACTACGATTATGTAATATGTGGTCACATTCATGAACCAAAAATGATTCATAAAGAAACTAAAAACGGAGGCACACTTTATTTAAATTCAGGTGATTGGGTAGAAAATCTAACTGCGCTAGAATACAATAAAAAACGTTGGAAAATATTTAGATATTCTGAAATGAATTATATTGAAGAAGAAAATCTTTTTGAGATGGAAGATATTTTGAGCAACCAAATCGTAGCTTCAGTACTTTTTTCTAAACAAAATATTTTATTGTAATTCACTTTTTTAAAATTTTGAGATTCTGAAATATGTAAATTATATAACTTTTCAATCAAATTCTATAAACATGCTAATTTAACATAGTATTATATTTGTACCAATAAAAACACACTTATGAAAAAGATTATTTTATCAGCAATTATGCTAATTGGGTTAGCATTTACAGCACAAGCTCAAGATATTTCAAAAAATGCATTAGGTCTTCGTTTTGGAGATAGCGGTGGTTTTGGTACTGAAATCACATACCAAAGAGGCTTATCTAACAACAATCGTTTAGAATTAGATTTAGGATGGAGAAACAGAAATAATTATAAAAACGACAGTTATGACGATAATGCGATCAAATTAACAGGTTTGTACCAATGGGTTTGGAATATTGATGGTGGTCTTAACTGGTATGCAGGTGTTGGAGGTGGTGTAGGAAGTTATAATAGAGATTATTATGACAACAGAAACTATAACAATGATGTTTTTGCATTTGCTGCTGGAGATATTGGTATTGAATATAACTTTGATTTCCCTTTGTTAATATCTTTAGATTTTAGACCTGAATTTGGTGGAAATGGATATTATGAAAATAATTATGGATCTGATGTAGCTTTAGCGCTTAGATATCAATTTTAGTATTTCTTTATAATATAAAAAAAGGCCACTATTTAGTGGCCTTTTTCTATTTGATTATAATCTCTTTTTTTGAATTTATTTTAATAACGCAAAACGGATAAGTAAACGACTGTGTTACCATACTTCCAGGCTCAGGATTCGTTTCTTTAATTGTTATGATAATATTTTTATCTGTTTCAACAACATTATCAACTCCAATATTGTATCCTCCAGTTGTTTTCTCACCCATATTTAAAACAATAAAATTAGAATTTTGAATATCTGCAGAACTAATCTTATTTTTTAAATTTTCGTCATTTTGTAGCATCTTTATTTCATTTGGTTCAGAAAGAATCTCAAAAAAACGAATACTTGCTCCACCATAAGTTTGCTGGGTCAATACTTCATACAATTTGGATGTATCTGAACTTTTTAAACTAGTAACACTACATGAAGCAAGAGTCATAATAAATAATGATATAATTATTTTCTTCATTTTTATCGTATTAAATTGATCCGTTTAAAGAACCTTTCTGTTTAGTGATTTATAAATATTTATTAATCGCTTTTTTGTACAATTCCTCATAAAGCGGAAGTATATTTTTTATATCAAATTGTTTAGCAACAGTTAATGCATTTTCTTTAAACTTATTAAGAACCACATCGTCTTTTAAAATTTTTAAGGCATTTTGAGCCATTTCATCCGTATTCCCAACATCACTTAAATAACCTGAAACACCTTCAAAATTTACTTCTGGCAAGCCACCAGAATTACTTGAAATAACAGGAACTTTACACGCCATCGCTTCTAAAGCGGCTAGACCAAAACTCTCCGTTTCTGAGGGAAGCAAAAACAAATCTGTCAAACATAAAATTTTATCGATCTCATTGCTGTTACCAAAAAAAATAACTTTGTCCTCAATACCCAATTCCTGACATAAATATTCTGCTTTTTCTTTTTCAGGACCGTCTCCTACCATCATCAACTTCGCCGGAATTTCTTGTTGAATTTTATAGAAAATTTTAATTACATCCGGAATACGTTTTACTTTTCTAAAATTACTTATGTGTGTAATAATCCGTTCATCATCCTTTGCCATTACTGAACGTTGACAAGGAGTATTAAGTTCATTAACGTTTTTATCTAATTCGATAAAGTTTGGAATAACTTCAATTTCATTTTTTATATTGAATAATTTTAAAGTATTCTCTTTCAAACTTTGGGAAACAGAAGTAACAAAATCAGATTTATTGATGCTAAAGGTAACAGCAGGTTTATAAAATGGATGGTTCCCTACTAAAGTTATATCGGTTCCATGCAACGTAGTTACCATTGGAATGTTAATCCCTTCATCTTTCAACATTTGCTTTGCCATATAACCGGCGTAAGCATGAGGAATGGCATAATGTACATGAAGCAATTCTATTTTATGCAACTTTACCATATCTACCAATTTACTTGACAAAGCCAATTCATACGGTTGATAATGGAACAATGCATATTCTGGAACATTCACTTCATGGTAATGCACGTTTGGACTTAAAAGCGCCAAACGAACAGGCTGGCTATAAGTTATAAAATGTATTTCATGCCCACGACGAGCTAATTCAAGACCTAATTCTGTGGCGACAACACCACTACCACCAAAGGTAGGATAACAAACTATTGCGATTTTCATGTATCTATTTTTGTAAAACGAAATTAATAAAAATAGGAATGTCTTTTGTGGAAATTTAAATTAAATACAAGGTGTCGTAAAACTTAATGTACAGAATTCTTTTTCTAATCAAAATCATCAATGAAGGCATACCATTATTCAAGCAATTAGTAAATTATTTAGAATAGTGCTTCTCTTTTTTTAATTTCTCCTTATTAATCCATTTATTCATTTTATAGCTTAAATATGCTGAACCGCTACCAATAATTGCTCCTGCAAATACATCACTTGGATAATGAACCCCTAAATGCATTCTAGAATATCCAACAGCCCCTGCCCAAACAAATGATGGGGCAATAATATACCATTTGGGATAAGCCATACTTAGTGATGTTGCTGTTGCAAAAGCTAAAGAAGTATGTCCTGATGGAAATGAATTGCCTACAGAAGATGCTGCTTGATCAATATTCGGATAGGTTTCAAATGGTCTGTTTCTTTTTATAGTATGTTTCAATGCAGTGGTAATAAATGCATTTACTAAGAATGCTTCTCCTATAAAAATTGCCTGTTGCTTGATGGTACTGTCTTTCTTTATTAAAGCAACAGAATATAGAATAATGGGAGTTGCAACACTGACTGGAACAGCACTATTTGTTACTAATTTAAAAGTAGGATCTAAATTCTTATTTCTATGAACATTGATATCCCGCAGAATATTTATATCACTATTTTGAGCATTTACAAAGGTCATGCAAAAAAACAATCCAATTAAATAGACTTTTGCAGAAACGGTATTCTTATTTCTCATTAACCTCTTTTTATCTAAATATACTATAATACAAGTCGAAATTTGTACTGAAATAGTGTTACTAAAAATATTAAAAAACCATTTTTATAAAACTTGGTTAATTTATAATTGCTTCATAAATCACCTTTTGAATATCTTCTCTAATGTTTTCTTTTGATAATCGATTTTCAGCTGCTATTGGAAAAGTTCTGTTAGATAAAAACACATAGACAATTTGTGTTTCGGGATCAGCCCAAGCCATTGTTCCGGTATAACCAGTATGACCAAAACTAGTCATCGAAGCACAACCGCATGTAGGTCCTTGAGTACCTAGTTGAGGCTTATCAAAACCTACACCTCTCCTATTTCCTGCCGCACAAAAATAACACGTATTAAAATCTTCAAATGTCTTTTCAGAAAAATACTGTTGATTGCCATAATTTCCTTTTTGCAGATAAAGCTCCATTATTTTAGCCACATCCATAGCGTTCGAAAAAACACCGGCATGACCGGAAACCCCGCCTTCTAAACCTGCTGATAAATCGTTAACATATCCTTGTAAAAGTTGATGGCGAAAATAGGAATCTGTTTCTGTTGGTGGAATTCTATTGTTATCAAATTTTTCTAAAGGATTAAAACTGGAATTATTCATTCCAATGGAACGATAGAAATTCTCTTGAATCAAAACATCTAAGCTTTTACCCGTTGTTTTCTCTAAATAATCTTTTAGTATCATAAAAGTAAGATCACTGTATTTATATTCCTTTTTTAGTGACACCTTACTTTTTACAATCATTTTCATAATCGTATCACTAAAATCATTTCTTATAAAAAGACTGTCTGCCAATCGTTTAGAAAACTGCTCTTCAGATGTTTTTCTAAAATAGACTTCGGAAGGAAATTTAGATTTATCCATTGTTGCTTTATAAAATGGAATTCCTGCAGCAAGCCCTGCGTAATGTGACAATAAATCCTTAAAATTAATATTTGCTTTATTGGAATCTTTAAAAATGGGTGACATTGTTCCTAATGTAGTTTCCAAATTTATCTTTTGCTGATCGTATTGCAACATTACATTGGGCAACGTAGCCAAAATTTTTGTCAAGGAAGCAACATCATAAATATCTGAATCTTGAACTTTAATCATTTTATCATAGGTATGGTGCCCAAATGATTTTTGATAAATAACTTTACCTTTTCTGGCTACCAAAACTTGAATTCCAGGTGTCATTTTAGTATTAATCGCTTTATTGGCTATCGCATCAATTTTTGACAAAATAGTTGAATTCATACCAACATTTTCTGGAGTTGTAAACCCTAATCTATTCAGTCTCTCCGTGCCTAATCCATCGTTTACTTTAAAGCTTGTATTTATAGAAACCGGTAATTTCCCTTTGGCTTCTATAGCCCCAAAAATTAGTTGTGCAGAAACTATTTGAGCAATAGCGTTGTTTTGATAGGAAACTATCAATCCTTCGATATCTGTAAAATCCGTAATGGGCAACAAGGAATAGGGTTTCGCAAAAACATCTAAAATCACATTATTATTTTGGGCTAAAAATTTAATTTTAGCCAACTCGTCCGTTCGTAAATCATCGTTTCTAAAAGCAACATCTGATTTGTGGTACCCAATGATAACAGTCGTAAATGGCGTTAACTTTATTTGTAAACTATCTATAATAGTGTCTTCAATTACTGTGACTTCAGCATATTTTTTAAGTGTTGCAACAAACGAATTATTCGTGTCGTCTCCAATTTTAACATACGCAATTTTTTGCTTTTCTAAATTTTTAATAGGCAGAATAGCAGCCGTATTTTTTAGAACCGTAATGGCATTTTCATACAATTCATAGTGTAAAGCATCATTTTCAACTGCATTTAAATCAGTGTATAAATTATCCGTTAAAATAGGTTTGAAGTTGTTTAAACCTGCTTTGTACTTAAATTTTAGAATTTTCTTTACCGAAAAAGCCAATCGTTCATCAGTAAATAAATTTAAGGAATAGGCAAGCTTAAATTTCTCAATAGCAGCAGGAACATCTTCAGGAAATAACAATACATCATTTCCAGCCATAAAAGCTTCAAAGTTGATTTCGCTTGGTAATTTAAAGGCACTCACACTTTTCATATTCAAAGCGTCGGTAAAAATAAGCCCTTTGAAACCTAGCTCATTTTGAAGAATAGTAGTGACCACATTATAGGAAATCGAAGATGGGTAATTAGGTCTTGGCTCTAAACTGGGCACGTTTAAATGAGCTACCATGACCGAAGAAAGTCCTTCATGAAACATTTTTTTATAGGGATATAACTCAACCGCTTCAAGTCTTTCTTTTGAAAAACCAATCGTTGGTAATCCTTTATGAGAATCCGTTTCGGTATCACCATGACCCGGAAAATGTTTACCTGTAGAAAAAATTCCTTGACCCTGAACACCTTTCATCAAAGCAATGGCACGTTCCGTAACTTTGAATTTATCTTCACCAAAAGAACGAAAACCTATTATGGGATTTCTTGGATTTGTATTGATATCGAGAACTGGAGCAAAGTTAAATTGCAATCCTAATCGTTTGCTTTGTTGCCCAATTTGAACACCAACTTTCTCTAATAATTTCATATCTTGGATGGCTCCAAGTGTCATATTCCAGGGATAACTGTAGGTCGAATCCAGTCGCATGCCTAAACCCCATTCAGCATCGGCACCTATAAACAAAGGGATTTTTGATTTCGATTGAAAACGATTGGTTAACTTTACTTGACGAACAGGGCTACCTTGAAAAAAAATCAGTCCTCCAATTTTGCTTTCTTGGATGAGTTTATCAATGGCTTTGATATGTACGGAATCTTTATTAGAATAAGCGGCTACCATAAATAATTGCCCAAATTTCTCCTCTAAAGTCATAACATTGTAAACACTGTCAACCCATTTATTTCCATCAGGAAGTAAATCAAAAAGAGTTGGTGTATTACTCCGATTTATACTGTCCAAATTTTCTGTTTTGGACGGACTGTTGGTTAGAATTACTTTATTCTTATTTACTTTTGTACCAACACAACCAGCAGCAACAAAAAGAAATAAGACATAAAAAAAACCGTTTTTGATGCTTATCTTTTTCATTTAACTATTTTATTAAAAAAAGCGACTATGCCAGCTGTCGATGGCTGGTACTTCCCAAGATTCATTATATTCTTCTATAGAGTTAACTAAATTATTAAAAACTATAGTGTTCTCAGTAACTGCCTTGTCTTTTACCATTTTTTTAAAGTCTATCAAGGGCTTGTGCGCAATATGCTCTCCAAGTTTGAACGTAACATTCATTTTATCCAATAAATCAACTGTATATTTTTGTTCCAAACTTTGAATAAATTCTACTGAAGAGTCAATAGAACAACCCGTAGCTGCTTGTACATCTTGGTTTACGGCGATAATAATGAATCGGTTGTATTTCAATTGATAAGCGGATTCTAAACTAGTACCATGCGCAGCCCAACTGTTAAGAAATGATTGCAAAGCAGTTTCTATTTCAGAAAATTCAGTATCCGAAAATTTTCTATTCGATTGATAAATCCAGATTTTGGAATCTTCAGGTAAGTCTTCAAAAGGAATAAACATCTTAATTATGAGTTATGAGTTATGAATTTTGAATTAGAAATCAAAATTCGTAATATTAAATTTATTTATAAATCCTGTGCGTTGGCTATTAATTCAGCAATATCCATGACTTTTATTTCCCCTTCTTTCTCTTTATTCTTAATACCATCTGTCATCATCGTATTACAAAAAGGACAACCCGCAGCGATTATTTCTGGTTTTGTTTCTAATGCATCCTCGGTTCTTTCAACGTTGACTTCCTTATTTCCAGGCTCAGCATCTTTAAACATTTGAGCACCACCTGCACCACAACATAAACCGTTAGCTTTAGAACGCTTCATTTCAACTAATTCAGCATCCAATTTAAGAATCAAATCTCTTGGTGCTTCATACACATTATTAGCTCTTCCTAAATAGCAAGGGTCATGAAAAGTAATCCGTTTTCCTTTGAATTGTCCTCCTTCAATAGTTAGTCTTCCATCATCCAAGAGTGATTTTAAAAATTCCGTATGGTGAACAACTTCGTATTTTCCACCTAATTCAGGATATTCGTTTTTGATCGTATTGAAACAATGGGGACAAGCTGTGACAATTTTTTTAGCCTCATATGCGTTTAAAACCTCTATATTCATCATGGCCTGCATTTGAAACAAAAACTCATTACCCGCTCTTTTTGCAGGATCCCCAGTACAACTTTCTTCAGTACCTAAAACGGCAAAAGAGACATTTGAACGATTTAATATTTGTACAAATGCCTTGGTTATTTTTTTAGCCCTGTCGTCAAAACTTCCTGCACAACCTACCCAAAATAAAACTTCTGGTTGTTTCCCTTGGGCTAACATTTCGGCCATAGTTGGCACTATTAATTTCTCTGACATACTATTTTGTTGATTCGGTTAATCACAAATTCTTAATTTATAAATCGGTTATTTAGTATCACTAATAATCCATTAAACAGTCAATCGGTTAACTATTCGTTTTTCCAATTCAATCGATCTTGCTGATTGTATTGCCAAGGTGCCCCATTATTTTCTATATTAGTCATCATTGCATTTATAGGCATTGGAGCAGCACTTTGTTCCATAACTAAATAACGACGCATATCCATAATAATTGAAAGCGGACTAATATTTACCGGACATTCCTCAACACAAGCATTACATGATGTACAAGCCCAAAGTTCTTCAGGAGTAATATAATCGTTCAATAATGTTTTGTTATCCGGTATAAAAATCCCTTTGTTGGCATCAATATTTCTGCCTACTTCTTCCATCCTGTCTCTTGTATCCATCATGATTTTACGTGGAGACAATTTTTTACCTGTTATATTCGCAGGACAAGATGAAGTACAGCGACCGCATTCTGTACAGGTATAGGCATTCAGCAATTGAACCCAATTTAAATCCTGAATATCACTGGCTCCAAACTTACTTGGCACTACACTTTCATCAACCGGTGAAGCTGCAAATGGATCGGCATTAGGATCCATCATTAGTTTTACTTCCTTAGTAACGGATTCTAAATTATCAAATTGTCCCTGAGGATTTAGATTTGCAAAATACGTATTTGGAAACGCTAGCAGAATGTGTAAATGCTTAGAAAAATAAAGATAATTCATGAAAATTAAAATCCCAGTAATATGTAACCACCAGAATATTTCAGAAAGAAGCATTACTAATTCATTTGACATTCCATTGAAAATAGGCTCAATAAATTGACTGATAGGAAACGAACCTGCTTTTATAAAATGAGAAAAACCACCGGGTACATTCTGCAAGTGCAAATCCGAAGCATTCATTAATAAAAATAAAGTCATTAAAACGACTTCAAAATACAAGATATAATTCGCATCATTTTTCGGCCAGCCTTTTAAATCCGAACTCATAAATCTTTTTAATTTTATAGCATTACGCCTAATCCAAAAAGCCATGACAGCAATTAAAACTAAAAATGCTAAAATTTCAAAAGAAGCTATTAGAATATCGTAGGTTGTTCCTAAAAAAGCAAAAACACGGTGTGTTCCAAAAATACCATCAATAATTATTTCTAATAATTCAATATTAATAATTATAAATCCTACATAGACGACTACATGAAGTGCCCCAGCAATCGGTCTTTTTATCATTTTAGATTGTCCAAGAGCAATCATGGCCATATTGGTCCAGCGAGCTTTAGGATTATCAAAACGATACACATCAGTTCCAAGATTAATATTTCGTCTAATTTTTTTAACATTAATGACAAAATAACCGAAACCAATTACTAAAAGTATGGCAAATAAAATATTGTCTAAGTAGCTCATGGTGACTAATTTTTTACAGTAGCGGTTGAATCATTTACAGGACCTACATAAGGCTTATTTTTCTTTCCAAACACAGAAATATTCACATACCTAGTTGGATAAAGTCGTATATCTTGTAATAATAATTCTAATTCTTTTGTTGAAGTTCTAATGTTTTGGTAGAAAGCATCATCGTTTAACAATTTACCCATTGAACCTTTTCCAGTTTCCAAACCACTCATTATAACATCTACTCTTCCTAATGTTGCATTCAAATTTTTAACAGTTTTACCTAAATCAGCCTTATTTAATGAATCTGAAATTTTAGAAAAATTTCCGGATATTTTATTGAAATTGGTAACAACACCATTTATTTGATTTCTATTAGTATCTAATAAGGTATTGACATTTAAAGAAACTTTGTGAAATTGCTCAATAGTCTTACTTAACTCAGCCAAAGTCAGCTTTAAATCCTGTTGCCCTTTTTGGTCCAAAACGTTATTCAACCCCGATATTAATTTATCAGTACTGCCCAACAGCTTTTCTAATTTTTCCTGAAGAGGAGCTAATTGATCCCCCACTTTATCTGTAAGACCTAATTTTATGCCACCTAATAATTTTTGACCATCAACGGCTAAGTTCTTATCATTAAAATTAGGAACAATTGCAATTTGTTTACCCCCAATAAATCCTGGCTCATAAATAGAAGCGATGCTGGATCTAGAAATTGGAAAATCCGTTTTTAATTGTAATTCAACCAATAATACGCCTGTGTTCTCATTTATGGTAATGCGGCTAACTTTACCTATGACTAAACCGTTCAGCGTCACAGGAGCAGAAGTGGCTAAACCCTCTACACTTTTATATTCTACAAAAAAAGTTTTGTAATTGGTAAAAAGGTCTCTTCCTTTCAAAAAACTGTAGCCCCAAATAAATAATAAAATAGATGCAATGACTAAAATTGCAGTTTTAATTTCTCGTGTTATTTTCAAAATTTAAGTATTTTTTACAAATTTAATATAAAATATTTGACTTGTTGTTATTATTTAAGCGCTTCTTCGACACTAATGTTTTTTCCATCCCTAAATGCAATTATATACGCGGAAGAATACCCTTTGGATTTGACTTTTTTTAAATCTTCTTTAGCTAAATTATAATCCGTTGTGGAGCCATAGGCGTATTTATAAAAAAAACCATTGTTTGTTCTTACTGAAACCTTTTTTAATCCTTTAAAATTGGATGAATCTAATTTAATATTTGTGTAACCAGCGGCAAATTGAACTTTAAAAACCACTTCAGAATTTTGTGTTTTTTGTTCTTGTTTGTTAAAAACTTGTTTTTCTGTAATTTGCTTAAATTTAGTACTCTTCGAAGTATCTTTTATTCTTTTTTCACTTATTTTTTCAGACAAAAGTTCATGATTCTTTTCATTGGGTTGCGTTCCAAAATATTCTTTTTTGTAAGCAATAATAGCCGAGGCAATTGCTTCTGCCATATTATTTTGTCCTTCTTCAGAGTTTAAATAAAGCCCCTCTTCGTTATTGGATAAAAAACCTAATTCAATCAATACACTTGGCATATAAGCCGCGTCTAAAACCCATAAGGGAGTCTGTTTTATTCCTCTTGATTTTCGATTTAGTTTGTTTTTAAAATTATTTTCGATTTTAGAAGCTAAACGTATACTTCGGTCTAAATAATCTTCTTGCAAAATCTTTAATCCAATTAATGTTTCTGGGTTCTTAGGATCAAAACCTTTATACGTTTGTTTGTAATCTTTTTCAAGTAAAATAACGGAATTTTCTTGTTTTGCAATTTCTAAATTTCCTTTACTTCTAGCCAAACCCATAACAAATGTTTCTGTGCCATACGGAATTGGGTTTTTAACAGAGTTACAATGGATCGAGACAAATAAATTAGCGTCGATACTGTTCGCTTTTTTAGGTCTATCTTTTAATTCAATAAAAACATCCGATTTTCTGGTATGAACAACCTGAATATCAGTCTCTTTTTTTAGATATTTTTCAAGTTTTAGGGTAGTTTTAAGCGCAATTTCCTTTTCAACAAAACCATGATAGGAATTACCCGGATCTTTACCTCCGTGACCAGCATCTAAAATAACTGTAAACTTAGAATTAGATTGAGGGAAAATATTCAAACTAAAAAATAGAATGATTATTAAAATTAAGGGTCTGAGTTCTCTTGTCATATTGAGAAATAAAGGGATGTTTGGCAGAAAAAACACTCTAAAATAGAAATACTTTTATCTAATAGCATCTTGAATATTGATTTTTTCTCCATTTTTAAACGCTATCAAAAATGCCGAAATATATCCTTTTTCTTTGGCCTCATTTAGTTGTTTTTTAGCCTCTTCATAGTTAGATGTTTCTCCATACATGTACTTATACATTCTGTCTTCACGTGTTACAGAAATATTCTTTAAACCATTAAAATTTTTCGGATTTAATTCTAATTTTTTACTGCTGGCAGAAAGCTGTACTTTAAATAACGTTTTAGAAGTATCAACAGAATTTTTTGCTTGGAAGGATCCAGCTGTTTGAGAAATCATTTTTGGTTTAGCAGGTGCAACTGAGTCTTTAATTGGTTTTGCATTTATTTTTTGTGACGGTTTTTCTTCAAAAATTTCAACCTCTCCATTACCAAAATATTCTTTTTTATAGCTGATAATTGCATCTGCTATTGCTCGTGCTACTTCTTCCTGTCCATCTTCTGAATTCAACTTATTCCCTTCAATTGTATTCGAAATAAAACCCATTTCTATTAAAACTCTTGGCATATATGCTTTATGAAGCACCATAAAAGGGGCTTGCTTGACTCCACCTCCACGTATTTTCTTTCCTAAATCTCCAAAAGAATCTTCAATCTTACTTGCCAGAGAAATGCTATTGTCTAAATATTCCTCCTGCATCAAGGTCATACCTATCATGGTTTCAGGAGAGTTAGGATCAAATCCTTCATATTTTTGCTTGTAATCTTTTTCTAATGTAATTACAGAGTTCTCTTTTTTTGCAGCTTCAAGATTTGATGCCACTTTACTCAAACCCATTACGTAAGTCTCCGTACCATCTGCAGCAGTATTTCTATTGGCATTACAATGTATAGATACAAAAATAGTGGCATTGAATCTATTTGCAATATTTGCTCTTTCAATCAAATCAATAAAAACATCAGTTTTTCGGGTATAATTGACATCTATTTCTTTTGTAGACTCTAGTATTTTGCCCACCTTCAAAACTACTGCCAAAGCAATGTTCTTTTCAACACGACCTTCATAAACAGCTCCAAAATCATGTGCTCCATGACCCGCATCTAAAGTTACTTTGAAGATATTGGATTGACTAAAGCTTGTTAGAGAAAGTATCGTCAAAAAAAAAGTTAATATTGTTTTTATTTTATATGTAATATGCATAAATCCAAAAGTTAATTTAATTAAAACACTACTGTCATAAAATTTTTTATTTGACTATTTTTGACAAAAAATTATATGTAAGTTTGACATGTCAAAAAACAGGCCATACTTTTACAAAAATAGCATTTAAACCTTTGTATACAAACTTATTTAATATCGTTTTATTATCATTTTTCCTATCATTAGGTTCTGGTAAATTATATTCTCAAGACATACCCAAAAAAAAGACAGCTATACCCTCTAACAGACAAATAGATAGCACTAAAAAAAGTGACACTAAAGATCCAAGACCTGTTTTAACTCTTGAAAAAGAAAGCGATACGATAAAAACGGACACCCTTAAACCTAAAAAGGCTTTCCTTGACGGTAAAGTAAAATACAAAGCGAATCAGTATGCTAAAATAGATCAGAAGAAAAAAATCATTACGCTTTACGATAAAGCCGAATTGTATTATCAAGACGTTGAATTGAAGTCTGGAATAATCATTATGGATTATGAAAAAAACGAGGTATATGCAGGACGTATCAAAGATTCTACTGGTGCCTATACTCAATTTCCAAATTTCAAACAAGGTGCTAATGTAATCGAACCCGATTCGATACGCTTTAATTTTAAAACTAAAAAAGCGCTAATTTGGAATTCAAGATCCGATCAAGGAGAATTTAAAATAAAAGCTACAATAACCAAAAAAGAAAATGATTCCGTTTATTTTTTAAAAGGAGCCCGATTTACAACTTCAAAAGATATAGACAATCCAGAATATTATTTTCAAACTGATAAAGTAAAGTTTATCCCTGGCAAAAAAGTGGTGACTGGATTGACCAATATGGTTATTGCCAATGTTCCTACCCCTATTGCTTTGCCTTTTGCTTTTTTTCCAATGAGCAAAGAGACTAGTATTTCGGGATTAATATTACCCAGTTATAACGACTCTAATAACCGAGGATTTTCACTTCAAAATTTAGGGTACTATTTTGCACTTAGCGATAATTATGATTTAACCGTATTAGGGGACTATTATACCAATGGCAGTTACGGAATGCGTTTTGAATCTAGTTATGCAAAAAGATACAATTATAGAGGTAATTTAAACATTCGATTTGAAAATTTAATAAACAGTGAAAGGGGGTATCCGGATTATTCAAAACAAAATATTTATAACATCCAATGGTCCCATTCTAAAGATTCAAAATCCAATCCTAACTCCAGTTTTTCAGCTTCTGTCAATCTTGGAAGCAGTAGGTATTTTCAGCAATCCATCAATCAAGTCAATATTGGATCAAACCTCAATAATACATTGAGTTCTTCGATATCGTATTCTAAAAATTTCACCACAGTTCCTCAAGTTAGGATGTCACTAACAGCAACACATTCGCAAAACACCCAGACTCAAGAGATAAACATGACATTGCCAACATTACAATTGAGTGTAGATCGAATCTATCCTTTTGTGGGAAAAGATGGTATGAAGAAAGGTTTTTTCAAAAATATAAATTTACAGTATAATTTAAACGGCCGCAACAGCATCGTTACTACAGATTCGTTATTTTTTAAACCCCAAATGTTCCGCGATGCGAAAATTGGGTTTCAGCACAGCATTCCATTAAGTACTAATTTTAAATTGTTCAAATATTTTAGTGCTAGTACATCTATGAATTACGAAGAAATCTGGTATACCAAAACAATTGAAAGAAGATATGATCAAGACCAAAGCAGAGTTGTTGATAAAACTATCAATGGTTTTGATGCTTTTAGAACCTACTCATTCTCCTCTAGCGTAGGAACTACAATTTATGGAACTTTTAATTTTGGAAATGACAAAAAAATTAAATCAATAAGACACGTCATGAGACCCTCAGTATCCTACGGATATACGCCTAGTTTTGAAAAATATTATGACACCTATGCGTCAGATGCCACCGGAACAATGATCAAACAATATTCTAGATTTGAAAGTGGGATTTTTGGTGCACCAGGTTTAAACAATTCTAATACGTTAGGCTTTGATTTGAGTAACACTTTTGAAGCAAAAGTTACTGATAAAGACAGCACAAAAGTAGAACCAAAAAAGATAATGTTACTTAACAACTTAAACCTTTCTACTAGTTATAATATTGATGCCGATGGTGTTACGTCACTTGCCTTCTCGCCTATTAGACTTAGTGGAGGTACTCAATTATTGAATAATAAAATGAATGTCAATTTTGGAGCTACATTAGATCCGTATGCCATTGACAATTCTGGAAACCGAATTAATGTTTTTAATATTGATAACGGTGGTAGCCTTTTTAGAATGACCAGTTCCAATATGACTCTAAATTATTCTATTTCAAGTAAAGGTAAAGAAGATACCAAAAAAGATAAAAACGTTCAAAGTCAACGAAACGGCGGACGCGGAGATGATTTATTTGGTACTAATACAGACCTAGGCGACAACAGGAGAAGTCAGTTTGAGGATGAGGACGAAGATGATGGTGAAGATAAAATTTCAGAATTTTTTAACTCTAAATTACCATGGGACATGACTTTCGCCTATTCTTTAACATACGGTAATAACAACCGAGAAAATAAAATTATAGGGAATTCCATAATGATTTCAGCAAATGCCGATATAACCCCAAAATGGAAAGCAGGTGTTTCTACTGGTTATGATTTTGTTCAAAAAGGAGTTACTTTTACACAGCTTCGTTTTGAAAGAGATTTGTTAAGCTGGAGAATGGATTTTAACTGGTCTCCATTTGGTACTAATGCAAACTGGGGTTTCTTCATCGGAATAAAATCCGGTGTGCTTAGTGATATCAAATGGGATAAACGAAGTACGATCAATCGATAATTCGATTTTAGGTTAAATAATACTTAGCATTACCTTCTTGAATTAAAAAATACCGCCACTATATGAAAAAAATAATTTTTACAGAGAAAGCTCCAGCTCCAATTGGACCTTACAGCCAAGCAATCCTTAAAGGAAATACACTCTTCACTTCGGGACAAATTGCGATAAACCCTGCAAACGGGGAATTAATTACGGGCACCATTGAAACCGAAACCGAACAAGTCATGCAAAACATGAAAGCAGTATTAGAAGCTGCAGGAATGTCATTTGATGATGTTGTAAAAACAACCATTTTTATTATGGATATGAATGATTTTACAAAAATCAATAGTATTTATGGATCTTATTTCAATGAAAAAACCGCTCCAGCCCGTGAAACGGTTCAAGTGGCTTGTTTGCCAAAAAATGTAAATGTTGAAATTTCGATGATAGCTATACTTTAAAATCGGTCTCTGTATTCACGCATACCAGTAAGCAATCCGTTTGATGCTATTTGAACATCTGCTTTATTATATATATTTAAAAAATCACTAGTCATTTTCCTTTTTAAAAGTAAATGACTAGTGATTTTTTGATTAGGCGAAGGTCTTCGTAAAACTATTTATTAGCAATATGATAGGCTATTAGTCCATCAATAGGTCTTCTTAAAACATTTCCTAGTTGTAGTTCGTATTTATCAAAAGTTTCTTTTAATTCTTCCTTTAGATAAAAAGCAATTGATCCTACAAAATGTACAGGTACCTCTTTGCAATTGTCATACTGTTTAATGTAATTTTTTACAAAAGACTTCATCCCTTTAAAGATAATTTTTCTACAAAATTCTGTTTCTTTATGCTGAATTAAAAACTTGGCAAAAGTGGCTAAATAAGCATTTGGATTGGGTTCTTTATACAACTTGCTTTTTATAGCGTCCGGATCCAAATCGTATTCTTTTTCAAATTCAACAGCCAATTCTTTTGGCATTTTATTAAAATAATACTTTCGAATTAATTCTTTTCCAAAAACGTTTCCACTACAATCATCCATGGCGATGTAACCTAAAGATTGTACTTTTTGATGCAATTCTTTTCCATCAAAATAACTACAGTTTGACCCCGTACCTAAAATAGAAACTATTGCTTTTTCTCCTTTGGGAGTGGTTGCATAAACAGCAGCATACGTATCCTCTTTAACATCTATAATAGCATTAGCAAAATACGTTTGAAAAACTTGCGAAAGTGTAATTTTCATTTTATCGGTACCACAACCTGCTCCGTAAAAAAATAAATGGGTTGCATTTTTCTTGTTCTGTAAAATATCGAAACGATCGTTTAAACGTTCAATAATTTCATCGGCTTCTAACACTTCAGGGTTTAATCCTAATGTTTGAGTTGTAAATAATACTTTTCCATTGTCATCTATCGCAATCCAATCGGCTTTGGTAGAACCACTATCAACTATTAATCTCATTTTTATGGTTTTTTGGGTTTTGGGGTTGCCTCTTTAAAAATTATTTAATTAAGAAAAGCAACAAAAAATAAAATCCCGTAAAACAAAGTTAACGGGATTTGTAAATATAGAGAATTATTTTAACCCTGCAATATGCACAGATAAATCAATTAATTTGCTAGAGTATCCATATTCATTATCATACCAAGAGATGATTTTGAAGAAAGTAGAGTTCAATCCAATTCCAGCATTAGCATCAATGATAGATGTTCTTGAATCAGAAACAAAATCCTGAGAAACAACTAAATCTTCCGTATATCCTAAGATACCTTTCATTGTCGTTTCAGAAGCATTTTTTAACACAGCCATAATTTCTTCGTAGGTAGTTTCTTTTTCAACTTTTACAGTTAAATCAACTACAGAAACATCCGTTGTAGGAACACGCATTGACATCCCTGTTAATTTTCCGTTCAATGAAGGAATCACTTTTCCTACTGCTTTAGCAGCACCTGTAGAAGATGGAATGATGTTACATGAAGCTGCACGACCACCTCTCCAGTCTTTTCTAGAAGGACCATCTGTAGTCATTTGTGTTGAAGTTGTTGCGTGAACAGTAGTCATTAACGCTTCAACAATTCCAAAGTTATCATTTATTACTTTAGCTAATGGAGCTAAACAGTTTGTAGTACAAGATGCATTTGAAACAACAGTATCAGTTGCTAAAGCTTTATCGTGATTTACTCCCATTACAAACATTGGAGCATCAGTTGAAGGCGCTGAAATAATTACTTTTTTAGCACCACCTTTGATGTGCTCGCTTGCAGTTTCAATAGTGGTAAAGAAACCGGTACATTCAGCAACAACATCTACTCCTACTTCATCCCATTTTAAATTTGCAGGCTCTCTTTCTGCAGTAATTCTGATATGTTTATCGTTTACAAAAAGTTTCCCGTCTTTAACTTCTACTTTTCCTGCAAAACGTCCGTGAACTGAATCGTATTTTAACAAATAAGCTAAATGATCAACGTCTAATAAATCATTAATTGCTACTACTTCTACATTATCTCTGTTGTAAGATTCTCTGAAAACAATTCTTCCAATTCTTCCAAAACCGTTTATTCCTAATTTTACTTTTGACATTTTACTTTAATTTTTTTGTTCATTTTTATTAACTCAATATAAAGTCTAATTTCCTCACAATAAACTTTAACCACTTATGTAGACATAATGTCTGAAACTCTTAATAATTCTCTATCAATTTCAGTTTTCCCTTTAATTGCTTGCTCCAGAGGTGTCAAGGTAACTTTATCATTCTGCAATCCAACCATGTAATTTGATTTCCCTTCTAACAATGATTCTACTGCTTTCACACCTAATCTACTTGCTAAAACTCTATCAAAACAAGACGGTGATCCACCACGCTGCATGTGACCTAATACAGAAACTCTAACATCATATTCCGGTAAATTAGCTTCCACATAATCTTTTAATTCGAATACGTTTTTACCTATTTTATCGCCTTCTGCAATAACAACTATGCTCGAAGATTTTCCTGATGCCTTACTCTTTTGCAGCGATTCTAGTAATCGATCCAAACCTAAATCTTCTTCAGGAATAAGAATTTCCTCTGCTCCTGCACCAATACCTGCATTCAAAGCAATATGTCCTGCATCTCTCCCCATTACCTCTACAAAGAATAAACGGTTGTGTGAACTTGCTGTATCTCTAATTTTATCAATTACATCTACTACAGTATTCAATGCCGTATCATATCCTAAGGTATGACTCGTTCCAAAAATATCATTATCTATAGTTCCTGGAATTCCCATCACTGGAAAATTAAATTCAGTATTGAATAATAAACCTCCTGTAAAAGTGCCGTCACCACCTATTACTACTAGAGCGTCGATTCCTGCTTTGGTAAGGTTTTCGTGAGCTTTTTTTCTTCCTTCGGGAGTTATAAATTCTAAAGATCGAGCCGATTTTAAAATCGTCCCTCCTTTATTGACAATGTTGTTTACACTTCGAGGTCCCATTTCTTTGAAGTCACCTTCAATCATTCCTTGATACCCTCTATAAATTCCTATACATTCTATGTTATGATAAGCACAAGTTCGAACAACCGATCGAATAGCAGCATTCATTCCTGGTGAGTCACCTCCCGAGGTTAGAACACCAACTTTTTTTATTGTTTTTGGCATTATTTAAGTATTAAAGTGTAAAACTAGCAAACATTAACCACTTTCAAGGCTGTGTTTTTAATAAATTAGTAAAGCATGATGAATTCAAACGTTTTCGTTAATAAGTTTTTGAAAAATCAAAATAAATTAAATTTTATTTAACAAAATTAAAAAATAGTCTACTTTTATTTAACAATTAACAATTGATCTGTTTTTTAATTGTAAAAACAGGGCAAACACTGCATTATTTATGGATACCAAATCTTAGGAAATTTTGCTTTTACATTTTAACAAAAAACTTAAAATAGGACCAGCGCTGGAAGTGGTATTTAATTTAATCTTAGTTTGTGATTATCGTAAATTAAAATTAATACTTAAAATTAAAAAATTAATTTTCCTCCGGAATTAAACCTTCTTGATTTTTTTTAATTCTTACAGTATTCGTTTTCTTGGATTTAGAAAAATTAATGTAATCTGGAGATAAATTAGAATCTTGATCTTCAGAAGCTGGAGTAGTGACCTTATCAAATTTAAGGTTTTTAAAAATCTTATTGACAAATTCTTTAAAAGTATCAAAGTCTACTTCATAAGAAACTCCTAAACCTTGTGTATAACCTATCCCTTGACCAATATAATTAATATCATTCTCTTTATTAAAAAGCCTTAAATTAAGGCTCCCATCCTCGTTTACTCTATAAAGTACTTCAACGTCCCCAACAATTGCCGATTCGTTTATTCCTCCAAAAGGCACTCCCAATTTACCATTAATAGTAACCCTTTCATTAATTTTAGATGAAATTGTAGCAACAAATCGTCCATCAGTTTCTTTCCCTATTCTTCTGTCAGCACCAATAAAGTTGAGCCCAACTTTAAATTTTTCATCGTCCGATTGAATGATACCGCCTAAAATACTAGATGCTGTTTCAAATAAGCTTCCAGAAAAATCAGATTGACTTACTCCTTCGGGGCTTAAAAACCCTCCAGAAGACAACAAATACAAGGCTTGTGTTTGTCGTACATCTTTATCATTTAATTTATATTGAATTTCTGACTTTAATACATTACTAACCGTTGGGAATTCAATATTGAAATCAGGTTCTGGACTTGTTAAATCGCCACGAAGTCCTATTACCACTTCTACGGGAACTTTAGTATTAAACGAAGAATTATCCAATAAAACTGCAGGATTTGCAGAGGTTTTATATACCGCTTCAAGATTTAATTGGGCTTTCATCGGGTTGCCTTCCCAGGAAATAGAGCCACCTTTTTTAACTGCAAATTTCTTATCGATAAGTCCCCCATATTTGAAATTATACGTTCCTTCATAAGCCTGAAAATCCCCCCACATATTGAATCTTCCTAAAGTATTAATCTTAAACAATAACGATCCAAACCCTTTACCTTTCATACCATGACCAGTATTCCGGTCTAGAATAACTTCTACTTCTGCGTCTGGAGTAATATCAAAATCAAATTCTAATTCAAGTCCATTATAATTCCTGGTATTATCAACAATTCCTTTTTCTAAATTATATTTCTCTTGGGCACTTACAAAATGAATAAAGATATTGTCACTGACACTCTCTGCATTGTTAATCGGTATTTTGACAGCAGTCCCTTTTTCAGATTTTGCATTTACTTTTATAAACAAGGAATTGGTAGGCCCTTTTATAGTTGCTGTACCATCAATAAATGCTGTCCCATAATAAGCGGCATCTTCACTATCTTTAGTATCTAGCGCTACTAGTCTTTTTGAACTAATTGCTAAATCTAATTTCCAGTCTGTAAAATTACTATGCTGAATACTTCCATTTAAATTCCCTTTAGTCCCGTATTTAGTATCCGTTAGAGTATTATTTCTAAACAAGAATCGCTCATCTGTTAAGTCAATAATTGTGTTGTTACTTAAGGCATAATCTACATTCAAATACGGCACTGTTATTCCAGCATCATCCAAAAATAAACGTCCATTGATATTCGGCTTTTTGAGATTCCCCTCAATTGTAGCGTTTCCTGCTATTGAGCCTCTAATGTTAGATAACACTTCTCCGCCGAGTGAGTTTAAAGTGGCGATATTAAATTTTTCGAAATTTAATTTTAAATCAAGAATAGTCTCTTTATTAACAATTTCAAAACTTCCGTCAGCATTAAATGATTCTAGATTATCATTTTCTAAATTCGAATTTATAGTAAATTTCCTAAGGCTTTCATCACCTTCAATATCAAAATTTAAAGTACCTAAATCCGTTTTATTTACATTTAAATTATCAATTACTATAGAGGAAGTAGGTTGGTAAACATCCTTATTCTGCTTAAAATTTACTGCTCCATTTATGTTTCCATGCACAATAAACTTTTCATTGGTAGGCGTAATTTGGTTTAAATCAACATCTTTAAAACTCAACTTCAAATCCTTAATAGTGGTATCCTTAAATACTCCACCTAATGAAATGGACTGATCTTCATGAGATAAAATTATATTATCAATATTGAAATTTTTAAATGACTTATCAAAAACGATTTGATTATCCGGTGTTTCTTTTTCATTCAAAAACCAAAGATAGTCCTTGAATTTAACTTCTGATTTACTAATTCCCACAACATTATTATTGTCCTTATTTATCGTGTGGTATAAGTTTAGATTATAATAATCCTCTGCATTTGGTCCTCCTTTGAATTCCGAACGAAAATACAATGTATCTTTCATCGTAACATTTATAAGACTAAAATCGCGTATTTTATAGTATTTTGTTTTGATGCTATCTAATTCAACATAGGCATTATAAAGCGGGTTTTTATTATCAACTGAAACCCTAATATTATCAAATGTAGTATTAGAAGCTATAATTTGTGGTGAATTAAAATTGAGTTTAAATTCCTGATTGTCAGAATTGATATTTCCTTTAACAATCGTATTAGCCCCGATTGAAATTTCGGGATAAAATATTTCGATTATTTTGTTGTAAATTGAAAAATTGAATTTAAGAAACTGGCCTTTCTTTACCTTGCTGGGTTTGAAATTGGTGTACAAACTTCCCAAAGAATTCTTTACTAAATTTTCTAATTGATTGAATTCATATTTACCTATAATCTCACCCTCAACGATATCAGGAGAATTCACCGTTATAGTTCGTACCCTATTTGGGTCAAAAGAAGAAATTATTGTAAAATCATCAAAATTATAAGTATCCTTCGCGTTTTTAAAAGACGTTTTATTGATATATACATTTCCTTGAAAATTTTCTATGTTATTTCCTGTTGCCTGAACCACAACATCACCTTTAAATACAGAAACAGAATCTTTAACTAATTTTAATTTATTCAAATCAGCATTTTCAACATTAATATGAAAATCATATCGATTGTCTTTTTGACTAAGATCTAATAAACCGTCAAAAGTCATTACCAAATTTGGATCATTAATTGAAATCTGACCTTTATAATTCGGACTTTTTAGAGTACCATTGACAACAATATTGGTGTACTTATAATTTTTATAGTCAATTTGACTAATAGCGCCTTTGATCGCAGTGTTTAAATATTTTTGTTTAAAACCTTTGCCATCCACATCAATATTCAAACTAACTCTTCCTAACTCTTTTTGATCCAATAAAGTCCCAATATCAAAGTTTTCTAAAACTACATTTCCTAAATAAGACGCCTTATCAATTACATTTATATTTTGTATCTCTAAATTAGAAGTTACTCTTCCTAATGCGGTTATCATTGAAAAATCAGCTTTAACGGCAGTCGTAGAAACATTAGAAGTTCCTGAAGCTGAAAATCTTCCGAATTTTTTTAACGATGTAGGCAACTTGTTTCCCAAAATATTAGGTAGAATGACGACCAAATCTTCATAACTAGAAGTCAACTTGTCAAACTTTGCATACATCGAAAATTTCTGTCCTTTTTTGGCAAATAAATTTTTAAAATTGATATCGCCAATAATTTGTGTTTTTCGATCATCAACTAATTCCAAATTTTTAAACTTTAAATCATTAAGAGTCCCTTTGATACTTGCTTTTGTATAAAAATGTTGGTTTTTACCAATTTCTTTATAAAAATAGCGAATATCATTCGAGGCTATGGAAGCCGAATTCAGTTGGATATCAAACAGCACTTTATCCGTAAAGTTGGAGAAATCTTCTATTTTATAATTCAATAAAACTGTTCCATTCAAAGTGGATTCCTTGGTTAATAAATCCAGATTTTCAAGCTTTATATTTTTCTTTGAATAGGTGAATTTAGATTTCAAATTTTTAACATACAATCCACGAAAGTCAAGAAAAGACATTTTGTTGATCTGGGTGGTTACATCTGGCCCAAATATTAAAAAATCATCTACAGAGGCATTCAGTTTAGTAAAATCAAGATCCTTTGGATTCTCTCTATTGAAATCCATTACAATAAAACGTCCATTGTAGATTTGTAATTTATTTGCTTTAAGCAAAAATTTTCTACTTGAGGGTTTTCCTGTTTCAAAAGCTTTTATGAATTTGTCAAGATTAGATTCCTTTTCATTTTTATATGTTTTCAAGTTTAAAACTAATCCATGCACATCTAAGTCATCAAAGATCAAATCCCCGTCGAGTAATTTTTTACCTTCTAAAATTGTGGTGGCAATCCGTTCCGAATAAATCAAAGTATCTTTATGATGATCCAGAATTAATACTTTTTTGAATTTTATTCCACCAAAAACTGAAATAGCAACTCCATCTATGGTAATATTAGTTCCAAAATCTTTATTGATACTATTGGTAAAATACTGAGCAATTCTAGTTTGCACTACCGGAATAGTTAGTGCAATACCAAGCACTAATAATAGTAGGATCAGCCCCAAAAGTAAACGAAATGCTATTTTAATAATTTTTTTGATACCTATTTACTCTTTAAATTTTCTAATATTTTATTTTGCCTTTAGAAACAAGGTGCCTTTGATAAAAATTATCTAATTTTGCCTGTTTACAAAAAGTTATTTACATAATTTATCTGTCAAATATAATTCAAAATTTGTGCCTTTTTATGCAAAATCCTGAGGTTTTTATTCTTGCCATCGAAAGTTCCTGTGACGATACTGCAGCTGCCATTTTACAAAACGATAAAGTGTTGTCAAATGTTGTGGCAAATCAGCTAATTCACAATCAATATGGTGGTGTAGTTCCTGAATTAGCTTCTCGTGCGCACCAACAAAATATTGTTCCTGTGGTAGCTGCAGCACTGAGAAATGCAAATATACAAAAAGAACAATTATCTGCAATTGCTTTTACACAAGGGCCGGGGCTTATGGGTTCCCTTTTAGTAGGAAGTTCTTTTGCTAAATCATTGGCACTGGCGTTACAAATTCCTCTGATTGCGGTAAACCACATGCAAGCACATGTATTAGCTCATTTTATTAAAGAAGATGGTTTTGAGAAACCTAGTTTTCCATTTTTGGCCTTGACTATAAGCGGGGGACACACTCAAATAATTAAAGTAGCTGACTTTTTTGATATGACAGTAATTGGCGAAACCACAGATGACGCAGTTGGCGAAGCTTTTGATAAAAGTGCTAAAATCTTAGGTCTTCCCTATCCAGGAGGTCCTTTGATCGATAAATATGCACAGTTGGGAAATCCAAAAGCTTTTGTATTTACCAAACCAAAAGTTCCTGGATTGGATTTTAGTTTTTCGGGATTAAAAACGGCGATTCTATATTTTATTCAAAAGAGAAAATTAGAAAATCCAAATTTTGTTGATGAAAATTTAAATGATATTTGCGCATCGATACAACATACAATTATTGAAATTTTAATGGACAAATTAAAATTAGCGGTAAAAGAAACCGGAATAAAACAAATTGCCATTGGAGGTGGGGTTTCCGCAAATTCTGGAATTCGAAATACACTAAAAGAAACAGAGCATAAATACGGTTGGAAGACCTTTATTCCTAAATTTGAATACACGACTGATAATGCTGCAATGATTGGAATTGTGGGTTATCAAAAATTTTTAACACAAACATTTGAAACTTCAGCAGTAGTTTCTAAAGCAAGAATACAATTCTAAATTATGCAATTATTTTACAATCCAAATATTACAGATTCTACGCAAAATTTTTCTTTTGACAAAGAAGAAAGCAAACACATTATCAAAGTCTTACGAAAAAAAGATACTGATATATTATATGTCACTAATGGTTTAGGAGATTTATTCAAGACGGAAATCACCTTGGCTTCTGACAGTAAATGTACTGTAAAAATACTTTCATTTGAAAAAAAGGCGCCTTCAAAATACCGATTGCATCTGGCTGTAGCTCCTACTAAAATGAATGATCGCTTTGAGTGGTTCCTGGAGAAAGCAACAGAAATAGGAGTACATGAAATTACGCCCATTATTTGTGACCACTCCGAACGAAAAGTTGTTAATGCGGAACGATTTGATAAAATTCTATTAACTGCAATGAAGCAATCTAATGAATTGTATCTTCCAAAATTAAACAATGCCATTACATTCAAAGAATTCATTAAACTTAAAAATGGAGGTTTAAAATTAATCGCCCATTGTGAAGAAACAGATAAAAGAACTTTAAAATCAGTTTTAAAACCTAACGAGGATATTACCATGCTTATAGGCCCAGAAGGCGATTTTTCCGAAAAAGAAATTGCTCTGGCACTAGAAAATAATTTTACACCTGTTTCGTTAGGAAACACTAGACTACGAACAGAAACAGCTGCAATTGTTGCCTGTCACAGTGTTGTTTTCTTCAATGAAGAATAAGGATGTCTTATTTATTACCTATGAAAAAAATATTTTATCTGCTGTTCCTACTTTCTATCCCATCGTATGCACAAGAAATTGCTTTGGTAAAGTACAGCGGTGGTGGTGATTGGTATGCAAACCCTACTTCGCTTCCTAATTTAATTAAATATTGCAATACTACCATTAACACCCGAATTAAATCCAAAGTAGCAACTGTAGAACCTAGTAGCCCTGATTTATTTTCGTATCCTTATGTTCACATGACCGGCCATGGAAATGTCGTTTTTAGTAATGCTGATGTAAGTAACCTTAAAAATTATCTCCTTGCTGGCGGATTTCTTCATATTGATGATAATTACGGGATGGATCAATACATTAAAAAAGAAATTAAAAAAATATTCCCAAACACTGATTTAGTTGAAATCCCGGCAAGTCATGCCATATTTCAAAGACCAAACTCTTTCCCAAATGGATTACCCAAAATACATGAGCATGATGGAAAACGACCTCAGGCCTTTGGAATATTTGTAAAAACTAAATTAGTTTTACTTTATACCTATGAATGCGATTTAGGTGACGGATGGGAAGATCCTGAAGTTAACAATGATCCAAAAGAAGTTCGTGAAAAAGCATTGAAAATGGGTGCTAATATCATTAATTATCTCTTTAATAATTAATATTAGCTTTGCTAAAACCGCTTCCTTAATTAAAATCAGTATACCTGTTTCCCTTAGAAACCATTTTAATTTTCGAAAAAAATAAAAGTAAAGAACCTCTATTTTACTAAATTTATCAAGGCCAAATAATTCTCGGGCAAACTACTTCTAGGTTAATAATTCAATCTAATAAGGTATATTTATTAAAGCGACACCAAACTTATAAGCGTATATGTCTATATCCTATTTAAAAACTGTGTTTAGTCGTTTTTTTAAGACTAGATTTTCAGAACATACTCCTAAAAAAAATTATAAATTACTTCAATAGAACCAATTACCGAAAATTTGTTTTATTTTAAAAAAGAGGTTAAAATCAATAATTTTAATAATTATTATAAAATTGTGATAATTAATATTTTTTTGATATTAAAAATATTAAATAACTTACTAATATATAAGTTTTAGTTTTAAACTCTTTAACTTAAAAAATTTGTATGAATCTACTTGTTTATCAAAATAAATAATAATCCCGTAACATCAACAAAATCTAATAAGTAGTATTTTTTATTAAAAAAAAAATTAAAAAAAATTTTTTTTTTAAATAAATTGTTATAAAATTGTGAAATAATTAACCAAATCTATTAATTTATAACAAATTTATTATGAAAAAAATTCTTTTATCTGCTGCAGCATTTTTAATGCTTTTCTCATGTCAAAATGATGTAACAGACAATACTCCACAAGCAAGTGCAGTATCTCAAAGGGGTTGTGCCTCACAAGAAGTTCTTGCGGCACAAATGAAAGCAGATCCTACATTAGCAATTCGAATGAATCAAATTGAAGCTTTTACACAAAAAGCAATGTTAACAAATCGTTTAGTAAATGGTAAAGTAGAAATCCCAGTTGTAGTAAACGTGCTTTACAGAACCGCCGCTGAAAATATTTCTTTGACACAAATTCAATCGCAAATTGATGTATTGAATAAAGATTTTAATGCTTTAAACTCTGATTATTCTTCTGTTCCTGCATTATTTTCAGGTGATAAAGCGAATGTTGGAATTACTTTTGTATTACAAAGTGTTGTTAGAAAGTCTACTACTACAACTTCATGGTCTACCAATGATGCTATGAAAAAAGCACCAAAAGGGATCACTCCTACAACTCCTACAACTGTTTTAAACATGTGGTCATGTAATATGGGTGGTGGTATCCTTGGGTATGCTCAATTTCCTGGAGGAGCATCTGCAACTGATGGGGTTGTAATTGACAATAATGCTTTTGGAACTAATGGTACTGCTGCAGCTCCATTTAATTTAGGAAGAACTGCTACTCATGAAGTAGGTCACTGGATGAATTTACGTCACATTTGGGGTGATGCAACTTGTGGAAGTGACTTGGTATCTGATACACCTACACACAACACTGCTAATTACGGTATACCTGCTTATCCACATTACAGTACTTGTTCAGGAACTCCGGTAGAAATGACAATGAACTATATGGATTATACTGATGATGCTGGAATGTACATGTTCTCTAACGGTCAAAAATCAAGAATGGATGCTTTATTTGTTTCCGGTGGAGCAAGAGCTAGTTTCGGAATATAATTTTCTTTCCTATATTACAAAAAGAGGTGTCATCAATAGTCACCTCTTTTTATTGATCAATAAGCTCCTTTCGTTTTTACATAATTATAAAGTATCTCAAATTATGTAAATCTTATTTCAGTAGCAGTTCAGCAGTTATTTATTCCTGAGCTGTTGTATTTACAATTAGCATCACAAAGTTACAATTGTAACAAATTTTCTAAATTTATTTTTAAATAATTAACCAAATCTATTAATTTATATCAACCTTATTATGAAAAAAATTCTCTTATCTGCTGTGGCATTATTAATGCTTTTTTCTTGTCAAAATGACACAACAGAAATTACTCCATCAGCAGATGCTATTGCTAAACGTGGTTGCGCATCTCAAGAAGTCCTAGCAGCCCAAATGAAGGCAGATCCTTCTTTAGCGTTAAAAATGAATGAAATTGAAGCATTCACACAAAAATCAATTTTGACAGGTCGTTTAGTAAATGGAAAAATTGAAATTCCGGTTGTAGTGAATGTTCTTTACAGAACCACTGCTGAAAATATTTCCTTAGCACAAATTCAATCCCAGATTGATGTTTTAAATAAAGATTTTAACGCAGCAAATTCGGATTTTAATCAAGTTCCTTCTTTATTTGCCGGTGTTAAAGCGAACGTAGAAATCTCTTTTGTACTAGAAGCTGTTTATAGAAAAGCTACTACAAAAACTTCTTGGGGTACTAACGACGCTATGAAAATTGCTTCTCAAGGTGGAATTGCTCCAACTACTCCAACTACTAGGATGAACCTTTGGGCTTGTACTATTGGCGGTGGAATCTTAGGTTATGCTCAATTTCCTGGTGGGTCTTCTTCTACTGATGGTGTTGTAATTGATTCAAAATATTTAGGAAATACTGGCACAGCCGTTTACCCTTTTAACTTAGGAAGAACAGCAACTCATGAAGTAGGACACTGGATGAACTTACGCCATATTTGGGGTGATGCAACTTGTGGTAGTGATTTAGTATCTGATACACCTACTCACAATGCAGCAAATTCTGGAGTTCCAGCATATCCACATTACAGTACTTGTTCTGGTAACCCAGTTGAAATGACAATGAACTATATGGATTATACTGATGATAGAGGAATGTATATGTTCTCTAACGGTCAAAAATCAAGAATGGCTGCCGTTTTTGTTTCTGGTGGATCAAGAGCAAGTTTCAGATTGTAGTTTTTTAGTTTTTTAAGAATTCAAAACTCGCTACTTGTTAGCGAGTTTTTTTTTATATTTACCGACTAAAAATAAAAGATGATTACATCACAGACGATTTCCAACGGTATTTTGAGAGCGCTATTGACTTTAGCTTTCTGCGGTTTAATTTTATTATTTTTTTACCAAATTCAATCGGTCTTAATATATCTGGTAATATCATTTATAATGACGTTGATTGGAAATCCCATTTTAGACTTTTTTAAAAGACGACTAAAATTCAATCATATCTTTGCTACAATACTAGTTTTATTCATTTTTATATTAATTATCTTCGGTTTTATAATGATGTTTGTTCCGTTGGTTTTATCACAGGGACAAAATCTTTCCTTACTAAATACGGTAGAAATTGAAAAAAATATTGTTCAATTAATGGAGCAAATAAGTGTGTTCCTTGAAAGCCATCAAATTGATTCTGCACAACTTTTAAAGGAGGCTAACGTAACCTCTAAGGTAAACTTTAATTTTATTCCTAATTTTTTAAACACAATCCTGAATACCATTAGCAGCTTAGGAGTAGCATTAGGATCGATTCTATTCATAACCTTCTTCTTTCTAAAAGACCGGTTGATGTTTGTTGTTGGTGCCAAAAAATTAATTCCAAATAGCCATGAGGATCAAATCTTACATTCTTTAGATAAAATAAACCACTTATTGTCGCGCTATTTTATTGGCTTATTACTTCAATTGTTCATCGTATTTATATTATATATGATTGTACTGTTTATTTTTGGAGTACCTAATGCGCTTGTTATTGCTTTTCTATGTGCTGTGTTAAACATTATTCCCTATATCGGCCCGTTAATTGCTTCGGTCTTAGCCGCAATTTTGACAATGCTAAGTAATTTGGGCAGTGATTTTCAATCTGAAATTTTACCAACAACAATATACGTTTTAATCGGTTTTTGGATGGTACAAATAATTGACAATAATTTTTCTCAGCCCATCATTTTTTCTAAAAGTGTAAGTTCACACCCCTTAGAAATTTTCCTAGTAATTCTTATTGCAGGTTTCCTTTTTGGAATTCTTGGAATGGTGGTAGCAGTTCCTCTTTATACAATAATAAAGGTCATTGGTAAAGAATTCTTCCCTGAAAACAAAATAATCATGTTGTTGACTAAAGATATTTAATTGTGGACACAGCACTATTAAATCCAGCAATACAAACTTTTATAGATGATAATATTGGTGTAAACATATCAAAGTTAGCACTTCAAAAAAATCCATTTCCAGAGTCCAATTGGATTACTGTTTTGAGCCAAATAGAAGCAAAGACAAAAGCAAAAAACAAACTACCGACTTGGTTTGCAACCAAAAATATAATTTATCCAAGTAAAATTTCGATAGAACAAACATCATCTGAAACAACTGCTTCCTATAAAGCCTCAATTGTATCGGGAAAATCTCTAATTGATTTAACTGGAGGTTTTGGAGTAGACGATTCTTATTTTGCGAAAAAGATAGAAAAAGTATCCCATTGCGAAATAAATCCAGCATTATCTACTATCGTTCAACATAATTTTAAACAATTAAATATTCAAAATATTTCATGTTATACAGGAGATAGTTTTGACACATTGAACACTTTAAATTCAAAATGGGACTGGATTTACATAGATCCTTCCAGACGAAATGATGCCAAAGGAAAAGTTTTTATGCTTAACGATTGTTTACCTAATGTCCCTGAAAATCTTACTTTTTATTTTAATCATTCCAAACACATTTTAATTAAAACAGCACCTTTACTTGATCTATCAGCTGGATTATCTGAATTGCAACACGTAAAAACAATACATATCGTTGCTATTGAGAGTGAAGTAAAAGAATTAGTATGGGAATTACATGCAACTTATTCTGGACCTGTAACAATAAAAACAATTAATATAGTAAAGGATAAAGTTGAAACATTTGATTTTATTCTGAATGAGGAGATTACAACTACTTCAATTGGTTTACCACAAAAATACCTTTACGAGCCTAATAGCGCCATAATGAAATCAGGTGGTTTTGATCAAGTTGGAGCTTTTTTCAATTTAGACAAATTACACAAGCATTCCCATTTATACACTTCTGTTGATTTAATATCTTTTCCAGGACGTTGTTTTGAAATACAAAATTGTTTTGGGTACAACAAAACAGAAATGAAATCTTTTTTAGAAAATACCCAAGCCAATATTACAACTCGAAATTTCCCAGATAGTGTAGAAAATATTCGAAAAAAATGGAAAATAAAAGACGGTGGTAATATCTATTGTTTTTTTACAACTAATGAAAATAATCATAAAATAGTTTTAATTTGCACCAAAATATCATAACGATGAAACACTGCTTTGCACTCTCTTTATTTCTTTTTACTAGTATTTTATTTGCTCAGAAACCTTGCGAGTACAGCTCCAATGTAACTGACTCTATTGGAACCTATAAAGCAACCAAAGAATACATGATTAGTGAGAAACATTTTGGTGGCAATTCTAGTTATATCTTTTATTCCCTGGCATTAACGGATGGCTTACCAACACTAAGTGTGCAATTTATTCAAAAAAGTAAAGATTTTTTGAAAGCAAATTGCTTTGATAAAAATTCCAAATTATACTTACAGCTTAATAATGGAAAAATAATCACATTAATACATATCGATCAAGAAAATTGTGGTACGATGTTACGTGATGAAAAAGGGTTTGACAACAGAGTTAATTCTGGTATTTTCATGTTCATTAAAGACAGTTTTGAAGACTTAAAAAATTCTCCAGTATCTATGATGCGTATTAAATATTTAACCGATACGGAAGACTACATCTTCAAAAAAGAGTTTAAATCCGAATTAAACAATGAGATTTATAATCCTGAAACCTACTTTATCAATACCTTACAATGTATTGAGTGAGTCTATTTACAATCCCATTTAGCATTAGATATTGCATCCTTCTGACTTGACTTCAAATTGTAGTGCCACCACTCAGAATCAAAAGAATTAAAACCGCTACCTGTCATAATTGTTTTCAACAAGGCTCTGTTCTTTTTTACTTCTTTCGAAACATTTAGGTAACTATGGCTTGCTTCTTTACCAAAAAAATCGAAAGAAGTTCCCATATCCAATTCTTTCCCAATACCATCAACCAGAGTAATATCTATTGCTCCTCCTCTGTTGTGGATGGAACCCTTTGCAGGATTGGCAACATATTCCGGATTTGATACAATTTTCCACATTTTTTTCTGAATATCTAAAGGGCGATAACAATCAAAAATTTTAATCTTATACCCTTTTTTAATAAACTTTTTATTTGCTACAACAAGTGCTTTTACCGTTTTTAAACGCAAAAAACATTCGGCACAATCGTACACTTTTTCCTTTAAAAAATTATCGTCTGTGGCATACTTCATATCAAAGACAAAATCTTGGCTGTAATCTTTTAAATTCACAAAAGTAGTATCACTGATATGTGAACTATCTTTTTCCTGAGCTATAGAAATCATAGTCTGTGACTTACAGGAAAAAACAAAAAAAAGCAATACAAGGGATTTAAACGATGGAGTCATAAAACTATTTTTTATAAAAATAAGATTATTTTAGAATTTACAACAGTTCTTAAAACAAAAAAACCGATACTAGTGAAAGTATCGGTTTAAAGTGAAGGCAGAAGGATTACTTAAACCACCCGAAGCGCACGCTATTATTGAATTATTTATTTCTCCGTGGCAAAATCGTGCCAAATGGAGGCTATTTTTATTGATTTTTAGGTGTTGTTTTTATTAATTTCACGACAAATATATGAAGGTTGTGACATAAATAATAATAAAACTTTAAGTCATTTCTTGTAATAATTTATTTATATATTTGAAATATAATACTAACTGAATCTTGTGATAAATAAATATTCAAGTTAATGCCAACTCTACAAGTAATCATAATATGAAGGAACTTAATCTTGATTTAGAAAATTGTTATGGAATTGGAAAACTCAATCACTCTTTTGACTTTACTAATAATTTATGTTATTTAGTTTATGCTCCAAATGGAACTATGAAAAGTTCTCTTGCAAGAACGTTCAATGATATATCAAAAAATGACAAGAAAGTTATCCCTTGTGATAGAATATATAAAGAGAGAAAAACTCATTTTGAGATCCTTGTTGATGGCGCTCCAATTAGTCCAAATGCAATTTTGGTCGTAGATGCCGAAGATTCAAATTTTGATGCGTCCCATAAAATCACAAACTTTATAGCTAGTAAAGAACTTAAAGAGCAATATGATAAAATTTACAATGAGTTAGATTCTCAAAAAATAGATTTCATTAAAAAACTTAAAATTGTTTCATCAAGTTCAGACTGCGAAAGTGAATTTATTAATACGTTTTCAACAAACAATTATTCTTTTTACGAATCATTAGAATTAATAAATAATCAACTTGAAAATGACTTTCCAAAATATAATTTCAAGTATAATGATGTTTTTGATAAAAAGGGAAACGTAGACAGATTTCTACAAAAGAATAAAACTTTATTAGACACATACGTTGATAAATATCAAAATCTATTAACTAAGTCATCTTTTTTTAAAAAATCAGGAAATTCGTTTGGAACTTCGCAAGCAAACGAACTTTTAAAATCAACTGAGGACAATTCTTTTTTTGAAGCAGGACACAAATTTCTTATTGATGGGAAATTACAAATTGATTCTACTGAAAAATTAAAAAATTTAGTTGAACAAGAAATCTCTAAAATTTTAAATGATGTAAAACTAAAAGAAACGTTTGATAAAGTTGATAAAGCAATTGGAGCAAATGCAGAATTAAGAGCGTTCAAAAATGTAATAGAAAAAGATAACCTGATTCTAATAGAACTCGACAAATACGAAAGTTTTAAAGAGAAAGTTTGGTTGTCATACTTAGTACAATTAAAAACTGAAACAGACGAATTAGTAAAATTATTTCAAACGAAAAAAAATGCTTTAGAAAAGATAATTGAAGAAGCAAAAAAAGAGACTCAAATTTGGAAAGATATTGTTATAACTTTTAATTCACGATTTTATGTTCCCTTTAAAGTATCTATATCAAATCAAGATGATATTGTTTTAAAACAGAAAACAGCAAATTTAGAATTTCATTATACCGATAGAAAAGATAAACCTATTAGTCAAAATAAAGAAAGTCTTCTTCACATTCTAAGTAAAGGCGAACAAAGGGCTTACTACATACTCCAATTATTATTCGATATTGAATCCCGAAAAGCAAATGTTTCCAATCTTATAATTTTTGACGATGTTGCAGATTCTTTTGATTATAAAAATAAATATGCAATCATCGAATACATAAGAGATTTACTAAGATTACCTTTGCAAAATTTCAAAATGATTGTTCTTACACATAATTTTGATTTTTATCGAACATTATCTTCCAGACTTAATTTAAAAAAAGCAGTTCTAATGGCTACAAAAAATGAATCTGGAGAAATTGAGCTTTTAGAGGGGTTATATACAACACAAGATGTATTTAAGCAATTTCGATCGAAGGTTGAAGAACCAAAACAATTTATCAGCTTGATTGCATTTGTTAGAAATCTTATAGAGTATTGTGACGATAATAAATGTAAAGACTATGAAACATTGACAGAATGTCTTCACTTAAAAGAGAATTCCAAAAACATTAAAGCAGATGATGTCTTCACAATTTATAAAGCCAGGATATCTAAATGCGAAAATAACTCTATCACTTTTGGTTCTAAAAACATTATAGAATTTATACATGAAATTGCCGAATCTATTAACAAAGAAATCAATGTAAGCGATATTTTACTTGAAAACAAAATTGTATTGGCAATTTCAATTCGCCTTAAAGCAGAAAGATTCATGATTAACGAATTGCAGGGTTTTGATTTAGCAAGAATTAAAACAAATCAGACTCGAGGTCTATTTAATGAATTTAGACTAAGAAAGACAGGAAATAAGGTTGAAGTACTTGACAGGGTAGTGTTAATGACACCGGAAAATATCCACATAAATGCGTTCATGTATGAACCATTGATCGATATGTCTTTAAACCACCTTAAAATATTATATAGTGATGTGAGTAGTCTATAAATAAGTGCTTCCCACTAGCTGTTGTTTGAATTTTTTGGACACGCAAAATTTTATCGTGTCAAATTTGTGTCAAAAGATATAAAAACAGCTATTTTTTATAAGTAAAACAATATAAAAGTTGTGCTTTTTAAAAATAAAAATAATAAAAAAACCCCTTAAAACACTGATAATCAGTAACTTATAAGGGGAATTTAAGTGAAGGCAGAAGGATTCGAACCTTCGACCGCCTGCTTAGAAGGCAGGTGCTCTATCCAGCTGAGCTATGCCTCCATTGCTCGTGTAAAAAATCTAGTCGGGGTGGCAGGATTCGAACCTGCGGCCTCCTGCTCCCAAAGCAGGCGCGATAACCGAGCTACGCTACACCCCGAAAAAACAAAATTATAAAGCGGAGGGACAGGGACTCGAACCCTGGCACCGATTACTCGGTGACAGTTTAGCAAACTGCTCCATTACCACTCTGGCACCCCTCCAAGCTCAAGAAACGTGTCCTGTTTTGCGGTTGCAAATTTAAGACATCTTTACGTTTCTCACAACTATTTAAAGGCTTTTTTTTAATATTTTTTATCATTTTTATAAAAACACTTCACAATCAAACATATAGAATTAAAATAAATTTAAAAAAGATAATCTCAATATCAAAATATGAAATTGTTTAAAAAAGATTAAATTTGCTAGATAAACTAACATTATGAAAGTCATGAACAAAAGAGTTGTTATCGTTTCTGCCGTTAGAACACCTATCGGAAGTTTTATGGGGGGATTATCTACAGTTACTGCTCCAAGATTAGGCGCAATAGCCATTAAAGGTGCTTTAGACAAAATAAAATTAGACCCAAATTTAATTGATGAAGTATTTATGGGCAATGTAGTGCAGGCTGGTGTAGGACAAGCTCCTGCCCGACAAGCTGCTATTTATGCCGGTTTACCAAACACTGTTGCTTGTACCACTATAAATAAAGTATGTGCCTCTGGAATGAAAGCGGTGATGTTAGGCGCACAAGCCATTCAATGTGGTGATGCTGAAATCGTAGTAGCTGGAGGAATGGAAAACATGAGTTTAATTCCACATTACATGCATTTGAGAAATGGAACTAAATTTGGTCCTGCAACCATGATTGACGGAATGCAGAAAGATGGACTTACAGATGCTTACGATAACAGCGCTATGGGAGTGTGTGCTGATTTATGTGCTTCAGAATATGAATTTACACGTGAAGACCAAGATAATTTCGCAATTCAGTCTTATGAGAGAAGTGCAAAAGCATGGACGGCCGGTAAATTTGATAACGAAATAGTTCCGGTAGCAGTTCCCCAAAGAAAAGGAGATCCAATCATCGTTTCTAAAGACGAAGAATTTACAAACGTAAAACTAGATAAGATCCCTACATTAAATCCTGTTTTTACAAAAGACGGAACGGTAACCGCAGCCAATGCATCAACAATAAATGACGGTGCCGCAGCTCTAATACTAATGAGTGAAGAAAAAGCACTTGCTTTAGGCCTTAAGCCTCTTGCTTATATTAAAGGATATGCTGATGCAGCTCAAGAACCAAAATGGTTCACAACTACTCCATCTAAAGCAGTTCCTAAAGCATTAGAAAAAGCAGGAATAGCAATAAATGATGTTGATTATTTTGAATTCAACGAGGCATTTGCAGTAGTAGGTCTAGCAAATTCAAAAATTCTTGGGCTAAAGGATACTAATGTAAATGTAAATGGTGGCGCTGTTTCTTTAGGACATCCTTTAGGTTGTTCCGGTGCAAGAATAATTGTTACTTTATTAAATGTTTTAGAACAAAACAACGGAAAAATTGGTGCCGCTGCAATTTGTAACGGTGGTGGAGGTGCTTCAGCAATTGTTATTGAAAGAGCCTAAATAATTATAAGCTATGAGTTATAGGTTTAAAAACGTATGACTCATAGTTCTTAACTCAAAAAATGAACCTGAATGTTCGGAATTTGTAATCTAGCCATAATCCCACTCCGCTTTGAACCCAGTGATCGAAGCGAAATTGTTTCTCAAGTTTTATTTGGTGAACATTTTGAAATTTTAGAACAATTAAAACAATGGTCTAGGATCCGTATGCAATATGACGATTATGAAGGCTGGATTGACACCAAACAATTACAACTGATTTCTGAATCTAGTTTTAATTATTTATCTACCGAAGCCATCATTCTTAATGCTGATTTATTAGAATATATAACAGGGCCAAACAATCTGTTAATACCTATTCCTCTTGGGTCTTCGATATCATTTATCCATCATACTGATATAAACACTTCAAATTTTGATTTTGAAGGAACTAAAATCAGTGGTATAAAGAATAAGTCAAATTTAATTAATACCGCTTTTATGTATTTGAACGCCCCTTATCTTTGGGGAGGAAAAACACCTTTTGGTATTGATTGTTCTGGTTTTACTCAAATGGTGTATAAATTAAATGGATACCAATTACTCCGCGATGCATCACAGCAATCAAAACTAGGAGAAGCCCTAAGCTTTATTGAAGAAAGCGAACCAGGAGACTTGGCCTTTTTTGACAACGACGAAGGTAAAATCATCCACGTAGGAATAATAATGGATGATAATTACATCATTCATGCTAGTGGAAAAGTACGTATTGACCGACTGGACCATTTAGGAATATTCAATGCCGAGACTAATAAGCACACGCACAAGTTAAGAGTTATTAAAAAAATTATATAAAAAAAACCTATCAAGAAGTATACTCTTGATAGGTTTTTTTATAAAAACTAAAATTATTACAACTTTGCTTTCAACGCTTTATACTCTGCTGTCATTTCTAAAGCACTATAAACGCCTAAAAGAGTTTTTGAAACATCCGTGTTCTTAGGATCTAACTCAACCGCTTTTTGGAGAAAAGGAATTGCACTTCTGAATAAATCCTCTCTTTTCTTTTTCAGTTCATCATAACGCTTCATATCTTTAGCAGAAGTACCCAACTTATTCATTTCGTCAATAATGGCCTTTTCATTTTCTAATTTTAAGGCTGCTAAATTAATATATCCATTAATATATTTTGGATTAATTTCTATAACTTTTTTATAATATTTTTCAGCATCTGCTACATTTTTAGCATTTGCACTTAAGACACCCAAGTTAAAAATTAAATCAGCATCATTGGGATTTTTTTCCAATACTTCAGCAATTAATTTTTTATACATGTCAAAATCTTTTGTCTCCAAATAAAGATTAGCTTCAGTTAAAGTCAAGGAAGTATCTTCAGGATTTGCTCTTCTAGCTTCTGAAATTGCTTTTTTAGCTTCTTCAGTTTTACCTTTTTCAACTAAAATCAAAGCTATATTCTTATAGATTTCTCCTCTTTTTGATGGAATTACTTCTGTTCTAGGTTTTTCATGAGTACCTAATTTTACCATTCTGTCTCTTTCTTGAGCTGTTGTAAAAAGATCTTCTTCGTTCGTTAATTTATTAACTGCAAAATAACTCGTACCAATACCAGAATAGTTTAGTATTTTCAAATCATCATACAATTTGAGAGCCGTATCATATTCTTTTGCATTTACATAAGTAGAAGCAGCGTAATATAAATTTATAGTATCTTTTTTATCTAACAAATACGCATCATATAATTTTTTAGCACTATCAGCTTGCTTATCTACTTTTGAATCAGCAATGGCAGCATTAATTAATTTAAATTTTATGTCGGTAATTGAAGTTGCTGCCTGAGTTGAGAATTTTACTTTCCCAGAAGTTTTTTCTATAGCAATTAAATCTTGATACGCTTTTGCTGCCAGTGAAAGATTTGAATTAGCATCAATATTCTTGTTAGCTAAATCTAGTAAAGCATTGCCTTTTACAAAGAAAAATTGCGCTTTTTCAGCCTCAGTTGCATTTACTATCAAAGATTCTGCACCCATTAAAATGGTAACAGCTTCTTGTGACTTACCACCTTTCAATGCTTTCTCCGCTGCTTTAATTTGATCTTTTTGAGCAAAAGTAGCAACTGATATCAATAACGCTGATGCTAGTAATACATATTTACTTTTCATATATTCTATTTTAGTTTAATAATTATTCTTCTTTTTATATTTCTAATTTTAAGCTTCTTCATCTGAATCATCTTCTTCAGTCTCCTCATCAAGGTCTTCTGCTTCTTCAGAATCGTCGTCATCGTCATCATCTTCAATTCCTTCATCTTCTAGAATTTCTAGAACAGGCTTCACTCTTTCGATAGCTTCAGATTCAACAATATTTCCTTCTTCATCAACCACCACTTCTGCCACATCGTCTTTCATTACTTTTGTAACTGCAGCAATAGAATCATTCCCTTTGATATTGATCAGTTTAACTCCTTGTGTTGCACGACCCATAACTCTCAAATCTTCGACTGCCATTCTGATAGTCAATCCAGATTTATTGATAATCATCAAATCATCTGCATCTGTAACTGAATTTATAGAAATCAACTTACCCGTTTTTTCCGTAATATTTAAGGTTTTTACTCCTTTACCACCACGATTTGTAATTCTATATTCATCAAGGCTTGAACGTTTTCCGTAACCGTTTTCGGCAACAACTAAAATTTCGCTGCTCATATCATTTACAGTAACCATGCCAATAACTTCATCCGTATCATCCTTAAGGGTAATCCCACGAACTCCAGAGGCTGTTCTTCCCATGGGGCGCGTTTTTGTTTCTTCAAAACGAACTAATTTACCAGATTTTACAGCCAAAATAATTTGGCTTTCTCCGTTAGTTAATTTTGCTTCCAATAATTCATCTCCTTCTTTGATTGTTATTGCTGCTACACCATTTACTCTGGGTTTAGAATATTTCTCTAAAGACGTTTTCTTAACCTGACCTTTTTTAGTCACCATAATAAGGTTATGGCTGTTGATGTACTCTTTGTCTTTTAAATCCTGAGTACAAATAAATGCTTTTACTTTATCGTCACTTTCAATGTTAACAAGATTCTGAATTGCTCTACCTTTAGCCGTTTTACTTCCTTCTGGTATTTCATAAACACGCATCCAGAAACATTTACCTTTTTGGGTAAAGAACATCATGTATTGGTGATTCGTTGCCACAAACATGTGTTCTAAGAAATCTTGGTCTCTTGTTCCAGCACTTTTTTGTCCAACTCCACCTCTATTCTGAGTTTTGTATTCGGTAAGATTAGTACGTTTTATATAACCCGCATGAGAAATGGTAATCACCACATTCTCATCGGCAATTAAATCTTCAATACTTACATCTCCTCCTGAATATTCAATTACAGAACGACGCTCATCTCCATATTTATCTCGAATTTCAGTCAGTTCTTCTTTAATCAAAGCAATTCTCAGGTTTACATCCGCTAGTAAAGCTTTCAAATGCTCGATTAACTTCATGATTTCATCGTATTCAGTTCTTAACTTGTCTTGTTCCAGACCTGTCAATTGTCTTAAACGCATTTCTACAATGGCACGAGATTGAATATCAGATAATTTGAATCTTTCAATTAATCTTTCTCTGGCTTCTTCGGTACTTTTTGAAGCTTTAATTAAAGCAATTACTTCGTCAATATTGTCCGAGGCAATAATTAAACCTTCCAAAATATGTGCTCTTGCTTCCGCTTTTTTTAATTCAAATTGCGTTCTGCGAGTCACTACATCATGACGGTGTTCAATAAAATAGTGAATCAGATCTTTTAGATTCAACATTTGCGGACGCCCTTTTACAATGGCAATATTGTTTACACTAAATGAAGATTGTAATTGCGTAAATTTATAGAGTGTATTTAAAACTACATTTGGCGTAGCATCACGTTTCAATATATAAACGATACGCATCCCGTTTCTATCCGATTCATCTCGGATATTAGCAATACCCTCTATTTTTTTATCATTTACCAAATCAGCAGTACGTTTAATCATGTCTGCCTTATTGACTTGATACGGAATTTCAGTAACGATGATACACTCGCGACCATCCACTTCTTCAAAACCAACTTTAGCACGCATTACAATGCGCCCTCTACCAGTTTTGAATGCTTCCCGAACCCCTTCATATCCATATATTATACCTCCAGTAGGAAAATCTGGGGCTTTGATATGGTTCATTAACTCATCAATCTCTATGTCATTATTATCCATGAAAGCCAATGTACCGTTAATCACCTCAGTTAAATTGTGAGGAGGCATATTGGTTGCCATACCTACTGCAATTCCTGTTGCCCCATTTATTAATAAGGTAGGAACACGAGTCGGCATGACAGTTGGCTCTTCGAGCGTGTCATCAAAATTTAATTTAAAATCAACTGTCTCTTTATCGATATCTGCCAAAATTTCTTCCGAAATCTTTCGCATTCTAGCCTCTGTATAACGCATCGCTGCAGGACTATCTCCATCTACCGATCCAAAATTACCCTGACCATCAATCAATAAATAACGCATGCTCCATTCTTGAGCCATACGAACCATGGCATCATAAACGGAAGTATCACCATGAGGATGGTATTTACCAAGAACTTCTCCGACAATTCTTGCTGATTTTTTGTGGGCTGATCTTGAGTTAACACCCAAATCATGCATACCAAATAGTACTCTTCGATGTACTGGTTTCAAGCCATCTCTAACATCTGGAAGTGCTCTTGATACAATTACCGACATCGAATAATCGATGTAAGCTGTTTTCATTTCATCTTCTATGTTAATGGGAATTAACTTTTCTCCTTCAGACATAAGTTGTTATATTAAATAATTATATTAGTTTCAAAACGTGCCAATATACGATTTTTTGATTTTTTTTTATCTATTTGACTCTAGTTATTTCAACGATTTATTAACAAATTTTACCGCTCTTTTAGTTAATAATTTAAGTAAAATTTAACTTCATTATTACTATTATTTTTGTCTATTAGCTGACACTACTACTTATAGGAATGGTTTTTGTTTTTAAATTACTAATTCACTAAATTTACGATATCAAATATATATTATGGATGATAATTTTTCACCAAGAGTAAAAGACGTTATCACTTACAGCAAAGAAGAAGCTTTGCGGTTAGGTCATGACTTTATAGGAACAGAACACTTAATGCTGGGCATTTTAAGAGACGGTAACGGAAAGGCTATTCAAATATTGAACAACCTCGCTGTTGACCTAGACCACTTACGCAGAAAAGTGGAAATTTTAAGTCCGGCAAGCCCAAGCCTGGAAGTAAATGTTGAAAAGAAAAACTTACACTTGACCCGACAAGCGGAACGAGCCTTAAAAACAACTTTTCTTGAAGCTAAAGTATTTCAAAGTACATCCATTAGCACTGCACACTTATTGTTGTGCATTTTACGAAACGAAAACGATCCTACAACCAAGCTATTGAATAAATTGAAAATTGATTATGACGTAGCTAAAGAACAATACCTAAACATGACTCCAAACGAAGAAGATTTTATAGAGAATTTGCCACGAAATGAATCGTACAATGACGATTCAGGACAAGATGACAGTCTAAAAGAAGGTACTTTTAATAATCCTGCTAATAAATCCAACAAAAAATCTAAAACACCTGTTTTAGATAATTTTGGAAGGGATTTAACAGAAATGGCTGAAGAAGGAAAACTAGACCCCGTTGTGGGACGTGAAAAAGAAATTGAACGCGTTTCTCAAATTTTGAGTCGTCGTAAAAAGAATAACCCATTACTTATAGGGGAACCTGGAGTGGGAAAATCAGCAATTGCTGAAGGCTTAGCTTTGCGAATTATTCAGAAAAAAGTATCTCGTACTTTATTCAATAAACGTGTAGTGACTTTAGATTTAGCCAGTCTTGTTGCCGGAACAAAATACCGAGGACAATTTGAAGAGCGCATGAAAGCAGTTATGAACGAACTAGAAAAAAATGATGATATCATTCTTTTTATCGATGAAATTCATACTATAGTAGGTGCTGGTGGTGCTACAGGATCACTAGACGCTTCTAATATGTTCAAACCTGCATTGGCCCGAGGAGAGATTCAATGTATTGGTGCAACCACATTAGACGAGTATAGACAATACATAGAAAAAGATGGAGCATTAGAGAGACGTTTTCAAAAGATAATTGTGGAACCTACATCCGTATCTGAAACAATTACTATTTTGAATAATATCAAAAACAAATACGAAGACCATCACAATGTTACCTATACACAAGAAGCAATCGAAGCGTGTGTAAAATTAACAGATAGATATATGTCGGAACGTTTTTTACCGGATAAAGCTATTGATGCTTTAGACGAAGCAGGTTCTAGAGTTCACATCACCAATATTGAAGTTCCAAAACAAATTCTAGATTTAGAACGTCAATTAGAAGATGTTCGAGAACTGAAAAATGTTGTGGTAAAAAAACAAAAATACGAAGAGGCCGCTAAACTTCGTGATGACGAAAAACGCATTGAAAAAGATTTAGCAATTGCCCAAGAACAATGGGAAGAGGATGCAAAAAATAACCGAATTGAAGTTACGGAAGACAATGTTGCTGATGTAGTTTCTATGATGAGTGGAATACCTGTAAATCGTATCGCTCAAACCGAAAGTAATAAGCTCGCTAAATTACCAGAACTGATTGAAGGAAAAGTAATTGGACAAAGAGAAGCCGTAATGAAAATAGCGCGTTCGATACAAAGAAATCGTGCTGGGTTGAAAGATCCGAATCGTCCAATTGGTTCTTTTATTTTCTTAGGACAAACCGGAGTTGGTAAAACCCAATTAGCTAAAGTATTGGCTAAAGAATTATTCGATTCTGAAGATGCATTAATTCGCATTGACATGAGTGAATACATGGAAAAATTTGCAATCTCTCGATTAGTTGGAGCACCTCCAGGATATGTAGGATATGAAGAAGGTGGCCAATTAACTGAGAAAGTGAGAAGAAAACCCTATTGTGTAGTCCTACTAGATGAAATTGAAAAAGCGCATCCTGATGTTTTCAATATGCTTTTACAAGTTTTAGATGACGGTTATTTAACGGACAGTTTAGGTCGAAAAATTGATTTCAAAAACACAATAATTATTATGACTTCTAATGTTGGAGCCAGACAATTAAAAGATTTTGGACAAGGAGTAGGTTTTGGAACTGCTGCCAAAGTGGCTCAAGCAGATGACAATTCAAAAAGCATTATTGAAAACGCATTGAAAAAAACTTTTGCTCCTGAATTCCTTAACCGAATTGATGATGTCATTGTGTTTAATGCTTTAGAAAAACATGATATTGATTTGATTATTGAAATCGAATTGAAAAAATTATTCGCACGTGTTGCTGAATTAGGCTATCAGTTGAATCTTTCTGACAAAGCAAAAGCATTTATTGCTGAGAAAGGTTTTGATAGACAATTTGGCGCAAGACCATTAAAAAGAGCGATTCAGAAATATGTAGAAGACGCCCTTGCCGAAGAGATTATCACTTCGAAAATTACTATGGGTGACGAAATTTTTATGGATATTGAAGAAGGCTCACAAGAGTTAACGGTAGAAATTCATAAGGCTGGAGAACCTACAAATCCATAAATTTATAAGCAACTATAGTAAAATAAACCCGTTACGTTTTTATAACATAACGGGTTTATTCTTTACAGTAAACACACTTTTTTTGAAAACAAATATTTACATTTGGTCTTTATAAAAAAGGTTAATTAAAATTAATTTATGTCAGATAACAAAGTTATTTTAGGTAGTGAAGAATGGTGTTCTTTTCCAGAATTAGGAATTCCTACTATCAAAGCCCGAGTGGATTCCGGTGCAAAAACATCTGCTTTACATGCTATAAACATTGCTCCATTTATTAAAAATGAAAGCAACTGGGTGAAATTTGACATTAACCCAATACAAAATAATTTAAAAACGGTAATTCATTGTGAAGCGCCTTTAATCGACAAACGCATTGTTAAAAGTTCCAGTGGTTTCAGAGAACAACGTTATGTTATTCAAACTAACCTACAAATAGGAAGCTCCAAGTGGCCTATTGAAATGACGTTGACCAATCGAGATTCTATGGGGTTTCGAATGCTTTTAGGCCGCGAAGCCATGAGCGGAAGAGTACTTGTAGATCCAGAACAAAAATATCTCTTGGGACAACCCACTTCTGATATTTTAAAAGAGCTGTATAAGAATTCAGAAAAAGCGAGCTCTGGTTTACGTATTGGTCTTTTAGCCAGCAATCCTGAATTGTACAGCAACAAGCGTATTATGGAGGCGGGAGAAATGCGGGGTCACGAAATGCATTTTTTAAATATTAAGGAATGCTACATGAAACTGGATGCAAAGACACCAGAAATACATTATCGTGGCGGTAAAATACTAAATCAATTTGATGCCATTATACCAAGAATAAGACCTAGTATTACTTTTTACGGTTGTGCTTTGACCAGACAATTTGAAGCATTAAATGTATTTTGTTTAAATTCATCTACCTCAATTACACAATCTCGAGACAAATTATATTCCTTACAATTGCTTTTGCATAGCGGCATCGATATCCCTACTACGGGCTTTGCAAATTCTCCATTGGACACTGATGACTTGATAAAAATGGTTGGGGGCTCTCCTTTGATTGTAAAATTACTGGAAGGAACCCAAGGAAAAGGAGTAGTACTGGCGGAAACAAAAAAAGCTGCGGAAAGCGTTATAAATGCATTCAAAAGCTTGAATGCCAACATATTAGTACAAGAATTCATAAAAGAAGCGAATGGCAAAGACATTCGTTGTTTTGTAATTGATGGAAAAGTAGTTGCAGCCATTCAGCGTGAAGCAATGCCCGGAGAATTTAGAGCTAACATCCATCTTGGAGGAACGGCATCTATTATAAAAGTAACTCCCGAAGAAAAGCGTATTGCCATAAAAGCGACCAAAGCAATGGATCTTAAAGTCGCAGGAGTTGACATTATCCGTTCTGCTAAAGGACCATTATTATTAGAAGTAAATTCTTCACCCGGCTTAGAAGGGATTGAAGGCGCCACCAATAAAGATATTGCTGGAGAAATGATAAAAGCCATTGAGAAGAATTTTAAACTAAAATAATGACCAGTGATCACTCCTATTTTTTGTTAGTGGGAAAAATTTGTACTTTAAACTTTATTCAGAAAAAAAGTGAACGAATATCTTGATATAATTCTTCGAAGTACTGCTGTTTATTTTTTTATGGTTATCGCCTTACGTATTTTTGGCAAAAAAGAACTATCTCAACTGAACACAGCTGACGTAATACTGATATTGCTGATAAGCAATTCTGTTCAAAATGCAATGGTAGGCAATAATACCAGTCTTTATGGAGGTATAGCTGCGGCAACTGTATTGTTTACCATCAATTTTATTTTAAAAAAATTGATGTACAAATACAATAAATTTGGTGCTTTTATGCAAGAAAAACCAGAGATTCTAATTCATAATGGCACATTGGATTTTAAAGTATTAAGCAAATTAAATATTTCTTCGGATGAATTAAAAGAAGCTATGCGGGAACATGGCATTGAATATTTTAAAGATGTGAAATTAGCAATGTTAGAAATAGATGGAAATATCAGTATTATATCCGGTGACAATAGTCTTCGTCAAACCCATTACAAGCGCAGACACAATCACAAAAATTTAGACGGAATAAACTAGATAAAGTCACTATAAAAAGATTAAGTATAGTATCAATCCAACCGTTAAATAATTATGCTCGATTCTTTCAAAACCTATTTTCAATCCAAAACTAATATAACAGACGAACAATTTCTTTCAATTACTGGTACATTGGAATCCAAAAAAGTAGAAAAAGGGTCCATCCTACTGCATCAGAGCGCTATTTGTCATCATTCGTTTTTTGTATCCAAAGGATTATTGCGTTCGTACACCATTGACGAAACCGGAAAAGAGCATATCATTCAATTTGCACCTGAGAATTGGATTATTTCCGATAGAAGCAGTTCATATTTCAATGAGCCTTCTGAATTGTTTATTGATGCCATTGAAGATACTGAAATTGTATTTATCGACAAAAAATTCATTAATGCCGCAGCTGAAATCAGTATTTCCTTTCGAGAACAGGATAATATTGCTTTACACAATCACATTCGCCAACTTCAAAAAAGAGTAAATCTTTTACTAGGAGCAACAGCTGAGCAACGCTATATGGATTTTATAACTATTTACCCAAGTCTAACAGTACGCATACCACAATGGATGATTGCCTCCTATTTAGGAATTACACCCGAAACATTGAGTAGGGTGCGCAAGGAATTGGCGAAGAGAAATTTTAAGCCTTATTAGTTTTCCAAATTCATTTCTTATCCTACATCAAGGCACTTGAATTTAATTTATAATAAATTTGTATTGATATTAATAGAAGACATCCAAATGAAAACAAAAAACATTGAATTAGTATTGGCTCCACCTCCACCACACATGGTCGGTGACGGATTTAGAGTACACAATTTTATCCCAAGTGGTCCTGGTTTAGACATGAAAAGAATGAGTCCATTTATTATGATGGATTATAATTCTAAATTTTACTTTCCGCCAACGGACCAACCCAGAGGCGTTAGTGTTCATCCTCACAGAGGTTTTGAAACCGTTACAATTGCCTACAAAGGAAAAGTAGCACATCATGATAGTTCCGGAAATAGTGGTATCATTTGCGAAGGTGATGTACAATGGATGACTGCTGCTTCGGGAATATTACATAAAGAATACCATGAAGAAGAGTTCAGTAAAAATGGGGGTGATTTTCAAATGGTACAGCTTTGGATCAATCTTCCCGCAAAAGACAAAATGTCTACACCAAAATACCAGGGAATTACTAACGACCAAATCAACAAATTTAAGCTTCCTGAAAATGGAGGCGTAATTGAGGTTATAGCAGGACAATACGAAAATGTTAAAGGTACAGCCTCAACTTTTACACCAGTGCATTTACTAAATGCAAAATTAAATAAAGGAGCAAAAGCCTCTTTTCATTTTCCAGCCACTTACAACACCTGCTTATTGGTCATTGAAGGAAGTCTAAAAGTCAACAATACGGAACATATTTCTGGAGACCATTTTGTATTATTTGAAAATGAAGGAGAAGAATTTACAATTGAAGCAATTGAAAACACAATTGTTTTAATTTTAAGTGGTGAACCAATTCAGGAACCTATTGCCGCACACGGTCCTTTTGTAATGAATACTCAGGCCGAAATCAGACAAGCATTTGAAGATGTGAATACCGGTAAATTTGGATACTTGGAAGAGTAATACGCTCAAATTTATAGAGAAAAAATCTCTAAAATAAAATCATAACAAATTAACATTCAAGCAATAGCAACTTTGCAGTTGGGCGATTGATTGCCCTTTCTAAAAAATAATGGTTCCCTTTACATTCGTTAAACACATGAAACCAATAGGTATTAGTAATTATAAAAATTTAGACACTCCATCACAACCACAAATAAGACTTTCTGCCCTGACTCATTTGTTTGAAAGCTAGTCTTATATTCAGAACAAAGTGTAAGCAAAAAATAGCAATAAAAACAGTGTAGGAAGTACAGAAAAACAATCTTGAAATTGTATCCTACTATACTTTTCTAAAAGCGTATTTGCTGAATCTAAAGATATAAAAGCTCTACAGTTTTAAAAAAAATCAATTTTTTAGATCATAAAAAAACCATTCTATTTAAGAATGGTTTTTTTATGCTTCTCTATAACTTCTAAATAAAAATACTAAAGATATAATAAATTATTGCTGCCAAAATTGCCGATATTGGAATTGTTAAAACCCAAGCCCATAATAAACTTACGGTCATCCCCCATCGAACTGCAGATACTCTTTTAGTAAGTCCTACTCCAATTATAGATCCTGTAATAGTATGTGTTGTACTTACGGGCACTTTAAAATGTTCTGTAAAATATAGTGTCAATGCGCCGGCAGTTTCTGCGGCAACCCCTTCAAAAGAAGTCACTTTTGTAATTTTAGATCCCATTGTTTTGACGATCTTCCAACCACCACTTAATGTTCCTGCGGCAATAGCAGAATAGCAAGCCAAAGGAATCCACGTAGGCATTTTAAAAGCACCCTCATCATTTGGAAGAACAACGTCTAGCCAACTAGGTAAACTTTCTTGCGCTACCCCGCTGGTATGAATGTATACCGCTACTGCTGCTGCAATAATACCCATTACTTTTTGAGAATCGTTCCCACCATGACCTAAACTAAAGGCTGCAGACGATAATAGTTGCATTTTTTTTAACCACGCAGTAGCTTGAGTTAAATTTAAACTACTAAAAATCAAACAAAAAAAGCTTATTGAAAGAATAATAAAGGCAACCAAAAACCATTTAATATTGTGTGCTTCAAAAGCAACGCTCCAGAAATGAGAATCAAAACGAGGTTTCACAATTTCATTGTAATAAACCATTTGACTTTCTACGAACCAAATCGTTAAAATCATTAAAGAAGCTGTGAAAATTTTTGGATAAATACTCTTTTTGGACGCATTAAGCAGCCAAATCGAAATCAAATAAGACATCAAAGCACCTAACAATGGAGCCAATATAATAAAAGCAATAATGATTAAAACACCTGTTGGCATTCCTCCATCACTTCCTACTTTGTACCAAGAAACTACACCAAAACCAGCGTGAGCTATCGCTGCACCAGCAAAACCGCCTATGAGTGTATGAGAAGAACTGGAAGGTATTCCTTGCCACCATGTAAATAAATTCCAAATAATAGCCGCAATTACACCAGCCAGAATAACAACCAAGTTGATATCCATGGTGTTAGCCGTTTTTGCAACTGTATCTGCTACACCAAAACCAAAAACCCAATAGGCCAAAAAGTTAAAAAAAGCAGCCCAAACCACTGCTTGAAAAGGACTTAAAACTTTTGTGGCAACAACGGTTGCAATAGCATTAGCCGCATCATGAAAACCATTAATGTAATCAAAAATTAAGGCCAGGACTATAATAACAATAAGTAAAGTAAATTCCATAATTATAATTTCAGAATAAAACCGATTGAATTAAGAATGTTTAACAGCAATTGATTCTAAAACACTCGCTACACTTTTACATTTATCCGCAGCAGTTTCTAAAACTGACAATACTTCTTTGTACTTTATAATGTTTTTAGCATCCGTTTCATTTTCAAATAGATCCAGAACTGCTTTATCATAAACATTATCTGATTTATTTTCTAATTTGTTGATTCTGACACATGCGTCGGTGATATTTTTTATTTTTTTCAAATCCCTTAATTCTTTCACAGCAACATCAATATTTTGACAGGCTTCAAGATTGATTTCGGTTAATTTACGTATTGATTTTGTAATTTTATCAACTTGATACAATCTCATTCTGCTTGCTGCACCATGAAGATTATCCGCCACATTATCAATAGAAGTAATTAAAGAATGTATATCTTCTCTATCAAATGGAGTAATAAAATTTCTACTCAATTCAAGACTCGTTTGACGAGTTATATCCTCTCCTTTTTGCTCTAGGGTATCAATTTTTTGAAAAAGATCCTCACGTTCCTTCAAAGGAAGATTTACAGCTTCGTGCAGGTTTGTCGCTATTTCAATTAAATTGCTAGATGCTTGTTCAAAAAGTGGAAAAAACTTTTTATCTTTAGGAACCAAAAATTGGAAAAAATTATTTATGTTCATTTCATTAAAATTTAGTTAGGCAAAATTACTTGATTATTAACGGCTAATGTTAAGCTAATATTAACAAATCACTCTCTATTTGAAAAGTATTTAAAAACAAAACCGTCTTCTCAATATCATAATGCAAAATCCGATCTTCTTTGATTAATGGAACATCTTTGCGATACGCTCCTAAAAACATTTCAATAAAATCACTGGATAATAATGGTTTTCTGTATTCGATTGCTTGTGAGGCGTTCATCAACTCAATCGCTAAAATTCGCTCTAAATTATCTAAAACTCGCAAAGCTTTTGTTGCGGCATTTGCTCCCATGCTCACATGATCTTCTTGTCCGTTACTAGATACAATGCTATCAATGCTCGCAGGAGTTGCTAATTGTTTGTTTTGACTTGCAATACTAGCTGCTGTATATTGCGGAATCATCAACCCGGAATTCAATCCTGGATTATCTACCAAGAAAGCCGGAAGACTTCTGGAGCCCGAAATCAGCTGATAGGTCCTTCTTTCGGAAATACTCCCTAATTCTGCCAAAGCAATTGCCATAAAATCTAAGGCTAAAGCCAAAGGCTGTCCGTGAAAATTTCCTCCTGAAATGATTTGATCACTTTCAATAAATATATTGGGATTGTCGGTAACTGAATTGATTTCTGTCTTAAACACTTTTCTTACATATTCGATTGCATCTTTTGAAGCACCATGCACTTGTGGCATACATCGGAAAGAATAAGGATCTTGAACGTGCGTTTTGGGCTGTTCAATAATTTCGCTACCGTCCAGAAAGCCTTTAATGCGGTTTGCAGTTACAATTTGACCTTTATGAGGTCTAATAAAATGTATTAATTCATTAAAAGGCTCTATTCTTCCATCAAACCCTTCAAGGGAAATTGTTCCTATTAAATCAGCCAAATAAGAAAATTTGCTGACTTTAATTAAGATATGTACTCCATAGGCACTCATAAACTGTGTTCCGTTTAATAAGGCCAATCCTTCCTTAGATTGTAACACTATTGGTTCCCAATCAAAATGCTTTAAAACGTCACTAGAATGCACTTTCTTTCCTTCAAAATAAACCTCTCCTTCCCCTAATAATGGTAACGATAAATGAGCCAAAGGCGCTAGATCTCCTGAAGCCCCAAGCGAACCTTGTGTATAAACTACGGGCAGAATATCATTATTATAAAACGCAATCAAGCGCTCTACCGTTTGTAATTGAATTCCGGAATAACCATAACTTAATGATTGAATTTTTAGCAATAACATCAGTTTCACAATCTGGACAGGTACTTCATCACCTGTTCCGCACGAATGCGATTTTACTAAATTTTCCTGTAATTTTGATAAATTTTCGCTAGATATCTTAACATTACAAAGCGATCCAAAACCTGTATTTATACCATAAATGGGATCCGAATGCGAAGCCAATTTTTTGTTTAAATAATCACGACATTTCTCAATATTAATTTTTGCTTCTTCAGACAGTGCCAAAGATTTATGATGCGAAACAATTTCTTCTAATGCTTCAAGGCTAAGTAATTCAGTACTAATATAATGTATGTTATCCATTTTGATCGTGTTTAAAAAGTAAAAATGAATAAATCTTTATAAATACGCAACATTTATTGATAATAATTTAAACTTTACAGTTAAACAAAACCTAATAATAAATTTCATGTAAATATTCACATGGGACCTAGAATAGCTATAATTTTAATTGCTCCCTTTTTTCTTCTTTAAAATATTATACAAACCTTCACCTTTTAAATATAGACAAGTTCAGCCTAATTTGAATGCAACACAAGCATCAATTGAATCAATTGACTAAAATAAAACTATATTTGAATTATATTCAACCTTTGTAAAAAGAACTAAATTATACGAATAACTCCATTACGCACATCATAAATCACTCAATATTTAATTATCCGCAAATAGCACTTATAATTTTAAAATATTCGCAAAAACACAATTAAACCTCTAGTTTTTTGCGAAAAACTGTACTTTTGGATTATCAAAATGGTAAACAAGAAAACAACATATCACACTTCGATAACAACTCAAATTTGGGTTGATACTGCTGTTAAGTCTACTACTACTTCTACTACCCCATTGGGGTAAACCTTTCACATATAATCCTAATTATCTATTTTTTCTGAAGAAAGAAAGTTCTTGGGTGTATAACAAACGATTGTTTTTTCAGAAAAACAACACATACAATTAAATTGTCAGCCTGTTACAAATAAAAAATGGCGATTCCCTATTACATAAAAAATAAATAACTTCGTATGAAAGTATTAAAATTTGGCGGAACTTCGGTTGCCAATGCACAAAACATAAAACTAGTTTTAGCTATTATTAGCCATAAAGCACAAGAAGAAAAATTAATAGTTGTGGTTTCTGCTTTCAGTAAAGTTACTGATTTACTCCAAATTGCATCCCAAAAAGCAGCAGCTGGAGACGAAGGCTTTAAAGATATTCTTGCCGATATAGAGAAAAAACATTTAGACGCTCTCAAAGAACTTATTCCCATAAACCAACAAAGTAGCCTTTTGAGCCATATCAAAAGAATTATCAATCATTTGGAAACCTTATTGGATGGATGTTATCTTTTAGGAGAGTTATCAACCAGAACTTCCGATACAATTTTAAGTTTTGGCGAATTATTGTCGTCCTATATTATTGCCGAGGCGTTAAAACAAAATCTAAAAAACTGTAGTTATAAAGACAGTCGCGAACTGATAAAAACCAACAATCGTTTTGGAAAAGCTGTGGTTAATTTTGACATTTCTAATAAATTAATCGTTGATTTTTTTGCTTCAAATGAAAATCAGGTAGTGGTCATGCCCGGATTTATTGCTGCCTCCTTGGACGGTATTAATACCACTTTAGGTCGCGGTGGATCCGATTATACTTCAGCCATTATTGCTGGAGCAATGCATGCAAATGACTTGGAAATATGGACAGACGTCAATGGAATGTTTACAGCCAATCCAAAAATTGTAAAACAAGCGCAACCCATTGCGTTTATTTCCTATCAGGAAGCGATGGAGTTATCCCATTTTGGTGCCAAGGTTTTATATCCGCCAACGATTCAACCGGTTTTGAAAAAAAATATTCCAATCTTAATCAAAAACACTTTCGAACCTGGAGCCGTAGGAACATATATTTCAAATCAAGAAATAGTCCAATCTAATCCTATAAAAGGAATTAGCCATATTGATCACATTACATTGATTACACTTGAAGGATCAGGAATGATTGGAGTTTCCGGTTCATCTAAAAGGCTTTTTGAGGTATTATCACATAAAAATATTAATGTGATTTTTATTACTCAAGCCTCATCTGAACATTCAATTTGTATCGGAATTCTAAATTCAGATGCAAATGTAGCCGAAGATGCAATTAACAAAGCTTTTGAAGTGGAAATTTCACAAAATAAAATAGAACTTTGTATTGTTGAAAAAAACCTTTGTATCATTGCTTTGGTTGGCGAAAATATGAAAAATCATCAAGGTTTAAGCGGTCGAATGTTTAGTACTTTGGGCAAAAATAACGTGAACATCCGTGCGATTGCTCAGGGAGCTTCCGAAAGAAATATTTCGGCAGTAATCAATGAAAGAGATGTAAAGAAAGCATTGAATTCATTACATGAAAACTTTTTCGAAGAAAACACCAAACAATTGAATCTATTTGTGATGGGCGTTGGAAACGTGGGGGAGAAATTCATTGAACAAATTCACCAACAAAAAAAATTCCTAAAAGACAATCTAAAAATAAACCTACGTGTCATTGCTTTGTCAAACTCTAGGAAAATGTATTTCGACGAAGATGGAATTTCTCTTAAAGATTGGCAATTTGCATTAGAAACTGGGGAACCCGCAGATAAAGAAAAATTTATTTCTAATGTAAAAGAACTCAATCTTCGCAATAGTATTTTTGTCGATATCACTGCAAATGAAAGCGTATCGAAAACGTACGAGCAGTACTTAAAACGAAACATTGCCGTAGTAACTTGCAACAAAATCGCTTGCGCCTCCGAGTACGACAATTATAAAAACCTTAAAAAATTATCCAGACAATTCAATGCACCTTTTCTTTTTGAAACTAATGTTGGAGCTGGGTTACCAATAATAGATACGTTAAAAAATCTTGTTGCCTCAGGAGACAAGGTCAATAAAATACAAGCTGTTTTATCTGGAAGCCTAAATTTTATTTTTAATAATTTTGATAAAAACACTATTTTTCATGACGTTGTTAAAGAAGCTGGTGTACAAGGATTTACAGAGCCGGACCCTAAGATTGATTTGAGTGGAATTGATGTAGCAAAAAAGATATTAATTCTGATACGAGAAAGCGGTTACAAAATGGAAATTGACGAAATAACTAACGAATCGTTCTTACCAGCAGAATGTTTAAATACGACCTCAAATGAAGCTTTTTTTGAATCCTTATTGAAGCATGAGCCCCATTTTGAAACTATTTATAACGAAGCATCAAGTAACGATTCTCGATTAAAATATGTAGCGCAATTCGAAAACGGAAAAGCAAATGTTGGTCTACGATTCATCCCGAAAGACCATCCTTTTTACAATCTGGAAGGAAAAGATAATATCGTACTATTCTTTACAGATCGTTATCTAGACCAACCATTAATTATAAAAGGAGCCGGTGCAGGAGCTGCAGTTACCGCATCGGGTATATTTGCTGATGTGATTAGAATTGGAAACATATAAATAAGTAGTAAAGTCGAATGTTGTAAAGTCTAAAAGGAGCCTCTTGATTTTATATTCATTCCAAAGACTTTACCACTCTATGACTTTAGACTTTAAGACTCGTATTATGAATGAAATAAAAATATTTTGCCCAGCCACAATCGCTAATCTTTCCTGTGGATTTGATGTCCTTGGACTGTGCTTAGAAACTGCGGGTGACGAAATGATTATCCGAAAATCAGATAAAAAAGGGATTCGCATCACTAAAATTGTAGGTGCTGACTTGCCCTTAGAAACTGAAAAAAATGTAGCTGGCGTATCTGCTTTGGCAATGCTAGAAGCGATAGAAACCGACTTTGGGTTCGAAATTGAAATTTACAAACACATCAAAGCAGGTAGCGGAATTGGTAGCAGTGCCGCAAGTTCAGCTGGTGCTGTTTTTGGAATCAATGAATTACTGGGACGCCCATTTACAAGAAAAGAATTAGTACAATTTGCAATGCAAGGTGAAAAACTAGCCAGCGGAAATGCACATGCTGATAACGTGGCTCCAGCCCTTTTAGGCGGATTTACGTTGGTAAGAAGTTATAATCCTTTGGATATTATCAAAATTGAAAGTCCATCTGAATTGTATGCTACTGTAGTACATCCTCAAATTGAGTTGAAAACCTCGGATGCTCGTTCCGTATTAAAGCAAACTGTTTCCTTGAAAAGTGCGATTGTGCAATGGGGAAATGTGGGAGGATTAATTGCTGGTCTTTATACTAAAGATTACGAATTAATCGGGCGCTCGTTGCATGACGAAATTGTCGAACCGTTGCGCAGTGTCTTGATTCCCGGATTTGATTTAATCAAGCATACGGCATTAGCAAACGGAGCCTTAGGTTCCGGGATTTCGGGTTCAGGCCCTTCAATTTTTGCGCTAAGCAAAGGAAAAGAAACTGCTGATAAGATCGCAAAAGCTATGAGTGTAGTATACGATGCAATGAATTTACCATACGAAATTCACGTTTCTAAGGTAAATGATGAAGGAATGAAAATAATATAATTCCTTGATCAGAGAAGGGGAAATAAAAAGAAATAAAAATAGTAATTTTAAAATTACAATAAACACGTTCTAAATCCAGTTTCGTCTCCCTTCCCTTTGGGAAGGGTTAGGTTGGGGATTCTAAAATTAATATAACTAATGAAATATTACAGTTTAAACCATAACGCACCCAAAGTTTCTTTCCGAGAAGCCGTAATCCAGGGATTAGCAACTGATAAAGGATTATATTTTCCAGAAACAATTACCCCTTTAACTTCTGTTTTTTTTGACACTATCGAAAATTTAAGTCATGAAGAAATCGCTTTTGAGGCAATCAAACAATTTGTGGGTAACGAAATCCCAGCAGACACTTTAAAACTAATCATTGCCGAAACATTATGCTTTGATTTCCCTTTAATCGAAGTCGAAAAAGATATGTATTCCTTAGAATTGTTTCATGGTCCGACCATGGCTTTCAAAGATGTAGGCGCACGATTCATGTCACGTTGTCTGGGTTATTTCAATAAAGATAATAAAGATAGTAAAAACACAGTTCTCGTAGCTACCTCTGGAGATACAGGTGGTGCGGTAGCCAGCGGTTTCCTTGGCGTAAAAGGCGTTGAAGTAATTATCCTGTATCCTTCAGGAAAAGTAAGTGATATTCAAGAACGGCAATTGACCACATTAGGTCAAAATATTAAAGCACTTGAAGTAGATGGTGTTTTTGATGATTGTCAGGATATGGTGAAAAAAGCTTTTCTTGACGAAAGTTTAACACATAGAAATCTAACTTCGGCAAATTCAATTAATATTGCGCGCTGGTTGCCTCAGATGTTTTATTTTTTCTTTGCCTATAAGGCTTTAAAAAAGCAAAACAAAACATTTGTATTCTCTTGCCCAAGTGGTAATTTTGGAAATGTTTGTGCGGGAATCATTGCTAAAAAAATGGGATTGCCTATTGAACATATTGTAGCCGCTACAAATGTAAATGATACCGTACCACGATTTCTAGAAAACGGAATTTACGACCCTAAGCCTTCTATTGCCACTATTTCGAATGCGATGGATGTGGGAAATCCAAGTAATTTTATCCGAATTCAGGAAATGTATCAAAATGATGTAAAACAGTTCAAAAAAGATTTTTCTTCATTTACGTTCTCTGATGAGGAAACTATTAATGCAATGAAAACCATATACGATATCGACGGTTACATCACAGAACCCCACGGAGCAATAGGTTATTTGGGATTACAAAAAGAATTACAAAACCATCCGAATGCAATTGGTATTTTCTTAGAAACTGCGCACCCTATTAAGTTTTTGGATACGGTAGAACCAATCTTAAACGTAAAATTGCCGATTCCTTCGCAAATTAAAAGTGTTTTAGGAAAGAGAAAAGTAAGCGTGAAAATTAAAAATTATCAGGAACTAAAAGCTTTTTTGGCGTAAAAATTCTCCTAAATTAACACTAGTATGATTTGATAAATTTTAAAGTAACAAGGTCAAAATAAGACTAAAAATTAAACCGCAGATTTAAAAATTAAATTCTTCCAAACGAAACAAATAATTCAGAAAGCTGACACGAAATTTTAGTATTTAAAGCCATTTTTAAGAATTGTAATTTTTGTCTACTGAAAAAATGACAAAATCCATTTCAACTGTTTGTTTATACTTAAATAAACCTATTAATAGAGTGACCATAAGAATGAGTTTTAGAATAACAAATAGTAATCTTGCCCATTTTAGTCTCCAATTTTAAATATATAATTATGAGTAATTTAGGGGTAACAAAAACAATAAATTTCGAGGCAAAAAAATAAAATTCCAGATCTGAAAATATTCTTTGAATATGATTTATATTATACCTAGTTTTGCACGAAAATTAAGTGGTATATCTTTAGGTCTTGTATGAATACAAAAATACAAACCACACAAAAAAATGACTAAGTATTTAATACCTTATTTGAATCTTATCTATAAAATTCAATGAATTAAAAATACTTCAAAAAACTACCTGATAAAGTAGCTTCCCATATCAACATAATTTATTAAAAGAAGGAGAAAAAAGTTTATGACGGATCATAGCATGAATGCTGTTAGTTTTGAAATTGAATTATTGGATAAGCACAAAGATTATAGGAATCAATATAAATCAAATGATTTGTATTGGGGCGTAGGAATCGAAAACGAATGTTACTTAGAGTTTGAAAATCATCGCGTGGTGGACAAACATTTTTTGCTAAACAGAGGACTTCGTGAAAAATATAGTGTAAATCATTTTAACAATTACAAAGAAAACATATTCAATACTTCATTACAAAAAATATTATCCGATAAAGAATACTATTTACCAGTGCTAATGAACTCCCATTCGTTTACAAAAACGGACATCAATAATCATCATAAAACTTTTGACCCCATTGATAACGAACCAAATCCAGAATATTCAGGGGAAAGTATCTTTGAAATACTACAAAAAAGCAATCCTTATTTTATAGATGAACTTCAAAAAGAATTCATTTTTGATGGTGATACTGTCGAGTTTGTTACGCAAAAATTTTACAAAACAGATGTTGATTCCGTTATTACTGAACTTGCTACAATTAAACAAGGCTTTATAAATAATTTACAAAATGCCTTTCAAAAAGATAAAATCTTTACGGAATATGGCGCTATAAAAATATGTTCTGAAAACCATCCCTTTGCTATATTTATTTCAAACAACACTAATTATTCTGTTTTTAATAATATGACCTATCATTTCAATTTAACTATTCCAACTGAGTTAAATAAGGAAGGTGAAATTAAAGACAAAATAGATTTTATAAAAAAACATCAGAGAGCTATTCGATTATTTCAATGGTTGAGCCCCTTGTTTATGATAAAATTTGGTTCATCCGATTATTTATCCCATCATGACAGCAGTGTCAATTTAACTAAAGCATCTCAAAGATGTGCAATGTCAAGATACATTGGGGTGGGTACATATGATACCAATGTAATGAAAACCGGGAAAATTGTTCAGATGAATTTTAATGAACACCCCATGCATGAGAATCCAATGTGGTGGGTGAACCGCTATTCTGAAATATCAGATTACGAAAAAATTGATAAAATTGGGCTTGATATCAATTTCCACAAGCACAAAAATCATGGCATTGAGTTTAGAATATTTGATTATTTCAACGAAAAATACTTACAAGAAGTTTTGAATTTTCTTGTTTTTATAATGGATCATGCCTTATTGAACGAAATCGAAAATCCAATTTGTGATTTGGAGTGGAATAACTTTGTCTATGAATCTATAATACATGGCAAAGAAACCTGTGTACCATCAAACCTTATTCTCCTTTTAGAAGACATGTTGTCTATTAAAATAGAATCTAATGATCCTATACTAATTTACGAACAAATATACAGCAGCTTACATGATACCTATTACAAAGAAGGTTTTTGCAGCTCTTTGTTAATTAAAAAATAAGTGACAAACACTATACTTCTTGTTGCCCTATGACAGCAAGAAGTATACTATTTAAAGGTTTTTTACTAGTCATGATAATAAAAAATAGCAGAGGCATATCCTTTTTCCTGCTCTTTATTGTTCCACCAATCTTTTCTTATTTCTGAAAAATAATTATAATTATCAGCGCCTGCTTGGGACTGTAATGGATAAATCACCTTGCCGTCTTTCCTGTAGGCCTTGTCTGTATCAGTTTCTGGCACTACCACTACAATATGTCCCGATTTATTCAAAATTAGTCTTTTGGCGCAAATAATACCTACTCCACCGTTAGCATTTACTTTCTTTTGAAGTTCGTCTACATCCTCAATCCTTACCCATCCAAACTCATTCCCAGATTGTATAAACCAATCATAAATGTAATTTGAATAAAAAGGCTTTACAGTATCATCAAAAACCAATGCAACTTCGTTCCCTTTCTCAAGCTGCGCAATTGCCTTATCAGTCCATCTGAGTCTGGGGATATATACCTTTGCAAAAAAACAATAGTCAAATGTGTAAATATTACAATAGGTATCCGAAGCATCTTTCTGATACCTGAAACTATTTGAAACATCCAGCGCCTTTATTATGTTTCCAATTGAAATCAATTTAGATTCCGTACTTGTTATATCCCTAAAAGGGATGGACGGATCATCAATAGGTTTGTACGTTTCTTCTTTATTGTTTAGACTTGCTTTAGCACTTAGTTCAAAATTAGGAATTTCAATATCTATACTTTTTACGTTGGTTTCAACAACGGCTTCAATATCTTTATAAAACACAAAACCCTCTTTTTCAGTATTTAAAAGTTTTACTTTCCACCAATCTGGTGTCGTTTTCTCAATTAATTTTACGGTATGCCTAAAAGGTATTTGTATTAAAATTTTGGAATTATTTTGCGTTGCCGGTAAATCTCTGAGATTTGATGACGGGGAAGTGACTCTATATTTCATACTAATCAGTTAATTATAAATGATTCTGGTGCCAAAATACTAAAAACAACCAAGAAAGTACCAAAGAAAACGATTATTTTTAGTGCTTTTTTTGAACCAATTCTAAAAATCAATAGTATTTAATGGTAATAATCCATACTATTTAGTCTGAAGAAAATGAGAGTGAACAAATTAAGATTTAGAAGGAATTGATGCTATTTAAGGATATTATTTGTACAAATATTTTAAAATACAAAATAGCTGGTAAAATTCTACATTTGTTTTTATAAAAATGTGATTTGCTGTTTGAAATCTAGCAAAATCAAAGTACTGATCGTTCAAGCTAATCGATCGAAAAATTAAACTGGATGAATCCAAAATCGTTTTTTTGCAATAGCGTTTATAGTAAACCGAAACAGCATAATTTTTTTTTAATTTTCATATAAAAATAAAGACCGATTAAATGTATTATTTAAACCTTTATTAAATTGAAAATTTATATTTTAATAGTAAAATATTCTAGCGTTAAGTAGATAACCTATTTAAGTGTGCAAAATAAATTTTAGTTTAGGTAAAGAAAATACAATTCATAAATAGTATTTCTCAATTTATAAAACTACGTTGTGGCCGTTTTTACTATCCCTTTAATTACTTCGTCCAGTTGGTTTGAACTTTCCAGAATCATATCGCAAATATTACTTGTATTGCTATCCAGTAATGTTTTATCTATAATACTACTAAGCCCAATTATATTGCTCAAAGGTGCTCGAATAAGATGCGATTGCTGAAATATGATTTTTTTAATAATCGCTGATTTTTTTTCATTCTCTTGTTGGACACTTTGCAGTTGTAATTCCTCAGCAACATACTTCGTTATATTATATCCTAGACAAAAAACTCCTACTGGATTTTTTTGTTCATCAAATATTGCTTTATATTCCCATTGAGTATAAATATATCCTCCTTGCCCATCATGTTTTCTAATTGTTGCAGGAAATAACTCACCAGGATTTTCAAAGCATTTAGTAGAAACTTCCATACAAGTATTCCTATCATCAGGATGCATTGTAATGTAATATGGTTGGCCTACCAGATTATTTTCTATATGTGAAAAATTTTTGGCATAGTACTCATTAACATAAGAGTACGTTCCATCCATACTGGTGGTAATTGCATAAAACAAAACAGATTTATCTAATAATGCCTTAGTTTCTTCAAAATAATCCATAAACTATTTTTTAATGTTTATCAAATATACCTATTTCATGTAATTAATATCAAACTATTTGTAATTTAAAAGCTACTAAACATAAAAGTAATTATGCATTTTTTTAATTTATAAAAAAATAGAATTAAAAAATATTGTTTTTTTTGTAGCGTAATAGCTATTTTTTAATATAAATCTACATAAAAAAACTATAAAGCTTTAGCCTTTCTCGATAAAACCAAAAAAAATATCAAATCATATTTGAACTTCGACTAAAAAACAAACTATAAATAAAGATCTAAAATGCTTATTTTTTATAAATTTCACAAATAAATCCGTCACATCGAATTATATTAGATAAAAATGCTCAATAAAATGGTAAGTATTACTCTTGAAAATAACCGAACTCAAACCCCTCAATTTTTACTACAATAAACGACTACAATTTATTAAACTTAAATTTCTGCCCGCCAATCGAAGCCTCGTACATAAGCCCGCCCTTCTGCATAGTAAACACCATAACGCCATCCGTATATTTTACGTTAGTTGATGCACCTGCGGTTACGGCTACTGCAGAAGCTTGTGCAGAAAACTCGAAGCGACTATTTTTAAAGCGCTCCAAATCGTTTTTTGACTCAAAAAATATCACTTCACGATACGCTTGGCCCCCTGCCTGGAATCCTATACTCACTTGCGATAATTTTGCCATACCAACAAGCTTGTTCTGTTCATAAACGACTCCATTACCAGCCGCACCCCCAATACCAAATCCTCCCTTACCTACATTGGGAAATATAGCATAGCCATATGCTTTATCAAAAATCCCTTTCATGAGACCATCACTCTTTATGAACTCTGACTTTGCTGTTTGGCTGTCAGCAATAATTTTATTTTTTTTAACAGAAGACTGTCCAAAAACAGGTGCTATATTCAACACACAAGCCATAATTAGTACCCAAATAATATTTAAATTTTTCATCCTAATATGTATTTAATTATTAAATAATTTCTTTACTCAAAGATAAAAAAAAATATTATACAATAATAAAAACTACATGATTATCAATGTTATACGTTTTTTTTAATTGATTTATTATGGATAAGAAGATGTATTTTATATTGTGAAATGAGTGGTGGTAACAATGGAAAAACACGAATACGAACAAAAATAAAATCCTGTTTTAATATCCTTTTTTCTACCTTTGAAATAAATAATAACATCCGAATACCCTATTATTCATGATTACAAAAGCTACACATACAGATGTTTCCTTATTAAATATTTTAATAAATTCAGCCTATCGCGGTGAATCCTCTAAAAAAGGATGGACCACTGAAGCCAATCTGTTAGAAGGACTCCGAACTACTGAACTAGAACTAACCGAAACTCTTGTTGACCCTAAAAACACTATCCTAAAATTTACAAAGAATGAACACATTATAGGTTGTGTACTGTTGATAGAAAAAGAGAATCAATTGTATTTAGGGATGCTTACGGTTTGCCCAGAATTGCAGAATAGTGGCATTGGCAAAAAATTATTAGAACAGGCTGAAATTCATGCTTCGATATTGGGCTTATCTAAAATTGTAATGACTGTCATATCTGTTCGGGAAGAATTAATCGCATGGTACAAACGCAATGGCTATGCAGATACCGGGGTAAGAGAACCCTTCCCAACAAGCAACGTTCATATTCCTATAACAAAACAACTCTTAGAATTTATTGTATTAGAAAAAAGTATTGGATCGTTTTGAAGAATTTAATTTTGATGAATTTGAGAAAAATAACTACCTTTAATAGTTTATTTTTTCAAAAATAAAACGAGTAAAATGACAATCAATTTAATCAATGTTAAATCAAAATAAAATGGCAGCTAATCCCAAAACACTTGTTGTAAAAGATTTAAAAGAGAAATCAATTCTTGTATCCAGAACATTCACGGCTCCACTCGATAAAGTTTGGCGTGCGTACACTGAAAGTGAGTTATTGGAACAATGGTGGGCGCCGAAACCTTGGAAAGCCGAAACCAAAATAATGAATTTTTCGGTTGGCAATTATTGGCTATACGCTATGGTTGGACCTGATAATGAAAAACATTGGGGGCGAATGGATTATACAGCTATAACACCACAAATAAGTTTTGAAATTAAAGACAGCTTTTGTGATGAAGACGGAAATATCAACCCTTCCCTACCAGTTTCTTCAGGAACTATTACTTTTACTAAAACAGCATCGGGAACTTTGATAGAATTCAAGATGTTTTATTCTAATGAAAAAGAGATTGAAACCATGATTGAAATGGGCTTTGAACAGGGCATTACCGCTTGTCTGGAGCAATTAGAAACGTTATTTCAAGAAAATAAAATCTAACGATTTCCAAAATTTCTATTTATTTACGGGTGGCTGGCGTAAGGGATTGCGGCGGCATCCTTTATTTTTTTTCTTTAAAAGAATAAAGATAGAGCCAAAAGCCCGACCCCAGAGCTGCAGATATTGGAATGGAAAAGGGAAATTTCTGCTTTGGGGTTACGCCCAAATACCGTTTCATGGTTGGGTAATTACAATTCTGCTTTCTGCTTTTTGTCACTCTATTAAAAAAGCAATACATTAGTGCTGTTACAATTGCTTCCAAAAAAAACAGCATTGAAATATATCAAACTAATCTCTTTATGAAAAAAACAGTACTATCCTTGCTCTTCGTTGGATTTTTTACCGCTTTGCATGCCCAACCTTCAAAACCACCTACAACTCCTGCCGCTCCAAAAGAAGAAAGTTCAGCCGCAAATCTTACTTTCAATCCAGATTCGCAAGTGGTGACGGAACATAGTACGACCATCAAAGGTCAGAAAGTGTCCTACAAAGCCACCACTGGGACGATGCCGGTTTGGGACGAAGACGGAAAAGCAATTGCCGGTTTATTTTACACGTATTACGAACGTTCCGATGTAAAAGATCGTGCCGCCCGCCCTTTGGTTATTTCTTTTAATGGTGGTCCGGGTTCGGCTTCGGTGTGGATGCAAATTGCGTATACGGGTCCAAGTTTGATTAATATTGATGATGAAGGCTACCCATTACAGCCTTATGGAATCAAGGAAAATCCGTATTCAATTTTGGATGTTGCCGATATTGTTTTTGTAAATCCGGTCAATACCGCGTATTCAAGAGCAACGAGCAAAGAAATACCAACTACAAAATTCTTTGGAGTAAATGCCGACATTAAATACCTTGCCGATTGGATTAATGGATTTGTATCCCGAACCAATCGCTGGGCTTCGCCTAAATATTTGATCGGTGAAAGTTATGGTACAACCCGCGTTTCCGGACTAGCACTAGAATTACAAAACAGCGAATGGATGTATCTGAACGGTGTTATTCTGGTATCGCCAACTGAGTTGGGAATCGCTCGCGGAGTTGCTTCGGAAGCGGCACTGAAATTACCTTATTTTGCTGCTACGGCTTGGTATCATAAAATGTTACCTACTGATTTACAGAACAAAGATTTAACAGCCATGTTACCGGAAGTGGAAGACTTTACAATAAATGAATTGCTACCCGCAATGAGCAAAGGAGGCGCATTAGACGATCAAAAAAGAAAAGAAATGGCTGCTAAAATTGCGCGCTATTCCGGACTTTCGGAAAAAGTAGTTTTGCAAAATAATTTAGATGTTCCGTATGATTATTTCTGGAAAGAATTGTTACGCGATCAAGGGTTTACGGTAGGAAGATTAGATTCCCGCTACAAAGGAATTGACCGCAAAGCGGCTGGTGACGGACCTGATTTTAATGCGGAACTTACTTCTTGGCTCCACTCCTTTACTCCTGCCATCAATATGTACTTGCGTAATAATTTAAACTACAAAACCGATTTCAAATACAACATGTTTGGTTCTGTTAGACCTTGGGACGATTCCAATGATAAAACCGGAGAAAATCTGCGTCAAGCCATGGCACAAAATCCATATTTGCATGTAATGGTTCAGTCCGGTTATTATGACGGAGCCTGTGATTATTTTAACTCGAAATACAACATGTGGCAAATGGACCCAAGCGGAAGACTAAAAGACAGAATGTCCTGGAAAGGCTATAGAAGCGGCCACATGATGTACTTAAGAAAAGTAGATTTAGAAACTGCTAACGAAGATATCAGACAATTCATAAAACAATCTTTACCTAAAGCCGGAGAATCGGCAAAATATTAGGTTCGGTAGTACTTTTATAAAAAAGGCTGTTCTTAATGATTTTAAACAGCTTTTTTTATACAAATACAATAACTAATATAAAACCCCATATCAGGGATAATAGGTAAAACAAAACCTATTTTTGTGGTGTGAAGAAATCAGTTTCAATTATTGGAGGAGGACCAGCAGCACTTTTACTCGCAGCTTTTTTGGATTGTGAGAAATTTACCGTGACCATTTACGAGAAAAACAAAACGCTGGGGAGAAAATTTCTGGTGGCCGGAAAAGGAGGATTTAACCTTACCCATTCAGAACCCATTGCTGAAATGATCGCGCGTTATACACCACCTCATTTTCTGGAAAAAGCACTCCTTGATTTTGATAACAACGATTTTCGAAAGTGGATTGATTCCATCGGTATTGCAACATACATCGGCAGCAGCAAACGCGTGTATCCTGACTGTGGTATCAAACCCATAACGGTGTTCAACGCAATACTGAATGTTCTCGAAAAACAAGGGGTTATTATACAATACCAACATACTTGGAAAAGTTGGACAAGTAACGATGCTATCGTTTTCAATGCAGATACCGAAATAAAATCAGATTACACTATTTTTGCACTAGGCGGTGGGAGCTGGAAAGTAACCGGTTCTGATGGCACTTGGCTTAGCTTATTCGAAAAGCAAAGTATTCCTATCGTTCCTTTTCAATCTTCGAATTGTGCGTATCGTGTGAACTGGCCGGAAGATTTTATTTTGGAACATGAAGGCAGTCCGCTCAAAAATATTGCGATTAGCTGTTTGAATAAAAAGCAAAAAGGTGAAGCGGTTATCACGCGTTTCGGTTTAGAAGGGAATGCTATTTATGCCCTTAGTCCACAAATCAGAGAGGAATTGCAGAGGCAACAAAAGGCAACTGTATTTCTGGATATGAAACCAACGTTGCGGTGTGATGATTTGCTTCAAAAGATCAAAAAATCAACTTTTAAAAAGACGAGCGAAACACTACAAAAAGAAGTTAAATTGAGTCCTGCCCAGATTGGTCTTTTGAAAAAATACCTTTCGAAAGAAACCTACCTAAATCCGGAATTATTAGCCCAAAACATTAAAAAATTAAGTCTCGAAATAACCGGTTCTGCATTTTTAAACGACGCAATATCTACCACAGGCGGTGTTCAACTAATTGCCGTGGATGAAAATTTTCAATTGAAAAATAAAAAACACAATTATTGTATTGGCGAAATGCTGGATTGGGATGCGCCCACTGGCGGTTATCTGCTGCAGGCTTGCTTTAGTATGGGCATGCATCTTGCGCGTCACCTAAATACTCTTCCTTAATTATAATTTTTGTAAAAGTATTTTTATTGATCTAACTGACTTATAAACAGTTTTAAAATTTATTTACAATACCATTTCTTCAAATAAGCGTTGTGTGGTTTGCTCCAAATCATCACACAATCCCGGATGCGGTCTTGAGGTTTGAATGGCGGAGCTGCGAAGTGCTGTCAACCAACGAAAACGCGATGGAATATCAAATTCTCCTATTGGCCCACCTGATTTTTCGCCATGCGCCACGTTTTCAAATGCCTGTAAGTTTAGGTGTAATTGTTCTAAATCTAAATCGGCTAAAAAAAGTTGCAGTTTGGCTTCGTTCATCGAATAAAGGACTTTTATAAACTTCGCTTTCTTACAAAAGACAATAATGCCCACGTTAAGGAATTCTTCGCGTTCTACCCTTGGTACAACCCGGATTACGGCATATTCATATAAGTGCTTCTCTTGCATTTTGTGCTTCGTTTATAAAAATTTCGGAATGGTTTAGACGTATGGATAAAAACTGAAAATAGACTTCTCGAAGTGCTTCAGGAGTTGCATCAATATCTTCCCATTGTAACCAATCCTCTGGTATTAGGTTCACAATATCATGTAATACATCGTTAGTCAATATTTTTTTAAATATTGCATCTGTCTCCGATAGCATAGAAGCTTGAGGCAATAAAACATGGTCCTTAATTAGTGCGAAAGGACTCTGTGCATGTGTTCGCCAATTGGTCCACGAATGATGAAAATAAAGTGAAGCACCGTGATCAATTAACCATAACTCTTTGTGCCAAATCAGCATGTTGGTATTTCTAAATGTTCGGTCTACATTAGTAATAAAAGCATCTAGCCAAACAATTTGAGAAGCTGATTTTGGGTCAACCACCGTTACAACTGGATCAAAATTAATGGCCCCAGATAAATAATGAAGTGCTAAATTAAGCCCCTGACTGCCTTGAAGTAAATCTTGAATTTCTTCATCGCCTTCTGAACGCCCAAAAGCTTCATCAAGATTTGCAAAAACGAGTTCTGGCATTTTTAGGTTTAAAACATGGGCAATTTCTCCGCCAATTAATTCGGCAATTAAGGCTTTTACACCGTGTCCGGCACCTTTGAATTTCAAAACATATTTAAAATCATCATCGGCTTCAGCGAGCGCAGGCAAGGAACCACCTTCCCGCAAAGGAGTGATGTATCGCGTAACATTTACGGTTCTAAGGTTGAGACTGGTTTTCATAATCTGAATTTGCTTGGACACAAACTTACAACTAAGTGAGATGAATTTAAATACAATTTTAAAGAATAATTACTCTCAGTTTGTTGTTCCAATGTAAGAGGAATCACATTCAACTATTTTTATACCCTACTGGATATTATCCGTATCATAAAATAAAATGCCAGTTTAACAATGAATTGAATATCATTAACAATAAAGATATTTGTACTTAATCACAATGAGAAATGGAGCTAGAAAGAGATAGTTAAAAAAGGAGAATTAGAAACAACAGCTACTTTATATTTTCTAAACTCAAAAACGCTTTTCCAATATTCGCGATAACATCTGACGCAATAAAAGACTGATAACCTGTTTCGGGTAGCGCAATATCAGCCGTCAGACCGTGAAGGTAAACTCCAAGAATTGCAGCATTAATGGGTTCATACGATTGTGCCAATAAACTGGTAACCATTCCCGTTAGAACATCGCCTGTTCCAGCGGTTGCAAGAGCCGGATTTCCTGTTGTATTTTCATAGACAGTATCACCATCAATGATACGAGTGGGTGCACCTTTCATTATGATGATAATACGGTATTGTTTTGAAAAAGAAACTGTTTTAGTCATTTTCTCCTCTTCAGTATTCCATTTTCCTATCAACCGTTCCAGTTCTTTTGGGTGTGGTGTTAAGATTGTTTTAGGCTGTATCAAAGCGAGTAGTTTTTTATTTTTAGAGATACAATTTAATGCATCGGCATCGATCACTAATGGAGACACATTTATTTTTAAAAATTGATACAAGGCGTTTTGAGTTTCAACTGCCTGACCTAAACCGGGACCAATTCCAATGGCTTGTGGAATAATATCAAAAGTAATATCGGAGATTAATTTTTCCTGACTGTCCGTCAAAACCATTACTTCTGGAATAGCTGTTTGAAGAATGTTATATCCACATTTTGGAATAAAAACGGAGACAAGCCCACAACCCGTTTTCAAACAAGCCTTCGAAGACAAACTGATTGCTCCTATTTTTCCATAAGTTCCGCCTATGATTAAAGCGTGTCCCTGAATTCCTTTGTGCGTTTGCTTGTCTGGTCGTTTGTACCGTTTCAGGATTTCGTTTTGGTCGATGTAAATGAAATTCGTCATGGAAATTTGTTTATTTAAAATTACGAATTTAATAGGAAACAAATTCGTTAATGGAACCGAAATTCCCTAGCTCTGATAAAGCGACATCCTTTATCTAAAGCTTCCAGACTTAATAAGGCTGTAAGCTTTAGATAAAGATAGAGCGAATAGCAGGAAATAGCTCCTAAAAAAGGCAATAAATACTAGATCCCGAATTGTTCCGAAAACGTTTGAATCTTTAAACTTTGCTTGACTAAGACTTTGTTACCCAAAATAAAATCAATAAATTAGCCACTTCAAATTTTAGACAAAAATATAATGAAAAATACTGCACTTACGCACATACACGAGAGTTTGGGAGCAAAAATGCTTCCGTTTGCCGGATACAACATGCCCATTTTATATGAAGGAGTAAATGCGGAACATGAAACCGTGCGCAATGCCGTGGGTGTTTTTGACGTGTCCCACATGGGCGAATTCTTGCTTACGGGTCCAGATGCCTTGGCTTTGATTCAGAAAGTGACTTCGAATGATGCTTCAACTTTGACCATTGGCAAAGCACAATATTCTTGTTTACCCAACAATGACGGTGGAATTGTAGATGATTTGATTGTTTATAAAATGAAGGATGATCAGTATTTATTGGTCGTAAATGCTTCAAATATTGAGAAAGATTGGAATTGGATTTCAGCTCATAATGATATGGGCGTGGAGATGAAAAACATCTCCGAAGAGTATTCCTTACTAGCAATTCAAGGCCCTAAAGCGGTTGAAGCGATGCAATCCCTTACATCAAAAGATTTATCTGCTATTCCTTACTACCATTTTGAGGTAGGCGATTTTGCAGGTATCGAAAATGTAATTATTTCGGCAACAGGATATACCGGTTCTGGAGGTTTTGAAATCTATTGTAAAAATTCAGAAGTAGAACAAATATGGAATAAAGTATTTGATGCAGGTGCGCCATTTGGAATTAAACCAATTGGTCTTGCAGCTCGTGATACGTTACGATTAGAAATGGGTTTTTGTTTGTACGGAAATGACATCAACGACACTACTTCTCCTCTTGAAGCGGGTTTAGGATGGATTACTAAGTTTACAAAAGAATTTACCAATTCAGAAAACCTAAAAAAGCAAAAAGAAGTGGGTGTTACTAAAAAATTAGTTGCTTTTGAAATGCAAGAACGTGCAGTGCCAAGACACGATTACGAAATTGTCAATGCAGCTGGAAATACAATTGGAATTGTAACCTCAGGAACTATGTCGCCATCGATGAATATAGGAATTGGTTTAGGTTATGTAACGATTGAAAACAGTGCTTTGGAGAGTGATATCTTTATCAGAATTCGTAAAAATGACGTTCCTGCCAAAGTAGTAAAATTACCTTTTTATAAGAAATAAAAATAAATGAAGAAACTTTTACTCGTCTTTTTATTGACTACATTTTCACTTTTGAGTCAAAATGATGCAAAAACGTGTGAATTGGTTTCTAAAATAAATACGTTACTCCAGCGGGAGCATTATCAACCAAAACCGATAGACGATAGTTTATCGGTTTTTGTATTTGATAGCTTTATGGATGTTTTGGATTCTAATCGAAATTTATTTACGAAAATAGAATATCAAAAACTATGTGAGCATAGACTTCTACTGGATAATTCTATTTTACAAAACAATTGTTCCTTTATGAATGATTTTGTTTCTGTTTATAAATTAGCGCTAACCAGAAAGAAAAAAGTTTTAGAGAAAATTCAAAAAGAATCTTTTGATTATTCTACGAATGACTCTGTAAAATTCTCAAAGAAAAACTTTCCTTTTGATTTAGTGGTAACTGATTTAGAACGCGTTTGGAAAAAGAGAATTCGGTATGATATTCTGGAAGATATTTCAAAGTTAAGCACTAATTTAGATTCATTGACCCAAAATTTTACAGCACTCGAAAAAACAACCAAAGAAAAACTCTTTGATTCTAATTTATGTCAAGTTAACAGCATTTTAGAAACCAAAAATCGAATAGAAGACGATCTTCAAAATAGTTTTCTAAATTTATTTTGCACCTATTTTGACCCACATTCTAATTATTTTTCATTAGCTGCTAAATCGAGCTTCATGTCCGGTTTGTCAACCAGTACACTCTCGTTAGGATTGAATGTTGGTTTTAATGATAAAGAGGAACTTGTAGTACAAGAAATTGTTCCTGGCGGTCCTGCAGCAAAAACAAATAAATTTGACAAAGAAGATCTAATTCTGAAAGTTTCCAATGCCAAAGGAACAGAATATACCGTTTCCTGTGCTTCAATTGAAAAAATTGGAGAATTGATTTTTTTAGATTCGAATACTGAGATTGAACTGACCATTCAAAAAAAAAATGGGACAATTTTAAATGTTTTTCTTCGAAAACAATTGATGAAAGCAACTGAAAATGCCGTTTACAGTTATATTGCCGAAAAAGAAACGAAAATTGGTTACATCAACATCCCAAGTTTTTACTCTAATTTTGATGGACATACCGTTCAAGGTTGTGCGGACGACGTTGCAAAAGAAATTGCAAAACTTCAAAAAGAAAATATTAAAGGTTTAGTAATTGATCTTCAAAATAATGGAGGTGGCTCCATTGAAGAAGCGATTAAATTAGCGGGGATGTTTATAGATATTGGTCCCTTATCCGTTTTAGTAGACAGCAAAGACAATCAAACTATCCTAAAAGATTACAATCGAGGTACTGTTTATACTGGACCTATGGTATTATTAATTAATGGCAATTCAGCATCGGCAAGCGAGTTTTTTGCGGCTACTATTCAGGATTACAACCGAGGAATTATCATTGGAAGTTCCTCATTAGGAAAAGCTACGATGCAGTCTATTTTACCTTTGGATGAAAAAAACCAACAAGATTTCGTAAAAATTACGATTGAAAAATTTTATAGAATTACTGGTAAGAGCCATCAAATAAAGGGAATTATACCGGATATTGTACTCCCAGTTTTATTTGACAGTATCATTAACCGTGAAATCAGCTATAAAACAGCTTTCAAAAATGACGTCATCAGTACCAAAGCCCGATTTAATCCATTGCCTAAAACCCATTTCTCTGAAGTCATTCAATTAAGTACTTCCCGGTTAAAAAACACTTCTCGTTTTAATGAAATAAGTTTGCTTAATAAACAAATAAATGCGCTGTATAACAATCCTAAAAAACCGACTCGATTAGCATTCAAAGATGTATTTGAGGATGTTCACGAAATTGACCCTCTTTGGAAAAAGATTAAAAAAATAGTGGATCGTGAAAGTAATTTTACCCTATCTAATACTTCCTATGATTTAGAAAAATTAAAATTTGATCCTTTCCAGCAAGATCTAAATTCGTATAAAATTAAGAATCTAAAAAACAGTCCTTATTTAGAAGAAGCAATTGCAATACTGACTGATTATAATACTTTAACTAAATAACCCAAAAAATATGAAACCAAACTTTACTGTACTCCTGTTTTTGCTTTCTATAACCATTTGTTCAGCCCAAGAATTTAAAACACCCGTGGATTATTTAAATTTCATAGGCAAAGAAACAGATGTTATTTCAAGAACTACCTGGAAATACACCTCAGCGGTTGCACACAGCAGAAATGCTAGAAAAATTGATGTTACCCGAAAAAACTTGGTGAAAAGCATTCAAAATACGGCTAAAAAAATTGAACTTTTAAAAGATGGATATAAAGGCGATGTGGAATATAAAAATCAATTGCTCGCATATTTATCCATTTCTGAAAAACAAATCAATCAGGAATATGAGAAAATTATAAACATGCAAGAAGTAGCAGAACAATCCTATGATTTTATGGAAGCTTTTATCCTAGCGAGGGATTTAGTCAACAACAAAATCAATGAGGAAGTTAATAAATTGAATGCCAACCAAAAAATATTTGCTAATAAATATGGTATCCAAATTGGCGAAGACAAAAGTGAACTGGGTAAAAAGATGAAAATCTCCAATGAAGTTTTTGAAAACCACACCCAATTATTCCTGATCTTTTTTAAAGTGAATTTTACAGAATCTGTTTTAATGAAAGCCATTACCGATAAAAATTTGAATGCCATACAACAAAACAGCAATGCATTAGACCAATATTCGAGAGAAGGATTGGATAAACTAAAAACATTCCAGGCATACAAAAACGATTTGATATTGGTAAATGCTACTAAAAAAATATTGGAATTCAATAAAAAAGAAGCATTAGAATTTGCTCCCGGTGTAGTTTCTTTTATGATGTTGAATCAAAAGTTTCAGGAAAGTAAAAAAACAATGGATAACAAATCCCCAAACGCCAGATCAAAAGAAGAAATTGATACTTTTAATAAGCTGGTAAACGAATTGAACAAAGAAGTTGGTACCTATAATAAACTCAATACAAAGTTTAATACAGAACGCACCAATCTCATCACTAGCTGGAACACAACAGCTACCAATTTTATTTCAAAACATGTTCCAATTGAATAGTAAAAACATTTGAAAAAATAACTAATAACTGTATTTTTGCAGTTCAAAATAATAAATTAGAAATGGGAAGAGCGTTTGAGTTTAGAAAAGGAAGAAAAATGAAACGTTGGTCTGCAATGGCCAAAGCATTTACCAGAATTGGTAAAGATATTGTAATGGCAGTAAAGGAAGGCGGTCCCAATCCTGATGCCAATTCCAGATTAAGAGCTGTTATTCAAAACTCCAAGGCAGTGAATATGCCAAAAGAGAACGTTGAGCGAGCGATTAAAAAAGCTACTGACAAAGATACAGCGAACTATAAAGAAGTTTTATTTGAAGGATATGCACCTCATGGAATAGCAATTCTTGTAGAAACTGCAACTGACAACAACAATAGAACGGTTGCAAACATTCGTAGTTATTTTAATAAATGCAATGGCACTATGGGAACACAAGGTTCGGTTGAATTCATGTTTGACCATACATGTAATTTTAGAATTCCGGCAAATGGAATTGATCCTGAAGAACTAGAATTAGAACTAATCGATTTTGGTGCTGAAGAAGTTTTTGAAGATGAAGACGGTATTTTAATCTATGCCCCTTTTGGAAGTTTTGGAACCATCCAAAAAGAATTAGAAAATAGAAGTCTAGAAATTCTTTCTTCCGGTTTTGAAAGAATCCCTCAAATAACAAAGAAACTTACAGCAGCACAAGTAGCTGATGTAGAGAAGTTAATTGAAAAAATAGAAGAAGATGACGATGTGATGAATGTATACCATACAATGGAAGAAGCTTAGACTTCTTCCAAAAGAGAAAATAAGAATAAAGACTTCAAAGTGATACTTTGGAGTCTTTTTTTTGCTATTGCTATTTATTAAAACAAAAAAACTCCAAAAAAAATTTGGAGTTTTTGATAAATTTTTAAAGTTTAACAATCTAAGAAATTAAAAGATCTATTTTATGAATTCAATTTTCTGAACCTCTTCTTCGTTAATACTGTCAAAGAAACCTTGTTCGTTCATCCAGTCATCACTGAACACTTTACTCATGTAACGAGAACCGTGGTCTGGAAAAATGGCAATTACATTACTATTTTTATCAAACTCCCCTTCTTCAGCATATTGCCTGATAGCTTGCATAACAGCTCCGGACGTATAACCTACAAAAAGCCCTTCTTTCTTGACAATTTCTCTGGCTGCATGTGCACTTTCTTCATCAGTTACTTTCATGAATTTGTCAATAATATCAAAATCCGTTGCAGATGGAATTAAATTTTTACCTAATCCTTCAATTCGGTAAGGATAAATTTCATCGTTATCGAATTCTCGTGTTTCATGGTATTTTTTTAACACTGAACCAAAAGCATCAACACCTAGAATTTTAATACCTGGATTTTGTTCTTTTAAATACTTCGCTGTTCCTGAAATTGTTCCTCCTGTTCCGCTGCATGCAATCAGGTGGGTAATGTTACCGTTCGTCTGTTTCCAAATTTCCGGACCTGTTGATTTATAATGCGCATCAACATTCAATTGATTAAAATACTGATTGATATAAACCGACCCCTTCGTTTCTTCATGCAACCGTTTAGCAACATTATAATAGGATCGTTCATCATCAGCAGATACGTGTGCGGGACATACATAAACTTTAGCTCCCAAACTGCGTAACATGTCAATTTTATCTTTAGAGGATTTAGAACTAACCGCAAGAATACAGTTATATCCTTTAATAATACTGACCATTGCCAGACTAAAACCCGTATTCCCAGAAGTGGTTTCTATTATGGTATCACCCGGTGCTAGAATACCTCTTTTTTCAGCTTCTTCAATTATATATAATGCGATTCTATCTTTGGAGGAATGTCCTGGATTAAAAGCCTCAACCTTTGCGTAGAAATTTCCTTCTAGGTCTTCAGTGACTTTATTGAGCTTAATAAGTGGAGTATTACCTATTAATTCTAAGACATTATTATAAGCAGTTATTTCTTTTTTCATAAAAAAATAGTTAGTCGCAGCAATTTTTAATTAAACCACGAACGTTGCAAATTTAACAAAAATAATCTAATTAGTTTTTTATTTCTTCTAAATCTAATAAAAAACTATATTCTTTAGCTAGCTCTTTCAGTGCTTCAAACCGTCCTGAAGCGCCACCATGACCAGCATCCATATTAGTATTCAAGTATAAAACAGTATCATTAGTTTTTTTTGTTCTTAACTTTGCAACCCATTTTGCAGGCTCCCAATATTGTACTTGTGAATCATGAAGTCCAGTAGAAACAAACATATTAGGATACCTTTTAGCATCTACATTATCATAAGGGGAGTACGACAACATATAATCATAATATTTTTTCTGGTTTGGATTTCCCCACTCATCATACTCTCCTGTGGTAAGCGGAATAGTATCATCCAGCATTGTAGTAATCACATCGACAAATGGGACTTGAGCAATTACACCATTGTATAATTCTGGAGCCATATTGACAACCGCTCCCATCAACAACCCACCCGCAGAGCCACCTTCAGCATACAAGTGTTGAGGAGAAGTATATTTTTCTTGAATTAAAAACTTAGAGCAGTCAATAAAATCAGTAAACGTATTTTTCTTTTTTAATAATTTACCGTCTTCATACCATTGTCTTCCCAAATCCTCACCTCCGCGTATGTGTGCTATTGCAAAAACAAAACCTCTATCCAAAATAGACAAGCGGGTCGATGAAAAATAAGCATCCATTGTAACTCCATACGAACCATAGGCATAAAGCAGTAATGGATTTTTTCCATCTTTTTTTAATCCTTTTCTATATACCATCGAAATTGGCACTTTAGTTCCATCAGTAGCTGTAGCCCAAATGCGTTCTTCGATATAATTATTTTTATCAAATTTGCCGCCAAGCACTTGTTGCTCCTTCTTGATTTCTTTCTCTTTGGTTTTCATATTAAAATCAATAACTGAAGATGGCGTTGCTAATGATTGGTAACTGTAACGCAAAATGTCCGTTTCGAAATCGACATTAGTTGTAGTATACGCACTATAGGTTTCGCTACCAAAAGGCAAATAGTATTCCTCATCACCATTCCAAGGCATAATCCGAATGTGATTCAATCCATTAGAGCGTTCCTCTACAACTAAAAAATTTCTAAAAATTTCTATATCTTCTAATAAGACTTCTTTTCTGTGTGGAATGACATCTTTCCAATTTTCTTTTGCAGTAGCGCTCTCCGGCGTTTTCATCATCTTGAAATTAGTTGCCTTATCTTTATTGGTCAAGATGTAAAAGGAATCTCCAAAATGGGAAATACTATATTCTAAGCCTCTAACTCTGGGCTGAAAAATTACAAATTCTCCATCCGGAGTGTCTGAATTTAATATCCTGTACTCTGTTGTTAAGGTACTCCCAGATCCAATTACGATGTATTTTTTTGATTTCTCTTTACCCACTGAAACATTAAAAGTTTCATCTTTTTCATCAAAAACTAATACATCTTCTGCCGTATCAGTCCCTAATTTATGCTTGAAAACTTTATCTGATCGCAATGTAATTTTATCCTGTCTGGTATAAAATAGCGTCTTATTATCATTGGCCCAAACAGAGCTTCCAGTAGCGTTTTCAATTTTATCCGAAAGGATTTCTCCTGTTTCCAAGTTTTTTATTTGTATTGTATAAATACGTCTGCCAACTGCATCCACACCAAAACTCGCAAATTTATTATCTGGACTCACACTTAAACCACCTAATTGAAAGTAAGAATGGTCTTTTGCCAAGTCATTGCAATTGAATAAAATTTCTTCATTGGCAAAAAGGCTACCTTTTTTTCGAGAATAAATAGGATAATCTTTTCCAGTTTCAAAACGGGTAATATAATAATAACCATTGTATAAATAAGGAACTGATTGATCGTCTTCCTTAATACGCCCCTTCATTTCTTCATACAGTTCCTTTTGGAAACCTTTAGTATCCGCAGTCATAGTATCGTAGTAGGTATTTTCCTGATTTAAATACTCTATTACTTCCGGATTTTCTCTGTCGTTTAACCAGAAATAATTGTCTATTCTTTTTTCGTTGTGTTTCTCTAAAGTTTTAGGAATGATTTTAGCTATTGGTGTAGGACTATTTTTTGACATTTGTTGTGCTTTGATATTAGTAATTGATGCTGCAAAAATAATACAAAGACAACTTATCATCAGTTTATTTTTCATGTATATTTTTTTGATTTTGACTATGCAATATAGTAATTTTGTATATTAATTTAATTTAAAAAAATTAGACATGGATTTAATGGGAATGATGGGAAAACTTAGAGAGACCCAACAAAAGATAGAAGAAACAAAAAAACGTTTGGATACCGTTCTTGTAGAAGAACAAAGTAACGACACCTTATTAAAAGTAACGTTAACTGCCAATAGAAAAATTAAGTCAATTACTATAGATGATACTTTATTAGAAGATAAAGATCAATTGGAAGACTATTTAATTTTAGTGTTGAACAAAGCAATTGAAAAAGCAACGGACCTTAATCAAGCTGAACTTGATGCTGTTGCAAAAATGGATATGCCAATGATTCCTGGAATGGATGATTTGTTTAAATAAATAAAGTATAGGGTTTAACGTTTTTGACAATCCTAAACCGTTAAACCCTAAACAAATTTTTTAAACTATAGTACCATTTTTTGCAACGTTTCTAAAACATAGGTATGCATTACCTCTCTGTAATCCAGATGCGTCACTATTCTGAGTTTTCCGTGCCCCATAGAACTAATTGAGATATTTTTTTGTTTCAATAATTCAATTAAATTCTTTTCGTCATAATGTGGAACTAATGAAAAAATTAAAATATTAGTTTCTACTGGTTCTACTGAAGCTACCCAGTTCACCTTTTTCAATACTTGGGCAATTTCTTTGGCTCTTCTATGATCTTCAGCAAGACGTTCTATATTATTATCCAAAGCATAAATTCCTGCTGCGGCCAAATACCCTACTTGACGCATGCCTCCACCTAATATTTTTCGGATTCGCAATGCCCTGTGAATAGTAGCTTTGTCTGCCAATAACACCGAACCAATTGGCGCCCCTAAACCTTTAGACAAACAAACCGAAATGGTATCAAATAATTTCCCAAAGTCTTTTGGATTTTGATTTTTGGCTACTAATGCATTCCAAATTCGAGCACCATCCAAGTGAAATTTCAAGTTATTTGCATCACAAACCTGCTTTATTTTTTGTAAATCCTCTAATTCATAACAAGCACCACCGCCTTTGTTAGTCGTATTTTCTACACAAACCAAACTCGTTAATGGGCTGTGATAAAACTCCGGATCATTAATTGCTCCAGCCACTTGTGCTGCAGTTATCATTCCGCGATTTCCGTCTAACAAACAACAGGAAACACCACTGTTAAAAGAAACGCCTCCACCTTCGTAATGATATACATGCGCATATTTATCCGCAATTAACTGTTCTCCAGGTTGCGTATGCAATTTTATAGCCGTTTGATTTGCCATTGTTCCCGATGGGAAGAAAAGTCCGGCTTCCATTCCAAACATTGCTGCAACTTTGGCCTCAAGTTCAATAACGGTCGGATCTTGTTTGTATACATCATCTCCAACTTTGGCTTTGAACATATACTGTAACATTTCATTTGAAGGCTTTGTGATTGTATCGCTAATTAAATTTATTTCCATTTTATTTTTTATTTGTGCTATTTTATTTGTGCCAGAAACTAGTTGCAATTTGTCTCTTAGCTAAATTTGTTTATTTTTGTCCGACAAAATTACATAATTTATGACAACTACCGAACAAATTAAAGGTATTGTAGAGCGCCTTGGTGCGTTGAGGAGGTATCTTTGACGTTGATGCCAAATTAATTGAAATTTCAAACGAAGAAGAAAAAACTTTTGCTCCAGACTTTTGGAATAACGCAAAAGATGCTGAAATCATTGTAAAGAATCTTCGGAATAAAAAAAAATGGATTGAAGATTACAATAAAGCAGTCGAAATGACGGACGAATTGCAACTTGCCTATGATTTTTATAAAGAAGGAGAACTTACCGGAGAAGAATTAGACGAACATTACATTGCTACTCAAGCGCACATTGAAGCAATAGAATTCAAAAATATGCTTTCGGATGAAGGCGATACTTTGAGTGCTGTTGTACAAATAACTGCTGGTGCCGGTGGAACTGAAAGTTGTGATTGGGCCGAAATGCTCATGCGCATGTACATGATGTGGGGTGAAAAATACAATTACAAAATAAAAGAACTGAATTTCCAAAAAGGAGAAGCTGCCGGTATAAAAACCGTAACACTCGAATTTGAAGGCGATTATTCCTTTGGTTATTTAAAAGGAGAAAATGGCGTACACCGATTGGTGCGTATTTCACCATTTGACAGTAATGCCAAGCGACACACGTCATTTGCCTCCGTTTATGTGTATCCGCTGGTAGATGATAGTATCGAAATTGATATTAATCCTGCTGATATTGAAATTACAACGTCGCGATCCAGTGGTGCTGGAGGACAAAATGTAAATAAAGTAGAAACTAAAGTACAATTGTTTCATAAACCAACCGGAATTCAAATACAATGTTCCGAAACCCGATCGCAACAAGACAACAGACAACGCGCCATGCAAATGTTACGGTCTCAATTATACGAAATTGAGTTAAAAAAGAAACAAGCACAACGCGCGGATATCGAAGCAGGAAAAATGAAAATAGAATGGGGATCCCAAATCAGGAATTATGTAATGCAACCTTACAAGCTAGTCAAAGATGTACGAACCGGTTATGAAACCAGTAATGTTGACGGCGTGATGAATGGGGAGATTGATGAGTTCTTGAAAGCCTATTTGATGATGATGGGGCAGAAAGAAGAAGAATAGCAATGTAGGCAGTACTACTTTTAAAAATAATTAAAGTCCCCTCAGCATTCCTTTATGGAAAGGTTTGTGGGGATTTTTTAATGGTATTAAAGAATGATTTTTTCCCAACGCAAAAAAACATTTGCAATTTCAACGTTAAATGATTTTATTTGGAAACGATAACAAATCCAAATCCAATAAATACGTAATGAAATCCTACACAATTCAAGAAATCAACACGATTCTTAATGGAGTAATTATAGGGAACACAACCCAAAAAATTACAGCTCCAGAACAATTAGAAATGGCCAATACCACCGAAATTTCATTTATTGGAAACAAAAAATATGAAAAATTATGGACTACATCAAATGCTTGCGTAGCGGTTGTTAATGAAGATATCAGTATCGAACCGGGAGAAAACAAGGCTTTTATAAAGGTAAAAAATGCTGATTTAGCCATGTCACAGGTATTGGAGCTTTTTGCGCCTCCTACTCCTCTATTTCACATTGACATTCATCCCACCGCAACAATAGATCAAACTGCCACTATTTGCAATGGAGCCCGAATTGGTGCAGGTTCTTATATTGGTCCTAAAGTTGTAATTGGCGACAACACTACAATTTATCCCAATGTGACTATTCTTGATGAATGTACCATAGGAAAAAACACGGTTATTTGGTCTGGAACCGTTATTAGAGAACGTTGCCATATAGGTAATGATTGCATAGTACATCCCAATGCTACTATTGGTGCCGATGGTTTTGGCTTTCGCCCTGATCCGCAAAGAGGTTTGGTGAAAATACCGCAAATTGGAAACGTGATTATTGGCAATAGTGTTGAAATTGGCGCTAATACTTGCGTTGATAGAGGGAAATTTAGCTCTACCGTTTTAGGTGACGGTTGTAAAATTGATAATTTAGTCCAAATTGGTCATAACAGTAAACTCGGAAAGTTTTGCATCATGGCTGGAAATAGTGGATTGGCAGGTTCAGTAACGTTGGGTAACGGTGTTATAATTGGTGGAAGTGCTTCAATAAAAGACCACACAACTATAGGTGACGGTGCCATTGTAGGTGCTGGATCTGGTGTAACAGGAGATATTCCTGCTGGAAAAACCATGTTAGGATACCCTGCTGTCGAGGCACGTGATGCATTGAAACAATGGGCAATTTTAAAAAGACTCGTCAATGAATCTAAAAAATAAACGTGTCTTTTTTATTAAATTCATAAAAAAACAGGAGTTCGCTTCTGTTTTTTTGTTTTAATAGTAAACATAAATCGATTTTCGTCGTTTACAGTTTAAATTAATAAAAAATATTTAGTTGGATTTTGTATTTTAGCGCAAACTTTCTTAATATTATTTCATCATGGATTTGAACTTCAACAAAAACGAAGACCACAATAAACTTTTACTATCCGCTTTACGTCAAAAACTAAGCATTGTTAAATTGGGCGGCGGTGAAAAACGCATCCAAAAATTACACGGCGAAGGCAAAATGACCGCACGCGAACGAATCGATTATTTATTGGATCCAAAAGCGAAAAGTATTGAAATTGGGGCATTTGTTGGGGAAGGAATGTATGCCGAACATGGTGGTTGTCCCTCAGGTGGTGTTGTAGTTAAAATTGGATATATTAGAGGTAAGCAATGCATCGTTGTTGCTAATGATGCTACTGTAAAAGCAGGTGCTTGGTTCCCAATCACTGCTAAAAAAAACCTGCGCGCTCAAGAAATTGCTATGGAAAATAGATTACCAATTATCTATTTAGTGGATAGTGCTGGCGTTTATTTGCCTTTGCAAGATGAAATTTTCCCGGACAAAGAACATTTTGGACGTATTTTTAGAAACAATGCCCAAATGAGCAGCATGGGAATTACCCAAATTGCTGCCGTAATGGGAAGTTGCGTTGCCGGAGGTGCCTATTTGCCAATCATGAGTGATGAAGCTTTAATTGTTGAAAAAACGGGTAGTATTTTCTTAGCAGGAAGCTACTTAGTCAAAGCAGCTATTGGCGAAAGCATCGATAATGAAACATTAGGCGGAGCAACAACGCATTGTGAAATTTCAGGAGTTACGGATTACAAAGCCAAAGATGACAAAGATGCGTTAGATAAAATAAAAAACATAGTTGACAAAATAGGAGACTTTGATAAAGCCGGTTACAGCCGAATTAAAGCAGAAAAGCCAGCATTAGACGAAAAGGAAATGTATGGTATTTTACCAAAAGCTCGAAATGAACAATATGACATGATGGAAATCATCAATCGTTTAGTTGACAATTCCGAGTTTGAAGCGTATAAAGAGGGTTACGGTCAAACTATTATTACCGGTTATGCCAGAATTGAAGGTTGGGCAGTGGGAATCATTGCCAACCAACGAAAAGTAGTAAAAACTAAAAATGGCGAAATGCAGTTTGGAGGCGTGATCTATTCGGATAGTGCAGACAAAGCCACCCGTTTCATCGCTAATTGCAACCAGAAAAAAATTCCTTTAGTTTTTATACAAGATGTAACTGGGTTTATGGTGGGATCTAAATCAGAACATGGCGGAATTATAAAAGATGGTGCAAAAATGGTGAACGCAGTATCAAATTCAGTTGTACCTAAATTTACGGTGATTGTAGGGAATTCCTATGGAGCTGGAAATTATGCCATGTGTGGAAAAGCGTATGATCCTAGATTAATTTTTGCCTGGCCAAGTGCAGAATTAGCTGTTATGGGCGGAACCCAAGCCGCTAAAGTATTGGCACAGATTGAAGCATCTTCACTCAAAGCAAAAGGAGAAGAGGTAGATGAAGTAAAAGAAAAAGAATTATTTGATAAGATAAAAGCTAGATATGATGAACAAGTTTCACCTTACTATGCTGCCTCTAGATTGTGGACAGATGCTATAATTGATCCTTTAGACACCAGAACTTGGATTTCTATGGGAATTGAAGCAGCTAACCACTCGCCTATTGAAAAAAAATTCAACTTAGGCGTAATACAGGTTTAACACTCGTTATCAAGTATTTAAAATAATATTTTGTAAATTTATGGCTGTTTTACAACTACATTTATAGTAGTTGTAAAACAGCCTTATTTATTATTTAACACCTAAAAATCTTCACTTAATTCATTTTACTAATCTAAAATTGATACAAATGAAAAAGATTTTGGTTCCACTACTAAGTATTGTAATATTTATAGGTCAGTCTATATGTGCACAAATTAAACCTGAAAACCCCATTACTTCAAAGGAAGCTAAACCAGTTTATTTTGAAGCAGGAATCAATGCCTCTTTGCCGGTTCATATAGAAATGTATCGTACCCATAGGCTGGGAATAGGCTTCAATACACGAATAGGGAAAATAATTTCTAGAAAATTAGAACTGGGAATTCGATTGGATTATGATTACCGTTTTATCCGGAAAAATACTCGAATACTTACCTCTGAAAGCACATTACAAGAAAGAGCCAGTCACAACAACTTTAGTCTCTTTTGCCTTAAGCCTAATGTCCAGTTTAACATGAATTCAAAATGGTTTTGGGGTGCCGAAACCGGGATTGGATATGCACTATCTGATGAAGACAGTAAGATTGGGCTGGGGTTTGTATCAGAATACGCCAGTGACCAGCAATTTGGATGGTGTTCAGGCTTATATTTGGGGAGGTATTTTATGATTAATCCCAATAAGAATAAATTAGGGTTGTCAATGAATCTAACTCAATTTTTAGCTCATGGTCATGCAGAAAATAGCCTTGGTCTGAAAATCAATTATCGCTTCTTAAATTAGAAAAATAATGGCTTATAATTATTAAAAAAAATAAATCCATTTAATTAAAAATCAGTAACTTAGTGTTAAATATCTAAAACTTCAAAATCATGAACAATGTGAAAAACTTAAATAAGTGGGCTAATGGCCATACGTATTTAACAGTAGATTTAGCCCGAATAGCACTTGGCATCTTTTTATTTATGAAAGGTATTTATTTTATAACAAACATTAAATATTTACATGATTTAATATCCCCAATAGATACTATTGGGGGAGGAATGTTCCTTATTCATTACATAGCTCCGGCACATTTGGTAGGAGGAATTATGATCGGATTTGGTTTACTTACACGCTGGGCAATACTAGCACAATTGCCTATATTAATAGGAGCTATAATTGTAAATTTTCTGGGAGAAAATTTGCCCAATTTACTGCTGGCAGTTCTCACGTTAGGGATATGTATTGCTTTTTTATTTTATGGAAGTGGCAAAAATTCTGCTGATTATTATTTTAAAATGGAGCAATGATAAACTTAGAGATAGCTAAATTATAATCCATTTCTATTTTTAACAACCATTAAATGCTTTCTAAAATTTCTTTCCTTTTTATTTTTCCGTTTTCGGTTTCGGCAAAATTTGCTACATAAAATACGTGTCTTGGTTTTTCATATTTATCCAAACAATCAAAAATATTTTCATCTAACGTTTGATTCTGACCCTCTATTACTAAAACTAATTTTTCGCCTAAATCAACATCCTCAATTCCCGTTACAAAAAATCTGGAATTAATTTTATGAGACAATTTATCCTCAATTTTTTCTGGTATTAGTTTAATGCCTCCACTATTAATTATGTTATCCATTCTGCCTAAAAAAACAAACTGGTTCTCGCCTACTAATTCTACTAAATCATTGGTTATAATAGATTCATTTGAAATTTTAGCAGCATCAATAACCAAACAATTTCGATCGTCTTTAGTGATTTTTATATCCGGTAAGACAGAGAAAGCTTCCTCTCCTATTTGCTTTGCAGCAATATGAGTAATCGTTTCAGTCATTCCATAGGTTTCATAAACCTTTGTTTTTAGATTAGAAAGTCCCTTCGCCAATCCATTACTCAACTTTGCACCTCCAATGATCATCTTTTTTACATTGTTTAGTACTTCTAACGAGTTTTGGGCTTGCAATGGTACCATGGCTACAAAATCATACTTACTATCATTGTGTAACATAGGATGTGAACTTGGCGCTACAAAATCAATATCAAGTCCCAGAATGAAGCTTCTCACAAACATCATTTTTCCAGCTATGTATTTGGTTGGTAAACAATGTAATGCTTTATCACCCGGTTGTAAATCAAAAAAATCGCCCGTGGCAATTGCAGAATTAACCATAGCTTGTTTTTCAATTCGTATTAGTTTAGGTTTTCCTGTTGTCCCTGAAGTATTCAATTCAAGAAAAGATTTATTGTCAAACCAATCCAGTATAAAATCGCCAACGGATTTTTCATATTCTTCTCCTTCTTTAATAAAACTATAAGCTACTCGGCATAAATCATTTCGATCTAAATGAAATCCATTCAATTTAAATAGATTATGCACATTATGATAGGTGATGGTATTGGTCATGATGGTGTGTGTTTTTAAAATTATCTAAAGTTATAATCCTTAGATTTTACCAGTTAACTTTTCTTTCCAGTTGGTCCAGTTGTATTTTTTACTAAAGATAAATAAAAGAATTGGGTAAATTATTACAACCGGAAAAATAACATCCAATCCTGCTGATGGATCTGAAATATCTTTTAATATTGAATGTGTTTGAAAAGCAGACCAATCCGAAGTTACAAGCAAAGCCCCCACTAAATTATTAGCGGCATGAAATCCCAAAGCGAGTTCCATTCCCTCATCCATCAGAGTAAGAATACCCAAAAACAAACCCGTCCCTATATAATAAACCAAAACAATAGGACCAATCTTAGCTACCTCAGGATTAAAAAAATGCATTCCACCAAAAATAAGGGAAGTCATTAGCAAGGGAAACCATTTGTTTTTAGCCAAATTAGCAAATCCTTGCATTAAATATCCTCTAAAAATGTACTCCTCAGAACTGGTTTGAATAGGAATGAGAAGGATTCCTATTACAGCCAAAATAGCAAATGGGATGGGTTTAAAGTTGATTATAAAATCACTTGGATTATAAAAATAGAATAACATTGTGGTTACAATTGTAAATACAGCCCAAATCGAAAATGAAAATACAATTCTTTTCCAATCTACTTTATTTCTTGATGTCGTTACAGAAAGAAGCGTCTGATGGTGAAGATAACGCATTACTAAAAAAATTCCAAGCATAGTAACAACGAATGAAATCAGTATCAAAAATAAAGTTAAATTGGGCTCGAAAAATTGCATTACTGCTTTATCATTTGTAGGATACGGTTTGCCATTGAAAAATGTTTCGTACATAATAGCAATCAATATTGGCATCTGACCAATAAATGACGCAAAAATCAGGAGTACTGATCCTAAAATATATTTCCAAAATTTATTTTCTGATTTAAAACCTTGTTCTATAAACATGAATTTTTAGTTTAATTTTATACCTGATTAGTTTAACAAATGTTATTTTTGTTACACTTGAAACAACCCTACAATTTTAATTAGTATTAATATAAATACAATAAAAGATGATACAAATATACCATAATTCACGCTGCGGAAAATCTAGAAGTTGCTTAGCACTTGTAGAGAAAACAAAAAAAGAATTTGAAGTTATAAATTATTTGACAACCCCACCTTCATTTGAAGAGTTATCCAATATCCTTCAAAAACTAAATATCGCACCTGGGGAATTGGTACGCCGAAAAGAAAAAATTTGGATAGAAAATTTTAAAGACCAAAAAATGAGTAGTGAACAAATTATTCAAGCGATGATTTCTCATCCTATTCTAATAGAAAGACCTATTGTTCTCCGTGGGAATAAAGCAATAATAGGAAGAGATTTAGAAAAAGTGGCTGTTTTCATATCTTAGATCTATTTTTCTCAAATTAACATTTATTTGTGATTTGTAAGATTAAACCAAATCCTTTTTTTATATTCTAATACCTGTAACCATAGTTTTTTTAAAAATGAAAAAAATAAATCCCGTTTTAATTCTTGTTCTCTTTTTTACAACCCTATTCAGTTTTGCCCAAGAAGGTCCAATTGTACCAAAAATTAAAATTACAGGAAAGGTAATCGAAAAAATAAGCAAACAACCGCTTGAATATGCTACCATAACTTTTTTAACTCCCAACAATCCTAAACCAGTTGCCGGTGGTATTACAAACCCAAAGGGAGAATTTGACATTGAAATTAAACCCGGTGTTTATGATATAAAAATTGAATTTATATCTTTTAAAGTAAATGAAATTAAACAAAAAAATCTTCAGTCAAGTTTAAGTTTAGGTTTAATTAGCTTGGAAGAAGATGCCAATCAATTGAATGAGGTTATTATTCGTTCCGAAAAAACCACAGTTGAAATAAAATTAGATAAAAAAGTATATAACGTAGGGAATGACCTTATGGTAAAAGGTGGAACCGTGAGTGACGTTTTAGACAACATTCCGTCTGTTTCAGTAGATGTTGAAGGAAATATAAGCCTTCGTGGCAATGAAAATGTTAGGGTCTTAATTGACGGCAGACCTTCAAATGCCATCAATATTGCTGAAGCATTGCGATTAATTCCTGCGGATGCAATTGAAAAAGTAGAAGTAATCACAAATCCTTCTGCAAGATATGATGCTGAAGGCGGAGGAGGTTTATTGAATATTATTTTGAAAAAAGGAAAAAATTTAGGGCTAAATGGAACTTTTATTGCTTCAACAGGATACCCTGAAAATAATGGTTTGAGCGGAACATTAAACTACAAATCAAAAAACTTTAATCTTTTCACAACACAAGGATATAATAAACGCAACAGTCCTGGTAATGCAATTACTAATACCGATTACTTAAATTCTGATAACTCGATTAATAATTCTGTAGATGAAAGCAGAGTAAATGATCGATACAATAAAGGCTATAACGGAAATTTTGGAATGGAATGGTATTTAAACGAATCAACTGCTTGGACAAATACCTTCAATTATCGAAAAAGTATAGGGGATAATCGTGATAACGTTTTTCAAGACTATTTTGAAGGAGACAATACTTTTGATTACAGCCGCAATCGAATCAATTTAGAAAGTAGTGATAGTGAAAATGTAGAGTTTGCCACTAATTTCACTAAAAAGTTTAAAAAAGATGGCCATAAATTAACTATTGACGGTTCGTTTTCTACAAGTGATGATATTAATAATGCCGTGATTACAGATAGAGCCACCAATACTAATGTGGTAAAATTTGATAACACCATCAATAACCAAAATCAAAGCAGAAATTTACTACAAATGGATTATGTCTTGCCTTTTGGAAAAGGAAGTCAGTTTGAAGCAGGTTATCGTGGTGACTTTTCAAAATTATTAACGGATTACCAAGTTAAAAATGACGGAGTCATTAATACTAATTTCACAAATACATTAGAATACAATGAAAAAATAAATGCTGTATACACACAATATGGTATGAAAATAAATAAATTCTCAGCATTATTCGGATTGCGTTTTGAAGATTCAAACATTGACATCAATCAATTGGCTACGAATGATTTTAATACTAAAAAATACAACAACTTCTTTCCAAGTGCCTTCTTCACTTATGAGATTTCAGATAAAAGCAGTGCTTCTGTAAGCTACAGCCGAAGAATACAAAGACCAAGAGGCCGAATGTTAAACCCCTTCAGCAACTTATCCAGTAACATCAATATTTTTGTTGGAAATCCAGATTTAGATCCGGCATTTTCAGATGCTATTGACTTTGGTTATATCAAAAGATGGGAAAAATTAACCTTTAATACTTCCTTGTATGTAAATAAAACAACAGATGTTTTTCAATTTGCCAGAAGAGAATCGGGAGATTTTGTCAATGGAATTCCCGTAACAATTAGTTCCCCAATTAATCTAGCTACAGAATTCAGAGCAGGGTTTGAATTTACCTTAAATTATTCCCCATATAAATGGTGGAAATTAAACGGAAATTTCAATTTCTTCAGAAACGAAACACAAGGAGATTTTGTCTATACTGATTTTAACAATAACGTAATTACACAAAATTTTGACAACATCGCAACCTCATGGTTTACTAGGATCACTTCAAAAGTTACCTTACCATATAAAATTGACTGGCAAACAAATGCTACTTATAATGGCCCTCAAAACAATGCTCAAGGCAGAAGTTTAGGTATATTTAGTGCAAACTTAGCCTTTAGCAAAGACATACTGAAAGACAAAGGAACCCTTTCATTCAATATTAGTGATGTGTTCAATTCAAGAAAAAGAATGATGGAAACATTCCTTCCAGGATTTGCAAGTTCTTACAGTGAAATGCAGTGGAGAGAAAGACAATTTAGTTTATCCTTTACATATCGTTTTAACAAACCAAAAAACGAAAAAGAAAAACAGCCTAGAAAAACGCAAAATGATAATGAAGGGGATTACCAAGGATAATAATGTAAAGACTCCTGAAAATGGGTCTTTTTTACTCACCCTTAGATCATTAAAAAAATATGCATAAAAAAAGGACTCATTTTCATGAGTCCTTTTTTTATTTAACAAACAGATTAAACTGATTGTTCTTTCTTTGCTTTTCTTTCTTTATACATTTCCCATAAAGCACCGCCAATCCAATATTGAACGAAACCTACAAGAAAAAACATTAACCAAAATCCTATAGTAAGAATGGTTAAGAAAAGTAAAAAGCCTAAATACTGTGAAAATTCAAACATGTTTTCCGGAATTTTTGAATGTAGCCACAAATGTAAGTTTAATTCCTTTTCTTACCAATAAAAAAACATAAAAACTACCAATCAATTTTTATAAAAAAGGAATTATCCGTAGTTTTGAACTCGTAATTTGGAGTTATTTCCTGCTATTTACTTCATCTTTTGTTTTTGGTAACAAAAAGAAAAGGATTTTCATTAGTATCGGGGCTCATAAAAATTATTATAAACGAACTTACAAGTTAAAAAGCCAATAATCACTTACTCAAATATACACAAAATGAAATTTAGAATAGAAAAAGACACCATGGGTGAAGTTCAAGTTCCTGCTGACAAGTATTGGGGCGCGCAAACAGAACGTTCTCGCAATAACTTTAAAATAGGTTCATCAGCTTCGATGCCAAAAGAAATTATCGAAGGTTTCGCTTATCTTAAAAAAGCTGCGGCTTACGCCAATTGCGATTTAGGAGTATTGCCAATCGAAAAAAGAGATGCTATCGCTGCTGTATGTGACGAAATTTTAGCCGGAAAACTGGACACTGAATTTCCTTTGGTCATTTGGCAAACCGGCTCCGGAACGCAAAGTAATATGAACGTGAACGAGGTAGTTGCGAATCGTGCACAAGTTTTAAAAGGGTTCAACATTGGCGAAGGCGAACAATTTATTAAAGCCAATGACGATGTAAATAAATCACAATCTTCAAATGACACCTTCCCAACAGGAATGCACATTGCTGCTTATAAAGCAGTTGTTGAAGTTACAATTCCTGGTGTTGAGAAATTAAGAGATACGCTTCATGCCAAAGCAGTTGAATTTAATACTGTGGTAAAAATTGGTCGTACCCATTTAATGGATGCAACACCACTAACCTTAGGTCAAGAAATTTCAGGATATGTAGCTCAGCTAAACTATGGTCTAAAAGCAGTTAAAAATACGTTGGCACACTTATCAGAAGTAGCTTTAGGAGGAACTGCAGTAGGAACTGGATTAAATACTCCAGAAGGATATGACGTAAAAGTAGCCGCATATATCGCTGAATTTACTGGACATCCGTTTGTTACTGCCGAAAACAAATTTGAAGCTTTAGCAGCACACGATGCCATCGTAGAAACACATGGTGCCTTAAAACAACTGGCCGTTTCATTGAATAAAATTGCCAATGATATACGTATGCTAGCTTCTGGACCTCGTTCAGGAATTGGAGAAATCATTATTCCTGAAAATGAGCCAGGTTCTTCTATCATGCCAGGAAAAGTAAATCCAACACAATGTGAAGCCTTGACTATGGTTTGCGCACAAGTAATGGGCAATGATGTTGCCATTTCTGTTGGTGGAATGCAAGGACATTATGAATTGAATGTTTTCAAACCATTAATGGCTGCAAACTTTTTACAATCAGCCCGTTTACTAGGTGATGCTTGTTTGTCGTTTGATGAACATTGCGCTCAAGGAATTGCACCAAACTACAAGCGAATTAAAGAATTAGTTGACAATTCATTGATGTTAGTTACTGCTTTAAATACGAAAATCGGGTACTACAAATCAGCTGAAATTGCTCAAACAGCCCATAAAAACGGAACAACGCTCAAAGAAGAAGCGGTACGTCTAGGGTATGTCACACCAGAAGATTTTGATGCTTGGGTAAAACCAGAAGATATGGTTGGAAGCCTTAAATAAATAAATAATTAATTATTAATACTTAATTTTTAATGCGTTATAAACAATAAACCCTGCAACTTACATTGCAGGGTTTATTGTTTAATTTATTTCATAACAAAATCTAGAATTGAGCTTCTTAGATCCACCTACAAGACTTGTACGGTTTAAATTTCTCAAAATATACGTTATTTAAGTTTAAAAAAAAGTACAAATGCTATGTAATATTGATTTTATCAATAACTTCCTTCATTAGTTGTACACTCTTTAATTTATCATTCTGGTTAAAAATGGGGCTGGTAATCATCAATTCATCAATACGTGTGTAATCAATAAATTGCTTCAATTCAGTTTCTAAATTCTTTTTACTACCCACAAACGAACAAGAAGTCATTTGGTTTACATGAAAATGTTCTTCTTCACTCATAATTCCATCCATAGAATCTAAAGGAGGCTGCAATGGCTTTCTGTCATTCCGAATCAAATTCAGAAACATTAGAGTCAAACTAGTTGCTAATTTCTCGGCTTCCTCGTCTGTATCAGCCGCTATTGCATTGACACATGCCATCGTTTTAGCCTGTTCTAAAAATTTAGAAGGCTTAAAATTTTCTCGATAAAACTCAAAAGCCTGATACATTTGTTTTGGAGCAAAATGTCCTGCAAAAGCATACGGTAATCCATTAGAAGCAGCCAAAGCAGCACTATCCATACTAGAACCTAAAATCCAAATGGGAACATTCGTTCCTTCTGCTGGAAAGGCGCGAACTTTTGCAGTAGCATTTTCCTCTGAGAAAAATTCTTGAAGTGCTGCAACATTTTGAGGAAAGCGCTGCGATTGCTCGAAGAAATCTTTTCGAATAGCTTGTGCGGTTAATCCATCCGTTCCAGGTGCCCTACCCAATCCTAAATCAATACGGTTTGGATATAGAATTTCAAGAGTTCCAAATTGTTCTGCTACAATTAACGGAGCATGATTGGGTAACATTATTCCGCCGGAACCTACCTTAATATTTTGAGTTTGACTAGCGATATAGCCAATAAGGACTACCGTTGCAGTACTGGCTACATGTGCCATATTATGATGTTCCGCTAACCAAAATCTATTGTACCCTAAACTATCTGCCTGTTGAGCAAGTGCTGTTGTTTTTTGGAATGTTTCTTTTGCATCACTATCTTGTGTAATTATAGCTAATTCTAATATAGAAATTGGAATGTTTTTTTTCATTATCAAGGTCAAGTTTTGCTCAAAATTAGTCATTTCCCTTTGAGCCAAAAATTATGTGGTGTTAATTGAATTATAATGTTTGACAAAGCGCGTATTCATTTAGCATTCAAAAATCCATAAAAAAACCTGTAATTTACAGTACAGGTTTAGAATCTATTTAAACGAATAGGATTTATTTACCATCCACATAATCTTGTAAATAACTAAATCTTGGGGTTAGCTTTCCGTTTTCAGTAATTTTTGCTCTTACTAAAATACCGTCCTTATCTTCGTTAAAAAAAGCAGGAATAACATGTTCCATAAACATTTCTCCAAAACCTTCACTAGAATCTTTAGGCAATTCACAGGGTAAATTATCGACTGCCATAACCACAATTGCTGCAGGATGAAAAACGTCTACTTCTTTATGATCGTTTGGTAAATACCCGTACAATGGTTCTGCAATTGTAGATGACCGGAGCGTGCAGGCTATCGGGCCATTAACATCACAGGAAACATCAGCAACTACTTTGATCTTGCAATCGTTCGATTGTAGCATTTCCCGAGTAAGAATCACCGGAGCCTCATTTGCATGAAAATGTCCCGTAATGTAAATATCAGATACTCTTGTAAATTTTTCAAAATCAGAAACGTATTCTGTTGGATTCTGATAAAAATCCGTGAAATCCAAAATTTGCCCATCTTTGCGCTTGTTATATTCTAAAACATCTATTTGAGTATAAACGGGCTGTGAATAGTTTTTGGTTAAATAATTTTCTACTGAAACTTCCTTTATTTTTATAGCATCCAGAATTTCTTTAGCACCGTTCCCCACTTTACCTGTTCCAGTAATAACCAATTTTAAAGGCGGCAATACCACTCTTTTCAAATGCGTAATCAGTGCTTCTTTACCCTCAAGCGTTTCCGCTTTTGGTAATTTAAACAATTCAAATTTGACACCAAAAGCACGAATACTATTGTAAGCTCCCACAATTCCAGCGTATCTTCCAAAACCAATTAACCTGCGGTTTTGTTCGTCTACAATAGTTTCGTAATCGTACAAATCAATATTTTTTTCCAAAATTGCTTGTAACAACTTTCTATTGTATGGCTGTTTTTTTATAGTATGAGAAAAAAAGAAATATGTTTTGTTAGCAATCAAATTTTCTACGGGTACTTCTTTTACTCCAAACAAAATATCGCAATCACTACAATCGTCAATCAATTCAATCGCGAGATTTTCATACTGCTTATCTGTAAAAACCCTAATATCAGAGCGCTCCACGTGTACTGAGACATTTTGATACTGTTGTTTTAACTTTATTAATTCATTAGGAGAGAAAACAACTCTTCTGTCTGGCGGGCTTTTTCTTTCTTTTAAAATTCCAAATTTCATGTGTAAAGAATGCTTATGATTTATATTAATATAACTTTATTAAGTTTATTTGTTACAAATATAACAATTTAAACTAAATTCAATTTATTTTTTTTATTAAATTTAATAGTTTGAAAACTACTATTGACTGATGCACAAAATGATACAAAATTTTTGATAATTAACCATTAATAAAATAGTGTTAAGGTTTAAAAAAACAAGGTATCAAAACACATTGATTCTATATATTTGCCTCACTAGCACTACTGAAATGAACTTTATAAAAAAAACAAAGATACTACATATATTTATCCTCTTTTTGGTTTTAAGCTCTTGTGACAAAGAGAAAAAGAAAGTTGAATTAAAAGATGCTGAACTTCCAAAGAGTACACTCCCGAAGATGAAGCCGTTAACAAAAGCTGAGCCCAAATTAACGGCGGAATACATCAATGCAAAAAAACTTCAAATCGACTCTTTTTATAAAAAAAACTGGCCAAATAATAGTGCCAACGGCAGTTTTCTGGTAGCAAAAAACGGCCAAATTATTTATGAAAAATACGAAGGAAACTCTAATTTCAGGGACAAAACATTAATTACGCCCTTTACGCCTCTTCACATCGCATCTGTCAGTAAGGTAATTACTGCAACTGCAATTTTGAAATTAGTAAATGCCAAAAGAATCGAATTAGATCAAAAAGTAAATACAATTCTAAAGGAATTTCCTTATCCAGATGTTACAATAAAGACCTTATTGAATCACAGAAGTGGTATGCGTAATTACGCCTATTTTACAGATCGAGACAAAACAATTTGGGATAGAAACAACATCCTCAGTAATCAGGATATCTTGACAATTATGGCTACTAAAGAAATTGGTTTAGAGTTCAAGACCGACACCCGTTTTAGTTATTGCAATACTAATTATGCGATGTTGGCACTAATCATTGAAAAAATAACAAAACTCTCCTATAAAGAAGCCATGAAACAAATCATTTTCAAGCCCCTTGGGATGAAAAACACCTATGTATTTGATTATGAAAAAGATAAGGACACTGCTGTTACTTCTTATAAAGGGAACAAAGTGGAAATTGGTAAAGATTACTTGGATGCGGTTTATGGAGATAAGAATATCTATTCAACACCACGGGATTTATTGAAATTTGATAGAGCGAGAAACAGTTCTACTTTTTTAACCCCTGAACTACAAAGTCAAGTATACAAAGGGTATAGTAATGAACGCAAAGGAACTAAAAATTATGGTCTTGGGATTCGAATGATAAACTGGGAGACGGGACAAAATTTTTATTTTCACAACGGTTGGTGGCATGGAAACACATCAGCTTATATTACTTTAAGAAAAGAAGGCGTTACCATAATAGCACTATCTAATAAATTTACTAGAAAAACCTATGACGTAAGGAAATTAGCTGTTTTATTTGGTGACTACCCATTCAAATTAAGAGATAATTAAAATAAAAATCCTTTTTATAATTGACTTGCATATTTAGCGATCCAAATTCAAGTTTAAAAGTGTACATTTGCAAACTCAAAATTCAAATCCGTATTTTGAAATAAAAAAGGGGTCGACTGGTTTTGACAGCAAGTCGAATTGATAAGTAAGCACGTCGAGCATTGAGACCTTGCTCGTAAATATAAGATCTTACAATTTTACACGGCGAAAATAACTACGCTTTAGCTGCATAATCCGAATTATAGTACGATTAAGCCACGTTCCTATCAGATAGGAAAGCTGGATTCCCCTTGAAAGCCTTGGTTTGTGGCGTTCAGTTCAGGGGAACCGTAAAAATAAACCTAGATTTCCATGAGCTTCGGGTGGATTTCAAAATTAAGAAGATACGTATCGTGTGGCTGTTTCTGGCCTAGCACAATATCGAAAACTCAATCAGAAAATAAACGCGTAGAAAGCTTTTTAGTTGCTTGTTTGGACCCGAGTTCGATTCTCGGCGACTCCACGAAATAGCCTGTAATCAATAAACATACAGGCTATTTTTATTTTAATTCAATGGTTTTACTTAATATTTAAGTCTTAATAATTCTTTCTTTTTAGAATTATCTTATTATATAAAAAAGTTGTATCTGCTCAATTCAATTCAGTAGGGTAATGACAAAAAAATCCCTGAAGACAAAAACCAATAGTACCCCAGTTGCACTTGAATAGCTTGCTGAGTTTAACCATTTTTCATTAAAAAGGTAAAATAAAAATTCTTACTACTGATTCAATAATTGTATTGAATCTAATTTAAGCCTAATTTTAAGCTAAATCATTCTCATAAATTGAGAAAAGCGTATATTTGACATCTATCTTTTTTAAATAAATTTTCTTCTACTGCGTTTTTTTATACTATACATCGATTATAAATCTATTAACATATTATAACTAGAAAAACACTTGTGTCCAATAAGCTAATTGAATTTAATAAATTATAGTTACAAGTATTATCGTTTGCTTAAAGTTGGTAATTGGAGCGCGCTATGCAGTTAAATATAAAATATCACATGGACTTAAAAAGGTTTGAGATTAAGAAAAATATTCAAAAAACGGATGATAAAAATTTGTCTTTCCGCGTTTTTGACCTCGGGACACAAAGTATTCAAGATTATTTGAAACCACATAAAAAAGATCATTTTTGTATTATTTTAGTGGAGTCTGGAACTATTAAAATACATATCGAAGACAAAATATATTTATTAAATTCAGGAAAAATAGCCGTTATATTTCCGGATCAAATTCATTTTTTGTTAAATCAGAGTACAGATCTGACTGGTAAAATTATATTATTTGAAGAAGTGCTGTTTTGTTCGGATATATTAAAGAATGAGCTAAGTGCTTATAATGTTAACCTATCGGCACACCTGAATTGTACCGCACTTTCTAACCTTGAATTTGAACAGGTGCTTCCAATTATAAAGAACATACAAGATATCTACAACACTCCCAGCCTTGTTAAAAAGGAACAAGCTCGTTTTTATATTAAGATTTTTCTTTTAGGACTTATAGAATCCATACATGGTCAACATCCAGTCCTACATCCTGATGCGCAAGGACCAGACCAGCAAACTTATATTGACTTTAAAAAACTTTTGAACCATCACTATAAAAGTGAGCGTACTGTACAATACTATGCCTCAAAACTGGCTATCAGTACTAAAAAACTCAATGCGCTAAATAAAAAATATTCAGGCGAAACGGCTATAAATGCTATCCACAACCGAATCCTTACAGAAATTAAACGACAATTACTGTTTAGTGATCTCTCACACAAACAAATCGCATTTGACCTTGGGTTCAGTTCCCCATCTGCACTTAATAAATTTGTAAAAGCTAAACTAAAGGAAACGCCAACAGATCTACAAAACGAACTGGCACAAATTTATACCGCATAGTCTTGTTTATATAACATCTTACCCTCACTGCTACAATATCTTTGTATCAGCAATTAATACTATTAAAATAAAGACCCAATGCTGTTGCTAAAACGCGATTTCAGCTTTATTGTTTAGTTTAATGCTGTTGTGGAGGAAATAAAAGAGTATTGTAATTTAATTGCACAATATCCAGAGACTAACACTCGTGAACAGCATGCACAATTACCCAATCGTAGTAGTATGAATGGGAATGGTTAAAGGAACGCATGACTTTACTTAAATAAACAAAAATGAACACGGATACTTTTACAAACAATAATCTGCTTGCTATTTTAGAGGAAAACAGACAATTAGCAAATCAGATAAATCCCCAACAGATAAAGGTTTTGATTCACGAAATTAAAGCAGCCAAACGAATTTTTGTTATGGCAGCTGGCAGGAGCGGACTTGCATTAAAAATGGCGGCCATGCGTTTTATGCATTTAGGCTATACAGTATTTATTGTAGGAGAAACCAATACACCTGCTATTCTAAAAGGAGATTTACTACTTCTGGCATCGGGCTCAGGAACTACATCGTCAGTGCTATCATCTGCAGAGAAAGCGAAGAGTCAACAAGCAACAATTATTGCTATTACTGCCGATGCAAAAAGCAAATTAGCCGTATTGGCAGACACTATTATATTGGTTAACGCTGCTACAAAAACTGACTTCGGTGTTTCTGTCTCTAAGCAATATGCGGGTAGCCTTTTTGAACAGTTTACCTTATTTGTCCTAGAAAGTGTTTTTATGACCTTATGGCAAGAATCTGGTTTGACCAAAGAAGATTTATGGCCCAAACACGCCAACCTGGAATAACGATTTTTTATATTATTTATTATTAATTTTTTTTATACATTTAGACATGACAAAATTACAAGTCGCAATTGATTTACTTACTACAGAAGCAGCATTAGAATTGGCACACAAAGTAGCTCCGTACGTGGACATTATAGAATTAGGCACACCACTAATTAAATCAGAAGGCCTTAAAGTTGTAACAGCAATGAAAGCCGCTTTCCCTGACAAATTAATTTTTGCAGACATGAAAATTGCCGATACTGGTTTCCTAGAAGCAGAAATCGCATTTTTAGCAGGTGCAGATTTAGTTACAGTTATGGGTGCTGTAGATAATGCTACGATAAAAGGAGCGGTAGAAGCTGCAAAAAAACACGGTAAAAAGGTAGTAGTTGATACTATTGGAGTTAAAAATAGAGTAGAAAGAGCGCAAGAGGTTACTGCTTTTGGAGTTGCTTTTGTAGAGTTACATGCTGGTCTTGACGAACAAACATTAGCCGGATACTCAGTACAAACACTTATTAGCGAAGGAAAACTAGCAAAAGTTCCGTTTTCTGTTGCAGGTGGTGTAAACATCGATACAATTAAAGATGTTGTAGCTGCAGGTGCAGATGTAGCTGTTGCAGGTGGTGCCATATATGGTGCTGAAGATCCCGCTGCTGCTGCTAAAGCATTAAAAGAAGCTATAAACAGTGTAACTGTAGCGTAATTATTGGATTAAGGCTGGAATTTACAAATAAATTCCAGCCTTTTTTTTTGTATAATAAATTTAGATAATTAATTATGAAAACATTTGATTTTGGTATAGTGGGCTTAGGGGTAATGGGTCGGAATCTTCTCTTAAATATGGCGGACCAGAAACATGCAGTAGCAGGCTTGGATTTGGATACGGAAAAAGTTTTATCCCTGACACAGGAAGCTAATCCCCAACACCAAATTAAGGCCACAACTGAAGTAAAAGAGTTTCTCGAACTTCTTAAACAACCAAGAGCAATTATGCTATTAGTACCCGCAGGAAAACCTGTGGATACAGTTATTCAAAGCCTACTGCCCTACTTAGATAAAGGAGACATTCTTATCGACGGAGGCAATACTTATTTTACAGATACCGACCGTAGATTTACAGAATTATCAGCCAAAGGAATCCACTTTTTTGGAATGGGTATTTCTGGTGGTGAAAAAGGAGCCCGATTTGGTCCAAGCCTTATGCCCGGCGGAAATAAAGAAGCCTATGAAAGACTACGTCCTATTTTTGAATCCATAGCAGCCCAAGTGGATGGAGAACCTTGTGTAGCATATTTAGGCAACGGATCTGCAGGAAACTACGTAAAAATGGCTCATAACGGAATCGAATACGGTATCATGCAACTTATTTCTGAGGTATATGATCTTATGAAACGAGGGTATGGTCTTGACGATACTACAATTCAAAAAGTATTTGAAGACTGGAATGACACCGAACTTCAATCCTACTTGATTGAAATTACAGGACATATTTTAAAGAAAACAGATGCCGACGGCCAAAAGCTTATAAATGTAATATCGGATTGGGCAAAATCTAAAGGAACCGGAAAATGGACCTCCCAAAATGGGATGGATTTAGAAGTGCCGCTTCCTACTATAGACGCCGCAGTAACCCTGCGTAATATGTCTAAAAACAAACCAGAAAGAATTCAAGCTTCAACAAAATTGGTTTGGAATACGGAACAAAGTAACACTGACCTGCCTTTGGTTATAGAAGCGCTTAAAGGAGCGTTACATTTTTCTATATTAATAACCTATGCTCAAGGATTAGCATTGTTAACCAAAGCTTCTCAAGAGTACAATTACAATCTAAACCTGGAGACCATAGCTAAAATTTGGCGTGGTGGCTGTATTATTCGTTCGGTAGTACTTGAAGATTTCAGACAGGCTTATGCCAAGAACGGAGAACTAAAAAATATACTGCTCGATGATACTATTGCTAAGGCCATAAATGAGAAACAATCCAGCATTAGAGCTACGGTACAATTCGCAGTTCAAAAAGGGATCCCTATTGCGGGTTTAATGAATTCCTTAGCTTATTTTGATGCTTATCGATCTGAAACACTTCCTACTAACCTTATACAAGCGCAGCGTGACTATTTCGGAGCACATACGTATGAGCGCATTGACACTAACGGTATATTTCACACAGAGTGGAATGACTAAATTTTAAATGGAATAAAATGAATAATCTCGATACTATAAGGCCAACCATCATTCTTGTTTTTGGGGCAACAGGCGATTTAGCAAAAAGAAAGCTTTTCCCTGCCTTTTATAATCTTTATCTTGATGGTCGAATGCCAGAAAAGTTTGAGATCATTGCGCTTGGAAGAGCAAAAAAAGACGATGAGACCTATAGAAGCGATGTGAGTAATAACCTAACAGCGTTTTCCAGAAATAAAATAACCTCTGATAAAGCCTATCAGAAATTTGCTTCTCATATCACTTATTTACAAAATGATATCGACCAAGAAGAATCATTTCAGATACTGAAATTAAGGTTGGATGCCATAGATTTGTCTTTTGGAGAACGTGGTAACAGGCTTTTTTACCTGTCAATAGCACCCTCTTTAATTGCAACGATCTCTAACAATATTAAAAAATTAGACCTTGCCGCTAATCCGGAACAGGATCGCATCATTATTGAAAAACCTTTTGGTTACAATAAAAGTTCTGCAGAGTTACTAAATAAGCTATTGTCAGAAACCTTTGAAGAAAAACAGATTTACAGAATAGATCACTATCTGGGCAAAGAAACTGTGCAGAATATTCTGGCTTTCCGCTTTGGAAATTCAATGTTTGAGCCACTCTGGAACCGTAATTTTATTGATTCTATACAGATTACTGTTGCAGAAGAAGTTGGGGTTGAAGACCGTGGCGGTTTTTATGAAGGTGCCGGAGCATTAAGGGATATGATACAAAACCATCTGATGCAAATTTTAACCATGGTAGCGATGGAAGCCCCCAATTCATTGCAAGCAGATGAAATCAGAAACCGCAAAGCTGACGTTTTAAAAGCGATACGTCGCATAACTCCTGAGGAAGTAAAACATTACACAGTAAGGGGTCAGTATGATAAGGGATTAATAAAAGACAAATCTGTACCTGGATATTTGCAAGAAAAAGGAGTTGCATCCAATTCTAATACAGAAACATTTGTAGCGATGAAATTTTACCTAGATAACTGGCGCTGGCAGGGTGTTCCGTTTTATGTTCGAACGGGCAAAAGAATGAAAGAAAAACAATCCTCTATCGTCATACAGTTCAATCCGGTAACCCATTCTACCTTTTCTTTTGGAAAAGAAAATATGATGCCAAACCGCTTAATTATAAACATTCAGCCAGCTATGGATATTCGGTTGCAGTTTATGACAAAAAAACCGGGCCTGTCTCTTTCGCTAAAACCTGCTGAGATGGTGTTTGATTATTTTTCATGCTCTACACAATCACCTGAAGCTTATGAAACACTATTACTGGATGCTTTGCAGGGAGACCCCACATTATTTATGCGTTCGGATCAGGTTGAAGAAGCTTGGGATGTAGTAACAACCATTCAGGAAGCCTGGGAAAATGATAAATTTTCAAGTTTATATAAATATGAAGCCGGCGGCTGGGGACCTGAGGCAGCAAATGAATTACTAGCCCGACAGGGTCATGCTTGGGCATCAAACACACTTAATGACATAGAACAAGAAGAAAAAAAAGTAACAAATGGTAAGTATTTTTAATAATAAAGAAGAAATAGCACCCTACGCAGCCAATATATTTATAGCTGCTGCACAAAAGGCAATACAGAATCGGGGACGCTTTTTAGTGGTGCTTACTGGCGGTTCTTCTCCTGTATCCATGTACAAGCTTTTGGCAACACCCCAATACAAAACAAAAATAGATTGGGATAATGTTTTTGTTTTTTGGGGTGACGAGCGTTGGGTGGCGCTTGATGATTCACGCAGTAACGCAAAAATGTCCTACGATTACCTGCTCAGTCATGTTGGTATACCAAAAAGCAACGTATTTCCTATGTATAAGGAAGGTTTTTCACCTGAGGAATATGCTTTAGAATATGAAAAATTAATTAAAAGTCTTACAGGAGAAGAAGGGCAATTTGACCTTATTTTATTAGGAATGGGCGATGATGGCCATACCGCTTCACTTTTTCCGGGTGAAGCCGTATTACAAGAAAATGACAAATGGGTATCGGCCTATTATCTTGAGTCGCAAAGTATGTATCGAATAACGCTAACGGCGTCTATCATCAATAAAGCGAAGGAAATTGTGGTTGTAACTTTTGGAGAAAATAAAGCGCATGCCTTAAACCAAGTTTTATATGGAGATTACAATCCCGAAAAATACCCGATGCAATTAATTAAACCTATTGATGGAAAATTGTTGTTTTTGACCGATCAGGCTGCTATAAGTAATCAATGATAGTATGTCGAAAAATGGTAGTATTATCTTCAAACAAGTAAGATCATATTCGACTAAATATGAATGTGCTAATTTTATCGATGTAAAAAGTTAAGAACAAAATCTTAATTTTAAATTATAAAAAAGCATGTGAAATTTATGGCTTAGCTTTTAAAGTAAAGTTGTTAAATTGGGTTATGAGACTGATCACTTCACAGAAAGGGAAAAAATTAATTATAAAAAAGTAGCTTGACTTAACGTGTGATTTTTATTTGCATATCCAGTAACGATGTATAGCTTGAATGCGCAAATATAAAGCTACTAATTCAGTGCAAGTGAAATTTAAAAACAAAAAAAAATCATTTAAAAAAACAAAATAAAAAATATTCTTTTTATTTAGTGCAATTAAAAAAATTATAACTCTTTATAAATTAATATTTTACATTTTTTTAGTTAATGAAAACCTACTTTATTCCAAGTGATAAAATTTAATTATCAAATAATTCAGAAGTAAATACAATAACGTTCCTACTACAGCAAGTGTAACAATACAACTTATCAGGTTTAATAAAATATTAGGAATAAACTTCAAGCGAGGATGTGTGATTAATGGCTCCCGATGTAGTCTTTCGTAGATATTTTCCTTTACTTTTTTGATTTTCTTTTTGATAGCCTATTATGATTTAAAGAAAAAGGTTAGTAAATATTTCTTCTCTTTTCTAATGTGATTCTAAATTACATAATAAATTCAATATAAATAGATTCTAAAATAAAAAAAGAGCATTTCGAATTGAAATACTCTTTTAATTTATTAAAATTATTATTGTTAATAATTATATCCTTAATTTGAGGTAATTGTTTAAATTCCTCTAATATTCCCTTTATTCTTCAAGAAAATGACTTCAATTATTTTACTAGTCATTCCAGCATCTAATTTTAGTTGTTTAGATAAAACTTCAATTACATTTTTTTCTTCTTTCTCTAGTGTACCGTCAGCAAGTAATACTTCAAGTGCAAGAGCAAACACCGTTTCTTTATCACCATCCTCAATTAATTCACAACACGCAGAAATATATTTTAATTGCCCTAATTCTGCTCTTAAATTGAATGCTTTAGCGCAAAGAGGCGCGATGTCTACTTTAATAAATTTTTCTTTGGAATGTAACACTCTTGATAATGTTGCTGTTTCCGAATCTGTTATTTGATTGTCAGCAGAAATACAAGAATATAAAATGCCAACCCAAGCTTCAAACTCTGAGATTACAGGATTATGTTCACTATTATTAATATTTTGAAATGAGCTCATGTTTTTATTTTTTTTTAAAGTTACAGCTAACATCCCCAAGGAACATTGAATTTAGTAATAAATTATGATTTACAATTAACTAAATTCATTAAAAATTCATGACAAGAATATTACTATTTATCTATTAAGGAAACAATGTGCTCTTTTATAATTTTATATTGAGTGTCAATAATCGACTGGTTGCAGCCATGTGCAGCTCCTGGGACTAAAAAGAATTCTTTTTTTGGAGCTTTTATTTTATCAAAATAAGATATGGTGATTTCCTTTGGAGTTAAAATATCTTCCTCTCCCTGAATCAAATATATTGGAATTTTAAAATTTAAACCACTTTCTAAAAAATTTATAGAACCAATAATTCCTTTAATCCCGATTTGTTTATGGCCAATATAATTTATAAAGGAATAATCATCCCCATCTTCCCTATCCTTACTATCCATTGCATTATCATATTTTGAGGCAATTTTCCACCAAGAATTAGGAACTGGAATTGAATTTTTTCTTTCGTATTTTTTTATAATTCGAAAAAGTTGGCCTGCGTTTTTAGCATTAGTATAAGGAGGGATTCCAATAGATCGAAGCGTATCAATGGACTCTTGGTCATAAGCCTTTTGAGCCATTTTATATATTTTATCATAACTAACCAGTAAGTTTTCGCTTGGATTAACAATTTGAGAGTGCCCCACGTATGCATGGAAAAGAGCTGGATTTTTCAAAGCCATTTTAGTTCCTAAAACGGAACCCCATGATGTTCCTAAAATTATGATTTTTTTTGTTCCAAGATACTGGATGAGATATTTTGAAAGTGCAATCCCATCATCCGTCATTTGCTCGACTGACAATGGATTTTCTACCCAATAGTCTTCATTAATTTCCACAGGCGCATTTCGTCCAAAAGTCCTCCCACTACCTCTTTGATCCCACTGCACTAGTATAAAGTTTTTTTCCCAACCGCCATATATCGTATTATCATATGGACTCATCGTGCTACCTGGACCACCATGAAGAAATAAAATAACGGGTTTTGAATGGTCATCCCCATTAATTGTAATCCATTGTTCAATGCCACCAATCGTAATAAATTTTTCTTCATGTATGGATTTATTTTGGGCAAGTATTGATATGGGAAGTAATAGATAAAGTAAAATAATTAAGTTATATTTTTTCATAAAATTAATTTTAAAAAGGGTATAAATATTCCTAAATTATTGATTAGACACCTCGTCTTTAATTTGTTACAATAAAATATAAAAAATTACTAAATAATTTTATAAGTATTAAACTAACACAACCTAAACCCTTAATTCTGCTAAGCTATTGATGGGGCAAATAGTTATTTTTAAAGCGTACCATACATATAAATCAGTAATGCAATTTTTAGTGCTTTATGTTACTAAATAATCAATTCTCAATCCGTTTCGCTAAACGCTGCTATCATTTGGATTAATTCGAATGCTCCTGTAAAATCTATAGTATATTTATCTAATAGTAGAACTCTATTTACAATCATCGCTATATCTACTGTCTATTCTCCCAATGTAATACAATTTACTGATTGTTGTATGACCTTTACTATCCACTCTGCTTTATTTTGAGTTGCTCAATTAACTAATAACACGATATTCCCTTTATAAAAATTTTTATTATTGCTTCCAGCAGTAAATAGATTTTTATAATACTTAAGCTTGATTTACTATTGTATTAATCATATCCAGAATGTAAAGAAGTAAGTCTTTTTATAAATACTTACTTCTTTGGAGATAATTAAAAAATTTAAAGGTACTAAATTTTAAAAAAACTATTGAAAATCAAACCATTATATATTAATAGTATCTCAAACATAAAAATAATTCGATAAGCCGTTGTTGAAATTGAATTTAAAAAATTTATCAATATCAAACTAATTACCAACTTATTCCTATTAATGCTCAATATTTGATTTATAGAACTTTAATATCCTTAATTATAGTTTTCGATTGTTCATCGCTTAGCTAACGTCAACTATCTGTATAGTTTTTATCTATTAAAAAATAATTTAGATACGGATCTTTATATGTAATTTCGCTGTCAAGAAAACTAAAATTAAGTATAATATGGAAAATAACACAAATGCAGGTACAACGTCCTACAATGTGAACAGTGAAAGTAAATGTCCATTTAATCATGGTGCAAGTGCTGGTACTCCTGCAAAGCAAAGCGCTGGTTCTGCTCCCGCAAATCGTGATTGGTGGCCAAATGAATTAAAATTAAACATCTTACGCCAACACTCTGCACTATCAAACCCAATGGGAGAAACTTTCAATTATGCGGAAGAGTTCAAATCTTTAGATTTTGCTGCTTTGAAGCAAGATATCTTAGATTTAATGACAACTTCGCAAGATTGGTGGCCAGCAGATTATGGATTTTATGGAGGATTATTCATTAGAATGGCATGGCACAGTGCAGGAACCTATCGCATCGCTGACGGACGCGGAGGATCAGGTGCTGGAACACAACGTTTTGCACCATTAAACAGTTGGCCAGATAATGCTAATTTAGATAAAGCACGTTTGTTGCTTTGGCCAATTAAACAAAAATATGGCAGAAAAATTTCTTGGGCTGATTTATTTATTTTAACAGGTAACTGTGCTCTAGAGTCAGCTGGTTTTGAAACTTTTGGTTTCGCTGGCGGACGTGAAGATGTGTGGGAACCAAATGAGGATATATATTGGGGTTCAGAGCGTGAATGGTTAGGAGACAATCGTTACAATGGAGAACGTGAATTAGAACAACCTCTTGCTGCAGTTCAAATGGGATTAATATATGTAAATCCGGAAGGACCTAATGGAAACCCAGATCCTGTATTAGCAGCTCATGATATTCGTGAAACTTTTGCCCGTATGGCAATGAATGATGAAGAAACGGTTGCATTAAGTGCGGGTGGTCACACTCTAGGTAAAACTCATGGCGCAGCAGATCCAGAGAAATATGTTAGTGCTGAACCTGCAGGAGCAACTATCGAAGAACAGAGTCAAGGTTGGAAAAACAGTTACGGGACTGGTAATGGTGGAGATACAATTACTAGTGGTTTAGAAGGTGCATGGACTACTACTCCGAATAAATGGAGTAATAATTATTTTGAAAATTTATTTGGATTTGAGTGGGAATTAACTAAAAGTCCAGCAGGTGCTCATCAGTGGAGACCCAAAGATGGCGCAGGTGCAGGTTTAGTACCAGATGCACATGATGCTTCAAAAAGTCATCAGCCGTTTATGTTAACTACAGATCTTTCCCTACGATTTGATCCTGCTTATGAAAAAATTTCAAGACGTTTTTTAGCCAATCCATCAGAATTTAATGATGCATTTGCTAGAGCATGGTTCAAACTTACACACCGAGATATGGGTCCAAAAACTCGTTATTTAGGACCTGAAGTTCCTGCTGAAGAATTAATTTGGCAAGATCCTATTCCAGTAGTAACACATGAATTGATAAATGATCAAGATATTGCTTCTTTAAAAGCAACTATTTTGGCCTCAGGATTATCAGTTTCTCAACTGGTATCAGCTGCTTGGGCTTCTGCATCAACTTTCCGTGGTTCCGATAAACGTGGTGGTGCTAATGGTGCACGTATTCGTTTAGAACCTCAAAAAGATTGGAAAGTAAATAATCCTTCTCAATTAGAAAAAGTATTAAATACACTTGATAAAATTCAAAAGGATTTCAACAGTGCTAATTTTGGCGGTAAGCAAGTTTCAATTGCTGATTTAATAGTTTTAGGTGGAAGTGCAGGAATAGAACAAGCAGCAAAAAATGCTGATTATGATGTTAGAGTACCATTCACTCCGGGTAGAACTGATGCTTTACAAGAACAAACTGATGTAGCATCATTTGCAGTTCTTGAGCCACAAGCAGATGGTTTCCGTAATTATGTTAAGACAAAATATACGGTTTCAGCAGAAGAACTACTTATCGATAAAGCACAATTGTTAACATTAACAGTACCTGAAATGACAGCTCTTGTTGGTGGTATGCGTGTGTTAAACACAAATTTTGATCACTCCCAAACTGGAGTTTTTACAAAACGCCCAGAGGCTTTAACGAATGATTTCTTTGTAAACTTACTTGATTTAGGTACAACTTGGAAAGCAGTTTCAGAATCTGACGATGCATTTGTAGGTACAGATCGCAAAACTGGTGCAATTAAATGGGTTGGAACTCGAGTAGATCTTATTTTTGGCTCTAACTCAGAGTTAAGAGCCATTGCTGAGGTTTATGGTTGTGTAGATTCACAAGAAAAGTTTGTTAAAGACTTTATTGCTGCGTGGACTAAGGTGATGAACCTTGACCGATTTGACTTAGTTTAATTTTAGATTTTATAATTTGTTAAGAAAGGAGATCTGGCAACAGATCTCCTTTTTATTTTTAAAATTATCATGTCTTAGAATAATGATATCAAAAAAATTAATATCAAAGTAATCATAAATTCTACAAAGCTAAATCTTAAAGGCTGTACTGTCTCTTAAAAGCTACAAATCGTTAGTAAAATTTAAAAAAGTGTTTTTTATACAATCGAAAAACATTAAAATTAATAATAGTTGGGACACCCAAAACATTTAATCACCAAATCAAATTGATATATAACTGATAATTCAAAAATTCCACCTGTTTTTCCTATTTTAGAAGTATTAAAATCATAGGAATACCCAAATTTAAAATGTTCATATTGCAAACCTCCAAAAGCATTTATAGAGGTTAAAAAGTGACTGTTATTGACTTTTTTTCCAGGATTTGTTGCAAAACTGGCTCCAAAGAAAAACTTTTCAAAAACTAGGCCTGTACCTAAATCAAATCTACTATACTCCCCTTGAGTCATATAATTAGACGTAAGAAGCATTTTTGTTTCATAAGGCAAAGCTGTAATGTCAATATAATCCCCGAGTTTAAATTCATATCCTGCATTTGCAGAGAAAAAGAGTTCCAGTGGGACATTACCAAAGGTAGAAAATGAAATATTAGGCTTATTAAGATGTTTTAGAGAAAGGCCAAACCAAGTGTTTTCATTATTGAAAAGCATTCCTGCCGAAAAGTCAAAGAAAGTTACTTTTTCATTTAAAACTAATGGATCTACACTGGAAGAATTTATAGTTCCTAAACCTATATTAATTTGGTCCTCTAAAATAATATTCTGAAAACCAAACGATTTATTTCCAAAACCAATTTCAATTGCGGGTCTAAAAAACCATTCATCTGACAACTGTACCCGATACGCATAATCGAGATTGACTTGAGTGAAGTTATAATCTGTAAATTTCTCTCTGTGATTTAAAACACTTATTCCAATCCCGCTATTTGCATTTTCCAACCATGTGTTTATAAAACCGTAATCCGTATCTACTCTAAAATTCAAATCTGGCCATTGTGTTCTGTGTAATATTCCTGCTTTAGTGGTTTCTAAAAATCCGGTAAATCCTGGATTCAAAGTTTCTGGGACCATGAAATATTGGGTAAAAATGGGATCCTGTGCTTTTACATTCAAAGAAAAAATCAAGAAAATGACTACCATTACTGTTTTTATTTTCATTACAACATCCTTATTTAATTAGTATAAAAGCACCATCATCGTTTACCGCAGTTCCATAAAAGGTAATTGCTTTTACTTTGAAATAATAATTCCCATTCTCCGAATTCTTTTCTTTTATTCTACCGTCCCAGCCGTATAAAGTTTCCCCTTTTTCTGAATAAATCAATTCTCCCCAAGTATCGTATACATCTAGATGAAGTGATTTCAACCCTTCAAAAACAGGCTTGAAAGTTTCATTTATTCCATCTCCATTTGGAGTAAAACCATTGGGAACTTGTAACTTATAACCTTTGTCAATTATTAATGTTACTATATAGGTATGAATACATCCAAACTTATCTGTAATCATTTGTTTAACTACATAATTTCCTTCTTTAACGAAAGTATGAAGTGGATTTTCCTCGCTGGAAAAGCTTCCATCTCCAAAATCCCAAGTTATATTAATATGATTAACACTAGCTGTATTAGTAAATTGAATCGGATCAATAATAGAGAAAACTCCAAATGTTGAATAGGCATAAGAACTTGTTATATAAGAAGTTGATCCTAGTACTGGAATAGCAACATTTAACGTATAATTTGCCCTACAACCTAAACTATCCGTAACGCCCAGAATAACAGTTCCATTTTGATTCGTATTCATCATTTCATTATTGAGTCCGCTTACTATTCCGCTTGACCATAGTAATTGATATGGAGGTACTCCGCCTGAAACTTGTGCTTTAAAGATCTGTTTTACCGATTTTGCTTCACAATTAAAATCAGTTTTTGTTTCTACTCCAATCGTAATTGGTAGTTGCCTGTTAATAACATACTCGGCAGTTTTTGAACAGCCCCTGTTATCAGTCACCGTGATCAAATAATTTCCTGCTGTAATTGCAAATAAATCTTCGGTTGTAGTTCCATTTGACCATGAATAAGTAAATGGTGGGGTCCCACCAGCAACCACCAAATTGATTGCACCACTATTAGCGTTATCGCAATCAAATGCTTGAGTAACATTTGCAGAAAGAGCTAATTTTTGTGGCTCCATTATTACAAATGTTCGAGTTATGATACAAGGCTTACTGTCGGTTATGGTTACAGTATAAGAACCGGGGCCCAGATTATTTCTAGTCAAACCAGCCGTACTTCCATCATTCCATACCAGTTTTAGTGGAGTAATCCCTCCTACTAAATTTAGATTTATACTGCCGTCATTCGTTCCAAAACAAGAAATTTGTTTCACTATTGGATTGATGGTAAAAATGGGCACTTCGGCTATGTTTACATTTAATGTAGTAACACAATTCAAAGCATCAGTAACTGTCACTTGATAATCCCCCGCCGAAAGGTTGTCTTGAAATAGACTGGTTGCTAAGTTACTCCATTCAATTTTATAAGGGGTATTACCTCCAGACACATCAATTTTAATTGATGCATTATTATCACCATAACACTTAATTGGGGTAGTTGTTGCCCTTATTATGATTTCTGAAGATTCTTTTACGTTAACCAATAGCTTTTTGGTGCAACTTGAATTATCCGTTACTGTTAAGACATAAGTCCCTGCGAAAACAGCTCTTAGATTTTTATTGGTACTTGTAAATCCGTTTGGTCCTGTCCAAGCATAATTATAATCAAAAACACCCGCAGAAATCTGGATTGGTGACCCTCCAACTACATCAATATCAACAGCTCCAGTCGCAGCTCCAAAACATAAAACATTAGTCTGACTTACTAAATTTAAAACTAAAATAGGTGGCTCAGTAATGGTAAAAGTAGCTATTACTGGCCCACAATTATTACTATCAGAAACGGAAACAGCATATACGCCCGGACTTAAACTCGATAAATCTTCAGTGTTAGCAAATGGTAAATTATCTTTAGTCCAAATATACTTATAATTTACAGTTCCTCCCGTTATTGTAATTGCTATTGCTCCATTGGCATTACCAAAACAGGTAATGTCTTTTTCTAAATCGGTAGTAATAACGATGGCATCTGGCGCTATAATTTTATAATTTTTTGAAAAAGTACAACCCCCATCATCGTTAACAGAAAGAATATAATCTCCTGCCTGCAGGTTAGAAATACTTGCTGTATTAGCTGTAAATCCGTTTGGCCCTATCCAGGAAATTAAGTAAGGGTCACCAATGTTAAAAGGAACTCCTCCAGTTAAATCAATTTTAATTGAACCATTATTAATACCAAAACAACTACTATTTGTGATGTTACTATTAAGGCTTACCAATGGGTTTACGGTTACAATAATAATAAAATCAGTGCCAACACAAGTACCTGAAGTGGGTGTAATAGTGTAAGTGACTGTTGCCGGATTAGTTGTAGTATTAATTAATGTTTGGCTGATATTGTTTTGAGGTATGGTCATTGCAAGAGCTCCACTAACTGCATTAGAAGGATTAATTAATGGAGCTGACCAAGTATACGTGGTTCCACTTGGCACGGTATCTCCGTTTAAATTATCTGGCGTAATTGTAAAGGCTTTATTGCTGCATATTACTGCACTTTTGTTAGCAATTACAATATTTTGATTAATTTTAACCTCAACAATAGCAGAGCCTAAAACAGAACATCCCCCAGTAGACAAAGTAATAATACAATAATAATACGTTGTTCCAACTGCTATAGCGGGTGGATTGAAACTATCATTTGTTGCTCCTGAAATTGCAGAACTCCCTATTGTAGAGTTAGTAGTATTAGAATACCATTGGTATTGTGGCGGACCAACTCCATTACTGTAAGCTACTTTTAAAAGTGTTGGTGTGCCTCCTAAACATAATATACTGGAGGAGGGTTGCAAAGTAATTGTGGGTGCACGATTTATAATTATGGTTCCAACATTACTTGAAGTATTACAGCCCAAACTACTTTGCGAAATTTCACAATAATAATATAGTGTCCCTAATACTGTTGTAGGTGGTGTAAAAGCAGCATTTGTTGCTCCAACTAATAAAGTCCCGCCGGTATTTGAATTTGTCACATTCGAAAACCATTGGTAATTTACAATACCAACACTAACGTCTCCAGAGGCGATCACTGATAAATCTGCTGGGATAACATTTTGACATAACGTTTGCATTGGCAATGGTTGTGAAGTAATAATGGGGGCTGAAACAATTTTTACTTCTGCTGGATTACTTGTTATTGGACCACATCCACTTCCTGATAATGTTATGACAACATAGAAGTAATTTATTCCTGAAAAAGTTAAAACTGCCGGAATGTAACTTGAATTCGTAGCACCCGGAATTAGGGTCCCTCCACTATTTCCATTGGTTGTGTTTGAAAACCATTGGTAATTTGGAATTCCTGTACCACCAGAATAACTTATTTTTAATGGAGTACTTATTGTACTTCCTACACATAGATTTTGCGATGTAGTTGGCTGTAAAGTAATTGTTGCACCAGCTGTAATTGTAATATTTGCAATAGTAGAAGTGATGCTAGAGCAGCCTCCTGAAACGCCTAACGTAATAATGCAGTAATAATAAATTGTTCCAATTGATGCATTCGATGGCTGAAAAGAAGCATTAGTTTCTCCTGAAATTGGATTTCCGGTAATTGTATTATTGTTTAGATTTGAATACCATTGGTACGTTGGTGTCCCTGATGAAGTATTTAAAACAACCGATAATACATTAAGTGTTCCATTTTGGCAAATAGTACTTGAAGACGGCTGGGTTGTGATATTGGGAGCTGGGTTTACAGTAACAACATAATTTACTACTGCTCCTGAGCATCCGTTTAATATGGGAGTAATGGCATAAGTAACGGTCCCTACTGTAGTATTTGTTGTTGAAATAGTTTGTACAGGAATTGTATTCGTTGTACCGGAAGCCATAAAACCGGTGATTCCTGCAGTTGCTGTTGCCGTCCAAGAAAAAGTAGTCCCAACAATATCAGCAGTTAAATTTACTAAAGTCGTTTGAGAACCTGAGCAAATAGTTTCAGTTAGGGCTGTATTCGTTAAAGCCGGGGCTGTACTTACTGAAAACATTTTAGTAGCGGTTGTAGAAACACCACATTCATTAGTTACTGTTAATGAAACCGTATAATTTCCCGAAGTATTATAAGTAATAGGTTCAGGAATAGCAGCGGTTGCAGTTGCTGGAGTACCACCAGGAAAACTCCAAGCATAAGATAATACACTAGAAACAGGTGCGCATCCTTGTACTACAGCCGTTGGTGAAATAATTGCTGTCCCACAAGCATTTGGAATCGTATTTAGGATTACTATTGGTGGGGTTTTTATAGTTATATTTTGATTAACACTAGTACTTCCACAAGAATTAGTTACAGTTAATTTTAAAGTATAGGTTCCTGGATTTACAAAATTAAAAGATGGACTAGCTGACGTTGCAGTTGTTCCACCAGTATATGTATAAGATGAAACTATACCACAATTTGCTGCGGTGTAAGTAACACTCCATAAATAGGTTGGGGGAACACAGGCATTAGTAATATTGGTAGTATTGGTAGTCGTTACTACTAAAGGTGAGCAACCTGAATTTGTATTTATTGTAAATTGTGGAACTAAAGGACTTTCAATACAAATCTGTTGGGTTTTGGTGGATTTACCGCAGTAACCTTCCGCCGTTAGGGTTACTGTATAATTCCCCGGAGTTGTATAAATATGATTACTATTTTTAACTGATTGCTGTTCAGGAGAACCATCGCCAAAATTCCATGTATAAATAGAATCCTGATTACAATTCTGATTAAACCCTGATACCGTAGTATTTGTAAATAAGACATTTGTATTCGAACAAACGTTAGCTGGAACTGTAAAATTTGCGACTGGTTTTAAAAATACACTAATATTAGAAACTGTAGCTGTAGTAAAACCACAAGCATTTGTTACCGATAATTTAACTATAAATTCACTTTTGGGACAGTTTGAAGTTGTATATAAATGTGGAATCAAATAATTGGCTGATGCGGAAGGATTTGCAGCATTATATTGCAAAGAAGTTTCTAATTCACTTTGTGTAAGATGCACAATTGTTGAATTATCACCATAATCAATGTCATAAACGGTCCCTATAGAATTATTTCCCCAAGCTGAAATTGCAAAATCTATATTTGCAGTTGGAGCACATAAATTAGTGGTACTACCCGGACTTACAATTCCACCAGAAGGATTGGTAACATTTTTAACAACATACGTCTTAGAGTTACTACATCCGTTATCGCCTAGAGCTGTAATAATCATATTATAGGCTCCTAATTTAATGTAAGTATGCGTTTGTGGAAAAGTAGTAAAATTTGACGCCGAACTACCATCGCCCCAATCTATTGTATAAGAAGTAATACAAGTAGAAACAGAATTATTTCCTACAGATATACTATAGCTAGGAATTAATGCTGAAGCATTCTGACAGTTACTAAAGGCAGCGAATGAACTGTTATTATCTTTAAAATTTATATCGGGCTTTTGTTTTACAGTTACATTGCGGGTTGTAGAAACTGAACATCCTCCGCTAGTATCCGTAACAATTAATTTTACTATAAATGTTTGTGTACTACAACCCAATGCTATAAATGAATGGTTTGGATCTTTACTTGTGGAAATAAAACCATCTCCAAAATCCCAAGTATAAGTATATGTCCCGGATCCTACTGCATTAGAAATAAACGGAACAGTAGTCCCTGAACAATTATTATCATTGGCAAATGAAAAATCAACAACTGGCAAATCATTTACCTTTATTCCTACTGTACCAGTTTGCCCTTGTGAAGCATTAGAATCATCTTTGATACTAACCAATGTATATTCAAAATTTCCGGTTACTGTAGTAGGTATGTTAATTTTTAGAATATCCCCTATTGATTGAGCACTTACAATATCTGCACCACCATTAATTTTATAAATAAATGTATAAGGAGCAACCCCTCCACCACCAGTAAAAGTTACTACAGGCTGAATCCCATTAATACAAACCGCCGTTACATTCGTTGTTATTGTTGCTATGGGTAATACTACGTTTTTAGCATCTTTTTTTACACTTATCGTATCTATTCCTGAATGTAGATTATTATTTTTTGCATTTAAATTATTAATTAAAAATATTAAAATAAAAAGGAAAATAATTTTGTAATAGTGTTTCATAGCTGGATTTTAAATTAACCACGTTCAAAATCATTTCATGTAGGAAAAAAGATCTTTCTTTTACAAATATAGCATAATACTTTTCTATTATTTTACGATTTTTCATAATATATATATTTTAAACACTTAATTTTCAAATAGATGCGACACTTGTCTCAAATAAAAAAAAACATAAAAAAAGCCGACTCATAAAAAACGAGACGGCTGTACTTTTTTAATCCATATAGATTACAATGTATAATTTGTATTGACAAAATTAGATTCTTTGCTATTTAATAATTCCTGCAAAATACTATTGTTATAATCATTGTCTTTTGATGCTACAAAAGTTCTGATAGAGAACGAACGCAAGGCATCATGAATGCTTAACGTTCCCACAGCAGAGTCTTTCCTGCCTGTAAATGGGTATACATCAGGACCTCTTTGACAAGAACTATTTAGGTTTACTCTACACACTAGATTCACTAAAGTATCAATAAGTGGCGCAATAGTTTTGATGTCTTTTCCAAACAAACTTACTTGTTGTCCGTAATTTGACTCCGCCATATCATTCAATGGTTCTTGAATGTCTTTGAAAGTCATAATGGGTACAACAGGACCAAACTGCTCTTCATGATACACTCTCATTTCTTTGTTTATTGGAAATAAAACTGCAGGAAAGATATAATTAGGAGAGTGCTCCCCTCCTTTAGCATTAATTATTTTCGCTCCCTTGTGAGTCGCATCATCAATTAATTCCTGGATGTAGGCAGGCTTGTCTTTTTCGGGCAACGGAGTTAACTGTACTGATTGATCCCATGGATTTCCAAAAACCAGCGCATCTACTTTGGCAGCAAAACGACGATTAAATTCATCGGCAATCGTCTCATGAACATATAAAATTTTTAAGGCCGTACAACGTTGACCATTAAATGATAAGGTACCTGCAATACATTCTTGAATAGCCAAATCTAAATCGGCATCAGGTAAAATAATCGCTGGATTTTTAGCCTCTAAGCCTAGTATCAACCGTAATCTGTTTTTGTTAGGATGTTGATCCTGCAACGCAATAGCTGATTTACTATTACCAATCAAAGCCAGAATATCTACTTTTCCAGATTTCATTATTGGCGAAGCTACTTCACGTCCTCTTCCATAAACAATATTAATAACTCCTTTTGGAAAACTGTTCCTAAATGCCTCCAATAGAGGAGAAATTAACAAAACACCATGCTTAGCAGGTTTGAAAATTACAGTATTACCCATAATCAAAGCGGGAATCAATAAAGAAAAAGTTTCATTCAAAGGATAATTGTATGGCCCAAGACACAGTACAACACCAAGTGGACCGCGACGTACCATGGCATTAACCCCTTGGCTCTTAGTAAAACGGGAACTGTCTCTGTCTAACAGTTTGTAATCTTCAATAGTATCGTAGATGTACTCTACCGTTCTGTCAAATTCCTTTTCAGAATCACCCAATGATTTTCCAATTTCCCACATCAAAAGTTTAACAACTTCTGTTCGAGTCGCTTTCATCTGCGTAACAAAATTTGCCATGCATTTGATACGGTCCGAAACTTTCATGGTAGGCCACAAACCTTGACCATTATTGTAAGCTATGCTAGCCGCATTTACTGCTTCATTAGCTTCTGTTTCTCCCATAAAGGGAATAGATCCTAATATAGTTGGTCCGTATTCCTCCGAGGATGAGATTGTCGAGAAAACCGCGGTAGTTTGACCTTCCCATTTTTTTAACTCACCATCTATTAAATATGTATCTTGATTCAATAATGTGGTGATCTTAAATTCTTCTGGTATTACATTCATACTAAAGTATATTAAATTTTATTTTTATTTTAAAATAAATAAAGAGGCAATTGCCTCTTTATTTATTAGGGAGTAACTACTTCGCCATCCCATTCTGTAATACCTCCTACCAGATTATAAGCATTTTCAAAACCCAGTTGATTCATAATTTCACATGCTTTTGCACTTCGCATACCGGAACGGCAATACACATAATAATTTTTACTCTTGTCTAATGTTTCTATTTCAGTTACAAAATTCTGACCTCGGTGAATATCAATATTGATGGCATTAGTGATAATACCTTCATTGAATTCTGCTTCAGTTCTCACATCTAAAATCACTGCATTTTCATCAGCTTCAAATTGAGAAATCCAATCTTCTTGTGTTAAATTCATAATGATGTTTTTTGTAAAAATACAACGTTTTTAACTAATAATAAACGGATGAATTGTAAATTAGATAATATTTATAAGAAAACGTTTTCGCAAAACAGTTTGTATCAAAGAATTATAAATCAGCCATCTATTTTGCTGAAAAAGCCTATTAAATCCATGGGCAATAAATAAAATAAGATGCAATAAATCAACCACTTGCCCATAATTTCCTAATTAAAAACAGCCTCCTCTTTTTATTTTTTTTAGATTACTTTTACATTATAAACGATAGTAATTATACTAAAATGTTAGAATCAATCAAGAATATATTTCCTTCATTTTCAAGAGAATTAGGTATAGAAATCGCAACAAACGCCACTTTACATTCCTACCAAAACGGTGATATAATAATACGAACCGGCCAATATATAAAAAACACTGTATTAGTGATCAGTGGAAAAATAAAAATTTATCGCGAAGATGAAAATGGAGGTGAATTTTTCATGTATTATTTACAACCCGGTCAAGCCTGTGCTATTTCTATGATTTGTGCTACCAAAAATGAAAAAAGTCAAATAATGGCCAAGGTTGTTGAAGATGTTGACATCGTGTTAATTCCTCTTCTATTCATGGACAAATGGATGATGCAACACCGCAGTTGGTCTGAATTTGTAATTAATTCCTATCGCACTCGTTTTGAGGAAGTCCTAGAAGTCATTGACAGCATTGCATTTAGAGCAATGGATGAACGTTTAGAATTTTATTTAAAACGCCATGCCGAGGCTTGCCACTGTAAAGAATTGAAACTTTCTCATCAGGAAATTGCCTCCGAATTAAATACCTCCAGAGAAGTGATTTCTCGTCTTTTAAAAAAGATGGAACAAAGGGGCTTGGTATCCCTGCACCGTAACAACATTGAAATTTTAAAATAAAACATCACTAATGTGACAAATGTTACCGTTTACAAATGATTTACAGACAACCTTTGTATTAAAAAAAATTCAAATGGAATATTTAGGTTATTTTGCTTCAATTATCATTGGACTTTCTTTAGGTCTAATAGGTGGCGGAGGATCAATTCTTGCTGTTCCTATTTTAGTATACCTTTTTAATATCAATCCAGAACAGGCAACAAGTTATTCCTTATTTATAGTAGGAATAACAGCCATGATTGGTAGTTACAGTCACTACAGACTTGGAAATTTAAAGTTAAAACCAGCACTAATTTTCGCAATACCTTCTGTCCTTTCTTTACTTTTTGTTCGGGATATTATATTGCCCACAATCCCTTCCGTTCTTTTTACATTAAATGCTTTTGAAGTATCAAAAAACCTTTTGATAATGATAATCTTTGCTATACTAATGATTATTACGTCAATATCAATGATTAAAAAAACTAGTCAAAAAAAGAATGTGAAACAAGATAACTTTTTTCGTATTGCCTACATAGGTCTTCTGGTGGGGTTCATCACAGGATTTTTAGGGGCCGGTGGTGGGTTTTTAATCATTCCAGCATTGCTTTTTTTTGCAAACTTACCTATAAAACAGGCTATTGGCACTTCATTATTGATTATCTTTATTAATTCATTAATTGGATTTGGCGGGGATGTATGTAATGGTAACCCAATCAATTACAAACTGCTTTTTACTATTTCATCAATTGCCATAATTGGAATGTTTATTGGTACTTATTTATCTAAAAAAATTGATGGAGCAAGATTAAAACCCGCTTTTGGATGGTTTGTACTAAGCATGGGTATTTATATTATAATCAAAGAATCTTTACTGAAATAAAAAATCAATGTAACAATTATCACTGTTTATCCTAAAAAACAGAACTACATTTGTACCATGAAATTAAAAGACGCAATCATGCAAATTGAACAAATATATACAGGATGTTTAGCCCAAGGTGCTTATTATATTACCTCTAATGGCGAAGCAGCTATAATTGACCCATTACGTGAAACCCAACCGTATTTAGACCGATTAGAAAGAGATAACGTTACATTAAAATATATTTTTGAAACCCATTTTCATGCTGATTTTGTATCTGGCCATGTTGATTTGAGTAAAGAAACTGGCGCTCCTATTGTTTATGGTCCAAATGCAACCTGTGAATTTGAATGTATTTCTGCTAAAGACGGACAAGAATTCACTATTGGAAACATCAAAATAAAAGTTTTGCATACTCCTGGCCACACTATGGAAAGCGCTACTTATTTACTGATTGATGAAACCGGAAAAGATCACGCAATCTTCTCTGGAGATACTTTATTTATTGGAGATGTAGGAAGACCGGATTTAGCCCAAAAAGCAGCTTCGATGACACAGGAAGACTTAGCTGCGCTCTTATATCATTCCTTAAGAGATAAGGTGATGCCCTTGGCAGATGATGTTATTGTATATCCAGCTCATGGTGCAGGAAGTGCCTGTGGAAAAAATATGAGCAAAGAAACAATATCTACTATCGGCAATCAAAAAATATCAAATTATGCATTGCGAGCAAATATGACTGAAGCCGAATTTGTACAAGAAGTAACCGAAGGTTTATTGCCTCCACCGGCTTATTTTGGCATGAATGTAGCCCTGAATAAAAAAGGATATGAGAGTTTTGAAAAGGTATTGCATTTGGGAATGCGTGCCCTATCGGTGGTCGAATTTGAAATAACTGCTGAAGAAACCAGTGCCTTGATTTTAGATACGAGAAAAAATGGAGATTTTGCTAGAGGATTTATTCCGCAAGCTATAAATATAGGAATTGACGGGGACTTTGCTCCCTGGGTGGGCGCTTTAATTGGCAATGTAAAACAACCCATTCTAATTGTTTGTGAAGTAGGACAAGAGGAAGAAACTGTAACGCGTTTGAGTCGTGTAGGGTTTGATAATTTAATAGGTCATCTAGATGGCGGTTTTGATGCCTGGGCAAAATCCGGAAAAGAAATTGATACGGTAAATAGAATTACAGCCAAACAATTTGTAGAAAAAGTAAAAATAGGTGAAAGCACTATAATTGATATTCGCAAAGAAAATGAATATTCAGCTGAACATGTACAAGAAGCCTACAATAAACCATTAGCAGCTATTAATGAATGGGTGAAGGATATAAATCCGAAAGAACATTTTTACCTACATTGTGCGGGGGGATACCGCAGTATGATTGCCGCTTCAATATTAGAAGCTCGTGGTTTTAGAAATTTTACAGAAATTGAAGGTGGATTTAATGCAATTGCAAAAACAAATATACCAAAAACTGATTTCGTTTGTCAAAGCAAAGTTTTAAAATAATTGACACAAAAATTAAGGAAGCTGAGTATCAAAATTATTGGTGTTTTTTATATCAATTATAAAAGTATTTTACCCGTCCCTCTTTTGAACGTCTTTGTACATTATGTTCACAATTTAAAAAATAAAATAAAATGTCAGAGTTAAAATGTTGTCTAGTTTCTTGTGAGTCAACGCTTGACGCAACCTATTGGGAAGCCCAATACAAAGCTAAGACAACCCATTGGGATTTAGGTAAAGTATCTCCTCCCATACAAGCGTATGTGGACACCTTAAAAAACAAGAACATTCGTGTTTTAATTCCCGGCTGTGGAAATAGTTATGAAGCAGACTATCTTTTCGAGCAAGGATTTACAAACATAACTGTTATAGATATTGCACCCACTCCTGTTGCGGATTTAAAAGAAAAGTTTAAAAACAATTCTAATATTCAAATTATATTAGGTGATTTCTTTGAACACGAAGGAAAATATGATTTGATAATTGAGCAAACCTTTTTCTGCGCTTTACCACCTGTATTGCGGCAAAAGTACGTTTGGAAAATGCATCATCTTTTAGCTGATGAAGGAATTTTGGCTGGAGTATTATTCAACCGAACTTTTGAAACCAGCCCTCCTTTTGGCGGAAGTAAACAAGAATATGGAATGCTTTTTGCAGGTGCTTTTGACTTTTTGAGCATGAATTTGTCTAAAAAATCCATAAAAGCAAGAGCCAATTCAGAATTGTTTATCGAACTAAAAAAAAACAATCCAATAGCTGTTACTCTTTATAAATTTGATGGTATTACTTGTAGTGACTGTATGAAAACTATCTCACAAAAATTAGCAGCAATAGATACTATCTTAAATGTAAATATCAGTAGTAATTTTGCTGAAGTTTTAATTGTCAGTAAAAATGAAATCATCCTCAAGGAATTACAGGATGTGATTTCATATGATGAAAAGTATAGAATTGAAAAATTGAAACAATAATACCAGTTTTTTTTCAAAATAATGGAAGTTTCTTTATTTATAAAATAACACCTTAAGTTTTAGATTTTTCTAATAGTTACCTTAATAATTTTTGCTTGAATCGCTTTTTAAAATATAAATATTTAATTGGCTATGGGCTGTTTCTTTTAGTAAGTTGATTTTATTTTTTTTTAAAATAGCACTATTTCTTAACTACAAATACAATAGAGATGAGTAATTTCGATACGATTATCAAATCCGAAAAACCGGTATTAATAGATTTTTTTGCTACATGGTGTGGACCATGTAAAACGCTCTTTCCAATTTTAAAAGCAGTAAAAGACCATTTGGGAGAGACCATTTCCATCATTAAAATTGACGTGGACAAAAACCAGCAAATTTCAAATCAATATCAGGTTCGTGGGGTTCCTACAATGATTTTATTTCAACATGGCAAACAGTTGTGGAGACAATCAGGGGTGTTGAGTAAAGAGGAAATTATTAAAATCATTTTGGAAAAAAGTAATAAATAATTTTTAACTGTCAGTATTAATTCTAAAATTAAATTTACTGTAATTACGTTACAAACTGATGAACTTTTATTTTTTGAAAAATTCATTATTTATTTTACTCGAAAATTTATTTAAAACTTCATAAAAACTCTGTATTAATTTCTATTTTTTTACAATCATTATGAAAAAGCCTCGTAGATACAAACTTTCAAGATCCGAATCTTTATTTGTACGAGGACCGATGACGCGGATAAAAAACTTAACTTTCATTTTTAAGGTCCTATATAATTTTATAAGAGCGTTTCAAAAAATGCATGCTATAAGTCCTTGTGTAACGATTTTTGGATCAGCCCGTTTTGGTCCGGAAACTGCTCATTATAAAAGCGCCGAAAAAATTGGTTCCGAAATAGCAAAATTAGGATTTACAGTAATGACAGGAGGTGGACCTGGATTAATGGAAGCCGCAAATAAGGGAGCTTATCAAGCAGGCGGATATTCCGTAGGATGCAATATTGTGCTTCCTGTAGAGCAAAAACAAAATTCTTATTTACACAAGTGGGTTTACATTCCTTATTTTTTTGTAAGAAAAGTAATTTTAATAAAATATTCCTATGCTTTTGTAGTAATGCCAGGAGGAATAGGAACATTAGACGAACTATTTGAAGCTTTGACTTTAATTCAAAATAAAATAATCAGCAATTTCCCAGTTGTAATTTTTGATTCTGTTTATCACAAAGAATTAACCTATCATATCAAAAAAATGGTAGACTATGAGAGTATCAGTCCTGAAGACATGAAGCTCCTTTTTGTAACTGACTCTGTAGAGGAGGTCATAGAACACCTCAAAAAACATGCTATCAAAAAATTTGGTTTAAAAAGAACAAAATAAAAGCATTCCTTGATTGACAATTAATATAACCAGACTTACTTATAAATTTGAAGATCTTTTTTTAAATTTAATTATTTTCATTTAACGATCCCTTTTGCAACCATTTATATAAAACTTCTTCCAATTTACATCTAATAATAGGTTTGGAAACATAATCATCCATTCCTGATTCTAAACACTTTTCTTTTTCACCTAACATTATGCCTGCAGTCAAGGCAATTATTGGAATGTTATTGTATTTTTTTAAATGTTTTATTTCCGCAGTAGTTTGATATCCGTTTTTATGAGGCATTTGGATGTCCATTAAAATCAAATCCAGTTTCTCTTTTTTGTACATTTTAATTGCTTTTTCACCATCTGATGCTTCTAAAATAGTGCTACCTGGTAGAATCGATTTCAGTAACGTTTTTACTAAGAGCATATTAATTCTATTATCCTCAACTATCAATATATTTTTCCCAGAAAAATCCATTGAATAATTGGCTTCGTTATTTCTCGTAATTTTTTCCTCTTGGCCTATGGAAATAGTTTCATGATTAGATTTTTCTAATTCAATATTAAAATAAAACTCACTTCCTTGTCCAAATTTACTTTTTAATTTTAAATCACTGTTCATCAAGGATAAAAGCTGATTTGAAATAGCTAATCCAAGTCCTGTTCCACCAAATTTGCGTGTTATAGAGCAATCTTCCTGCATAAAAGATTGAAATACTTTCTCTTGATTTTCTTGTTTTATTCCAATACCTGTATCTTTTACACAAAACGTTAAGTGGCATCGATTTTCATCTTCAGAATTAGTTTCACAACTAATATCTAACTGAACATGCCCTATTTTTGTGAATTTTAATGCGTTACCTATTAAATTCACTAAAATTTGTTTCAAACGTATGGAATCTGCAAAAACAAAATTGGGAACAGTGTCTTCTATATTTAGAATTAAATCTATTTTTTTTAAATCTGCATGATATTTAAATATATCAACTACATGATGCGTAAGTTCTATAAGATTAATTTCTTCGACGTTCAATTCTAATTTTCCCGATTCAATTTTGGAAAAGTCTAAAATATTATTAATTATTTCAATTAAAATAGTAGCAGATTCATTAACCGTATTCATGTATTCCTTCTGGTTTCCATCTAAACTAGTCCGCATTAATAAATCCGTAAATCCAATAATTCCGTTTAAGGGAGTGCGAATTTCATGGCTCATATTTGTCAGAAAACTAGATTTGGCTTTATTGGCCGCTTCAGCTTGTTCTTTAGCTTTTGTTAGCGCAATTTCTAATTTTTTAAACTCCGTTATTTCAACAAAGCTAATGATCACTTTATCAATTTCTCCATTACTATTAAAAACAGGAAAACCATTAAACAAAAGCCATTTAATAGATGTGATATAGGGTTTTTTTATTCCAATAATAAAATTTTTAATTGATTTTCGAGAACTAATAATTTGGTTAACGGGATAATTTTCTATGGACAACGATTTATAATCCTCTTTTATAAATTTCCATAGTGGATTATGACTGTGTTTTTCTTTTATTTTTTCCTTACTCAAACCTATTAACACAGAGGCTTTAGGATTTGAAAAAAGAATAGCAGAATTCTTATCATGCACAATTATACCAACATCAAGATTATTCAATAAATCCCGATACCGTTCTTCACTTTCTCTAAGTGCTGATTCCGTTAATTTATGTTTTGTAATGTCTACAACTGTGATCAGTGCTTCTTTTTTATTTTCAGAAAGAATTCCGGTAAGATATATATTTATGGTTGTTTGATCCTCTAAAACTAATTTAACCTCACAACATTCCTTTTTTTCAACTTCAAATATACGCTCTATAAATTCATTGAAAACAGGCTTATAACCATCACAAACAAAAAATCCAAATTGACTATTTATCAATTTTGATCTGTCTTTTTTTAAAAGTTGAGACCCAGCTATATTAAGATGAGTCACTTTACCTGAATTTGTAAGCGTAAAATAGCCTGTGGGCGCAAAATCATACAATTCAGTGTATTTTTGCTTTGCCTTTTCGGCCTCATTTACAGCAAGCATGAGTTCGTCTTTTTGCATTTCCAACTCTAACTGATGTACCTCTAATTCATGAATCAGTTTTAATGTTTCCACTTCTGAAAGTTTGGAATTACTTTTTGACTCTTTTATCCTTTGTAATTCCTCTGCTTTTTGTCTAATGATGAAGCGAGCTTCAGTTTTATTTTCAATATTTCCCATGAGTACTACATTTTTAAATACTACTATTTTAATTGCCTAGAATTGGAAATTATAAAGCCTTTTATCTTTGACCAAAAATTCCTCTTATAATACTATTTCATGCATAAAAAATTGAATGTTTTTTTGACTACCAATAAAATAAACTGTGCTGATAAATTCAATATTAATTCTTTTTTTATGCCCTGTTTCAATTTCTTTATAAATTGATCGAAATGATTCGTTGTGACTCAATTCCTTAAAAGTTTCTTTATTTATTATGATGTTTTTTAGAAATTCAACAGTCCAAATTTCTTTTCCAATAAATTTTTCCTTGGGAATACCCGTTAAATCTATAAAAAAAGGGTTTACAGCATTTATCTTTCCTGATGCTCCATCCACAAATACAATTCCGTCTTTTACAGAATCGAAAAGGTGCTTGTAACGCGTTTCAGCATTAACTAATGCTTCCTGAACAAAGACACGATCAGAAATATCGCGTATGATACACTGAATCACTTTTTTATTATTTACCAGATAAACATTACTTACAAACTCAACATGTATTTTTCTTCCTTTTGCAGTTTCTAAGGGCAAATTTTCATACCGAACAAATTCTTTTTTTTGTAACTCTAAAAATTTATCCTTGTTAGCAACAATATCTTTTAGAGAACCTATTTCCCAAATCGATTTCTCAATAAACTGATCATATGAAAAACCCAACATACCTACCAAAAATGGATTTACATCTATTATTTTTCCAGACTCAAAATTAAGAATTAGAATCCCATCTTTGGCAGATTCAAAAAGACGACGGTATTGATTTTCTAGTTTAAGAGATTCCTCAGCTTGTTTTGCTGCTGTAATATCAGTAAATGTGATTACAAGTCCATCTATGCGATCATCCAAAGTACGATATGGCATTATACGAACATAATAAAACCTGTTATCATTTGTTGGCACTTCTTTCTGGATGGGTGTAAGTGTTCGTATTACTTCTAGCGCATTATCAACCATTTCAGGATATTTCAAATCGCAAACTAAATCTGTAAAAGGTCTTCCAGTATCCGTAGCACGCAATTTAAATATTTTAGTTACGGGATCTGTAAATCGTCGTATATTTAGTTCATTATCTAAAAAAAGAGTTGCAATTTCCGTACTATTAAGCAGGTTTTTCATGTCATTATTTGCCTGCTCAAAATCAATTAACTTACTCTGTAACTCCGTATTAACTGTTTGTAATTCTTCGTTTAAACTTTGAAGCTCTTCCTTTGAAGTTGTTAATTCTTCATTTGTTGATTGAAGCTCTTCATTTGTTGATTGAAGCTCTTCATTTGTTGATTTAAGTTCCTCTTGAGAAGCTTGCATCTCTTCACGAACACTGTTTAAATCTTCATTACTACGAATGAGTTCCGCTTCTAGTTCATTCTCTTTACTAGTAGCATTCAATTTTATTAATTTAGAAGTACCTAAACCGGGTTCCTTGCTACTATTAGTATTGATAACATCCGTGAATACCACCATTATCATCCCTTTTAAAGCGTCCGGACTTTCTAATTGCTGGACTGTCAAGTTTATTAGATGATTGGTTCCATTTTCATTTACTTTTATGGAATCAACATGCACTGGATCGAAATTTTGCATCGCTTTACGGAACGCTTTTGGCAATTCATTTCTTAGACCTTCCCGAGCCATAGCATGAATGTTCCAGTTTGCTTTACCAGCTACTGGTTCTAAATATTTCCCAGTTCTCCCAGTAATATAGAGTATATCCCCTTTATTATTAACCAGTATGCTTGCAGGTAAAAAACGTTGTAGTAAAATTTGATCCGTAAGAGTCTGTATGTTTTCAACGGCCTTATTTTCTTTCATAATATCAATAGTTTCTCTTTTAATTTGGGAAAAAGAACTTGGAAAATTTGAGAATTTAGGGGAAATTGATTTTGAAATTCGCTTAAAAAACTTCAATTTTGAATCCACTACTTCAAATCCTGTAATACTGCTTGCAATTGTTTCTGCAGTTCCAAGCATCATTATACCACCATGGTTTAAGCTATAATTAAACAGCATTATTAATTTATTTTGTAATTGAGGTTCCATGTATATCAACATGTTCCGACAAGTTAATAAGTCCAACTTTGTAAATGGAGGGTCTTTGATAACATTGTGAGGCGCAAAAACAATCATTTCTCGTATGGAAGTGTTTACCCGATACCCTTCTTTTTCGGGTGTGAAAAACTTATTGATACGTTCTTGTGATACATCCTTTGTTATGTTAGAATAAAAAAAACCTTTCCTTGCTTTCTCAATAGATAAAACATCTAAATCAGTTGCAAAAATTTGTAATTTTATTCTTTTATCTTTTTCCCTTTTATAGTTTTCCTCTTCAAAAATCATTGCTAAAGAATACGCTTCTTCACCCGTCGAACAGGCAGGAATCCATACTCGTACAATATGTTCAGGAGACATTCCTTGTAACATTTTTGGAATAATTTCCTCTTTCAGTTTATTCCAAACAGGAGGATCTCTAAAGAAACTCGTTACACCAATTAGTAATTCTTTGAAAAGCAATTCCGTTTCTTGGGGATTTTCTTTTAAAAAACGTACATACGTTTCTATTTTGTCAATATGATGTATTCCTTTTCGTCTTTCAATACGACGCAGTAAAGTACTTTTTTTATACATCGAAAAATCATGCCCTGTTTGTTCCCGTAACAAGATTATAATTTTATCAAGACTACTTTTAGTTTTAATGTAAAAATCAGATACGCTATTGATTTTTGGAAAATATTGGAGCAATGCAATTATCCTGTCAGGTAATTCTTGAACAGGCGCTACAATATCAGCTGTAACAGATGCAACTGCATTACGTGGCATGCTGTCAAATTTTGCAGAGGTAGGGTCTTGTACCACTACTATTCCGTTTTTTTCTTTGATGGCTTTTAGTCCTAAACTACCATCAGATCCCATTCCAGAAAGAACAACTCCAATACTTTTTTCCATTCGATCCGATGCTAATGATCTAAAAAAAATGTCAATTGGTAATCGCAACCCTCGAGGCTCTTTGGGATCAAATACGTGCAATCTACCGTTCAAAATTGATAAGCTTTTATTTGGTGGAATTACGTAAACAGAATTAGGTCTTACCGGAAGCATATCTGTTACCTGATAAACTTTCATCTCTGTCATTCTTTGCAGTAGTTCAGGCATTATTCCAGGATGTGTTGGATCTAGATGCTGTATTACTATAAATCCCATACCAGTGGATATGGGCATCTTTTCAAAAAATAATTTTAAAGCCTCTAGCCCACCCGCAGAAGCTCCAATACCAATAATTGGAAAGTCTTTAATATCGGATAGAGATAAACTTAAATTTGGTTTCAAATCTAAAATTTCGCCTTCTTCAAGACTGACTTGATTATATTTTATCATTATAAAGCTAGATTTTCATTTAACTATTTTTTGTTGAGTAGTATTCTACAATTAAGTATTGTTTTTTAAATTTGACAATTAATAAATGGCTAATTTAATATGTTTAAATTGTCTAATCCTTTTTTTATGGATTAAATAAAAGATTACTCTATTACCAAAATATCTATTATTTTAACACTTGTTTATCATTTTTATTAAAAAGTTAAATTTAACAAGCAAAAAAAAAGACTCTCAGGTCCAAAAAGACTAATATGTTATGAAAAACAAAATATTTAACTAAATTACAGATTAACGCATGTTAAATTTAATAAAAAAAACACATTATTACAAGTGTAACAACTTCTAAAACACATAAAAACAGAACTATTATATGTAACCTCCTTCAAAAATTTGCATAAAAAAAGTGTTTAAATCAATAAACACTTGTTAATACTAGAGGAATCACTCTTTATTCAACCACTTATGCAACATCATTTCTAAATCTTTTTGAATAATGGGTTTCGGTAAATAATCACTCATCCCTGCTTCGATACATTTTTCTTTATCACCAACCATGATTCCGGCAGTGATTGCAATTATAGGAATATGTTCCGCATTCTTACATTTCCTTATTTCGTTTGTGGCTTCATAACCATTCTTATTTGGCATTTGAATATCCATTAAAATAATGTCTGGTAATTCTTTTTTATAAAGTGCTACTGCTTCATTTCCATCAATAGCTTCAATAATTGTACAATTCGATATAATTCTCTTGACTAACGTTTTGGCTAAAAGCATATTGATTTTATTATCTTCTACAATCAGAACCTTCTTATTTATTAAAATAGTATCCTGAATTAATGAATTTTCAGAAACTATTTCTAAAGACAACAGATCTTTGTTCTTTTTATGTTTTGCTTTCTTAAATTTAATGACAAAATAAAAATCACTTCCATCTCCATATTTACTTATTAATTGCAATTTGGTTCCCATTAAATCCAACAGCTGATTCGATATTGCCAAACCTAATCCTGTACCACCAAATTTTCGGTTGGTTGAATTATCTTCTTGAACAAATGAATTGAATATTTTTTCATTATTACCCGTTTTTATTCCAATTCCAGTATCTTTAACTGAAAATTTAATGGTTACCCATTTTTTATCTAACGATTTAATTTCGTTGATATCGAGACGAATTTCTCCAAAATTGGTGAACTTTACCGCATTACTCAATAGATTGACTAATATTTGTTTTAATCGAACCGAATCCGCTAAAACATATTGTGGGGTGTTCGTATCAATATCTAATATTAAGTTTATTTCTTTCTGGTTAGCTTGGTGTTTAAATAAATTAATAACCTGATTCGTTAATTTAAAGAGATTGGTCTCTTCAATATTCAACTCTAATTTTCCAGATTCAATTTTAGAGAAATCCAACACATCATTTACAATTTCAATTAATGACATTGCAGATTCATTGACGGTTTTCATATATGCGGATTGATCCTTTTTTAAATTTGATTTCATCAACAAATGGGTGAAACCAATTATCCCATTGAGTGGTGTTCTAATCTCATGACTCATATTGGCAAGGAAATCAGTTTTAGCTTTATTTGCTGCCTCAGCCAACTCTTTGGCCTTAACCAGCTCCATTTCCATCTCTTTTTGTTCTGTAATATCAAAAAAACTAATTACAATTTCATATATTTCTCCAGAAGAATCAATTTCTGGAAAACCATTAATTAAGAGCCAAACAATATCATCAGTTATTGGTCTACTAACACCAATTGTGAAATTTTTGAGAGGTTCTTTACGGGCAAAAATTTGGTTTACAGGATATTCAGTAATAGACATCACGGAATTATCTTCATTTAAAAAATTCCAATCCGGATGAATGGATGCATTCCCTTTCATTTGTTCTTCACTTAGCCCCAATAATTCTCCCGCTTTAATATTATTTACGATAATGGATTTATCCGGAGCATAGACGATAATCCCTGCATCCAAATTGTTTAACAGTCCGCGATATCTTTCCTCGCTTTTCAATAGTGCATTGTCCGATTGTTTAGCTGCTGTAATATCCCTTGAAAGGCAAATAAAATGTATTTCATGCTCATCGCTTTCTTTCATTGGTGCTATTGAAAGTTCAAACCAATGCAAACCACTTGCCAACTGTAATGAATATTGTCTACCAGTTGAATATCCTTTTTCCGAAGCTTCTCGAATGGCGGATAGGCATAAATTTCCTACATCAGTAGGTAGCACTTCAGTAAATGTTTTTCCCAAAAACACTTCTGGAGGTAGGGCTAATAAATCATCCCTACGAGAATGGTAGTTAAAAATTCTACCTTGAATATCAACTTCAAACAATAAGTCTGGTATGGCTCCGAGTATAGCTTCTAGTTTTTTATTCATTTTCTTGAAGTCATCCTCGGATTTTTTTCGTTTGCTTACATCTCTAACAATCGCAACAATACGCCCATCAGTAATCATTTTAGCCGTGATTTCAACTGAAATCAAAGTCCCATTGCGATGCAGCATGCTGCGTTCAATTAATGTTTGCTTGCCACTAAGTAATTCTTTAATAATAATTGGGCTCGATTTAAGCCTATCATTGGTATATAAATCCATTAAATTTTTTGTACAAAGCTCCTCTTTAGTATAGCCAAGCATTTCACAAGCGCTTTCATTTACTTCTAGTAAATCTCCATTAGCGTTATTGATAAAAATAGCATCGGATGCTTGTTCTATGAGGCTGCGATACTTTTCTTCAGTATTAATTAGTTGCTCCTTAACATTCTTTAGTTCCGTGATTTCAGTTAATGCTCCGTTTAATCGTATTGCCTTGCCAGATTCATCTCTTGTTATAAAACCCCTATCATAAAAGATACCGTAGCTTCCGTCACTCTTTTGAAAACGAAACTCATCGGACCATAAATTTGTAGATCCTACATACGAATCCTCTAATTTTTTTATTACTCTTTCCTTGTCATCCGGATGAAGTTTTGATCGCCATATTGTAGTATTTTCAATTCCGTTTGGCTCGCTACTCCCAAAATCAAATAGATCAATAAATGCTTTATTATTCCAGCTTTGTCCTGTCAATAAATCGACTTCAAAAACAGCGTCATTAGTAGCCATCGAAATCATTTCATAGCGTTCATTTGCGATTTTTATTTTTTCTTCTGCCTTCTTTATTTCAGTAAGATTTATTCCCATTCCCAACAAACACATTTTTCCTTCATACTCAATTACGTGAGAGTTAATGTAATAAGAAACTTTAGTTTTGTTTTTTATAACCAACTCTACCTCAACACCTGATGTGTTTTTATCTAATACTTTTTTTATTTTTTCACCTAAACCTTCTTCACCATCTGATAAATAAAAATCAATAGGATTCATTTTTGCAATTTCCGTTTTACTGTACCCCGTGACATCTTCAAAATTCTTATTCCATTTCAAAAATTTCCCCTTTTCGTCGTACAGATAAAAAATACCAGGAAGATTATTAATTAAGGATTCCGAAAGTTTTTTTTCTCTCAGAATTATTGTTTCAGCATTTTTGCGTTGTGTAATATCAGTTATGGTACCTATATACCCTACAATTTCATTTTTTATGTTTTTCTCAGGCAAAGCTTGTCCCATCACCCATGCAATAGAACCGTCCTTACGCACAAATCGATATTCAGATAACGAATTCTGTTCATTATTTGTAGCATTCTCCCACCCTCTGAATAGTGAGCTTTTATCTTCTTCATGAACACCTCTTAACCAGCCATTTCCTATTGCCTCTTGAAATGACAAGCCTGAAATTTGACACCAAAACGGGTTAACATAAGTAGTAAATCCATTTGCATCTGTTCGAAAAATACCCACAGGTGATACTTCAGTAAGCATGTGGTAGCGTGATTCACTTTCAATAACTGCTTCTTCGGCTTTCTTCCGCAAAGTCTCTTTCTCAAAAACCTCTAGCGCAAAAGCGACATCGCCTGTAGCCTCTTCTAATAAAGCGATTTCTTCAGCATCAAAAAAGTTTTTTTCTTTAGCATAAAAGGAAAAGCTTCCAATTACTTTTCCGAATTTTTTTATAGGTAATACCATCCCAGACAGATATCCTTTACATAAAGCTTCCTCTTTCCAAGGCTGCATCGTTAAATCATTCTCAATATCATTGCAAATAAAATATTTACCCTTTATAATTGCAACACCAACTGAATCACGGTTCTCTTGAATATCCGCAACTGAAATGCTTTTGATAAAAGTTAAATAATCGCTATTTTCTCCAGCAATAGTTACAGGAATTATTTTTTTAGTATTTTCATCAATCATTCCTATCCAAGCCATTTCAAACTTACCTAATTTTACGGCTATTTTACAAGCCTCATAAAAAAGGTTTTTTTCATCAGTGGTTCGAACAATCATCTGATTAATTTGACTTATAAATAGATGCAGTCTGTTCGCTTTAATGAGTTTTTGATCCGCTTTAATACGTTCAGTAATATCCGTTACAATTCCATGACAAATTACAGTTCCTTCCGGTTCCACAACTGGTAACGAATTTACATTGTGCCATACTAAGCCTTTAGTAGGATGAAAATATCTGTATTCACACACTAGAGGCACTAATCGTGTTTTAGTTGCAATTATACTTTGTGTTACAAAATCTAAATCATCTGGATGAATGAGCGAAAAAATGGCATTGGGATTGTATTCTATTTCGCTAAAAGAAAATCCATAAATTCCCTCAATAGCATTACTCGCATAAGGATAGCATAAAGAACCATCTTTATTCTGACGCATCGAATAAATTAATCCCGGTGCGGTAGCTGCAATTTTAGCAAACTTATTCTTTTCATTTAAAAGCGTTTCATTTACTTTTCTATTTTCTGTTACATCTTTTAAATTGGCAATTATACCTCCAACACTATCGTCATGAATCATGTTATTGAGCATTCCTTGCAACCATATATAATTTCCTTCTTTATGTTTAACCTGAAAAATAACCGCTATTGGCAAGCCTGGATTATCTAATGCTTTTTGTACCATTTGTCTAACATACTCTAAATGGTCTGGATGAAAATAATCTACATCCATAATTTCATCATACTCATCATCAGTATATCCAGTAACTCGAGCCGAAGAAGGACTTCGAAATATTACATTTAAATCCTTATCAACAACAGTTATTACACCATCATTGTTTTCGACTAAGGCACGAAATTGTTTTTCGCTTTTTTCAATTTTTGCTTCTGCATTTTTACGTTGGGTAATATCTTTCACGAAACCCAGAAATCTATTTTCAGAAAGTTTTACCACATCTATAAAGCAATGTATTTCGGCTCCGCTTTTATTCCTGATTTTTATTTCGCCCCGAATTACTCCTGTAGCTATTAATACCTCAAAAAAATTTAAAGCATCAGCTACTTTATCTTTTAAGGATAAATCTCCAAATTTCATCCCTAAAAGTTCTTGTTCAGAATATCCTGTTAATCTAATCGCTGCCTCGTTTACTTCTATGTAATTCCTATCCTGATCCATAACAAAAACCCCATCAGGAGCATTTTTGATATAATTTTTAAATTTCAAATTACTTTCCTCTTGTATAAGCTTCATCTTATAATTAGTTTCAACTATTTCCTGAGCTTTGACTTTTTTTTCAATGTCTCTCTTTTCAGTAAGATCTCTACCAATGGCATAGACAACTTCTCTTGACGGAGATGCTGTTATAGTCCACTGAATAGTAGCAATTGCTATATTTTTTTTTATAAATCTATTTTCAAAATTTATTATAGAACCGCCAAGAGATAATAATTCTAATTCTTTACTTGTTTTATCCTTGTCATCAGGATGAATAAAGGACAAAACAGGATTAGATAGTAATTCTTCTTTTGTGTAACCTAATATTGTACAAAACGCAGAATTAAGTTCTTTTAAAAAGCCATCACTTCCAATCGTGCACACTAAATCTTGAGATTCATTTAAGTAAAATTCAAAATTATTAATAGACTGTTCTTTTTTTAATAATCTATTAATTTCTATCTCACGATCTTTTAGGATACTTAGTAGATCGTCATAGGATGGTTTTGATTTGTGCATATTCGTTAAATTCAAATTATTTTTAAATATAACAATTTATACTTATAAAATCTGAAAAAGTCTTACTATCGAATAACCATAATATCATTCCGTTTATTTCTAAAAACAATGTTCTACAATCATTTTAAAAATTTAATATTTGACAATCGGTTACTTTTAATTAGTTCCGTTTATAGGTAAAATTTGGCTGTATTATCATTTCGATAAATTAAATACTGTTAAAAATATTAAATAGTAAAAATTCATAATTAAACAGGAGCAAAACCAGTTTTGAATAAGTACATATTTAAACTCCCATAAATATTAAAAATTGAAATTAAAATTTCGATTTTTAATGTTTATGGGAGTTTTTTTAAAATAAAACCCGTGCCACTAAAGTGCTGCTTCTCGATCCCAAAAACGATGTTGCTCCATAGCGTTTATAAAAGATTTTGTGAAATTTTTATCTTCTTTACTTCCATTCAAAATAATTCCATCTTTACTATCTTTAGTATCTAACACATCTTTAACATTCGTTTTAGTAAATATCTCGGCTTCATCAGCACCAATAACTTTACAATGTTTATAGGCTTCATTAATAAACTCAATTGCTTCAGGCTTTGAACTCAGGAAAGCAGTGTTTTTTCCTCCAGGAATATATACAGCATCAAACAAAACAGATGAAGCAATTAGAAAACTTTGATCTACTTTTATTTCGCTTCCGTCATTTGCTTTTATCGTTCCTAAATGTGGCGCTATAATTTTCATGCTTGCACCTTCTTTCTCTAAAGCAGCTTTCAAGGCATTGATCGAAGCCCTATCAGTTCCTTCTGAACATAAAAATGCCACCTGTCGTGTCACAATCGTTTTGGATACTGTTTTGTTTTTAAGCATACTCAATGCATCCGAAGCTGCCACACTTTGAATTACTTTTTTAGGTTCATACTTCTGTTTATCGGCATTAGCACCAACGCCATGATTCATTGGCTTTTCTGGACTTTTGGGTACTTTCATTCCTAGACCTTCAGCTACTTTTGTCGCTAATCCTAAATCTATTTGAGATAATAATCCCAACATACGGATTTGAATTGCTACAGTTTCTAATTTCCCTAATTCAAAACGTAAAGCATTTATAATATGATTTTTTTCAGTTTGGGTTTGACTATTAAAGAATAATGTAGCTTGACTAAAATGATCTGAAAAACTTTCGCTTCGGTCACGCACTTTTTGAGCATCAATCCTTTCGTTAAAACTGGTAAATCCACCTTCTTCAATTTTTGCTTGAAAAGGACAGCCTCCACCAAGAGAATTTGGGTGATAACTAACCCTACCTACATTGATTTCCTGACGCATGTGTCCATCACGCTGATTATTATACATTGGTGCAATGGTTCTATTGATTGGTATTTCATGAAAATTTGGGCTTCCTAAACGGGATAATTGTGTATCAGTGTAAGAGAATAATCGTCCTTGCAATAAGGGATCATTAGTAAAATCAATTCCTGGAACAATATGGCCTGGATGAAAAGCAACTTGCTCTGTTTCAGCAAAAAAATTATCTGGATTTCGGTTTAAGATCATTTTTCCTATTAATGTTACAGGAACTAATTCCTCAGGAACAATTTTAGTAGGATCTAATAAATCAAATTCATATTTGTGTTCATCTGCTTCTGGAATAATTTGCACTCCTAACTCCCATTCCGGAAATTGCCCGTTCTCAATGGCTTCCCATAAATCCTGACGGTGAAAATCAGAATTTTTTCCTGATATTTTTTGTGCTTCATCCCAAACTACAGCATGTGTTCCTAGTTTTGGTTTCCAGTGGAACTTCACAAAATGAGATTCATTTTTAGCATTTACAAACCGAAAAGTATGAACTCCAAAACCTTCCATCATTCTTAAACTTCTAGGAATGGCCCTGTCTGACATAACCCACATTATAGTATGCATCGTTTCTGGCATTAAGGAAATAAAATCCCAAAAAGTATCGTGTGCCGATGCTGCTTGTGGCATTTCATTATTGGGCTCAGGCTTTACTGCATGAATCAAATCTGGAAATTTAATCGCATCTTGAATAAAAAAAACTGGCACGTTATTCCCCACTAAATCATAATTTCCTTCCTCGGTATAAAATTTTACTGAGAATCCTCTAATATCTCGTGCCAGATCCGTTGATCCTCTTGATCCAGCAACAGTAGAAAACCGTGTAAATACAGGCGTTTTAATATGTGGATTCTGCAAGAATCCTGCTTTGGTATATTTTTCCATAGATTCATAAACCTGAAAATAACCATGCGCGGCAGAACCACGCGCATGTACAATTCTTTCTGGAATTCTTTCGTGGTCAAAATGGGTGATTTTTTCTCTTAAAATAAAATCCTCCAGTAATGATGGACCACGTTCGCCAGCTTTTAGAGAATTAGTATCATCGTTAATTTTAAGTCCTTGATCAGTGGTCATAAACTGATTCGCTGCATCGGACTTGTCAATAGCTAAATCCTGTAGTTTCTGATTTTCAGAATCATTTAATTTTGTTTTCGTGTTTTTCATTGTAATAATTTATTAGTTTTTGTAACACTTTTTTAAATCATTATAAATTTACACTTTTAAAGATAAAATTTTTACATAATCTTATTTAAAATTTATAAAATCACGATTTAAACAAACCACACTACACTGTATTACAGAACACTAGATTTTTTTATCCAAATTTTCGAGTACTTTTTTTGAAGAAAATTTAAGGATAAGAATAATTCCACATATTGCGCCTGAAATGCCATTTGCAATGATAATAGGAATGTCATTTTGTAAAATCCCATATATAAGCCACATCATTCCTCCACAAAAAAGCATCACATAAGTAACTTTAGAAATGTCTTTTGTTGATTTTGTTTTTATAATTTTGTAGGTCTGTGGGAAATTAGCACCAGTTGTTAATGTAGCTGCTATCAAACCGAGTATTTGAATATAATCCATAAGTTTTGAATAAAAGTTAAAAAAAGTAGTTGATGATTAAAACTAAATTACTTATGAAATAAGAGCAATGGGTAGTTAGTCTAAATCCTAAACTTATCAGACTCTACCAACGCTTACTTGATGGTAAAAACAGATTCCAACTCTTGATAATTTACTTTTTAAAATATTTAAACACTTGAACTCTAATTACTGCAATCAGATTAAACCATTTGTGGAAAGCCATACAATTTAACAAAATCAGACACTCGCCATACATACACTTTTTGCTTCATCGTGTTTTGGTACAAGTTTTGAGTATACTTTAAAAATAAATAAATTTTTAAACCAACACGAGCAACCCTCACAATAATTTAATTTTGAGATTCAAAATTAGTCAAACATTTGATTTACAAGAGTTAAAACACATAAAAAAACAAAATCAAATCATTTTACAGTATCTTAAAATTATTTTAACAAAAAAATAACCTACACTTGTATATACAACTATAAAAAACGTTACATTTGTACCAACAAATTACATATATACAAATATGAAAATTGAAGACATTTTAAAATCAACTGTAACAATGGATAATTCTAAAAAAATTATTCTAAATGTTTTGTATACACAAAATGTAATTACAGAAAATTTTAATGAATTATTAAAACCTCATGAAATATCTGGAGAACAATATAATGTACTTAGAATATTACGAGGCCAAAAAGGAAATCCGGCAAACATGTCCGTAATTCAAGAACGAATGTTAGCCAGAACGAGCAATACGACTCGATTAGTAGATAAGTTATTATTAAAAGAACTAGTCACTCGTAAAGTTTGTCCTGATAACCGTCGTAAAATTGAAGTATCGATAACGCCTAAAGGATTGAATGTTTTGAAAGAATTAGACCCAAAGGTTATATCGCATGAGGAATTCTTTTCAAAAAATTTGAGTGCAGAGGAAATAGTTCAATTAAATCAATTATTAGAAAAATACAGAAACCAATAAATAGTAAATACAACATGAATACTTTCTTAGAAAATCAAAATTGGAGATATGCAACAAAAAAGTTTGATATCACTAAAAAAATAACAGCTGAAGATTTAAACATATTAAAGGAAGCGATTCGTTTGAGTTCGTCCTCCTTTGGATTACAACCTTATAAAGTTATTATAGTTGAAAACCCCGAATTAAGAGCTAAAATTCAACCTTCTGCCTGGGGACAATCACAAATTATAGAAGCTTCACACCTAATTGTTTTTGCAAATGAAATAGACTTTGGTAAAAATGGAATCGATAATTATTTTATCAATACAAGCCAAACCAGACAAATTTCTTTAGAAAGCATGCAAGGATACAAAGATTTTATGACAACAAACATAACATCTCTTCCTGAAGAAGCTAGAAATATCTGGACAGCAAAACAAACTTACTTGGCTTTAGGAAATTTATTAAATGCTGCCGCTGATCTAAAAATTGACGCTACACCAATGGAGGGATTTGTCCCTGCTCAAGTAAATGAAATATTGGGTCTGGATAAGTTAGGATTGAACGCAACATTAATCGCAACTCTGGGATACAGACACGATGAGGATGCAACGCAACATTACAAAAAAGTTAGGAAATCAAACGAAGAATTATTCATCACTCTTTAATTATTAATCAAATTCAAACACTCAAAAACATGAAAAATTTTAAATCAATCGCATTCGCATTAGTAGTGGTTTTATCTACCTTATCAGTAACCGCTCAAACAAAAAAAGTAGATACTGCAAAAAGTACTATCAACTGGACTGGGAAAAAAGTAACGGGACAACATGAAGGAACAATCAACCTAAAAGATGGTGCCTTAGTTTTTAAAGGAAAAAAATTAGTAGGTGGTACATTTAATGTAGACATGACTTCTATAATCGTTACAGACTTAAAAGCTGGTCAAGGTAAAGAAAAATTGGAGGGCCACTTGAAGGCTGATGATTTTTTTGGAACAGATAAATTTTCAACAGCTACTTTGATTTTCAAAAAAGCAATTTTAAAATCTGCAAATATTTATACTGTAACCGGAGATTTAACTATTAAAGGAAAAACAAATCCTATTACTTTTGATCTTGCTACAACTGCAACTACCGCAGCAACTAAATTAAAAATAGACAGAACAAAGTACGATATTAAATATGGTTCTGGAAGTTTCTTTGACAACTTAGGAGACAAAGCTATTTCTGATGAATTTGAATTAGCGGTTGCATTGAAATTCTAAATTTCATTTAAAATCCCATAATTAAACCCTAACATATCGTTAGGGTTTTGTTTTTTTAATAAAAATCACGACTAAAATTTATTTAACAAAAATTATTGAATTTTAATGTTTTTTAACGCACAATGATATTGAATAATCAAATTACATTTATATATTTGTTGCAATAAAATAAATCATGAAATCAAAAATAAACAATACTTGGTGGTGGAACAATTTACGTCAGTCGTCGTGAACTAAGCTTCCTATAGTATTATTAAACTATAAATTTGAAAGGCTTGTCATCACGACAGGCCTTTTTTTTATGCCTGTTTTATCTCTATCACACAACACTAAAAACATATAAATTGAAACCTTTTATACTAAATACAAATTACAAGCAAATCCTCGCAGATACTATTACTCCAGTAAGTGTCTATCTCAAAATTCGTGATAAATTCCCCAATAGCTTATTATTAGAAAGTAGTGATTATCACGGCAATGATAATAGTTTTTCGTACATCTGTTGTAATCCAATTGCCTCTATAAAAATAGAAAATGAAATTATCTACAAGACCTTTCCTGATGGGGGTTTTGAAAAAATATTAATCGATGCCAATACCAATATTCCAGAAGTAATTCAAGAATTTTCGGGTCAGTTTAAATCCGAGAAAAATAATTTTAAATTCATTAATAATGGGCTTTTTGGATATATAGCTTACGATGCCGTACGTTATTTTGAAAAAGTGGTTATTGCCAAAAAAGAAAATAGCAATACCATTCCCGATGTGTATTATGCAGTGTATCAAAACATAATTGCTATCAATCATTTCAAGAATGAAGCCTATATTTTTTGCCATAGCTTAGACGGAAGGAACAACATTTCAGAAATCGAACAATTATTACAATCTAGAAATATTACTTCTTATAAATTTTCGAAAGAAGGAGCCGGATTTTCAAATCTAACCGACGAGGAATTCAAACACAATGTGACTTTAGCAAAAAAACATTGCTTTAGAGGTGATGTGTTCCAATTAGTTTTGTCCCGACGATTTACCCAAGGTTTTAAAGGCGATGAGTTTAATGTATACAGAGCATTGCGAAGCATTAATCCTTCTCCCTATTTATTCTTTTTTGATTATGGTGATTTCAAAATATTTGGTTCTTCACCGGAAGCTCAAATCATTGTGAAAGACCGTAAAGCAGAAATTCATCCTATTGCTGGAACTTTTAAAAGAACTGGTGATGACGAGAAAGATGCCGTTCTCGCCAAACAATTATCCGAAGATAAAAAAGAAAACAGTGAGCATGTAATGCTAGTAGACTTAGCTCGAAATGATTTAAGCAGAAACGGTCACAACGTCAAGGTAGAAAAGTACCGTGAAGTACAATTTTTCTCCCATGTCATTCACTTAGTCTCAAAAGTAACGGGGCATTTACATGAGAATGCTACAACCATGCAAGTAGTAGCGGATACTTTCCCTGCAGGTACCTTGAGTGGTGCTCCCAAACACAGAGCCATGCAATTAATTGAAGAATACGAAAAAACCAATCGAAATTTTTATGGTGGAGCTATTGGTTTCATGGATTTTGAAGGCAATTTTAACCATGCTATTATGATTCGGACGTTCCTAAGTAAAAATCATCAATTGCATTCCCAAGCCGGAGCCGGCATCGTAGCCAGTTCAGACGAAGAAAGCGAAATGCAGGAGGTATACAATAAATTATTAGCGCTGAATAAAGCATTAGATTTAGCCGAAACAATATAAAATAATTTAAAGATTCAATAATTTAAGAATTTAAAGATTGCTAAAACACAAGAATTTTTCAACCTTTAAATCTTTCAATTTTTCAATAATAAAACATGAAAAAAATACTAGTCATAGACAATTACGATAGTTTCACTTATAATTTGGTGCATTATCTCGAAGATTTAGATTGCGAAGTAACCGTGTATCGAAACGATGAATTTGATATTGATGAAATTGCAGTTTTTGATAAAATCCTTCTGTCTCCAGGGCCTGGAATTCCTGATGAAGCAGGATTGTTGAAAGAAGTCATTAAAAAATACGGACCTACAAAAAGTATCTTTGGCGTTTGCTTAGGCCAGCAAGCAATAGGCGAAGTTTACGGGGGAACGCTATCCAACTTGGACAAAGTATACCATGGCGTTGCAACTATGGTAAAAACTGTGGTTGATGATGAACTTTTATTCGAAGGATTAGGAAACGAATTTGAAGTAGGACGGTACCATTCTTGGGTGGTGGACACTAATTTACCAGATGTGCTGGAAGCCACTTCATTTGACGAAAATGGACAAGTAATGTCCTTGCGTCACAAAATGTATGATGTACGCGGTGTACAATTTCATCCGGAAAGTGTTTTGACTCCTAATGGGAAAAAGATATTAGAGAATTGGGTGAAAAATTAGTCATAATGTCAAATGTCATAATGTCGAAAGACTTTAAGACTTTAAGACTTTCAACTTTAAGACATATATAAAAATGAAAAACATATTAAACAGACTGATAAATCACGAAATACTTTCGCAAGAAGAAGCTAAAAACGTATTGGTAAATATCTCTCACGGGAGTTATAACACCAGTCAGATTGCTTCTTTTCTGACCGTTTACATGATGCGAAGTGTAAGTATTGATGAACTTGCCGGCTTTCGGGAAGCTTTGTTACAACTGTGTATTCGTGTAGATTTATCTGCTTATGATACCATCGATTTGTGCGGTACAGGTGGTGACGGAAAAGACACGTTTAATATTTCAACCTTGGCTTCTTTTGTGGCAGCGGGTGCAGGAATTAAAGTGGCAAAACATGGGAATTATGGTGTTTCGTCTATTTCAGGTTCAAGTAACGTAATGGAGAAATTAGGCATTAAATTCAGTAATGATTCTGATTTCTTAGAAAAAAGTATTGATAAAGCAGGAATTTGTATCCTACACGCTCCATTATTTCATCCAGCGATGAAAAACGTAGGACCTATTCGAAAAGAATTGGCGGTTAAAACATTCTTCAATATGCTGGGTCCCATGGTAAATCCATCGTTTCCTAAAAATCAATTAGTAGGAGTGTTTAATTTGGAACTAGCCCGAATGTATGCTTACCTATATCAGAATACTGATGTCAATTTTACCATTTTACATTCGCTTGACGGGTATGACGAAGTTTCATTAACCGGGCCTACAAAAACGATTACTCCTACAATGGAAGGAATTTTAACCCCAGAAGATTTTGGTGTTCGTCTTTTGTTGCAAAGCGAAATTCAAGGTGGCAACACCATCGAAGAATCAGCGCAACTATTTACGGATATCATTTCTGGAAAAGGAACCGAAGCGCAAAACAATGTGGTTTGTGCCAATGCGGCCATGGCTATTGCAACCGTTACAAAATGTTCTCCTTTAGAAGGGTTTCAAATAGCAAAAGAAAGTTTATTATCTGGTAAAGGACTTGTAGCTTTGAAAAAATTACAAGAATTGAGTAAATAAAATAGTTTAAAGGTTAAGGTTTAAAGTTGTGCAAATGGATTATTACAAACGATGAGCAACTTTAAACGTCAAACAAATAAAATACTAAACAGCTAATAATGAATATTTTAAATAAAATAATAGTTGACAAAAAAAGAGAAGTCATTCTCAAGAAAACCATCATTCCCGTTTCGCAATTGGAGGCTTCCGTTTTCTTTGGAAAAAAAACTATTTCTTTGAGCGATAATTTAAGAAACAGCACCTCCGGAATTATTGCGGAACACAAACGTCGTTCGCCTTCCAAAGCAGAGATAAATTACAGTTTTACGGTGGAAGAAGTAACTAAAGGATATGAAAATGCAGGTGCTTGTGGAATTTCGGTATTAACGGATGGGAAATACTTTGGTGGCTCCTTAGACGATTTACTTTTGGCAAGAGCCACAGTCAACATTCCATTATTACGAAAAGAATTTATCGTTGATGAATACCAAATCTTGGAAGCCAAAGCTTACGGAGCCGATTTAATTTTGCTTATTGCTGCGGTTTTAACGAGAGAGGAAATTAAATCCTTATCCGAATTTGCTAAAAGTTTAGAATTGGAAGTTTTACTGGAAGTGCACAACCAAGAAGAACTGGAAAAATCAATTATGCCTACCTTAGATATGATTGGTGTGAACAATAGAAACCTAAAAACATTCGAAGTGAGTTTAGATTTCAGCAAGCAATTGGCAGCGCAAATACCAAATGATTTTGTGAAAATTTCCGAAAGTGGGATATCCTCTATTGAAGCGATAAATGAATTAAAGCCTTACGGATATAAAGGGTTTTTAATTGGAGAAAACTTCATGAAAACCGACAATGCCGGTAAAGCTGCAACCGAATTTATCAGTCAACTGTAAAATGACTCTTTTAGGATTCAAAACCTTAAAAAGATTGAACTTAAAAAAACCTGGAAATGAAAAAAAAAACAGATAATCAAGACACTTCGGCTCCCTCTCCTTCGGTAAGGGATAGGGTTGGGATAAAAATCTGCGGTATGAAATATCCCGATAATATACTCGAAGTAGGTTCGCTCCTACCCGATTATATGGGCTTTATTTTTTGGGGAAAATCAGCTCGATATTTTGAAGATAGCATTCCAGATTTACCAAAATCAATCAAGAAAGTAGGGGTTTTTGTTAATGAAAGTACCGACGTTATTTTGGCGAAAGTTCAAAAATACGATTTGCAAGCCGTTCAATTGCACGGACAGGAATCAGTTGAATTTTGTCAGGATTTAAAGCAAGTTTTGAAAGATGAGAATGGGAAACAAGTTCAGATTGAAATTATAAAAGTATTTTCTGTTGATGATTCTTTTGATTTTGAAGTACTGAAACCCTTTGAAACAGTTTGTGATTATTTTCTTTTTGATACCAAAGGAAAATTACCAGGTGGAAACGGAATTGCATTCGATTGGAAAGTATTAGAAAAGTATCCTTCTAGCAAACCGTTTTTCCTAAGTGGCGGAATCGGAATTAATGAAATGGGTGCTGTAAATGAAATTTTAAAAACCAATTTACCGCTTTACGCTATTGATGTAAATAGTAAATTTGAGATAGAACCTGGTTTAAAAAACATACAATTATGTAGAGACGCACTCCAGTGCGTCTCTACAATGTGCGTCTCTACAGATAACAAAATAAAAAAATAAAATTATGTCATACAACGTCAACGAAAAAGGCTATTACGGAGAATTTGGAGGCGCCTTCATTCCTGAAATGCTATATCCAAATGTGGAAGAATTACGTCAAAATTATTTAAAAATTACAGCGGAGCCCGAATTTCAAGCTGAATTTGACGCTTTGCTCAAAGAATATGTAGGTCGCCCTACGCCACTTTATTTTGCCAAACGGCTATCCGAACAATACAATACAAAAATCTACTTAAAAAGAGAAGATTTATGTCATACTGGTGCACACAAGATTAACAACACAATCGGACAAATTTTACTGGCTCAGCGTTTGGGTAAAAAACGAATCATTGCCGAAACCGGCGCTGGACAACATGGCGTAGCAACCGCAACTGTGTGCGCATTAATGGGATTGGAATGTATTGTCTACATGGGTGAAATTGATATAAAACGTCAAGCGCCAAATGTGGCTCGAATGAAAATGCTTGGTGCCGAAGTACGTCCTGCGCTCTCCGGATCAAAAACATTAAAAGATGCCACAAACGAAGCCATTCGCGACTGGATTAACAATCCTGTAGATACCTATTATATCATTGGCTCTGTCGTGGGACCACATCCTTATCCGGATATGGTGGCGCGTTTCCAAAGTGTTATTTCTAAAGAAATCAAAGAACAATTATTAGAAAAAGAAGGTCGCGAAAACCCTGATTATCTGATTGCTTGTGTGGGTGGTGGTAGTAATGCTGCTGGTACCTATTATCATTTTCTGGACAACGAAGACGTACATATTATTGCAGTCGAAGCAGCAGGTTTAGGAGTCAATTCAGGCGAAAGTGCCGCTACATCAGCCTTGGGAAAAGTAGGCGTTATTCACGGTAGTAAAACCTTATTGATGCAAACTCCTGATGGACAAATCACCGAGCCCTATTCTATTTCGGCAGGACTGGATTATCCGGGCGTAGGCCCTATGCACGCTAATTTATTCGCTACTGGTAGAGCGCAATTCATCTCCATTACGGATGATCAAGCCATGCAATGGGGATTAAAATTATCCCAAATGGAAGGACTGATTCCTGCTATCGAAAGTGCACATGCCTTTGCCGTTTTAGACGAAATGAAATTCAAACCAGAGGATATTGTAGTCATTAATCTTTCTGGTCGTGGTGACAAAGATTTGAATACGTATATCGATTATTTTAAATTATAACAGAAGAATAATTTGGGCGTTACCCTCCCCAAAAAAAATCGGGTCGGGCTGTACACTATATCTTTTTTGTGGTAGAAAAAACCACAAAAAAGGATGCCGTTCCTATCCCTAACGCAATAAATAACGAGAAAAAATAGTATTATGGAACATATATTCTCTTACGGAACATTACAGTCTAAAAAAATTCAAATACAGGTTTTTAAGAAGCTATTGACTGGAACACTAGACCAACTCAAAGGCTATAAACTAAAAGATCTAAAAATAGAAGAAGAATTTGGAATGGCAGATTATTTTGTAGCAACACCAAGCGAAAATCCTTCGGATCAAATAAATGGTATTGTTTTTACTGTTTCCAGTGAAGATCTGACTAAAGCAGATCAATTCGAATCTAATGCGTATAAAAGAGTTCAAATAACATTGAACTCCGGAATTGTGGCATGGATTTATATGGAAAATTAATAATTGTAAATATAAAAACATACACCTAACAGCTTTTAAAAATCTGTTAAGACAAAAAATAAAACAATGAACAGAATAAATCAAAAATTACAAGAAACTAAAAAGATACTTTCTATCTATTTTTCGGCAGGATACCCTAATTTAACCGACACAGTTCAAATCATTCAGGATTTAGAGAAAAGCGGCGTAGATATGATTGAAATAGGTTTGCCGTTTAGCGATCCATTAGCGGATGGACCAACCATTCAAGCGAGTTCAACTCAAGCCTTGCACAACGGTATGACAACACAAGTGTTGTTTGACCAATTAAAAGACATTCGCAAAACGGTTTCTATTCCTCTAGTGATTATGGGCTATTTCAACCCAATGTTACAATATGGAATAGAGAATTTCTGCCAAAAATGTGCCGAAATAGGCATCGACGGATTAATCATTCCTGATCTTCCCGTTGCTGTCTATGCCGATGAATACAAGGAAACTTTCGAGAAATACGGATTGAAAAATATATTCTTGATTACGCCACAAACGTCTGACGAGCGCATCCATTTTATTGACAGCGTATCTGATGGATTTATTTATATGGTAAGTTCAGCAAGTGTTACAGGATCACAAACTGGTTTTGGAAGTGCTCAAGAGGAATATTTCAAACGCATTGCCGACATGAATTTAAAAAATCCGCAAGTAATTGGTTTTGGAATCAACAACAAGGAAACGTTTAACCAAGCTGTGCAATTTGCCAAAGGAGCGATTATAGGGAGTGCCTTCATTCAGCATTTAACCGAAAATGGTACTGGGAAAATTGAAGAGTTTGTAAAAGCGATTCGATAAACTACTTCTTTCATATAATATCAAAACGGCGTTTAAAATCCATTTAAACGCCGTTTTTTTTGGTTACACTTTATAAAAACATTAAATTATTTGCAATAATTTATTTATATTTATAAAATAACAAAAAGCCATTTTATCTCACAAAGACACCTTATATTGGTTGGATTGAAGTCATTTTATTGTTAGGTTATACAAGTTGTTGTTTACTTTATAATAAAGCGAAAACTATGATTGATGAAAATATAAAAAATCATTTAAATAATATTATAAATACCGAAAAAAAAGAAACTGAATCCTATTTTTCATTTTTAAGACATTTAGCGACAATTTCAATTGGCTTTTTAGGTTTATTAATTGGTTTGAAACCCGAAACTCTACCAAATCAGAACTCAAAAGTCTTTTTCTTGGTAACAATAACCTTAATTGCTTTTGGAATACTTTTCTTGTCAATATGTTTATTTTATGAGACTAAAAAATATCGTGAAGAAATTAAGGTTCGCCAAAAACAATTAAATGAATATTTAGATTCAGATAAAAAAGAGGATGTTCAAATTAGCCATTTAGACCCAGGAAATTTAAAAATATTCGAAATAATAACCTTTATTCTTCTAATTCTTTCAATTTTTTCATTAATACTATATGTCTATTATTCAATAATTTAATATCGAATTTAATTGCTCGAAAATCTTTTAAGATCTTAGAAGAGTACAAACGTTATCGTGTTACGCATTCGTGCCAACTCCCCGTAATGTCGCCATTTCCGATTTTTTTTCAATAAAAAATCATTTATTTGTAATAACTCTATAAAAAGTAAATTTCATGGATTATGATCAATTTATTTTCTGCCTCGAAGCCGTTACCGATGTAGAAACGAACACCACTACTGAAGTGGTCAGAAACTTAGAAAATTTAGCCTTTGAACAAGGTATTACAAGCATTTATAAAACGTGTGATACTATAGAAGGATTAGACGAAAGTTTAAATGCCTTGCTCTATGAAGACCATAATTTTAAGGATTATGAAATCATCTACTTAGTCATGCAAGGTGAAGGAAACAATATTTGCCTCAATGAGTATTATTATAGCTTAGAAGAAATTGCCGAACTCTTTGAAGGGAAAATGACTGGAAAAATTTTGCATTTTGCCAATTCAAAAGTTTTAGATTTAAGTCCGGATGAAGCGCAGTATTTTTTAGATATTACAGGAGCGCGTGCTATTTCGGGTTATGGAGCGGCATTTCATAACTTAACCAGTGGTCCCATCGATAAAGCTTTCTTTAGCTTGTGTCAAGAACAAGATGATCTCGTCGAAATTGTAGAAGAATTATATAAAAAACATTATGCGCTTTGTAAACTACTCGATTTCAGATTGTATTATTAAAAAATTATATCCAGTGCTATAAGGTTCCCGCCCCCGCTCTGCAAAGTGTTCTTCTAAAAAAGTATTCAAAAGTCAGAGACTTTTATGACGCAAATAATTTAAAACAGCTACTAAAAATTGCACGAAGTCAGAGAAATTTGTACAATTTTATAAACTTACCATTAAAACTAAAATACCATAAAATCCCCGCTGCGCGAAGTGCCTCCATTTCTAAATTTTTATCTCAATAAAAAATCATTTATTTGTAATACCTTTATAAAAAATAAATTTAATGAATTATGATTAATTTATTTTATGCCTCGAAGCCTTTCCCGATGAAGAAACGAACAGCACTACTGAAGTGGTTAAAACTTATAAAAAAATAACCTTTGTTTAAGACAAATCACACGAAAAATAGAAAATATAATCATTGAGGATTGATAAACTATTAACGAATATCTAATTCCTATAAATGATATTTATTTTCACTGCAATATATATTATAATAAAAATTTGAAGATAATTAAGGTAGACATAGTCTTTTTGGAATACTCGGTTAATATTTTAGTCAATTACACTTCTAATATTTACATAAAAATAACTTTGTGTTGAATTTTAATATCATTGCTTAAAAATACACATTTATATATTGTAACCCAAACTATGGTAAAGACCAATCTTGATTCTGTAAGTCCATTTTCACTTTAGAAATCCATATTTGAAATATTCACTTTAGAAGCTTCTAACGAAATGTATCAAAGTGCATAGTTTTAACTATTTTTGTGATAAATAAATAAAAGTTTTTGAACTGTTGAGCATTTAAGAAAATTTAGGAATTAATTTTTTCTAATGAGCCATAATTTCTCAATAGTCTAATTTTTAATAAATACTAAAATTGATGACTAAGACTCTTGCACTCTATTTTCTTTTTTTAGGAATGTTTGTTTCCTCGTGCAGTAATACCCGATTTTTGCCCGAAGGGGAGCTACTATATACAGGTGCAAAAATAAAAGTAGAAGGAAAAAAAACCACCAAGAAAGAAAATAAAGCATTAAAAAATAAGTTGGAAGATATTGTGAGGCCCAAACCCAACTCCTCTTTTTTGGGGTTGAAACCAAAATTGTATATTTATAATTTAGCGGGAACACCAAAAAAAGATAAAGGATGGCGCTACTGGTTGAAAAACAAAGTAGGTGAACCTCCCGTTTTATATAGTCAAGTTGACTTAGAATACAACAAAAGTGTTTTACAAAATTTTTCAGAAAACAGTGGCTACTTCAACGCTAAAACAGCAGCTGACTCAACACGAAAAGGTAAAAAAGCGAGCGCTACATATCTGGTAAACCCCGCAAAACAATATAAAATTAGAGAAGTGAAGTTCCCCAAGGATTCTTCGGTGATCGCTACAGCTGTTCGCAATACCAGACGCAGAACTCTGTTAAAGAAAGACGAAGGGTATAGCCTTGATGTCATTAAAGAAGAAAGAGTTCGTATTGATTCCAGATTAAAAGAAAAAGGTTTTTTCTATTTCAACCCTGATTATCTTAAAGTTCAAGTAGATACAACTGTTGCTGATCATCAAGTAGATCTTATTGTAAAAGTAAAAGACGAAACCCCACAATTAGCAGAGACCCCATTCAAAATCAATAAAATTATTGTGTATCCCAACTACTCCGTTGGTATCGATAGTGTGAAAAACAATATGGATTCTATCAAAAAATACAATGATTTAACCATCATCGATCAGGAAAACTTATTTAAGCCCCGGATTTTTGATCGGGCATTGTATTTCAAAAAAGAAGATTTATACAACCGTACTAATCATAATCTATCCTTAAATAGATTAGTAAATCTTGGAACTTTCAAATTCGTAAAAAATCAATTTAGAGTTTCGGATACTACCGGAAATTACCTCGATGCTTATTATTACCTAACTCCATTACCAAAAAAATCAATTCGATTGGAGGTATTGGCCAAAACAAATTCAGCTAATTATACAGGAACTGAACTCAATTTAAACTGGAGTAACAGAAATACTTTTAGAGGTGCTGAATTGCTTACTATCTCTGCTTTTGGGGGTGTTGAAGTACAAGTTTCCGGACAAAACAATGGATTTAATGTTTATAGATTTGGTACCGAAGCTAATTTAGTTTGGCCGCGATTTCTTGCCCCTTTTAAGCTAAATTCTCCTAGTGGCTTTGTGCCCAAAACGAAAGCAACATTGGGATATGAATTTCAAAACAGAACCAAATTGTATTCCTTGCAAACCTTTAAAGGGTCTTTTGGCTATTTATGGAAAGAAAATGAGCGAAAGGAACATTTATTGAATGTTACTGAGATTACGTATGCTAGTCCACAAAATGTCACTCCATTATACCAAGAACAAATTCTAGCAAATGAGTCTTTAGGAAAAGTAATTGAAAAACAATTGATTTTCGGACCAACTTATTCCTATACGTATACCAATACTTTACAACTAAGAAAGAAAAACACCTTTTACTATAAAGGTACAATTGATTTAGCAGGAAATATTGCAGGATTAGTTTCAGGGGCAAATATCCAAAAAGGAGATACTATTAAATTTTTTGATGTTCCCTTTAGCCAATTTGTCAAAATAGAAAATGATTTTAGGCATTATTTAAAATTAAGCCCTGATTCCCAGCTGGCCAGTCGCATAATCGTAGGCGCTGGATTTGCTTATGGCAATTCAGCAGAGTTGCCCTTTATTAAGCAGTTTTTTATAGGTGGAACCAATAGTTTACGGGCCTTTAGAGCGCGATCATTAGGTCCAGGAAGTTTTGATGGTGCTGCTACTAATACGAGCTCTTTTTTGCCTGATCAATCCGGTGATTTTAAATTAGAATTCAATACGGAGTACCGAGCAAAAATTTACGGATTAGTCAAAGGCGCTTTGTTTATAGATGCTGGAAACATCTGGTTGATGAAAGAAAATGCCGAAAAACCAGGTGCAAAATTAACTAAAAAATTCCTAAACGAAATTGCTGTTGGTGCTGGAGCCGGATTGCGTTTCGATTTCTCTTTTTTAATCTTAAGGACGGATCTGGCCTTCCCATTACGCAAACCATATTTGCCGGAGGGTAATCGTTGGGTTTTGGATAAAATTGATTTTGGAAGCGGACCTTGGCGCAGAGAAAATTTAATTTTTAATTTAGCTATTGGATATCCTTTTTAATCATAATACAATTTTAATACAAAAGAGCACGATCAATATCGTGCTCTTTTGTATTAAGTAGTTCACTCTTTAGTTTACTAAGAACAAAGCATTACTAAATAACAAATTTCCGTTTTCCCAGAAACCTCTAAATAAAGGATTATCAACCATGTAAATTACAGAACCATTCCCTTTTTTTTCTACTGCAAAACTTACTGTGTTATTCAGTTTCTTTTTGATTTCATTACCCACAAAACCATAACTCTTATAATCTTTAGGAACATATACAACATTCGTGGCTTTCTTCAATAGCGAATAATGCCTGTCATCCGTTTTTAGGCTAAAATATTTATCGCCTAAACCAAAAGACATTGGGTGGGTTTTATTAAGAAGATTTTCAATAATAGCTCCCGGAATCGATTTAGAGATATACCTACGCTCTGAATCTTGAAAATCTAAGAAGCGCTCTTTCAATTCCTCTTCTTCAGCTTCTTTTTCAGAACTAATTTTATCTTCCTCAGTAGCAAAAGGACTCAGTGCGTAGCCCTCTTTAGCTTCAAAAAGAGTAAGCGCACTATTCATTGCAATCACTTTTCCTCCATTCTTAATCCATTCTCCTATTTTCTTTTGCTGGTCTTCATTTAAATCATAATACCCATCCGCTAAAATAATCGTGTTGTAATTGAATAGGTTTAGTCTATTAAAATTATTCACTTCGACTACGCTTATGGGGTATCCTATAGTTTCTTCCATGAAATACCAAGCGGCACCAAACTCTGTAGAACCAACACCTTTTCCAGATAACAAAACGACCTTAGGTGCTTTCAATAAACTGAAATTTTCACCGCCAACATCTTTAGAATTAGAAGAAAAACCTGTAGCTATATAACTGTAATCAGTTTTTACTTTTACCAGTTCACTAATCGTTTTTTCAAAATCCACCACTTTAGGATTATCTGCTTTGGTCACTAACAAACCACCAGGTTCAACAGTTACATCCCCAAAAACAGCTTTCTTCATTGCTGATCGCACCTTTATATTATTTTGATGCAACAAAGACAAAACCTGGGCTGAAATTCTGTTATTCCACGGAATATGAAATGCATATACATTTTGAGGAATTACTTTTTCTTTCGCTTCGATTGATGCTTTTGTTTTGATGTCTAAACTATTCTTCAATGCATATCCTTCTACGCCATACGCTAAAGGCAAAGCCCATGAAGTAATGTCATACGATAAACTATCATTTAGTTTTTGATTCGGTTCAAAAAGCACTTGGGCAAAAACGGCTTTTTGTTGGTCTACTTTTACAATCAAATCATTCGGTTCAATCGTAAAACCATTTTCTGCCTTTGTGTTGTAATTGAATCCCGATGCTTTTTGACTGGCATCGGCATAACTGAACGCTACATTATTTTTTTTCAACAAATCCGCCATTTGAACTAACTTCGGATTGCTTTTCATTACATACATTTTATACTTTCCCTTCACTGTTTTTCGGGAATTATTCATAAAACCTCTGAATCCTTTGAGTAAAACCTCTGCTTGAGCTGATGCCGATTCTACAACCGTCAAAACTGCCGTTGCGTGATGGGTTAATCGATCCTGTATCGTCAAATTGATACCATTACTCATCGTAACTGCTCTCCCAGCGCCTATTCCTCCTTGTTCTAATGTCATTCCTACCGCTCCATTGTAAGTAGGATATGTATCACCATAACTTGGATAAAACAAATCAAAGCGTTCTCCAGTATTGTACATCCAGTTTTGAGCATCAAACTTTTTTGAAATATTTTTACCTAAAGTGTAATGAAAATCTTTTTGGTACTTCTCAATGTACTCGTGCAAAGGTTCCGCAGATGGTGGAAAAAAATACGGAGAATCGTATCCCATTTCATGCACATCTGTATGCACTTGTGGCATCCATTGATTGTACAATATAATACGCTGTTGGGTTTCAGGCTGGGTTTGCCACGCCCAATCTCTATTTAAATCAAACATATAATGATTGTACCTACCTCCTGGCCATGCTTCCATGTGTTCTCTGTCTGATAATTCCGGATGCATTTTTTTTCCTGAAATTTCCCTTAACCAATTTCCGTATCTTGAATATCCATCAGGATTGATACACGGATCAAGGATTACAATTGTATTCTCTAACCACTTTTTGGTTGCTAGATTCGAAGGATTTATCAATTCATAAGCTACTGTCATGGCGCTTTCCGTTCCTGCAAATTCATTTCCGTGAACATTGAAACTCAACCATACGATTAGCTTATCACCAATCAGCTGGGATTTAGTTTCGGATAAGCCAATGGCTGCTAAATTATTATTTCGTATTTGTTCCAAATTAGCTAAATTCTCCGGACTTGAAATAAAATACACGTTCAGATCTCTTTGTTCCGGTGTTACGCCATACTTCTGCTGTTTGATAAAAGTAGACTTTTCAGTAAGCTGTTTGAAGTAATTTTCAACTTGATGGTAGTAGGTTATTTGTTTTCCATAATTGGGTAAAAATTCTGAAGGACTCTGTACTTGTGAATGAACACTTAGCACACAAAGTAGTATTAAAAAAAAAGGAAAAACGGTCTTTTTCATGTTTTACGGGTTAGTTATACTTCAAAAATAGCCATTTAGGAAGTATTGCACAAGGTAAATTTTGGAATAATTAAATATTGATTTTACCAAACCTCTAGCTTTTATTAATTCATATTTGTTGAAGAATAACAACAATACAGTAATATTCATTATTAAATAAACAATATTATTCTAATTTTGAATAGTACCCTTGCTACATTCTATTATATTTGCAGACAACAAAATTCACACTACAGATGGAAGAATGTATCTCCGTTTTTGACATGTTAAAAATTGGTGTTGGACCTTCGAGTTCACACACACTTGGACCTTGGAGAGCTGCCGAACGCTTTCTTAGCGAATTAAGAACCGAAAATTTACTTCATACAGTACATAGGGTAAAAATAGATTTATACGGTTCTCTATCCTTGACCGGAAAAGGACACGCGACAGATTTAGCCGTAATGCTGGGTTTAAGCGGACAAGATCCTGAATACATTCCCGTAGAAAATATTGATGTAATTATTAAATCCATTGAATCAAAAAACGAAATCAATTTAGGAAACGAAAAATCGATCCCTTTTTATTTCCTCCAAGACATTATTTTCAATAAAAACTTTCTTCCTTTTCATGCCAATGGAATGACTTTTACAGCCTATATGACTGATGATAGCGAATACGTTTCCACTTTTTATTCAATTGGTGGCGGATTTGTGGTCAAAGAAGAACGCATCAACGCCAAGAAGAAAATTGCCATAAAATGTGCTTTTCCGTATCCAATTGAGAAAGCAGCAGAATTATTGGATTATTGCAAAAAAGAGAACAAATCCATATCGGAAATTGTCTATGAAAATGAGAAATCGATGCGCACCGAAGCAGCTATCGATCATGAATTAATGCGCATTTGGAATACGATGCTCGAATGCATGTACATTGGCTGCCATTCAGAGGGCATTCTTCCAGGCGGATTAAATGTGCGTCGCCGTGCTTTTGATATGCACCAAAACCTCATTGGCTTAGCCAATTATGATTCGCCACAAACCTGGCTTGAAGAAATCAGAAAAACAGAAGTGAAATTTCGACAAATACTGAAATGGGTTTCTTGTTTTGCTCTTTCGGTTAATGAAGTAAACGCCGCTTTAGGTCGTGTAGTTACAGCTCCAACAAACGGAAGTGCAGGTGTCATTCCATCTGTTTTAATGTATTATTTAGTAATTGAAAACCATAATGCCGGAGAAAAGGAAATCAAACAATTCTTAATGGTTGCCGGAGAAATAGGCAGCATTTTCAAGAAAGGTTCTACAATATCAGCCGCAATGGGTGGTTGTCAGGCCGAAATAGGCGTTTCTTCCTCAATGGCTGCTGCCGCTTTATGCGAGTTAATGGGCGGTACCCCAGAACAAGTTTTAATGGCTGCCGAAATTGCTATGGAACATCACTTGGGATTGACGTGTGATCCTATTGGTGGCTTAGTTCAGATTCCTTGTATCGAAAGAAATACGATGGGTGCCATAAAAGCAATTAATGCGGCTGAATTAGCGCTGGAAACTGACCCCAAAAACGCAAAAGTACCACTAGATAAAGTGGTGGATACCATGTGGCAAACCGCCAAAGACATGAACAACAAATACAAAGAAACTTCGGAAGGCGGATTAGCCATTGCCGTAAATATGGCTGATTGTTAATTCGATTGAATGATTTCTTCTTATCAATAACTTTACTAAAAAGGTTCTCCTTGTAAATACCCTAAATTTAAAATACTGATAATCAAAAATTAAATTATTTACAGTACATTTAATCTAACTGTTAAATTATAATAAAATGGAAATCAACTGGGTAATAATCGGTATTGTAATTATTTGTTTGGTTATTTTGATTGTATTTCTAATTAGAAAAAATCAAAACGATAAAAAAAAGTATATTCATTTCTTGAACAATGATTTCAAAAAAGCTAAAGAAGAAGAGTCTGACATGAATGACGACACCTATTAATTTGTATTACTAGACTTTAAAAAAAGGGGTAATAATTATTTCACTTTACATGAAATTAAATATCGTAATTAATTTCATGTAAAGTGAACAGTCATGTTGGATAAAAAATTATCAAAACAATCCATAATTAGACCTAAGTATTTAAAATCAAACCATGCTCAATTTAAAATAAAAAGTACTTCCTAGTCCCAATTCACTTACAATACCAATAGTCCCTCCTTGCGCTTCTATGAATTCCTTGCTAATGGCTAAACCCAATCCTGTCCCTGATTTATGGCTGCCGGGAACCTGAAAATATTTATCAAAAATTTTAGTTTTATACCGGCTGTCAATTCCTTTTCCGGTATCAATTATTTGAAAAACAACCTCATTATTTTCTTTTTTCAATTGTACCGTAATGCTACTGTTTTCAGAAGAATAGCGTATCGCATTGGTTAGAAAATTGATTAAAACCCAAGCTGTTTTCTCACTGTCAGCCTTCACTTCGGATAAATTAGGTTCCGCCTCAATCCGCAATTCGATTTGCTTTTGTTCAGCTTGTAATTTTATTGCTTCAACAGCATAATTTACAATCTCGTAGGGATTAGTTTTTGCCATGTTCAACTGAATATTTCCTGTTTCCAATTGGGATAATTCCAATAATTCTCCAGTGATTTTAAGCAATCGTTGGCTGTCTTCTTTGATCCCTTGTATGAGTTGTTTTTGGTCGCTATTGATTATTCCAGTTTCTGATTTTTCAAGTAATTGCAGGCTCATTTTTATAGAAGCAATAGGGGTTTTCAACTCATGCGAAACGGTCGCAATAAAATTAGTTTTGGCAAAATCCAATTCTTTAAAAACAGTAATATTCCTTAAAATTATGACATCACCAATAGTAATCGTTTGATCCTCACCAGTTGGCTGTATAGTAATGGTCACCGTTTCTTTTTCGAAATAACTTTCTTTTCCATCGGCAAAAATTTTCATTGGAAGTGATTTTTGTCCAGCATTTTTAGCGTCGTTTTCCAATTCTTTTATAATCAAAGAACGCATCAAATCATTTGTCAATGCCAACGAAGAAGCCAGTTTCCCAATCACTTCCTCTGCTTTTAACGCCATGATTTTCAATGCCTCATCATTCGCAAATAATACAATACCATCATTATCCAATCCAATAATCGGGTCATGCATATTATTAATCAACGTTTCCAATCGTTTCTTTTCAAAAGATAGTTTATGCAAATTACTATTGCTGTATTCCTCCAGTTTTTGTGCCATTGTATTGAACGATTTGGCCAAATCACCGTACTCATTATGATTCATGAAATGTACTCGTTCCGTGTAATTTTTATTGGCAATTTCTTTAATACTTCCCGTAAGCTCTTTTATTGGATTAGCAATATTATTAGGCAAGTTGACCAATAAATTAAAAGCAATTAAGAAGCAAAGTGTACCCGTAACGGCAATCCATAAATTAGCTGTTTCTGCAGTGTGTTTGGCAATGTCACTTTTCACTTTAATCGCAACCATATTCAATTTCATGATCTCGAAAATATCCTGACGAATTTGGCTTTTCGCAGCTTCATCCGTCCTATTTTTTTTCAAAAAATCAAAACTTTTTTGCAAATTATATGTTACTTTATCCTCTCCAATCTCCGTTATATTGGCAATTTGCTTTCTGAGATTCGTTTCGAATACAACAATTGCTTTTTCTTCATCTATATTAATTTCATCCAGTGAAAGAAGCATATTTCTAGAATACTCTAGAGTATTATAATTTGCTTTTAGAATATTTTCAGTGTCTTTTTTTATAGAAAAAATATAAAATGCAGCTACTAATGACAAAATAATTATCATTAGAAAAAGTAGGCCAACGCCTAAATTTAATTTGGTTTTAATTCTCATTTTGTCATTGCGAGGAGCGAAGCAATCTTATCCTCTTTATTTAATTAGTTATTATTTTTCACCCGTATGAATTTGTCTTCAACACTTTTTAAGACAATATAACTAGATCAACATTTGATAACGATAGACTATTCAATAAGCGTCTGAAAATCGTTGTTGATAAAATTACTTTAAATAAATTGAAGTGTGGTTTTCCTATGCAAACCGTTGTGATGTTTTTTTGTTCCACAATTTTCAACATGGTATCCGTGATATTAGAATTCTCCATCTTGATTACTTCCGCACCAAGCTGTATGGCTAATTTGAAATTATTTATCAAATGGCGTTGTTTGTCCAATGCAATTTTGTCACTACTTTCTTTTGGTGTAACTACGTACAAAACATACCAATTACAATTATAATAACTGGCTAAACGAGCCGCTTTTCTAATTACAATTTTAGCTGTCTTGTCGTTGCTGCTAATGCAAGCCAAGAGTTTTTCATGCCTTAAAGCACTATTTTTAGGCACTTCATTCTCTACTTTTCTAAGTACTTGGCCCGCAACTTCTTTTAAGGCCAATTCTCGCAATTGTAAAATTTGATCTGATTTAAAAAAATTATTTAAAGCCGTCTGAATTTTATCCGCAGTGTAAATTTTCCCTTCTCTTAAGCGTGCAATTAAATCCTCTGATGTCAAATCAATATTCACCACCTCATCAGCCAATCGCAGTACATTATCCGGAATTCGTTCCTGAACATCAACATTAGTAATGCGTTTCACATCTTCATTCAAACTTTCAATATGCTGAATATTTACTGCCGAAATCACATTAATTCCCGCATCTAAAATCTCCAGAACATCCTGCCACCGTTTTTCATTTTTGCTGCCCTCAATATTAGTATGCGCTAGTTCATCTATTATTACCACTTCAGGTCGCAGATTGATAATCGCCTGAACATCCATTTCATCGAGTTGCTTTCCTTTATAGAAAAGAGTACGTCTAGGAATGACGGGCAAACCGTTTAACAATTCATGGGTTTCTTTGCGATTGTGCGTTTCGATATACCCAATTTTAACATCAATTCCGTTTTTCAACAACGTATGCGCTTCCTGTAGCATCCGAAAAGTTTTGCCTACACCGGCACTCATCCCGATGTAGACTTTAAACTTTCCTTTACGTGATTTCTGAATTAAATCAAGAAAGTGTTTTACATTATTTTCTTTTTCGTTGTCCAATTAGAGTTATATTTTAGAAAAAAAATTAAAATGAAATCGCTACTGAAGTTGTTAAAAATACGTTTTGATTGTTGGGCAAATTATCTTTCAAAAACACCTCATCTTTACTTTTTAAATTTCTGGCTTCTACTCTAAAAATTAAATTTTCAGCCACTAAATAGTCAAAGTTAGCCGAGAAACCATAGGTTTTAAATCCGTTTGGTGTTCCTGTGGCAATGATTACCCCTTTTTCATCCGCATAATATTCACCTCTTGCTGCCAATTGAATTTTAGCGGTCGGTTTGTATTGTGCAATTAAAACTGGTGAAAACCAAACATCATAGCGATCACTTTTCACCGCCGTTTGTTGCGCTCCGATATCAAAACCGGTATGAATATTTACTTTTTCAGACACTTTAAGCAAGGCATAAAAGTTGTTGAAATACCGCCATTTTTTATCCGTGTCCGGTTGTTCATTCCCCACATACGTACTCCAGTTCAAAGCCACTGAAGACGAAGGTTTGAAAGTCACTTGCGTGCCAAAAGCCGGGGTTTGATTGCCGTCAATTTTCTGGATGCGTTGCCATCCGTTCAGATACATCGCCGCCAAATACCATTTCTCGCTTTTTGAAGTATACCCAATTTTTACTCCCGTTTCGTAATACGGTGAATTATCAGCTAAAATACTTCTGGTCACAGCCATACAATCTTTACCAATGGCACTTTCAAACCCAATGTGTGAAGGCATAATTCCTGCATCAACCCAAAGATTATGTGTTGCCGATATCTTCACGCCTATATTGGCTTCATACACATTTTTCAACAAATCCGGTTCGGCAGCCAGATTGTATTGGGCATACGTTCCAGCCATAAGTGCAAAATTTCCCCGAATATTGTCCTTGGCATAATTTACTTTTGCCATTCCTAAATTCAAATTGACTTCATTGTGTTTGTTGTGACTGTAAAAAAAACCGGGTCTGACATGATTGTCGGGTTTGCCAAAATCATAACTGTAATATGTTTCTATATAACCCGAAAACGTGAAAGGACTTTTTTCTTTCTCCACTTCCTGAGCATTTATCGTTGTACCACCAAAAACTAGCAATGCTATACCTATTAATTTTTTCATTTTTATTATTTATTATTTAGAGCTAATCCCGCTATTCGTTGCAATCTTATATTTTTAAACAAAAAAATATAAGGATTTTCACTGCTATCAGGGCTAAAAAGCATTATTCAATAATTAAAAAATCTATTTTTAATCAACTCCTTAGAACCCTTTAAGGATTAAAATCTAAACTGTTTAAATTAGAATTCTATTTATTTCAATGCATCCAAAGCGACATTCAACTCTAAAACATTGACTGTTGAAGTCCCCATCATTGCAGGTGTGTTGATTTTAGTTTCGACTAAAGCTTTTACTTTCACCACTGATAATTTTCTTTCTTTTGCTACTCTTTTTACCTGAATTAAAGCCCCTTCCGGTGAAATATTTGGATCTAAACCACTCCCGGAAGCCGTCACCATATCCGATGGAATTTCTCCTTTTTTCAAATACGGATGAACGATTAGAAAAGTATCAATTCTTTTTTGAACTAAAGCTAAATATTCCGCATTGCTTGGCCCTTTGTTACTTCCCGCACTTCCCGCTGCATTGTAATCCACAGCAGAAGGCCTTCCCCAAAAGTAGTTTGATTTATCGAATTTCTGTCCAATTTTTTGATACCCCACAACTTTTCCGTTTACCATAACCGTTTCTCCTTTTCCGTTGTTTGGAGCAAGTTGTGCTATTCCGAAAATTGCCATTGGATAAATGATTGCAAACAATATTACTATAAAGAGTGTAAATTTTAATATTGAAAATATATTTTTCATTTTTTTATTGTTAAATGTTATTTTAAAAATGTGAAATGTGGAAGTATGTTGAATTGACATTATGAGATTCTCTTTTTACTTCGCACATTTCACTTCTTACTTTTTAAATAAATAATGCTACAACTAAATCAATTAATTTAATTCCAATAAAAGGTACAATCAATCCACCAAGTCCATAAATCAAAAGATTTCTTTGTAAGATAGCACTGGCACCAATTGGTTTATAATCAACCCCTTTCAAGGCTAGCGGAATCAATATTGGAATGATAATCGCATTGAAAATCACTGCCGATAAAATGGCCGTTTCCGGACTGTGTAAACGCATGATATTCAAACCTTCTAAAGCCGGAATTGCGGTGATAAAAAGTGCCGGAACAATAGCAAAATATTTAGCAACATCATTTGCAATCGAAAACGTAGTCAGTGTTCCTCTAGTCATCAACAGCTGTTTTCCTATCTCTATAATTTCAATTAGCTTGGTTGGGTCATTGTCAAGATCAACCATATTTCCAGCTTCTTTCGCTGCTTGCGTTCCGCTGTTCATCGCCACACCTACATCGGCTTGTGCAAGAGCAGGAGCATCATTTGTTCCATCACCCATCATGGCGACAAGTTTACCCATTTGTTGTTCATTTTTGATGTAGTTCATTTTGTCCTCTGGCTTGGCTTCGGCAATGAAATCATCTACACCAGCTGCTTCGGCAATGAATTTAGCGGTCAAAGGATTGTCTCCGGTAACCATAACCGTTTTCACACCCATTTTTCGCAAACGGTCAAAACGTTCTTTCATTCCCGTTTTGATAATATCCTGCAATTCAATAACGCCTTGCACCTGATTATTTTTAACGACTACCAATGGCGTTCCTCCTTTAGAGGAAATGTCAATTACTTTTTGAGCGGTATCTTCAGGGAAAATGTTCCCAGCTTGGAGCGTAATGTTTTTTGCGGCATCTTGAGCGCCTTTTCTAATATTGGTACCGTCTCGTAAAACAACACCACTTGTTCTTGTTTCTGCAGTAAATTTGATTAAAGTGGCTCCTTCAATAGACAGTTTGTTGGCCACTTCATTTCCGGCTAATTCCACAATACTTTTTCCTTCAGGAGTATCATCTGCAAGTGAACTTAAAACTGCCGATTTAATGAAATCATCTTCCGAAACACCTTTTGCAGGATAAAAATGGGTTGCTTTTCGGTTTCCAATTGTGATTGTACCAGTTTTATCCAAAAGCAATACATCAATATCACCGGCAGTTTCCACTGCTTTCCCTGATTTGGTAATGACATTAGCACGCAAAGCTCGGTCCATTCCTGCAATTCCTATAGCGGATAGTAAACCACCAATCGTAGTCGGAATCAAACACACAAAAAGAGAAATAAAAGCAGCTATAGTTATTGGCGCATTGGCATAATCAGCAAAGGGCTTCAAGGTAACACAAACAATCACGAAGATTAAGGTAAAGGCTGCCAATAAAATGGTCAAGGCAATTTCATTTGGGGTTTTCTGACGGCTTGCTCCTTCCACCAAAGCAATCATTTTGTCCAGAAAACTTTCGCCCGGTTCATTTGTAACAATTACTTTTATCTTATCAGACAATACCTTTGTTCCTCCAGTTACGGATGATTTATCACCGCCCGCTTCCCGAATTACAGGAGCACTTTCTCCCGTAATCGCACTTTCGTCTATCGTGGCTAAACCTTCAATAATTTCACCATCGGTGGCTATTAAATCCCCTGATTCACAGATAAAAACATCTCCTTTTTTCAATTCAGATGAGCTGATATTTTTAATTTCACCATTTGGTAAAACTTGTCTCGCTGGTGTTTCTTCCCTTGTTTTTCTTAAACTGTCTGCTTGAGCTTTTCCTCTGGCTTCGGCAATTGCCTCCGCAAAATTGGCAAACAAAAGTGTCGCTAATAAAATTAAAAACACAATAAAATTATAAGCAAAACTCCCTTGATCCTGCGCACCAAATAATATGGCAATACAAACGGCAAGCATAATAGCCGTTCCGATTTCTACGGTAAACATTACCGGGTTTTTGAACATTATTTTAGGATTAAGCTTAACAAAAGACTGCACTAAAGCATCTTTTACCTGCTTGCTCTCAAACAATGAATTGGATTTATTTTGAGTCATTTTTTATATTATTTTAATGTAAAATATTCTGCCAATGGTCCTAAAGCTAATGCTGGAAAGAAAGATAACGCTGCAATAATGGCGATTACGGCAAAAACCATTATTCCAAAAATAGTTGTATCTGTTTTTAATGTTCCTGCACTTTCCGGAATGTATTTTTTATTCGCTAATAATCCTGCAATGGCCAAAGGACCAATTATAGGAAGGAAACGACTCAATAACAACACAATTCCAGTGGTGATGTTCCAAAACGGATTGTTGTCTCCTAAACCTTCAAATCCGGAACCGTTGTTAGCAGCACTCGAAGTATATTCGTATAACATTTCAGAAAAACCATGATGCCCAGGATTGTTGAGCCAGCCTGAAGCGTTGCCGCTAAACCAATAGCCCATTGCGGTGTCATTTGCAGCAAAATAAGATGCCAAAGCCGTTCCTGACAATATTAATAATGGATGTAGAATTGCGATGAAAGCAGCAATTTTGACTTCACGAGCTTCGATTTTCTTCCCTAAAAATTCTGGGGTTCGACCCACCATTAATCCTGAAATAAAAACAGCGAGGATAATAAAAATATAAAAGTTCAAAAAACCAACACCACAACCTCCATAAAAGGCGTTGACCATCATTGCCAGTAATTGCATCGAGCCTGAAATAGGCATCGAGCTGTCATGCATGCTATTGACTGAACCTGTAGAAATCACTGTTGTGGCGATACTCCAAAAACCTGAAATGGCAGGGCCAAAACGGACTTCCTTGCCTTCCATAGCTCCTGTAGCCTGCATAATTCCCATTTTTTCTATGGCTGGGTTTCCATTGAGTTCACTAATCACTGTTGGTATTACTAAAAGTAAAAAACCAATGGTCATTACCCCAAAAACTACGTAGGATAATTTTCTTTTCTTTAAATAAAAGCCCAAAGCAAAAATCATCGCAAACGGAATTATTAATTGTGCCCACAATTCAACCGCATTCGTAAAATAAGTAGGATTCTCTAGCGGATGCGCCGAATTGGCTCCAAAAAACCCTCCACCATTGGTTCCAATATGTTTGATGGCAATAAATGCTGCCGCTGGCCCACGAGAAACTTCTACTGCATCGCCTTGCAACGTAGTAATGGCATCTTTTCCTTCAAAAGTCATGGGTGTACCACTAAACAATAAAACAATCGCTACAATTGCTGAAAGAGGCAGTAAAATACGCGTACAACTTTTGATAAAATAAGTATAAAAATTCCCTAATGTATCCGTAGATCTCTCTTTCATTGCAGTGAAAACCATTGCTGCTGCTGCCATCCCAACACCAGCTGAAACAAATTGCAAGAACATTAGAAACAATTGAGATAAATATGAAACTCCTGTTTCCCCTGAATAATGCTGCAAATTACAGTTTACCACAAATGAAATAGCAGTATTAAATGCCAGATCAGGTGACATATTTGGATTGTTATCCGGATTTAAAGGCATTGAACCTTGAAACAGTAAAATAAAAAAGCAAAGAAAAAACCAAACCATATTCACGCTCAAAAGCGCTTTTAAATGTTGTTTCCAGTTCATTTCTTCCGTGGCATTGATCCCGCTGATTTTGAAAATAAAATTTTCAATTGGATTGAAAATCGGATCAAGTAATGTTTTATCGCCTGAATATATTTTGGCAATATACTTTCCTAAAGGAATAGCCAAAACTATGGAAACAATAAAAATACTAATGACGCCAAATAATTCTGTGTTCATAAAAATTAGTTTAATTGAGTTAAAATTTTTCGGGTTTGATTAATACATAAACCAAATAGCCAAAAACGGCAAGCGCGACAATAAATAGTGCAGTCATAATTTAGATTTTTTCAAAAAATTCGACGGATTTAAAGCAAATCGCAAACAATAAAACAGCTAATGCGAGTAATAGAATAGTGATCATAGTCAAAAATGTTAAGGTTTAAATATTAAGAAGTAAAATATAGGAAGTGAAAAATGTTTTAATCTGGTGTTGTTTAGTTTTTACATTTCACAAAAACCATATTACAATTACACTCCTGAAGCATTGATTTGTTTGATGTATTCCGCTTTCAACGATTTTGGAAACAAATTTGAAATGTTGCAGTGACGCAATTCCATAAAAGAGGATACCGAAAAAACATATACGTTGGAGATCGCATTTTTTGTTTCATTGCTTCCCGTTGCAAATAGACGCTCCGCCAAAGCAAGACACTTTTTAGCTCTGGCAATGTTGCCTGAAATTATAGCTCTTTTAGTTATTTCGGCAAAGCGTTCTGCTTGTTTGTAAATCGTGGTGACTTGATTTTTCATAAGAATAATTTTTATGTTCTTCATCGCTTATGCCAAAATGTATTCCAAGAAATCTCAACTCATCCTAAAACACCGTAAATTAATAACTTATGTTTTTTTAGTTAAAATTTGCCATAAAAAAAGCCTATCATAATGATAGGCTTTTATCGTTTTGATACCCTCTTAAGGATTCAAACCATTAATGGCTATGCTTTAAAATTACTGAATGCTGTATTCTTCTAGTTTTCTATAAAGTGTTGCAATTCCTATTTCTAATAAGCGTGCAGTCTCTGCTTTATTACCTTTGGAGTAATTCAATACTTTTTGAATGTGGAGTTTTTCAATACTTTGCATAGAAAAAGCAGATATTATTTTAGTATTTTTTTCAATTGGATGTTGCATTTCATAAGGCAAAAGATCTGCAGTGAGCGATTCCCCATTTACCAAAATTACGGATCGCTCAATAATATTCTTTAATTCCCTTACATTACCGGGCCAATGATACAACTCTAATTTTTGTAGAAATTCAGCATCGATAGTCAACTTTTGCTTGTTTGTTTTAGCAGAAAATTGTTCTACAAAATAATAGGCCAAAGGAGCAATATCTTTTATTCTTTCGCGTAATGACGGAATTGTAATCTCAAAAATGTTCAACCTAAAATACAAATCAGAACGAAAACGATGTGCTTCACTTTCCGTTTTCAAATTGCGGTTCGTTGCCGCAATCAGTCGAAAATTAGATTTTTTTGGAGTAGTATCACCTATTTGAATGTACTCGTTGGTTTCTAAAACCCGCAATAATTTAGCTTGTAATTCTAATGGCATTTCGCCAATTTCATCTAGAAATAAAGTTCCACCATTGGCCTCTTCAATAAATCCTTTTTTATCTTTTATCGCTCCAGTAAAGGCCCCTTGTTTGTGTCCGAACAACTCACTTTCAAGAATTGCTACACTAAAAGTACTGCAATTCAGTGCTACGAATGATTTTCCAACCCGATGGCTGTTCTCGTGAATCGATTGTGCAAAAACTTCTTTTCCCGTTCCGGTTTCGCCAGTTAAAAGTACCGTTGAATCTGTTTTGGCTACTTTTCGGGCTAAATCAATGACTTGTTCTAATCCTTTAGATTTTCCAATAATAGTATCAAAGGAATATTTATCTGAAATTCGTTTCTCGAGTTGTTGCACTTTTTTCAGCAGTTGTACTTTTTCAAGTGCTTTGTATAATAGCGGAATTATTTTATCATTATCATCCCCTTTCACGATATAATCAAAAGCTCCGTTTTTCATGGCTTGAACCCCATCGGAAATTTTGCCGTAGGCCGTTAATAAGATAACCTCTGTAAGCGGAAAAACAGTTTTTATTTTTTCAAGAAAATCTAATCCACTACCATCAGGAAGTTTGACATCACAAAGTACCACATCAATATCATTGTGTTCTAATTTCTTGAAACCTGATTTTAAATCACAGGCTTCAAAAACTTCAAAACCTTCTGACTTTACTATTCGTGTCAGAAGTCCACGAAGTTTTTCTTCATCGTCAATAATGAGTATGTTTTTCAAAATAGCATTTGTATCAATTAAAGCACAAAATTACCTTTTTTAATGTTGGCAAATAAAAAATAATTGGTTTTACTTTCTTCGGGTATCGATAAGATGTACAATTTTCCATTCTGAAGTTTTGGAACAATTTTTATTTAAAAGTGTAAAAGAATTCACCCCTTTATGACTAAGCTTTCCATTCACATAAAACTCATAAGGCGTCCAAGCGTGGGCCATACTTCCATCGACTTGAATGGAATAGCTCAGTATTTTTTCCTGAAATTTTATTTCGACAGGAATCGAAGCTATTGATTTAAAAAAAACTTGAGGTTTTTCATTGGATAATGTAATGCCTTTGGCATTATCAGCAATCGATTGTAAAATTATCTGGTCATCACAAAGATTATGCAGTTTCAGAGTGTCTTTGGCATGAAAAGCCTCGAAAAAAGTTTCAATTACTTTTTGAATTTCTTGGTGTTGAGCTTGAGAATTAGCGGATATAAATAATCCTAAAATTATTAAAAATTCTTCATGATTTGCTAGTTTAATTAATTGGTACAACAAGTAACTTTACTGTTACATTTTTAAGATAAAAATATACATTTTGTTACCTTTACAATCTTAAAACAACAAATATGTCTGTCGCAAAAAAAGATTATAAAAGGATTACTACAAAATCACTGATTGAGATGAAAGCCAATGGAGAGAAAATTTCCATGCTTACCGCTTATGATTACACTATGGCTAAAATTGTTGATACAGCCGGAATTGATGTAATCTTAGTGGGCGATTCCGCTTCGAATGTGATGGCTGGTCATGAAACCACTTTGCCTATTACTTTAGATCAAATGATATATCACGCTTCCTCGGTGGTAAGAGCTATAGAAAGAGCGTTGGTAGTTGTTGATTTGCCTTTTGGAAGTTACCAATCGGATCCTAAAGAAGCCTTGCGTTCCGCTATCAGAATTATGAAAGAGAGTGGTGGTCATGCCGTAAAACTGGAAGGTGGTAAAGAGATTAAAGATTCTATCAAGAAAATATTAAATGCAGGAATTCCAGTTATGGGACATTTAGGTTTAACACCACAATCAATATATAAATTTGGAACCTATACCGTTCGTGCCAAAGAAGAAGAAGAAGCACATAAATTAATCGAAGATGCTAAATTACTGGAGAGATTGGGTTGTTTCGCATTAGTATTAGAAAAAATTCCCGCTCATTTAGCAGAGAAAGTAGCTCAAAGTATTTCAATTCCAGTAATTGGTATCGGTGCAGGTGGCGGTGTTGATGGTCAAGTTTTAGTAATTCATGACATGTTAGGAATGAATAATGAATTTAGTCCGCGTTTCTTGAGAAGATATATGAATTTATACGACGAAATGACAACTGCTATTGGTCAATATGTTGCTGATGTAAAATCAAGTGATTTTCCTAATACCAGCGAACAATACTAAATTAGACTTCTTAGCTTTTTATATTAGTAAGATTCTTAGAGCCAATACCTAAATCATTAACTAGTCTAGAAACCAAACCATCTAAAAACCAAAATGAAAATAGTTTCTACTAAAAATAACCTTCAAGTTCTTCACGAAGACAACCACATTATTGTTGTAAACAAGCGAGTAGGTGATATTGTTCAGGGGGATAAAACAGGTGATAAACCACTTTCGGATGTGGTTAAAGAATACATCAAAGATAAATACAACAAACCCGGAGAGGTGTTTTTAGGAGTAGTGCATCGTTTGGACCGTCCTACAACCGGAATAGTCGTTTTTGCTCGCACCAGTAAAGCGTTGACAAGAATGAATGAACTATTCAGCAACCGTGAAACTCAAAAAACGTATTGGGCAATTGTCAAAAATAAACCTTTGAATACTACTGATAAATTAGTTCATTTCCTTAAAAGAAACGAAAAAAACAATACTTCAAAAGCACATGTAAAAGAAGTTCCTGATAGCAAATTAGCTAGCTTAGAGTATACAATAATCAAAGAACTCAATAATTATTTTGCGTTGGAGATCAATCTTCATACCGGCAGACACCATCAGATTCGAGCACAACTTTCAGTTATTGGTTCACCCATAAAAGGCGATTTAAAATATGGTTTTGACCGAAGCAATCCGGATGGAGGGATTCATTTACATGCCCGAAAATTAGTTTTTATCCATCCTGTTTCTAAAGAAAATATAGAAATCATCGCACCTACACCAGATGATGTGATATGGAATGCGGTATAACCCAAATGTACATTTTTACAAAAAGAACATCTAAAAATATCGTTTACCCATACATTTACCCTATAAAACAGGAGAATTTTTTTCCTGTTTTTTTATTAATTTTATTTGGCACAGAAAGTTGGATTCAATAATAATTATGTAATTTTAAATTTAAAATCATCCAATGAATTATAGAACCAATATAAAGTACCGAAAAGAATCCTTAAAAAAATTATTGCACGTCATCACCAAATATGAAGAAGCAATTATTAAGGCTTTGTATGATGATTTTAAAAAACCGGCTTTTGAAGCTGTTTTAACCGAAACTAATTATGTCATCAGTGATTTAAAAGAAACCATAAAAAATATCGATTCATGGGCCAAGCCAAAAAGAGTTTTTGCCTCTTTTTTAAATTTCCCGTCATCTGATTTCATTTACAGTGAACCCTATGGAAATGTATTAATACTGTCGCCTTGGAATTATCCTTTTCAACTGGCCTTATGTCCGCTTATTGCTGCTGTTGCTGCCGGCAATAAAGTAACTCTAAAGCCATCCGAGCTTACCCCAAATACTTCGAATATTATAGCTAAAATTATAAATGAAACTTTCCCTGTAAAAGATGTTGTGGTCATTACAGGAGATGCAACTATTGCCCAGGAATTATTAAAAAAACGTTGGGATTATATTTTTTTTACAGGAAGTGTTGCCGTTGGAAAAATAGTCGCTAAAGCAGCTGCTGAAAATCTAACCCCAGTTACATTAGAGTTGGGCGGAAAAAGTCCATGTATTGTTGATGAAACTGCCAATTTAGAATTAAGTGCCCGACGCATTGTATGGGGGAAAATCATAAATGCCGGACAAACCTGTGTTGCACCTGATTATATTATGGTACACCATAAAATAAAGGATACTTTCGTGAAATTTTTAATTCAGGAAATTGAAAAAGCACTTGGGATTAATCCAGAAGAATCTCCAGATTATGCCCGAATCATCAACCTTAAAAACTGGCAACGACAATTGCGCTTGTTAGAAAATCAGAAAATCCTTTTTGGAGGACAATCCAATAGCGAATCACTATACCTCGCCCCTACTTTATTAGATGAACCAAATATGGATAGCTTAGTAATGAAAGAGGAAATTTTTGGACCAATTCTGCCCATACTTTCATATAAATCAAAAACGGATATTGAAAAAATAATTTCAAGCTTCGAAAAACCATTGTCCTTCTACTTATTTTCTCAAAATAAATCCTTTATCGATGAAGTGTTGCAAAAATATTCATTTGGTGGCGGTTGCATTAATGATACGGTGATCCATTTGGTCAACAATCGCCTGCCTTTTGGCGGTGTTGGAAATTCAGGAATGGGAGCATATCACGGAAAATTAAGTTTTGATATTTTTTCCCATAAAAAAGCCATCGTAAAAAAAGGGACTTGGCTTGATTTGCCTTTGCGTTATGCTCCCTATAAAAACAAATTAAAAACCATTCAAAAAATATTAAAATGGTTGTAACCAATGAAAAAACGGTAAGCGAAGCCATAAAATACAGACGTTCCGTTAGGGTTTTTAAAAACATAAATATTGAGGAACAAAAAGTTAAGGAATGTATCGAGTTAGCAACTCTGGCACCTACAAGCAGCAACATGCAACTTTGGGAATTTTATCACATCGTTTCCCATGACTTGATCCAACAAATTGCTAAAGCCAGTTTTAATCAAAATGCAGCAAAAACAGCACAACAAATTGTAGTCGTTGTAGTAAGGAAAGATTTGTGGCGTAAAAGAGTACAATCGAATATCACTTACTTAAAAACGCAATATGGTAATAAGCCAAATGCTGACTATTCGAAAAGAGAAAAATTTGCGTTGAATTATTATCAAAAAATTATTCCAGCTCTTTATTTTGATTTCTTAGGAAGTATTGGAATGCTAAAATTTTTTGTATTTCAAGTCATTGGTTTATTCAAACCCATCTATAGACAAGCCAGACAAAGCGACATGCGCATTGTTGCTCACAAAAGCGCGGGACTTGCTGCTCAGAATTTTATGATTAGTATGGCAGCCATAGAGTACGATACCTGTCCAATGGAAGGTTTTGATTCGCTGAGAATTAAAAAAATATTACATTTGCCTCCTTCTGCAGCAATAAACATGATTTTAGGTTGTGGAATTAGAGACGATACTGGTATTTATGGAGAACGATTCCGTATACCGTTTGAAGAAATTTATTTTAAAAAATAATGAACCAATTTACAAACCAATGAAAAAAAATACACAAGACCGAATTGACGAAATAAAAAAAAATGGATATATCTTAGATTTCGGCGATGTTTTCAACCATGCCTTCGAAAATTATAAAAAGATTGCACTCTATGGTGGTTTAGTGATTTTTGTGTTTTTTGTTCTACTCAGTATTTTAGCATTTGGAGTACTGATTGCAATTTTTGGAGGTCCTGCAATTTTAGATTTTTTAAAACCTGAAAATTTGAAACCTGAAAATTTCGGCTTAAATACCTTATTAATTTTCTCAGGAATATCTGTTTTAACTTCTTGTTTGTTAAGTCCTTTTCCGGCGGGACTAATAAAAATGGCGTATTGTGCTGAAAGAGATCAAGAATTTCATGTATCGACTATGTTTGGGTACTATAGGTCACCTTATTTCAAAGAACTTTTCATAGCAACCTTTATCGTTACTGTAACTAGCTCCATACTTAGTGCAATAATTAATTACACCCAGATACCCCTTATTGAATTTGTTGTTACAATAACAATCACACTATTTAGTGTTTTGATGATACCCCTAATTATTTTTGGAAATTTAAAAGCTGTTGAAGCTATAGAAACTAGTATCTTGATTGTTTCAAAACAACCGCTGGTACTTCTAGGATTAATTGTTGTGGGATCAGTTGGCACATTAGTCGGATTAATAGGATGTTGCATCGGAATATTTTTTACCTTACCCTTTATGTATTCTTTGTATTATTCCATCTACAGTGAAATACTTGGATTTGAAAATGAGCCTGAATTTGAAGAAAACACATAAAAAAAACAAATTTTTTTTAAATAAAAACCATGATAGAAATACTAATCTCTTTTGGTTTTTATTTAATTTTTTTTCCTACATTGACCCTCAAAAGATAGCATCCCAAATCTACTCTTTACAAAACCTCCTAAAAATCGACTATGGTATTATACTATAGCTTATCAGCTGTAATACTCCAGAATTTTACTTTTTCTTGGATACAAATTATTTTGATTTTAAATAAATTATTGCTGCTTAGCTCTTCCCGAATAAACATTACCTCCTCCACTTGGCTATTAGTATCCTTTTTGATCGCTTTAGGTGCTGTATTAGTTTATAATTTTCTTAAAATTAAAACTATTATAAACAAAAACATTACGGCTAATTACAATAAATTAGATGCTATTCAAAAAGAATACCAACTGTATCTGTTATTCTTAGGGATTTTAGTGCCTTTTCTTGAAATTAGTTTTGAGATATTTAAGATCAGATCTAAAAGCCTATTAATTTTAAATTGTAGCATTGGTTTTTCAATCTGGTGTTTGTATTTTATAAGTAAAAAGATAAAATTTATATATCGAAATATTCAAAATATATTTATTGTCATATTCGTACTCTATTTTGGTGTAATCTCTCGTAATGTAATTTTATTTCCCTTAGACACTATACCTCTAGTTGCCTTTATAGCCTATTTTTTCTTTTCTTTTAATATTATTAAACCTATCAAGTTATACTGGATTTTTGTTTCTCTAATTTTTATTTTTTTGAGCATTCTTTTTATTTTTAAATTAGTGCCCTTAAAATCTAATATTATACTATTCAATTATTCGTTAATAGTTCTAATTATTAATCACATAAGACACATGTCTTTAGTAAACATTAAAGATAAAATTAGATTTGCTAATGAAATTGTAAATAAAGGAAACTCATTGATTATTGCAACAAACCCTAAAGGAGAAATTGTGTTTTGTGGCGAAAATGTAGAATCAATTTTAGGATATACCGTTGATCAGGTCATGGGATTAGGCTATTGGAAGGTAACAGAAGATACCGAGTTTTTTAGTCAAGATTATGGAACTGAATTTAAAGATGATCGAGTTTTTGTCCGTAAGCTTAAATGTAAAAATGGTACATACAAACACATTCAATGGAATGATAAGAAATTTTCAGATGATTTAATAATTGGCATTGGACAAGACGTAACCAACGAAATTAAAATACAAAATCAATATAAAAATTTAATTGAAAATGCTATTGATTTAATTTTCGAAGTCAATAATGACGGTGATTTTATATTCGTCAATGACTTTACTATTAAATGCTTGGGCTATAAATCCGAGGAAATCATAAATCGGAATTATTCCGAATTTGTACGGGAGGATTACCTTGTCAGTATCAAAGATTTATATCAAAATTTATTGCTTAATGAAAATTATTTTCCTACCATTGAATTTCCATTAATAAAAAAAAATGGAGAAGAATTGTGGGTTTCCCAAAAAGTGATTATCCGGAGAAATGAACTTGGAGAAGTAATAGCCTATTCAGGTATTGCTAGAGATATCACTAAGTTTAAAGATATCGAAACTGAAAGCAAAACACGCCAAGTAAAAGTAGAAGAATATAACGAAGCTATAAAAATACTATCAACAACCAACTTTAGCAATTATAAAAATTTAGACGTTAGTGTAATGCAAATCATTGAATTAGCAGCTAAAGTATCTAAATGCAATCGAGTAAGTTATTGGAAATACACCGAAGATACAATTACCTGTGAAAATTTATATGACTTAGACCATAATTCATATTCTAAAGGATACATCTTAGAAAAGAAAAATTACCCCATCTATTTTGAGTCGATAAAAAACAAAACACAGATTAGTGCTCCTGACGTTTTTAATAAATGGGAAATATCTGAATTTGTTAAAGACTATTTCTTAAAAAACGATATTAAGTCACAACTTGACATTCCCATTTTTATAAATGGAGAGTTATCCGGAACCATCAGTTTTGAAACTGCAAAAACGCAACGAAACTGGGACAATGAGGATATAATTTTTGCCAGAACCATTTCGGATATTTTATCATTGACTATGATTTCTCACAGCCGCTATGAAACTGAAAAAAAATTAGAATACAAAAGTGACCTTTTATCTGCAATGGCAATTTGTACAGAGAAATTTTTGAGCAGCAGTGACATAAACGATATTTTCTCGGATGTGCTCATTATTATGGGTAAAACCACCAAATCCCACAGGGCATATTACTACGAAAATGACAGTAATACAGGGTTAATAAGTCAAAAATACAGATGGGTAATTAACAATATTAAAATTACGGAAAACAATATTAAACTTCAAAATCTACCACATGAATTTTTTGAAGAGTTATTGACACCGCTTTTAAATAACAAAATTTATGAAGCAATAGTTCCAAAAATTGAGAATGCTTCTGTTCGAAATAAATTAGAAAATCTTGATGTTGTCTCCATAATCCTTTTTCCAATTTTCGTGAAAAATAAGTTTCATGGTTTTTTAGGATTTGATGATACTCAAAATGAAAGACACTGGTCCGAGGATGAAGTTAATATTTTACAAACACTAGCCAGGAATATAGCCTCATCAATAGAACGTATTACAAACGAGACGGCTATATATGAAAGTGAAGAAAAATTTAGATTATTAGCCAATAATATTCCCGGAACTGTTTATTTATCAAATTATGATGAAAACAATACAAAAATTTATATTAATGATGAGATTGAAAAGCTTACCGGATATCCAAAAAATGATTTTCTAACGAATCAATTATCATTCATTGATTTAATTCATCCCGAAGATAAATTAAAAACCATAGCTACTCAAAAAAAGGCAATCGACTCTAAAATTCCGATTCATATTATTTACAGGATTATACACAAAGACAAAACGGTTGTATGGGTGGAAGAATTTGGTGACACCATATACAAAGATGGAAAAATTGCATTCTTAGAGGGCATTTTTATTGACATAACAGAAAGAAAACAGTCGGAAACCGTAGTTCAAGAAAAGGAATTAGCAGAAGCCGCCAATAAAGCCAAATCAGAATTTCTGGCAAATATGAGTCACGAAATCAGAACCCCGCTAAATGGGATTATTGGCTTTACTGATTTATTAATGAAAACTAATCTTGGTACTACTCAGGAAAAATACATGACGACCATTAGTCAATCCGCCCATTCCTTACTTGACATTATCAATGATATTCTTGATTTCTCAAAAATTGAAGCAGGAAAATTAGACTTGTATATTGAAAAATATGATATTCATGAAATGCTTAAACAAGTCATCGATTTAATTTTATATGAATCCAATCAAAAAAAATTAAATCTAGAACTAAATATTGCATCCGATATTCCAAAATATTTTTGGCTAGACAGTGTTCGATTAAAACAAATTTTGATTAATCTATTAGCGAATGCTGTAAAATTCACAGAAAAGGGTTCCATCAAATTAAATGTTTCGGTAATTAAAAAAATAAATGATTCGCATGCTATAATTCGCTTTGCTGTAATTGATACGGGAATTGGAATATTAGAAGAGAATAAAAAGAAAATATTTAGGGCTTTTTCTCAAGAAGACAGCTCAACCACAAGAAAATTTGGAGGCACAGGTCTAGGCTTAACTATTTCAAACCAATTATTAGGTTTGATGAACAGTCATTTACAACTGGATACCACCATCGAATTAGGCAGTACTTTCTATTTTGATTTGAAGTTAAAAACCAGCAATGAAGCTTCGATTAATGTTAATCAGGCTATAACTGATTTTGATTCTATTGACGATCGTAAGGCTAAAATGAATATTTCTACTAAAAAAATTACGGTTTTGATTGTTGAAGATAACAAAGTAAATATGTTATTGCTCAAAACCATTATTAAACACCTACCCATACATCCAACTATTTTTGAAGTTGTAAATGGAAAGCAGGCCGTAGAACAGTTTGAAGCAATAAATCCAGATATTATTTTTATGGATATCCAAATGCCAATCATGAATGGCTATGAAGCTACTGAACTTATTCGGAATTTAAAATCTGGGCAAAATGTACCAATAATTGCAATAACAGCAGGTACAGAAAGAGAAGAAAAAGAAAAGTGTCTTAAAGCGGGCATGAGTGATTACATTTCAAAACCCATAATTAAAGGAATTATTGAAGAAACATTTATAAAATGGATAAAATAACATCTTCAGAAAAAACAATAATTATTCTTTTAAATTATGTAATTTTATAATATTAAATTAATCTATAATCTAAAAAATACTGATTATGAAATGGTTAGGAAGACGTCAAAGTGATAATATGGAAGACCGAAGAGGAATGTCTTCGGGAGGAAAAACTATTGTTGGAGGTGGAATTATTGGTGTGATAATCTTACTACTGAATCTTTTTGGAGGCGAAAATGCGCAAATGCTTACGCCAATACTAGAACAAATGAATCAAGGAAATAGTGCTCCCACTGAACAAAGAGCCTTAACCGCACAAGAAATTGAAGAGCAACAATTTATAAAAACCATTCTTGCAGATAATGAAGATGTCTGGTCAAAAATATTTCAGGAAAATAATATGCAATTTCAAAATCCTAAATTAGTATTGTTTACAGGTGGTGTAGAAACCGCTTGTGGTAATGTAACGTCTGCCTCAGGACCTTTCTATTGTCCAGCTGATCAAATTGTATACATGGACTTGGCTTTCTTTGAAGAGTTGAAAACAAGATTTGGCGCTCAAGGAGGCGATTTTGCCACCGCTTATGTTATTGCACATGAAATAGGGCACCATGTGCAAACCTTATTGGGAACTTCCAATAAAATGAGACAAATGCAAGAAGGGAAAAGTCAGGCGGACGCCAATAAATTATCTGTAGCACTTGAATTACAAGCTGATTTCTATGCAGGTGTTTGGACGCATTACAATCAAAAAATGAATAATTTCTTAGAAGCAGGAGACATTGATGAGGCTTTAAGTGCTGCACATGCGGTAGGAGATGATGCTATTCAAGCTAAAATACAAGGACATATTGTTCCAGAGTCTTTTACACACGGTACTTCTGCGCAACGCAAAGCTTGGTTTATGAAAGGGTATAAAACAGGTGATATCAAACAAGGAGATACATTTGCAGAAATTAACTAAAAGTATTTCTATTCCCCTTTTTCAATATAGATGCTATTACTATTTGAGCGTTGTTATTAATACGGATTAAAATAAACTAGTCTATTTATTTGAACAAAATGAAGCAATAAAAAGCACAACGAAAAAATTAGCAGTACCTTTGCGCCCACTTAAAGAAGTACACTAAAAATAGTGCTTACTTCATAAACACCATTTATGTCATTCAACTCATTAGGCTTATCTGATGCTTTACTAAAAGCGATCAGCAAAAAAGGATATTCAACACCTTCTCCAATACAACAAAAAGCAATTCCACCCATTTTAGAAGGTAAAGATGTGTTAGCATCTGCACAAACAGGAACAGGCAAAACAGCTGGTTTTACATTACCTATTTTACAAATATTATCACAAGGTCAACACTTGCGACAACGACCTATTCGTGCCTTAATATTGACTCCAACCAGAGAATTAGCAGCACAAATATTGGCTAATATAAAAGAGTATAGTGAATTTTTAGACCTAAAAAGTACTGTTATTTTTGGGGGCGTAAACCAGAATCCGCAAGTGACTCAATTGCGTCAGGGAATCGATATTTTAGTAGCGACTCCAGGTCGATTAATCGATTTGCAAAACCAAGGATTAATATCGCTTGCAAAAGTTGAAATTTTGGTTTTAGATGAAGCAGACCGTATGCTGGACATGGGTTTCGTACGAGACATTGAGCGCATTATAAAAGTATTACCTGCAAAAAGGCAAAATTTGATGTTTTCGGCAACCTTTTCAACAGACATCAAGAAATTGGCCATGGGCATTTTGCACCATCCCGTTCATGTAGAAGCTACTCCGGAAAATACAACCGTGGATGCTATCATTCAAAAAGTATATCCTGTTGCCAAAGAGAAAAAAACAGAATTGATTATTAAATTGATTACGGAAGGGAACTGGAAACAGATTTTGGTGTTTACCCGTACCAAACAAGGTGCCAATAAATTGACGGAAAGCATGATTAGTGCCGGAATCAAAGCAGCTGCCATTCACGGCAATAAAGGGCAGGGCGCACGTACCAAAGCCTTAGCTGGTTTCAAAGACGGAAGCTTGACTGCTTTAGTGGCTACAGATATTGCAGCGCGTGGTTTAGACATCCCGTTATTACCGCATGTGGTCAATTTTGAATTGCCTAATATTCCTGAAGATTACGTTCACCGCATTGGTAGAACTGGTAGAGCCGGAGCAAGTGGAGAAGCTATTTCGTTATTTAGTCCAGACGAAACTGTCTTTTTACGCGATATAGAAAAATTGGTGGGTTTGAAATTGCCGAAAGAAAACATTAGAGGTTTTGAACCAGATCCTAACGCTTCAACGGAACCAATTAAACAAGGTCAAGGAAGACAACAACGCAATTCGACTCCAAAGCAACCAAAAACAGAAACTACAAACCGTACCAGCAACAATAGCTTTGGTCCAAGACGTCCACAACAAAATAATGACCGACGTTCTAATAGATAATTAATTTTTATTGTTTTTTAGGAGTAGTATGAGTTCGTTTTTTTAGAAAGTATTTCCCGCTATACATTACAAACCTAGTAAGAGCTGAACACCAGCTCTCACTAGGTTTTTCATTTCTATCGGGGCAATAATTTACGAATTTCTTTCTAAAGACATTTCTTTTCAAATCTTTGGAAAACAAAGACATTTTCGTTTATGGATACAGTTTGTAAAACTGCGCTATCCAACACCATGTGTTTAGTAAAATCAGAGTGAATATCTAAATGTTTCTCCTAATAATGTTCAAGCTAAAAATATACTATTATAAAAACTAAAGCCTCAATTATAAGGCTTTAGTTTTTACTTATATTTGTCTATAAAAGAAATTCAATGAAAATCTTAATAGGCATAGCAGGTTTATTTATAGCGTGGTTAACATATCACAAAACTTTCAATTCTATTCCTAATACTACTGAAGAAAGGAATAATTTATTAGCGGTTTTTATAACCACTCAAAGACTACATTTAGAAGTGCAATCCATAATTCAAAAGTATATCGATGATAATAATGGAGCAGAACATTTACTATATCCTAATATAACTTTTCAACAATATCTGAATGTTGCTAAAGTCGAATATGAAAAAGGATTATCTGATAAAATTTATCAAGACTTAAAAAATAATAAAGAATATACCTTAAGTAATATTGCCTCTTTTCAAAATATGATTGATACGCAGCACAATGCTTTATTTCAATTTAAAAATCAATTATTATTTCTAGACAAATAAAAGATTCATAATCCCCGCTAGCGCGAGCGTCCCGCTCGTGAACACTAACAAAAGTAAATCACTATAAATTTGTAATAAGCATGAGCGGGACGCTCGCGCTAGCAATCGCATTATCGATTTTGTAGGGGTTAAATATCTGCAATCAAAAATCTCAAATCTACTCCCCTTAATACTGAATACTGTTCTTTCCAAATACAACAATAATCTAAAGCATTACTTTACAAACTAGTATTTTATTCATAGGTATTCAAATCTAGCTTAAGAATAGTACCTACTCTGCTAAACTCTTCGTTAATCTTTGCATTCACAATAAGTTGTTCATTTGTTATTGGATGATTAAAAATTAACTGATGTGCATGAAGCATCATCCCTTTCAGTTCGAAATTCTCCAACCATAATTTATTTTGTTTGTTACAACCATGCGGCCGACTTCCTAAAATGGGATGAAAAATATGTTTGAAATGTTTTCGTAATTGATGCATCCGTCCAGTTTCAGGAATCGCTTCTACCAAACAATATCGTGACGTAGGTTTATTGTTAAATTCTAACTCAATTTCGGTAGTTTGCAATCGATGAAAATAGGTTATTGCATTTTGTATAATGCCATCATCATTGGTTAAATCATAATCAATCGTTAGTTCTTCGGGTGACCAACCACGTAAAATGGCTAAATACTTTTTTTCGACTTCGCGTGTGGCAAAACGATCATTCATAATTTTCAAAACCTCCTTGTCCAACGCAAATAACAAGACACCTGATGTTTTGCGATCTAACCGATGAATAGGATAAACGTGTTGCCCTCCTATTTGATTTCTCAATTCTTGAATCGCATAAACTTTCGCATCGCGCGCATAAAATGATTTGTGAACTAATAAGCCACTTGGTTTATTAATGGCAATAATATATTCGTCTTGGTACAGAATTTCTAACATTTGGCAAAAATAAAAGAGATTTCTATCGAAATCTCTTTTTTGACTTATTTATTTCTATACTTTTCTTTTTTCCCCGCTCGTGAACAGTAACAAAAGTAAATCACTATAATTTTTAATAGGTACGAGCGGAACGCTCGCGCTAGCAATCGCATTAATTTTGCAGAGGTTAAATATCTGCAATCAAAAATCATTAATCAAAAATCTGAAATCTCAACCCAACCAACCATCACGATCCAAACTTCTATATTGAATCGCTTCAGCGATATGTCCAGAAACAACCTTTGGAGCGGCATCAAGATCAGCGATTGTGCGTGCTACTTTCAAAATACGATCGTAGGCTCGAGCCGAAAGATTCAGTCGTTCCATTGCGGTTTTTAGTAATTGTTTTGAAACATCATCAAGTGCACAATATTCTCTAATATGTTTGGTATTCATTTGTGCATTGTAATGGATGTTTTCCATTTGCTCAAAGCGTTCGGTTTGGATTTCTCGCGCAGCAGTAACTCTTTTGCGAATATCGACGCTGCTTTCGGCTTTCCTGTCATCCGATAATTTTTCGAAAGGAACTGGAGTAACTTCGATATGAATGTCTATTCGGTCTAATAAAGGACCTGATATTTTACTCAAATACCGTTGCATTTCGTGTGGCGAAGAAGTTTGTGGCGAATCGGGATCATTAAAAAAACCGCTTGGACTCGGATTCATACTGGCCACCAGCATAAATGACGATGGATACGTCACCGTAAATTTAGCTCTAGAAATTGTCACTTCTCTATCTTCCAGTGGTTGGCGCATCACTTCCAAAACATCCCGCTTGAATTCCGGCAACTCATCCAGAAACAAAACGCCATTATGTGCCATAGAAATTTCACCGGGCTGTGGATAACTTCCTCCTCCGACTAATGCCACATTTGAAATCGTGTGATGCGGACTTCTAAACGGACGTTGATTCATCAACCCTACTTCCTTTAATTTTCCAGCAACACTATGAATTTTAGTAGTTTCTAAGGCTTCTCGCAACGTCATGGGCGGTAAAATACTGGGTAATCGTTTCGCTAACATCGTTTTCCCGGCTCCCGGTGGACCAATCAAAATAATATTATGTCCTCCTGCAGCAGCAATTTCCATGCACCGCTTGATACTTTCTTGTCCTTTCACATCACTAAAATCAAACTCTGGAAAATCTAAGGTTTTATAAAACTCGGCCCTAGTATCAATTGTAGTTGGTTCCAGCGTTCCTTTTCCTTCAAGAAAATCAATCACTTCCTGTACATTTTCGATACCATACACATCTAAACCAGCCACAATAGCGGCTTCTTTTACATTTTGCTTTGGCAGAAAAAAACCTTTAAAACCTTCCTCTTTAGCTTTAATCGCAATAGGTAATGCACCTCGTATGGGTTGAAGGCTCCCGTCAAGAGAAAGCTCTCCCATGATAATATATTTATCAACATCCGCAGCTTTTATTTGTCCTGAAGCTACCAAAATCCCAATTGTTAACGTCAAATCATAGGCTGATCCTTCTTTTCGTAAATCGGCAGGAGCCATATTAATCGTTATTTTTTTGCCGGGCATGGCATACCCATTATTTTTAAGTGCAGCAGCAATACGATAACTGCTCTCTTTAATAGCATTATCAGGTAAACCAACTAAATGATAACCAATTCCTTTATCAATATTTACCTCTACGGTTATTGTTGTAGCTTCTACTCCAAAAACAGCACTTCCAAAAACTTTAACTAGCATGTTTGTTTATTTGAATCTAAAATTAGATAAACATTTTTAATTATTAGTATTTATCGTTCAATATTTAAAGAATGATACAAAATCTCAATAATTAGGTCAAAAGAACCCTAAACAGGTTAAATTAAGTTTACAATTCAATTAATTTAGCAAAAAACATATGTTAAAATTTAAAAAACGGAAGGCTTACCATATTCATTTTTTTACTTTTAGAAAATAATTATAAACTATACTATGAAAAAAATCCTACTTCTACTCTATTTATGCGTTTTATTACCAAAAACCTACGCACAGGAATACTTTCCTAATAATGAAAGTGTTCACAATACCAACACTAATTTTACCGCTTTTACAAACGCCAAAATTTATGTTACTCCTACACAAGTTATTGAAAAAGGTACTTTACTGATTCAAAACGGAAAAGTGGTTGGTACCGGAACTAACATTGCTATTCCCAAAAACTGTACAACAATCAATCTGGAGGGAAGATCAATTTATCCCTCTTTTATAGACATCTATACCAGTTTTGGAATCGAAAAGCCGAAAGGAAGCACCGAGAGAAATCCGTTGTATGATACCAAAAGAACTGGTTTTTATTGGAATGAAAGTATTCGTTCAGAAGTAAATGCTTACGAAACTTTCAAATACGACCAAGCCAAAGCGGAAGAATTATTGAAAGCTGGATTTGGTGTAGTTGGAACTCATGTTCCTGACGGAATTGCTCGTGGATCTGGAACCTTAATCGCTTTGAATAATTTTGAAAAAAAGAATCAATTGCTATCGGATAAAGTAACCAATCACTTTGCCTTTACAAAAAGTGCCACTACTAATCAATCCTATCCAAGTTCACTAATGGGAATGATGGCATTATTACGTCAAATGTATTTCGATCTGGATTGGTACAAAAAAGGAAATTCAGCAACTAAAGATTTATCATTGGAAGCCTTAGAAAATAATGAAAAACTGATCCAAATATTTGCTTCAGAAGATAAATTAAACAGTTTAAGAGCGGCCAAAATAGGTAAAGAATTTGGACTAAATTATGTATTAAAAGGAAACGGAAATGAATTTGAAAGATTGGAAGAAATCAAAAAAACCAATTCTAAATTTATTATTCCAATCAATTTTCCAGAAGCGTATGATGTATCCGATCCAAATCAAGCCAATCAAATGGAATTGAAAGACTTGCGTTTTTGGAATCAAGCACCTACCAATCTTAAAGTTTTGTCCGATAATGGAATTGTTTTTGCACTGACCACGGACAAATTAAAGAAAATAGAAGATTTCAGAACCAATCTTTTAAGAGCCATTAAATATGGTTTCGATCAAACAAAGGCTTTAGAAGCATTAACTACTATTCCTGCTGCTATCTTGGGGAAAAGTAACGAAATGGGAACTTTGAAAACAGGAAGTTTGGCAAATTTTGTGATTACATCCGGAGCTATTTTCGAAGAGAAAACAATTCTTTATGAAAACTGGGTTCAAGGCAATAAATATGTTGTCAATGACATAACAATTAAGGATATCCGTGGAAATTATGATTTAACCATTAATAGCGAAAACTATAAATGGAAAATTGATGGTGAAATAACTGCCCCAAAATCAGAAATAACAACTGTTGATACAAAAAAAATAAAATCCAAGCTTACCATGACTAATAACTGGATTTCTACAGTTATTAAACCTAATGACTCTACTAAAACCAGTTTTACAAGATTAATTGGATACATCGAAGACACGCAAAACTTATCTGGCAAAGCTGTTTTGTTCAATGGAACTGAAGTAAAATGGTCCGCTGTAAAAACATCTCCTTTTGTACAAGCAGTTGATTCATCCAAAATCGAAAAAAACAACATCATTATCCCAACAACATTTCCAAATGTTGCTTTCGGTAATTTAAAGAAACCTACCGCGCAAACGGTACTTTTTAAAAATGCTACCGTTTGGACTAATGAAAAAGAAGGTATTTTAGAAGAAACTGACGTATTGGTTAAAAATGGAAAAATTGTATCCATTGGAAAAAATATTTCGGACGCTTCAGCAACAGCAATTGATGCTAAAGGAAAGCATTTAACCAGCGGAATTATTGATGAACATTCACACATAGCCATATCAAACGGGGTGAATGAGGGTGGACACAACTCCAGTGCAGAGGTAACCATACAGGACGTAGTAAATTCGGAGGATATAAATATCTATAGAGACTTAGCCGGTGGGGTAACCACCTCTCAATTATTACACGGGTCCGCAAATCCTATAGGCGGTCGATCTGCGATTGTGAAATGGAAATGGGGCGCTTCTGCCGAAGAGATGCTTTATAAAGACCAACCAGAATTTATCAAGTTTGCTTTGGGCGAAAATGTAAAACAAGCCAATTGGGGAATTACAAACCCAACTCGTTTTCCACAAACCAGAATGGGTGTAGAACAAGTTTTTACGGATTATTTCCAAAGAGCTAAAGAATATGACTTAGCTTGGAAAAATTACAAGGCTAAAGGTAAAAAAAATAAAGAAAACGCACCAAGAGTAGATTTAGAATTACAAACATTAGCCGAGATATTAAATAATAAACGTTTCATTTCCTGTCACTCCTATGTGCAATCTGAAATTTTGATGTTGATGAATGTAGCCGAAAAATTTAATTTTAAAGTGAATACGTTTACCCATATTCTTGAAGGCTATAAAGTCGCCGATAAAATGAAAGAACACGGAGTTGGAGCTTCCACTTTCTCAGATTGGTGGGCTTATAAATTTGAAGTAAATGATGCCATTCCTTTTAATGGACCAATTATGCACAATGCTGGACTTGTAGTAGCCTACAACTCTGATGATGCTGAAATGTCAAGACGATTGAACCAAGAAGCAGCTAAAGCAGTGAAATATGGAAATATTTCTGAAGAAGAAGCTTGGAAATTTGTAACACTAAATCCAGCCAAACTATTGCATATTGATGATAAAGTAGGAAGCATCAAAGTAGGTAAAGATGCCGATATGGTATTATGGACTGCCAATCCTTTATCTATTTATGCAAAAGCTGAAAAAACGTTGATTGAAGGTGTCGTTTATTTTGACAGCAAGAAAGATGAAGACAGCAGAATAGCAATTGCTAGAGAGCGAAGTGAACTTATTGGTCAATTGTTACAAGAAAAAAATAAAGGCATGATAACTCAAGAAGCAAAAAAAACGGAAAAGAAAGAAGATCATTGTGATACTCTAGAGGAATAATAAAATGATTTAATATACCTAGACCCGACCTTTAACGAAAATCAAATCAAAAAACAGGATGAATACTAAAATATATCTTCTAATACTTGTGTTTAGTTTATCACTACATACAAAAGCACAACAAACACCCGTTGCCATGCAAACAAAGTCTGTCTTGATCCTTAATGCTACAGCACACTTGGGTACTGGTGAAATAATTGAGAACAGCGCTATAGGCTTTGTAGACGGGAAAATCACCTTGGTTGCCGATGCCAGAACTATACGCTTAGCTGAAGGCGCGTATGATGTTACAATAGATGCCAGTGGAAAACACGTTTATCCTGGATTTATTGCACCGAATTCCACATTAGGTCTTGTAGAAATTGATGCCGTAAAATCCTCTGATGATGAAGACGAAATTGGAGCTATGAAACCCCATGTAAGAAGTATTATCGCTTACACTGCGGACTCTAAAGTAATTGAAACTGTGAGACCTAATGGAATTTTGATGGCTCAGATCACACCACGTGGTGGTACAATTTCTGGCTCGTCTTCAATTGTACAACTCGATGCATGGAATTGGAAAGATGCGCTGATTAAAGAAAATGATGGAATCCATGTTAACTTTCCAACTACTTTTAGAAGAAGTGGCTCTAGGTTTGAACCTGGAAATGTTGAGACTAATAAGGATTACTCAAAACAAATTTTAGAATTATCCGCTTTTTTATCGAGTGCAAAAGCCTATATAGGAGATCGCTCTAAAGAAAGAAATTTAGTTCTAGAATCTACTAAAGGAATATTCGATGGAAATCAAACCTTATTTATTCATGCCAATGAAGAAAAACAAATTATTGATGCAGTACAATTTGCAAAAGAAAACGGTATTCAGAAAATGGTGCTCGTAGGCGGATATGAGGCCTATAAAACAGCTGAATTATTACAAAAAAATAATGTTGCCGTATTACTGAGACGTGTCCACGACATGCCAGAAAACGATGATCACGATATTGATTTGCCTTATAAATCAGCCAAATTACTAACAGACAAAGGTGTACTGGTAGGCTTAGAAAATAGCGGCTCCCACGAAAGAATGAATACCAGAAACTTACCTTTTTTAGCAGGAACATGTGCTGCTTATGGACTGGACAAAGAACAGGCTTTACAACTGATTACATCAAATACGGCTAAAATATTAGGAATTGATGCTCAATGTGGTACCTTAGAGCAAGGAAAAGATGCTACTCTATTTATTTCTGAAGGAGATGCATTGGATATGCGAACAAACAAACTGACTAATGCTTTTATTCAAGGTAGAATGATCAGTCTGGAAACACATCAAACCAAGCTGAATGAAAGATATAAAGCCAAATACAATCAAAAATAAATTTACATAATGGGACTATTTAATGCCATTTTAGGCAATGCGTCAGAGGTTAACATTGAAAATGTTTCGAATGAATTTGAGCCCATCTTAATTGATGGGGAAATTATCGAAAAAGCATATAAACTTATCCGAGATATGTTTATTTTTACAAACAGAAGACTTATTCTAGTTGAAAAACAATTAGTGGGTACCAAAGTAGAGTACATGTCAATTCCTTATTCGAGCATCAAAAAATTTTCTAAAGAAAGTGCAGGAATATTAGATATGGATGCCGAATTAAAAATCTGGTTGAATCATGACAATAATCCAATTATAAAGCAATTCGGAAAAGGCGGGAATAATATCAATGAAGTCTATAAAATTTTAGGCCAACATACTTTAAAATAGGTACATTAACTAACAGATTATAAATAACGACACCAATTGTATTAATTACAGTTGGTGTTTTTTTTTAAACTAAACTTTAATTCTTCGTTTTGCAATTTAAATTAAGTTCCATGAAATTGATCTTTAGAAATATAAACCCACTAATGCGTTAAAATGCCACTGCAACACAATCCGAATTAACAAATTGCAATTTTTAACTTTAAATTATAGTATACCCGTAAAAAAATAGGGGTAAGATTAGAAAAATGATAAAAATTAAACATTGAATCGTTTTTATAAAGGGGTTTGTGAATCAATTTTATATTTTTATCAAAATTTAAAACTAAAAACAATGCGAAAAATCATTTTAAGTGTACTATTAATCTCAATTTTGATATTAACTCTTTTTTCAAATTATTTCTTTATTGATAGCCCTGCTCCAACTAATGTTGTCAAATTTGACACCGGCGACACAGCTTGGATGATTGTGGCAACTGCACTTGTACTAATCATGACTCCTGGTTTAGGTTTTTTTTACGGAGGAATGGTAGGTAAAAAAAATGTTATCAGTACAATGTTACAAAGTTTTATGGCTATGATAATTGTTACCGTATTATGGATTGTTATCGCTTTCGGATTATCGTTTGGTCCTACAATAGGCGGTATAATAGGTAATCCTCTTCCAAATTTATTTTTTCAAGGCGTTGGTACAAATACCGCTTGGAGCCTTGCTCCTACAATCCCTTTTATGCTGTTTGCTTTGTTTCAAGCAAAATTTGCTATAATTACACCTGCATTAATAACAGGAGCTTTTGCAGAAAGAATACGTTTTTGGGCTTATTTATTATTTATGGTATTGTTCATATTATTAGTCTATACACCACTAGCACACATGACTTGGCATCCAGATGGTATTTTCTTTAAAATGGGAGTGTTAGATTTTGCAGGAGGAACAGTCGTTCATATGAGTGCCGGATGGGCAGCACTAGCAGGGGCTATTTTCCTTGGCAAAAGAAAAACACAAAAAGGAAATCCTGCACGTATAACGTATGTATTATTAGGTACTGGTTTACTATGGTTCGGATGGTTTGGTTTTAATGCTGGATCAGCATTAGGATCTAATGGCTTGGCTGTACAGGCGCTCGGTACTACAACAATTGCTGCTGCTGCAGCAGGAATGGCATGGGTTTTTCTTGATAAAATTCTTGGGCACAAATTATCTGCAATGGGAGCCTGTATTGGTGTCGTAGTTGGTTTAGTAGCCATTACTCCAGCCGCAGGTTTTGTTAGTATTCCTCATGCAATGTTCATTGGTGTTTTTGCAAGTATGGTAAGCAATATTGTGGTCAGTAAATTTCCTAAAGGGAAAATTGATGATGCGTTAGATGTTTTTGCTTGTCACGGTGTAGGCGGGATGGTGGGTATGCTTTTAACAGGCGTATTTGCTTCAAAATCTATTAATCCTGTTGTTGGGGACAATCAAGGACTTATCTTTGGTGATGCAACTTTATTTATAACCCAGCTTTCTGCCATGATTATCGTTTCAATATTTGCCTTTTCTGCTTCTTATTTCCTTTTCTATATTGTAAATAAAATAACTCCGCTAAGAGTAAGTGAAGAAAAAGAAGAACTAGGCTTAGACATCTCACAACATGGTGAATTTTTATAAATCACTCTTATAAAATTAACATAAAGCGCTCTGTAACAAATACAGAGTACTTTTTGTTAATACAAACATCTGTATATGATTTGTATAGAGAATCTAACATATTACAAAAAAAGCCATTTATTCTGAATAGCTTTTTTTATAAATAAATTGGTCATTATTTCTAACGCTTGTGTTTCCAACGTTTATGGGTCCAAAAATAATATTCTGGAGCTTCCAGAATTTGTTTTTCAACTTCTTTTAAATACATATCGGTGATTCCAAAATCAGGAATTGATTTGGGCTGATCTGTTATTGGAATAAAAGTAGCTTCATAAAACCCTCTTTTGACTTTGATCACTTTAACAAAAAGCACCGTTAAATCGTACTTTTTCGCGAGCATTTCAGCACCAGTGTGCACTGGAACTTCTTCACCCATAAATTTATCCCAATGAAATGCCCGATCCAATTTTGGAGATTGATCACTGGCTAATCCATACATACAGATAATTCCGTTTTTTTGATTTTTGGCGATCAATGGAATTACATTTTTTGTCTCTACTAATTGTGCATCATATTTAGAGCGAATATCTCGAATTAATTTATCAAAATATCTATTGGCAATTTTTTTATAAACCCCAATTCCTTTAAATTTTATTTTTTCGTTGATAGACAATAACCACTCCCAACTCGCATAATGAGAGGCCAACAAAATGGTACTTCTACCTTTACTTTCATATTCTTTTACCAATTCTATATTGGTAACTACGAATCTTCTGTTCATTTCATCAGACGAAATAGTCATCGTTTTTATCATTTCTAAAAACATATCACATAAATGGTGATACGATTTTTTTTCAATCACAAGACGTTCTTGGTCAGTAAGATGAGGCAAGGCCAGTGCTAAATTCTCCTTAACTATTTTTTTACGGTACCCAATGAGATAATAAACTATTAAATAAATGAAATCAGAAAACCAATAGAAAATCCTAAAGGGTAAAATGGAAATAATCCATAAAAAAGGGAAGGTTACTATAAAAATAAGGAATTGCATGCAGTCTTTTTTCTTGCAAATATAAGTCAAAAATGTAGAGTGATATAATTTACAGGTGTTCCTGTGACTGTATTTGAGAATCACTATATTTACAATTCAAAATTAACAGATCGTATGAATATCGTTTTAATAGCAATAATTGTTTTAAATGTTTTAATTAGTTACAAGGGATTCAATGACCTTTCCTTCTTTAGAAAATACGAATTCCACGTGGGGAGCATTCGTGCTGGAGAACAACTTAGAATGTTATCCTCCGGATTTCTTCATGTTGACATGACCCACTTGATTTTTAATATGTTGACTCTTTGGTTTTTTGCTCCTGTAGTGAGTGCCCTTTTAGGAAATTTTTCTTTTGTTCTAATCTATTTTGGCAGTTTAATTTTTGGGAGTTTGTTGACAATGGTTTTTCATAAAGAGGACTATGGATATAGAGCCGTTGGTGCATCTGGTGCCGTAACGGGAGTATTATATTCTGCTATTTTATTACAGCCGGATATGATGTTAGGCATCTTTTTTATCATCCCAATGCCTGCTTATATTTTTGGAATCCTTTATTTATTGTATTCCATTTACGGTATGAAAGCTAAAAATGATTCTATTGGCCACACCGCTCATTTTGGTGGAGCAATGGGTGGATATTTAATTACATTAATAATGCAACCCAGTTTATTCATTGACCACACTTTAATGGTAGTTTTATTAGCCATTCCAATTATTATACTTTTTGTAATGGAAAAGATGGGTAAATTATAATGGCACAACTTTTGAAAAGGAATTATTACAAATATTTAAATTAAATAAAATGAAAAAAGCACTATTATTTCTATCGGTTTTATTTATTACAATGTCCTATGGACAAGAAATGAAACAAATTCCTCAAATAACCGTAAACGGTGAAGGTAAAGTAAAAGTTATTCCTGACCAAGTTACTATAGCAGTGACCGTTGAAACAAAAGGAAATAATGCCAAAGATGTTAAAAAGCAAAATGACGAAAAAATTGAAGCTGTTTTAAAATTTATTAAGAAAATGAATTTAGCTCCGGCAGATTATAAAACGCAACGTGTTTCACTTAATCCACAGTATGATTATGAAAAAAAGAAACACAGCTATAATGCAACGCAAACCATAGAAATTCTATTGAAAGATTTATCTAAATACGATGAATTGATGGAAGGACTAGTAGATGAAGGTATTAACAGAATTGATGCCGTGACTTTTCAATCTTCAAAATTAGTACAGTACCAATCCGAAGCTAGAAAACTAGCGATGAAAGAAGCTAAATTAAAGGCTGAGGATTACGTATCGGTTTTGGGACAAAAAGTGGGACGCGCAATAACAATTTCAGATACTTCACAAACCCATTATCCACAGCCGATGTATGCAGCAATGAAAACAATGGAAATGAGTGATACCAATGTTCCTAGAGAAACTTTAGCGATAGGAGAAATTAATATTACAGCAACTGTAAGTGTAAGTTTTATTTTGGAATAGAACAATCGAATTTGGCAAAACAAATAGCCAAGTCAGCAACCTCCTAACCTAAAAAAGGCTGTCCCAAAATAATTTTCTGGACAGTCTTTTTTATTACAAAATGAATGGAGGAAAATCAAATGCAGGCTTTTAAAGGGTTTTCGCAGTTATTTTTGCTGAATCAGGATTTACTAACAGTCCTATTATTAAATATAAATTAATCCAGACTGTCATGAAATCATTAAGCAACGTTTTCATCACTTATTTTTACCTTTAATTACCTATAAAATAATCATTTACGAAACCATATGTATAATGAGATCTGATTGAAAAACCTTTTACTCGATGGCAAGCCAACACAGCAATTAGAAGATTTTTTATTGACTGATACGGTTTAAGAGTTCTAGAAAACTATGTTGATCACTTTTTCTTCTTCTAAGAACACATAACCGAACTCGTATTTCATTTTCATTAAAAAACGTTTATAATTTTGTAAAGTAAACCCATGTATTATCATTCATTTCAGCCACTTCAATTGGGATTATGCATACCCATCAAAAATAAATCACTTAGAAATGAAGCAATACTGAGAATATAGAAAACCACTACCATGAATGATTAGATCACACTAGGATGCACTTTAATTCAAAACTCTGTCCTTGTAATATCCTACGAATATTGGGCTACAAGTACTTTGGCCATTTGATAAATATCTAGAGCCTCATAATTAGGTAAATCAGATAATAAATACACCGATTGTCCAGCTCTTGCAACAAAACCAGTTTGCAATCCAGCTAACATTGCACCAGTTAAATCCCATCCATGTGCAGCAATCATAACTATATTTTCAGGATCAACTTGCAATTGTTTTGAAGCCCATAGATACGCTTCTGGAGCTGGCTTATACTTTTTTATTGCATCAATACTCAGGGTCTGTTCAAAATAATGAATTAAATTAGAATTTTTTAATTGCTGAATTAAGGTACTTTCAGGTGTGTTCGTTAAAGTAGCTAATCTAAAACCGTTCTCTTTCAATAAGTTTAGACCTACCGCAACGTCTGGATAAGTTCTTAATTCCTTAATTATACTGAGCGTTTTGTTTATTTCTTCCTCATTAAGTATTATTTTTAAAGATTGTCCCGCCATTTGCAATGTTGCCTTTGCAATAGTTGTAAAATCATGATACTGATTAGTACAATTATCAACTAGGGAATAATGCAAAAGCATCCCAAACCAAATTCGGAATCCTTGTTCATCATTAAGTAAAATATTGACCTTTTTTTTTAGCGGTGTCATATCCAGCAATGTTTCGTTTACATCGAAGAGAATGACTGGTTTGACATTTATTTGTAGCATACATTTAAAGTTTAATTATTTAATTAGAATAACTCAATCCATTCCTAATTGCTTCTATGATATAGTTCGTTTTTCATTTTGCATTAAAAAGGAAACCTACAATTAACCCTATTAATAAGATAATCCTATTTAATTTTCACAATTTAGTTTTTTTCTAATAAAAGGAGCAACAATAAGTAACGAAGGTGTAGCTAAAAAGAAAGCTATTAACCAACTACGCAACCAAATAAAAACAAAACCATCAGTAAAACCAACATTTACAGCGACTAAGGTAAATGAAATATAACTGGTAACTATAAAAGTTGTAAGTAATGATGCTTTTATATGTATAACTTTCATTGATCTGTTTTAGGCTAAGACTACTGCCACTAAAAAGACCAATAAAGAAATTTATCTTTATTGGTTTTAATAGTTGCAAAAATATAAAATTACTTTATTTATTTTTTCCAAACTCTATCTGCAAATGTTGCATCAACCTCAGCATTAGTAATGTGATTGGAGTAATTACTCATTAATTTTACTGCAATTCCTGCAATAATACCCAACACATGCACTTCGTCATATCCAGCTGCTAAAAAAGAATCTACGTCGGATTGTGCAGCGTTACCACGCGTTGAAGTAAGAATTCGTGTTAATGTAGACAATGCTGCTAATTTTGCATCCGGAACTTGTTTTCCATCACGAATAGCATCCGTTATTTCCGTTGGAACTTTTGACATTTTATCTGCAATAAAACTATGAGCTGCAACACAATACTCACAATTATTCTCGAAGGCTACTGATAAAAAAATAACTTCTTGTTCCACAGCATTAAAACCGGAATTAGCTCTAAAACTATTGTAAGCATAAATATAGGAATCCAATAAAGCAGGATTTTGTCCCATTTTTGTATACATATTAGGAATAAAACCTAACCCTTTTTGTGTTTTAGCAAAAATTTCCTGTGAGATTGGAGAAATTGAATTATTTTCTAATTTTAAATGTGCCATTTTTTATTTGTTTAAGCTAAATAACTGTTGTGTTATCTAACATTACAAAGTTGGCTTTAATAAGTCGAAAAAACTTTTGTAATTAGTTCAACAATTTGCCTATTTGGTTCAATCTATAAGTTGAAGGAGCACAATTAAATTTATCATGAAATAGAGTGGAAAAATTAGCTAGATCATTAAAACCGCAATCAAAAGCAATATCCGTAATTCTCTCTTCAGAAATCAATAATAATTCTGCTGCTTTTTCTAACTTTTTATTTCGAATATAATTAGCGGGACTATCGTTATAATTTTTTTTGAACTCTCTTTTAAAAGAGGAAAGACTAAGATTTGTCATTAGAGCAAATTCATCGGTGGTAAAATGAGAATATAAATTGTTCTCAATAACTTGTTTGAAAGAATAACTTGTAGGAGAAAAAAGTTGGGATAAAATTTGCTGAATCACAGGAGCATTTTTTGTCTGACACAATAACAAAACGATCTCTTTTAACTTTATGACCAGAATATCGTCATTTACAAGCGTTGGATTGTCAAAATAAAACAACATGCCTTCAATGTATTTTTGAATAAGAAAATCATTATTGATTTTTCCTAAATTCAAACTTAAATCTCTTTTTACAGGCTGTTGAAAAATCTTTGGTAAATCAGTATCGTAAATTTTTTTTAGGATTTCAGGGTGAAAATGAACAATAACAATCTGATGATTTTTTGATGATTCGCTATTTCTAATTTGGCTAAAATAATTACCACACTTTAACATTACAGCATCATTAACGGGTATAGTAATGCTTTCATTTTCAATTTCATACTTAATTTTGCCTTCTACCATATAGATAAAACAGGCTTCCTCCGGCATTGGATTTGGTATTTTAAAAGGGGCTTCAATAATCACTTTCTCAAAAATGATTTTTCCAAATAATTCATATCGTTTTCGAAAGAGTATCATTAATTAGTATCGATTTCAGTTTATTGACTACAAAAATTGCAATTACAAAATTAGACCTTTTTATATCAGTTAATACTCCTACTCGTTTTATAAACTTAAAATAGAATTTTATAATTCAAAGATAAGTACGCAACACATTGAATAAAAAGGCCTTATATAACTTAATAATAGAAATTTAGTTTTATAATATTATAAGTAATATAATCTGAAATAATAATATAAATACCCAGTCTTATAAAGAAAACCAGTTTTTTACTAATGCGTCTTCTACAGGTTGTGCATTTTTATTTAAAAACTCATTGGTTGTAGCATTATAATCATAATCCAAAGCCCATATTTTATGATTTGCTGCCAATGCTTTGATGCCGTTACATACAAATTCAATTTCTGCATTTGTAGTTGTAGGATGAATTGACATTCTGATCCAACCCGGCTTTCTGATTAAATCGCCAAGAGTAATTTCGTCAATTAATTTATGGGATGTTTCTTGATCAACATGCAATAAAAAATGCCCGTAGGTTCCAGCACAACTGCAACCACCACGGGTTTGAATCCCGAATTTATCATTCAATAATTTCACTCCTAAGTTAAAATGTAAATCTTCTACAAAGAAAGAAACCACTCCTAACCTATCTTGATGCTGCCCTGCAAGAATTTTAATATTGGAAACAGTTCCTAATTCCGAGAAAATATAATCTACTATTTCGTGCTCTCTTTTTAAGATATTTTCAATTCCCATTTGCTCTTTCAACTGGATAGCCAATGCAGTTTTTATCACTTGAAGAAATCCAGGCGTACCACCATCTTCCCTATCTTCAATATTATCGATGTATTTGTGCTCACCCCAAGGATTCGTCCAACTTACCGTTCCGCCACCCGGATTATCAGGAACTACATTTTGATATAATTTTTTATTAAAAACCAAAACACCACTAGTTCCGGGGCCTCCAAGGAATTTATGCGGCGAAAAGAAAATAGCATCTAAATAACTTTCAGTATCTTCGGGATGCATATCAATTTGTACATAAGGACCTGAGCAAGCAAAATCTACGAAACAAAGTCCGTTGTGTTGATGCATCATTTTGGCCACTTCATGATACGGAGTTCTAATTCCCGTAACATTCGAACAAGAGGTAATCGAAGCTATTTTAAAAGGTCGCTCTTTATATTTTTCTAATAAAACTTCCAAATTTTCAACGCTGAACAATCCATCTTCCGAAGAAGGAATAACTTCAACATCGGCAATAGTTTCTAGCCAAGACGTTTGATTCGAATGGTGCTCCATGTGCGAAATAAAAACAATTGGTTTTTTTTCTGCAGGAATAGTGATGAAATTTTTTAAGTTTTCGGGTACTTTTAAACCCAGGATTCGTTGAAATTTATTGACTACACCTGTCATCCCTGTTCCATCAGTAATCAAAACATCATCAGCAGTTGCATGCACATGGTGCTTAATAATATGTCTTGCCTGATGATACGCTTTGGTCATGGCAGTTCCAGAAACGGTAGTTTCAGTATGGGTATTGGCCACGAAAGGACCAAATTGATTCATTAATTTCTCTTCAATCGGACGATACAAACGACCACTCGCTGTCCAGTCCGTATAAATAATTTGTTTTGGTCCGTATGGAGATTCAAACGCTTGATCTATACCAATGATGTTGTCGCGAAACTGTTGAAAGTATTGCTCTAATTCTGTTGATGCTTCTTTAGTAATCATTGTTAATTAATTTGAGTTCAAAGATATTAATTTTTACTAAATAGTGTTTTTCAAATTTAGTTAATACTGTTTTTGCATCAATGAATAAACTTGATCCAAATGTAAACTAGCTGACAAACTGTAATTTTGATTCGTTTTATATTTGATTATTGATTTAAAAAAATGTTTTACCATGAAAAAAATTGTTTTTATACTACCTCTCGCCTTACTATTATTCTCCTGTGAAGTAGAAGGTAATTTAACACGTGACCCTGACTTAAGCACACCAATACCTGAAAACACCCCTTCTATAGCTACTGGAAATTTCATGCCTACTTCAGGAATTAAAGTGACTGGATCTGCTAAAATTTACCTGAATGGAAATCAAAACGAAGTCCGATTGGAAAATTTCAGTGTTTCCAGTGGCCCGGATTTGAAAGTATACCTATCAAAAAATGCCACACCCACAGATTTCGTAAATTTAGGGAATGTAACATCTGCTACGGTATACACAATTCCATCTCAAGTGAATCTTTCAACATATAAATATGTATTAATTCACTGCCAACAATACAACCATCTTTTTGCAGTAGCGCAATTATCTCAAAATTAAATCTTATTATGAAAAAAACACTGTTAATCATCGTTCTGGGGATATTTTCTAACTCCTTTGCTCAAGGCTGTAGCGATGCCGGAATTTGTTCTATCGGAAACGGTTTTCAGACAGCAGATAAAGAATTAAAAAACGGAATTGAAGTAGGAGCGATTTTTGGTGCCGGCGAAGCTGATCTAACTTATTTTTCACCGTATTTAACCTATACAAGAAGTATTAATGACCAATGGGCATTAAGTTCAAAAATCACGTACTCTGTTGCAAGTGGAAGCTTTGGTGAACGAGGCGCTTTTGGCGATGCCTACTTGATCGGGAATTACAATTGGAAACCAAAAACAAATACACAATGGAGTTCCCTTTTGGGTTTTAAAATACCGTTTACGAGTTCAAATCTTAAAATAAATGAGTTTTCTCTACCTTTAGACTATCAATCGAGTTTGGGAACTTTTGATTTGATTGCAGGATTGAATTTTAATTATAAAAAATGGGATTTTAATACGGCTGTCCAAATTCCCGTCTTCAACAACAATAAAAATTCGTATTTCAAGGAGTTTTCTAATACGAATGATTTTCCTTCCACTAATTTATTTGAAAGAAAATCAGATGCTCTGTTTCGAACAACATATACGTTTCAAACTGCTAATAAAAAATTTACTTTTAAGCCCAATGTATTATTCATTTATCATTTAGGAGAAGATCGTTTTGAAAATGCTTTTGGAAAAAGAGAAACGATAAAAAATTCTGATGGATTAACAATCAACGGAAATATAATTGGTGCGTATGCCATTAATACTAAAAACAGTATTGAATTATCTCTAGCCACACCGTTTGTAGTTCGAGAAGTTCGCCCTGACGGATTAACTCGTAAATTTACTGCAGGTATTGTTTATAAAGTATCTTTTTAGAATGTGAATTAAAATATTTTACTCTCTAAATCATATAAAAATGCCCAAGAAAACTTCTTGGGCATTTTATTTTAAAGCGGATTACGATTATAAATCGAATCCTAATGAAAATTGTAGTACTCGGTTTTGTGCCTTTCCTTCATCATATAAATCTCCTAAACCTAAATGATAACGTACTCCCAAACTAATCCCTGAATCCGTTTTAAAACCACCTCCAAAATTCACACCCCAATCAAAATTACTGGGATCATATTCTTGTGTGCCACTAAAAAGTCCATCGTATTCTTCCTTATGTGAAATTGCCAAACCAATTTGTGGACCAGCTTCCAAAAAGAAATTTTGAGATGGATATGCTTTAAGCATTAAGGGTAGATTTATGTAATCTAATTTTTGGGTAAAAGTCCCACTACTATTTGTTATTTCGTATCCTTGCTGCGAGTACATCAATTCTGGTTGAATAGAAAAGCTTTCGCTAATAAATGACTCGCCATACACTCCTATGTGAAAACCGTGTCGTTGTTCTGTTTCGCCATCCCCGTCAAAACTTACAGCTGCTAAATTATAACCTCCTTTTATTCCTCCATTTGATTTAGGAATAGTATTGTCCTGTGCAGTCATTGATGTTATGACACCAAAGAATAAAGCTATTGTTATATACTTTACTTTCATCTTTTTTGTTTTTAATTATGCAAATTCTACTTTTATTTCCCTCCATTAGCTCTTAGGTCTGCAATACATTGTGCATCCAGTTGGGGTGCTGTTCCTCCTGAGACCATGTTCTCAATCCCACTTCCTGTTTCAGAAGACCAATACATTAAACAGGTTTTTATATTGCAATGCTTAGGATGTGCTGCATCTTCATGATTACTTTGTAAAGGAGCACCAAAATTAGTTAATCCCAGTATGTGTCCAAACTCATGGGTAATCACAGTGGTTTCTAACAAACTTCTGTTGGGTTCAAAGGGACTATCGCTTAAGCCTTGAATAGTTTGTTCAAAAATAACAAACGATGTGTTTCTATACGCCGTTCCTAAAATAACTCCTGTATCAGTATCTTTAGAAGATTTACCATCTGCAAAAAATGCCCAAACTGCTATTTGATCCGACGTATTGTATTTTGTTCTGTTTGCATCCTCAATAGCTACAATTTCCTGATCTGTGTAAGGAGAATTCCCTGGAGCGGGAATCGATCGTTTTATAACACTAATACCATTTGGTTTGTAGGTTCGTGCTTCCAGAAAAGCTACAAAATTATTGATTGCAGTATTACTTGGCTCAAAACCAACTACATAAACCACCTCAACAACCATACTTTTAAATTTTCTATCAGATAATAAATCGTTAGAAGAACTTCCAGTTTGCTGCTTATTAGTATTGGGATTTATAGTTACGGGAGTATCAATTGGATCATCCTCTTTTGAACAGGATATAAATAGAAACAAACCTATTATCAGTGCAATACTTACTTTTTTCATTATTATTGTTTATTTATACGTTTTATTTTAAAGAACAGCTACAAGAAGATTTAGTAGCTGTTCTTTGAACAAACTAACCAATTCAAACTATGCCTAAATTTGTTTCAATACTAATGTTGATGCCGCATTAGTTGAGCTTTGTAATGTGATAGTCGAAGCATTAAAACTAGTTACTTTCCAAGTATTATTCAATAAATTAAATGTTGCATTACCTGAAAAATTTAGTTTTAGAAAAACATCCAATTGTGAACTTACTGCATACGTACCATTCACAGTAGTGCTTAATAAATTTGAAGCTGTTACGGATAAATCATTTGCAAAATCTACTGAAAAATCTTTATAACTACTAGCTGAATTGACACCCGCAGTAACAAATGATTCTACTTTAAACTTTCCATTAACTAAAATTGTTTCTAGTTTTTTTGAATTTTGAACTGCTTCTGCCATCGTGGCTTCTGTTTTTAAAGAGGCATTAATAGCTGCTTGCAATTCAGCATCACTTGAAACAGTTGATTTCGTTCCATCAGCAATTGTAACTGAAATTGGGTAGTTTACTGAAAATAATTCTGTGCTACTTACATTAGACATATACGTATATAATTGTTGTTCGGATGTAATGACAACGCTTCCTGTTTGTTGTAAACTCAAATTATACGTTAAAATTGTAATTGGGAAACTAATATTTACGGAAGAAATAGCATCTTGACCCGAAGCTTCAGCTGATGAGCACGCATTAAGAATCGCATTGTATTCCGTTTGGTTATTTACAGTAGCCTCTGTATAGTTACTTAATTTAACTCTTAAAGGAAATTGCAATACCACTTTATCTTGATCGTTATTAGACTGGCCAAAAATAGAGATAACTTGTTGGTAATCCAATTGACTTAAAATAGAAACCTGAATACCATTTACTTTAGCCGAAGCCGGCAATACAATAGAGGAACATGATGCTCCATCTAAGAAATCATCAAACGAACCATCATACATCGAAGTACGTTTCAGGTTAGTTGTTGTAGTTGAATTAGCTGAATTCGTATTTGGATTTTCTCCTTGTACGTCATCAATTTCACTTTGGCATGATGTTAAGCCTAAGATCGCCATCAATGCAATTCCTGTAACCAATTTAAATTTTTTCATAATTTTCAAATTTAATATATTTTTATATTCACAAGCGATGTTTTCTACGCCTTTCTGTTAGTAAGACAACTACGGTTATTTTTACCCTATAAAAAATTAAAAAAAAAATTAAAAATTTTACAAATAAAATCATAAAATACTACAAATCAATAACTTAAAAATTAAAATATTTTTCAGGAAAAAGCAATTATAATTAACCCAACTGCTTTTTGAAAAAATAATTTACATTTACAACCTAAAAAAAAGAATTAATACTCAATGAGCGACGAAAAAAGTACCCTTTGCGACGAAAATCATTTTAGAGACTTTTACCTAAAGCACGTACAATCAGCAAATAATTTTGCATATTACAAATGTGGTGATAATGAAGCTGCATTAGATTTAGTACAAGATGCGTTTACTAAAATTTGGGAGAATTGTTCCAAAATCGACTTTAGTAAAGTCAAAACCTACTTGTTTACCAGCATTAATAATTTATTTCTAAATAACATAAAACATCAAAAAGTAGTATTGAAGTATGCTAAAGATGCGCCTAACTTAGACACCAATAATCAAAGTCCCGAATATCTATTCGAAGAAGACGAATTCAAACTTAAACTCACAAAAGCTATCGCATCATTAAGTGAAGCACAGCGGGAAGTATTTTTATTAAATCGAATAGACGGAAAAAAATACCGAGAAATAGCGGAGTTACTCGGTGTTTCTCAAAAAACAGTAGAAAAAAGAATGTCTGGAGCGCTACAACTATTAAGAACCCAAATAGAGAATATATAATTAGTTATTTAGTTATAGGGTAATTTAAAAGTTAGTTGTCTTATAAACATAGAGATATAAAATGAAAAACGAGAAAGAGATATTAAAATGGTTAAATAATGAGCTTTCAAGCGAAGAAATTGAAGATTTGAAACAATCAGAAGATTTGAAAACACTTGAAAAGATTGCTCATTATGCATCACAATTAGAAATTCCAAAAGTAGATGCCCACGCTGCTTTGGAAGCTTTTAAGATTAGAAACCATTCTAAAAAGAAAACAAAAGTACGAACCTTAAATTTCAAAACATTTTACAAAGTAGCCGCTGTTCTAGTTATTCTATTAACCTCTTCTTATTTCTTGTTTTTTAATAACATTACCTCTTTTAAGACCAAAATTGCGCAAACAAAATCAGTAACGTTACCGGATAATTCTGAAGTGATAATAAATGCCGATTCAAAATTAAGTTTTAACGAAAAAAATTGGGCTGAAAAAAGAGCTTTAACGTTAGAAGGAGAAGCATTTTTTAAAGTGGAGAAAGGGCAAACTTTTAGTGTAAACACACCTGTGGGAGTTGTTACCGTTTTAGGGACACAATTTAACGTAAAAGAACGCAAAAACTATTTTGAAGTAAATTGTTACGAAGGTTTGGTGAGTGTAACGTATAATAACGAAACTATTACGTTACCTCCTGGAAAAACCTTCCGGGTTATAAATGGTATTATTGAAAATGTTGAAGATTTTAATACCCAAAACCCTTCGTGGATTCAACAAGAATCAAGTTTTAATAAGATTCCTTTAGATCAGGTTATTGCAGAACTGGAGCGTCAATATGATGTAAAAATTAAAGTGAAAGGTGTGGATACTGCAAAACTCTTTACGGGAAGTTTTACACATACTGACAAAGAAATAGCGCTTCAGGCGGTCACAATTCCACTTAAATTAAGTTACAGAATTGAAGGAAAAACTATTATATTTTACAACTATGGTGTTCAATAAATGGCTAATTTCACTGTTAATTTGCATTTGCAGTATTTGTCACGGACAAAATACCGCTAAAAAAATACCTTTGACTGCCATTATTATTTCCCTCGAAAAACAATTTAATATTAAGTTCTCCTACGCCGTTGAAGATGTTGCCACCATTAAAATTGACAAACCAAATGCTTCTTTTACATTACAAGAAACTATTGATTACCTAAACTCGAAAACTCTTTTAAATTTCAAAGCTTTAGACAATCGATATGTTACCGTATCAATCATAAATAAAACAATATCCATTTGCGCTATAGTTGTAACCAACGAAAAAAAATCGCGCTTAAGTGGCGCTTCCATCCTTGTAAACAATATTGGAAAGAGAGAGATAAGCGATGAAAATGGGAAATTCATTTTACAAAATATTCCTATCAATGCAACGCTAACCATATCCTATTTGGGTTTTGAATCCAGACAGTTTTCAGCAAATGAGTTATTTTCAACACAAAATAATTGCAAAGAAATTGTTCTTTCCACAAAAAACGAAGAGTTAAATCAAGTTTTAATACCTGTTTATTTAACCTCCGGATTACAAAAATACCTGGATGGAAGCACCGTTTTAAACACTAAAAAATTCGGAATTCTTCCTGGATTAATAGAACCTGATATTTTGCAATCCATACAAGCGCTTCCCGGGATTGAAAGCACCAATGAAAGCATTGCAAATATCAACGTGCGCGGCGGAACTAATGACCAGAATTTAGTGCTTTGGGATAATATTAAAATGTATCATTCCGGTCATTTCTTCGGGTTAATATCCGCTTACAACCCCAATCTTACCAGTAAAGTTATTGTTAGTAAAAACGGAACAAGTGCAGCATATAGCGATGGGGTTTCCAGCACTATAAACATGCAAACCAAAGACGATGTTACAACTGTTTTTTCAGGTGGCGGAGGAATAAACCTAATAAGTACTGATGCTTTTTTAGAAATTCCGATAACTAAAAAATTAGAATTACATATTTCGGGACGTCGTTCCATTACTGATTTGTTTAAATCACCAACTTACACTAAATATTTTGATCGTAGTTTTCAAGATACTGAAATCAATGTGGATAGTGATCAAAATAATACGGCTTCTGATTTTTATTTTTATGATTATACGGCTAAATTACTTTTTGACTGGAGTGAAAAACATCAATTTAGAGCAAATATTATTGGTATCAATAACGCGTTGGATTATTCAGAAAGCCGCATTACAAATTCAAACCAAACCGAATCTAAAATCAGTAATTTATCCCAGAAAAACATTGGTTACGGAGGAAATTGGAGAGCCATATGGAATTCAAAATGGAGTACAGACTTTATTACTTACTTTTCCAGATACAATATTAACGCTAGTGATTACCGGCTTGAAAGGGATCAGCTTTTAACAGACGCTAATGAGGTACTGGAAACTGGAGTTAAATTAAATGCCATTTACAAAACAAACGCCCATTTAAATTTCTTGTTCGGCTACCAATTTAATGAAACGGGAATGTTAAATCAAACTACTGTTAGTACTCCACTCTATTCCAGTACGATTAAAGATGTTTTACTGAATCATGCTTTATTTTCGGAAGCCGAATACAAAAAGAACAATACGTATTTACGCGTTGGAATGCGTTTGAATTATTTTCAAAAATTTGAAAAATTTATAGTAGAACCTAGAATAAATATTAGACAGCAAATATCAAATCAATTTGCTTTAAAATTAGAAGGCGAATTCAAAAATCAAACAACTACACAAATTGTAGACTTTGAAGACGATTTTTTAGGAGTCGAAAAAAGGCGTTGGGTTTTAGTTAACGATAAAGACATTCCAATTGCAATCAGTAAACAAGGTTCTTTTGGAGTCGAATTTAATAAAAACAAACTCAATATTGAAGCTACAGGATTTTATAAAACAGTAGATGGAATAACAGCTTCTAATCAAGGTTTTTATAACAACTTTCAGTTTTCTAATGCGAATGGAAGTTACACCGCAAAAGGTTTTGAATTTTTAGCCAATAAAACAGCGCGTCACTATAGCGTTTGGGTAAGTTATACGTTTAGTACAAACGACTATGAATTTGATACTTTTACACCCTCAGCTTTTCCAAATAATGTAGACATACGACATTCTGTATCAATTGGATTTTATTACAATATCCTTAAAAATCTAAAAATAGCGGTTGGTGGTATGTGGAGAAATGGTCAGCCGTATACAAAACCAATTGATGGAAACGAAACCATACAAAGCGGCAACACTACACTGGTAAACTATGGTGCTCCAAACAATGAAAATCTTGATAATTTCATGCGTTTAGATACTTCTTTAAATTATAATTTTAACCTTTCGGAATCTATTAAAGCTTCGGTTACTGCTGGTGTAATTAATAGTACCAATCAAGATAATAGTATCAATAGGTATTACAAAGTCAATCCAAATAATACTAATGATGCTATTCAAGTAAATAACAAATCGCTGGGCTTAACGCCAAACATAAGCTTTAGAGTTAATTTTTAATTCTAAAGCTTATGTTTTTATAAAAAACCCTTTCAAAAAGGAATTTGAAAGGGTTTAGTTCTTGAAAGAAAAGAGATATTATATACCTGCCACAGCTCTTATTTCGTCTATAATTCTTAGTGCTAAAGTATCTGCTTTTTCTTGAGAAGCCGCTTCGGTGTAAATACGAATTATTGGTTCTGTATTCGATTTTCTTAGGTGAACCCAATTTTCAGCAAAATCAATTTTTACGCCGTCAACAGTGGTTATGTCTTCATTTTTATATTTCTCTGTCATGGCAACAAGAATCGCATCAACATCAATTTGTGGTGTCAATTCAATTTTATTTTTGCTCATATAATATTCAGGATACGAAGCTCGCAAAGCAGAAACTGTCATTTTTTTGTTGGCCAAATGCGTCAAAAATAAGGCTACACCTACCAAACTATCACGTCCGTAATGCAATTCTGGATAAATGATACCGCCGTTTCCTTCACCACCGATTACGGCATTATTTTTTTTCATCAATTCTACTACATTCACCTCACCTACCGCACTGGCTTCATAGCTTCCGTTATGTAAGTTGGTAACATCACGCAAGGCACGAGAAGAAGACATATTTGAAACGGTGTTTCCTGGTGTTTTACTCAAAACATAATCAGCACAAGCCACCAAAGTATATTCCTCTCCAAACATTTCACCGTCTTCACAAATGAAAGCCAAACGATCCACATCGGGATCTACCACGATACCTAAATCGGCTTTTTCTTTAACTACTAATTCTGAAATATCCGTCAAATGTTCTTTTAAAGGTTCCGGATTGTGCGGGAAATGACCGTTAGGTTCACAGTATAATTCTACTACTTCAACGCCCATTAATTCCAGTAATCTTGGAATAATAATTCCCCCTGAAGAATTTACACCATCAACCACTACTTTGAATTTAGCTGCTTTTACTGCATCCACATCCACTAATGGTAAATTCAAGACTTCATCAATATGTATATCCATATAGGCATCGTTAATCATAATGACTCCTAAATCATCCACATCCGAAAAATGAAAAGCTTCCGCTTCTGCAATTTCAAGAATTTTAAGCCCTTCTTCTCCATTCAGGAATTCTCCTTTTTCATTCAATAATTTCAAGGCATTCCATTGTTTAGGATTGTGCGAAGCAGTAAGGATAATTCCACCCTCGGCTTTTTCTAAAGGCACTGCCACTTCAACCGTAGGTGTAGTAGACAGACCTAAATCAATCACATCAATTCCTAAACCAATTAAAGTATTCACCACCAAGTTGTGAATCATTGGTCCTGAAATCCGGGCATCACGACCTACAACAACCGTAATTTTTTCTTTTCCGATATACTTTTTTAGCCAAGTTCCGTACGCTGAAGCAAATTTTACCGCGTCAACAGGCGTCAGGTTATCCCCAACTTTTCCTCCTATTGTTCCCCGAATTCCTGATATTGATTTTATTAAAGTCATTGATTCTTGTTTTAAATTTTGTATTATAAAGTATAAATTGCTTACAAATATAATAATTGACACTTTATAAAAGTCATTTAGAATTCAAAATTCATCATTTAAATACCTAAATTAGGCGAATGAATTTTCTAGCACACATCTATCTTTCCGGTGATAATGATTTAATCAAAATTGGCAATTTCATGGCTGACGGAATTCGTGGAAAACATTTTGAAAGTTACCCTTTAGAAATTCAAAAAGGAATTATCCTGCATCGCGCCATTGATACTTTTACTGATGCGCATCCCGTTTTTAGACAAAGTACCAAAAGGTTACATGAAAATTACCACCATTATGCCGGTGTAATTGTAGATGTTTTTTACGATCATTTTTTGGCTAAAAACTGGAGTATTTATTCTGATGAAAAACTAGACCATTTTGTACAACGTTTTTACCGATCTTTACAAGATAACCATATCAATTTATCCGAAAGAACTAAAGGAATGTTGCCCTATATGATTGAACACAATTGGTTAGTGAGCTATCAAACGGTAGACGGAATTAATCGAATTTTGACACAAATGGACCAACGCACTAAAAACGAATCGAAAATGCGATTTGCGACCAATGAACTTTCTGAATTTTATATAGAATTCGAAAAAGAGTTTACTAATTTCTTCCAAGAATTAATCCAATTTTCGAATACTAAAATAATGACTTTATGAAAAAAATACTTTTTCTACTTGCCTTTGCCGTTTTGGGTTGCAAATCGAATGACAAAACTGTTGAACCAACTGGTTTAGTAGCCTCAAAAGCGATGGTGGTCTCCGCTCGAGAAGAAGCTTCGCAAATTGGGCTTGAAATCATGAAAAAAGGCGGGAATGCTTTTGATGCTATGGTTGCCACTGAACTAGCTTTGGCGGTTTCACATCCACAGGCGGGAAATATTGGCGGAGGTGGTTTCATGGTTTTTAGAAAAGCAAATGGTGAAACCGGTGCAATTGACTATAGAGAAAAAGCAACTTTGGCAGCGTCAAAAGATATGTTTCTGGACGAAAAAGGAAATGTAATCGAGGGAAAAAGCAGAGAAACCGCTTTGGCATCCGGAATTCCGGGTACTGTTGCAGGAATTTTCGAAGTACACAAAAAACACGGTTCTTTACCGATAAGTGAAATCCTAAAACCCGTAATTGCCTTGGCTGAAAGAGGCGTTGTTGTCACTAAATTTCAAGCCGAAAGCTTGGCATATTATAGAGCTTCCTTTATAAAAAGCAATGGTAAAAACAGTTTATTTTCTAAAGTATATAAAGAAAATGACACTATAAAATACGTCGCTTTAGCGGCAACATTAAAAAGAATTGCCAAAAACGGTCGGGATGAATTTTACAAAGGGGAAACTGCTCAAAGGTTAGTAGCTTTTCTCGTTAAAAAGGGCGGAAATGCTACGTTAGAGGATTTAAATAGTTATGATGCAAAATGGAGAACTCCAATTACTTTTCAGTATAAAAATTTAAAAATCACCTCGATGTCGCCACCCAGTAGTGGCGGAATTTGTTTGAATCAAATCATGAAAATGATTGAGCCTTTCAACCTATCACAAATGGGCCACAACAGCTTAAAAACGATTCAGGTAATTACAGAAGCAGAACGAAGAGCCTATGCCGACAGGAATTATTTTTTGGGTGATCCAGATTTTGTAAAACTTCCTATAAAAGAATTACTAAGTCCATCGTATTTAGAACAAAGAATGAGTGATTTTTCATTCGATAAAGCTTCTAGATCTTCGGATATTGCCCATGGAGAAATTAAAGGTTACGAAAGCAAACAAACCACACATTATTCTATTGTAGATTCAAAAGGTAATGCAGTATCAGTAACTACTACTTTGAATGACAATTATGGTTCTAAAATATATTGCGACGAATTAGGGTTCTTTTTGAATAATCAAATGGATGATTTCAGTGCCAAACCAGGAGTGCCGAACTTATATGGATTGACAGGAAGTACCGCTAACAGTATTATACCGGGAAAAAGAATGTTGAGTTCCATGACACCAACCATTGTCGAAAAAAATGATAAACTGTTCATGGTTTTGGGCACTCCGGGAGGTTCAACTATAATTACATCGGTTTTACAGACAATATTAAATGTATATGAATTTAATATGAGCATGCAAGAAGCAGTAAATGCTCCACGTTTTCACCATCAATGGTTACCCGATGAAATTACGTTTGAACCCAATTCCTTCGATAAACAATTATTAAATAATTTGAAGAAAAAAGGATACCTAATTAATGAAAAAAACAAAGAAATTATTGGTGAAGTTGATGCAATATTAGTTTTACAGGATGGCAAACTCGAAGGTGGTGCTGATAAAAGAGGAGATAATAAAGCCGTTGGTTTTTAAATTTATAATATTCGAATGAAAAAAATTATTATTCTATTGAGTGTTCTTACTATTGGTTGTAAAACCCAAAACGTTATGGTTAAGCCCACAGGATTGGTTGCCGATAAAGCAATGGTAGTTTCGGCACGTGAAGAAGCTTCAAAAATTGGAGTTGAAATTATGAGAAAAGGAGGCAATGCTTTTGATGCGATGGTGGCAACCGAATTGGCTCTTGCAGTAGCGTACCCTTTTGCTGGAAATCTTGGCGGTGGCGGTTTTATGGTGTATCGAAAAGCTAACGGAGAAATTGGGTCATTAGATTACCGAGAAAAAGCACCATTGGCAGCTACAAAAGATATGTTTCTTGACGAAAAAGGAAACGTCATAAAAGGAAAAAGTACTGAATCTCCCCTAGCTATAGGAGTTCCCGGAACCATAGCCGGCGTTTTTGCTGTTCATGAAAAACTAGGTTCATTGCCTATTGAAGAAATCCTCAAACCGGTGATTGCATTAGCCGAAAGAGGTGTTGTTGTTACCAAAAAACAAGAAGACCGATTGGCTACTTATCGAGATAAAATTATAAAAGTAAATGGTGACAAAACGCTATTTGCAACTGCTTTTAAAGAAAATGATGTTATACAATATCCTGCGCTGGCTGCTACGTTGAAAAGGATTTCAAAAAATGGCAGAGCTGAATTTTACAAAGGGGAAACCGCTAAAACATTAGTTAAATACCTGCAAGAAAAAGGAGCCATAATCACTTTGGAAGATTTGGCTCAATACGAAGCCAAATGGAGAACGCCACTCACTTTTGATTATAAAGATCTAAAGGTGATTTCTATGCCTCCACCTAGCAGTGGCGGAATATGTCTGGCTGAATTATTCAAAATGATAGCACCTTATGATTTGGCTAAAATGGGACATAATTCAACAGAAGCCATTCAAGTTATTGTAGAAGCGGAAAGAAGAGCCTATGCAGACCGAAGTTATTATCTGGGTGATCCTGATTTTGTAAAAATTCCTTTGAAAGCATTAATGGCAGATGATTATTTAAAACAAAGAATGTCGGATTTTAGTTTTGACAAAGCCACTTTATCGTCGGATATAAAAGAAGGAAAAGTTACTTATAATGAAAGTACAGAGACTACTCATTACTCGATTGTCGATCAGTTTGGTAATGCAGTTTCGTCAACTACAACATTAAATGATGGGTACGGGTCCAAATATTATTGTGATGAATTGGGATTTTTTCTCAACAATGAAATGGATGATTTCAGTGCCAAACCAAGTGAACCCAATATGTTTGGATTGGTCGGAAATGAAGCCAATAGTATTGCACCTCAAAAACGAATGTTGAGTTCCATGACGCCGACTATTGTGGAGAAAAACGGAAAATTATTTATGGTTGTGGGTTCGCCGGGCGGTTCAACCATTATCACATCAGTATTGCAAACCATATTAAATGTTTATGAGCATCGTTTCAGCATGCAACAAGCAGTAAACGCACCTCGTTTTCACCACCAATGGCTACCGGATTTAATTACTTTTGAACCCAATACATTTGATACTACAACCTTAGAAACCTTAAAAGCAAAAGGATATCTCATTAATGAAAAAACGACACCTGTTATAGGAAAAGTAGATGCAATATTAGTTTTACCAAATCAAAAACTCGAAGGTGGTGCTGATTTTAGAGGAGATGATAAAGCGATGGGTTTTTAAAAGAATTGAAATTAAAATTTATGAATTTTATTACAGCATTAGAAAACGCTTTTAAACAAAATAAGAATCCGGAAAATGCTTTTGCCATGGCAAAATACATGAAGAATAATTTTTCTTTTTTTGGAATAAAAACGGAAGAACGAAGACGTCTTTTTATAGCAATTTGGAAAGAAAACAAACTAGAGGTTGCAACAAATACGGCAGAAATTGCAGTAACTTTATATTCAAAAAACGAACGGGAATTTCATTATTGTGCCATTGAAATTTTGATAAAAGAACGCAAAGGAAATTATAAGAAAGAAGATATTCAACTGATAGAAAAACTGATTGTGAAAAATTCATGGTGGGACAGTGTGGATACCATTGCGAAATACATTTTAGGAGAGTATTTATTGGAATTTCCATTGGAGACAAAAAACGTAATGGAACGATTTTCAAATTCAGAGAATATGTGGTTGAACCGAAGTGCTATTTTATTTCAATTAGGGTATAAACAAAAAACGGATGGTGCTCTTCTCTTTTATGCATGCTTAAAACAAGCACATTCGAAAGAATTTTTTATCCAAAAAGCAATTGGCTGGGCATTACGGGAATATGCAAAAACCAATCCTGAAGTTGTGAAACTATTTGTTTTCAGAAATAATTTAAAACCATTAAGCACAAAAGAAGCTTTAAAAAACATTTGTTAGGACTAAAATAATAGTAGTTTTGCACCCCTTTTAAAAAATTATAATGTTCAAAAAATATATATCCAAATTAGAAGTAATAATCGCCGTAGCGCAATCCTTATTAACTCCAAAACAGTTTATATTTTTATCCGCCGTTTTAGTTGGTATTTCATCTGCATTTGCCGTAATCGTTTTAAAGACTTTTGCCCATTGGGTTTTTTCTTTTGCTACTTACATAAGTAGTATTTTGAAATTAGGTTTCATCAATAGTATTTTACCAATAATAGGAATTTTACTTACCGTTTTTGTTATCAAAAGAGTTTTGGGTGGCACGATACAAAAAGGAACTTCACAGATTTTATATGCCGTAGCCAAAAAAGCGAGTATTATTCCAAAAAAGCAAATGTATGCCCAGATCATCACAAGCTCATTAACTGTTGGTTTGGGAGGTTCAGCAGGTTTAGAAAGTCCTATTGTTATTACTGGTGCCGCATTTGGATCTAATTATGCCCAAAAATATAAATTGAGTTACAAAGACCGAACTTTACTGATAGGTTGTGGAGTGGCAGCAGGAATTGCCGCTGCTTTTAATGCACCAATTGCAGGAGTATTGTTTGCTATAGAAGTGTTATTGGTTGATGTAAGTATTGCTGCCTTTACACCCATTATGATTGCAGCAGCAACCGGTGCTTTAGTTTCTGTCATTGCATTGGATGAAGCAATTCTTTTATCCTTCAAACAACAGCAAAATTTTGATTATCACAATATTATTTTCTATATCGTATTAGGTCTGCTCACTGGATTCATTTCAGTTTATTATTCCCGTAATTTTCAAAGAGTAGAACATTTTTTTGCCCGACTTAAGCTCTCTCCCTATAAAAAAGCGTTATTTGGTTCTTCAATTTTAGCCATCCTTATTTTTATTTTTCCAACACTTTTTGGGGAAGGATATGAAAGTATTAAAACATTATCTGATAATGATCCGGGCCAATTATTGGAGAATACATTATTCAGCAGTTTTAGAAATAACAGTTGGGCCCTTTTACTTTTTGTGGGTTGCACAATGATGATAAAGGTTTTTGCGACAGGAATTACATTAGGCAGTGGCGGTAATGGTGGTAATTTTGCTCCTTCGCTTTTTCTGGGTTCGTATGTTGGTTTTTTCTTTTCTAAACTTTTAAATCTAACGGGGCTTACAAAATTACCCGTAAGTAATTTTACATTGGTAGGGATGGCAGGGATTTTAAGTGGATTGTTTCATGCGCCTTTAACAGCGATTTTTCTTATTGCTGAAATTACGGGCGGCTATAACTTAATGATCCCCCTTATGATTGTTTCTTCAATCAGTTTTGCTATTTCTAAACGTTTTGAGAAACATTCAATGGATGTAAAAAATCTGGCACAAAAAGGACATGCATTCACCAGTAATAAAGATACCAATGTCCTCTCTACATTAGAGACAAATTCCATCATTCAAACTGATTTTTTGACTATTGCTCCCGATGAGAATTTAGAAAAATTAGTGGATTTAATTTCCCATTCCAATCAAGTCATATTTGCAGTTGTCGATGACGAAAATAAACTTCTAGGAATTGTACATTTTAATACCATTCGGGAAATAATATTTAACACTTATAGGGTTAAATACACTCTGGTAAAAGAAATTATGATGAAGCCTATCGAAATTGTCACTCCAGATGACAGTATGGAAACCGTCATGGATAAGTTTGAAAAATCCAAAGTTGCATTTCTTCCGGTACTCAAAAATGATACGTATTATGGGTTTATATCCAAATCTATTGCACTTGAAGCGTATCGATCGAAACTTAAATCAATGACAATAGATTAATTTTAATATTTTAAAAATTAGCCTTTTATTCCAATAAAATTTGATTTGGATTTAAATAAAAAAATGCAGACCTATAAGCCGGATTCTGTCTCCAATAAATTAGAGCCTCATCATTTATCTAGATCCCGCATTACTGCGAGACTCAAGCTACCTACCCTTCAACAACGGACGAGAAGCCCTTAAATGCTGATATACTTGATATTTCACCGCATAGAGTTTACCTGGTTTCACTACAGCATTACCTGTACATACTTTCTGTTGCACTTGTCCTAATCCCGATAAATCGGTACCGACGGGTATTACCCGCTATGCTTCCCTTTGGTGTCCGGACTTTCCTCCTTTTTGATTACTCAAAACGGCGATAAGGCGGTCTGCGCTGCGAAATTACACTATTTTTTTGTGTAACACTATTTAAGGCTATTTAGTTTAACGACCTTTTTATAATGACTTAATAATAAATTAGTTACCTTTATATAGAACAATTAATCTATCGTTTTTTATGAAACCAACTTATCATTACACCACCGTTTTGGAAGCTTTAGAGGATTTAAAAGAAAAAGGTTTTACCTATGATTTTAATATTCATCAAGAAGACATTAAAACAAATCCACACAATTATGAAGTAAATCATGTATACCGCTATGAAGGTGATACTGATCCAGCAGAAGAATCTGTGGTCTATGGAATAACTTCAAATGCAGGTATAAAAGGGGTTTTTGTAGCGGGATTTTCAGCTAATTCAGATAATGATGCAGCACTTTTTTTAGAAAAATTATGTATCGATGGAGCAGGACAATGCAAACTTTAATGTATACAACATCAATTCTTTAAGCATAAATTTATTTTGAATTCTTATAAATTATTTTAGCGCGATGCACTTATCCGAAATAATAATACAGCGAATCAAAAAAGAAGGACCACTGTCTTTTAAAAATTTTATGGAAATGGCATTGTATTATCCAGAATTAGGCTATTACAGTGCCCCACAAAATAAAATTGGAGCCGATGGAGATTTTTACACGAGCCCATATATTTCAGCTGATTTTGGAGCCATGATCGGGCGCCAAATTGAAGAGATGTGGAATAATTTAGGTAAAGGACCATTTAAGATTATTGAATATGGTGCTGGTACCGGTTTGTTGTGTCATGATATTTTAGATTATCTCAAAAATAATAATGCTTTATATAATTCATTAAGCTATTGTATTATTGAAAAAAGTGTTAGCATGCGCGAAATTGAAAAGCGACATTTGAAAGAAAAAGTCATTTGGTACAACTCTATTCAAGATATTCCTACAATTAACGGCTGTATTTTATCAAATGAATTAATTGATAATTTTTCTGTGCATCAGGTTATTATGGAAGAAGAACTTAAAGAAATATTTGTAGATTACAAAGAAGATTTTGTTGAAGTTTTAAAACCTGCCAGTAAAGAACTAATTGATTATTTTGAAACATTAAAGGTAGAATTACCTAAAGGTTTTCGGGCAGAAGTCAATTTACAAGCCGTATCTTGGATAAAAGAAGTTTCTCGTTGCTTACAAAAAGGATACATTATTACCATCGATTATGGATCTCTATCCTCTGAATTATACACTAGTCGTCGAAGTTGCGGTACATTATTGTGTTATCACAAACATCAAAAAAACGACAATCCCTATCAATTTATTGGACAACAAGACATAACTACACATGTCAATTTTTCTGCTTTATCCCAATGGGGTTTAGAATATGGAATTGAGTGTTGCGGAATAGTAGATCAAGCACAATTTTTATTAGGTTTAGCCATCAAAGAGTATCAAAATATTACTTTAATGAAACATCAAAATAATTTACAGTTAGCAGCCCATGAAGCACTTATGAATTACAGATTATTGGTTGATATGGGGATAAAATTTAAAGTTTTGATTCAACAAAAAAAAGTACAGAAACACACTTTATCTGGATTGAAGTTTTTAAATTCATCAACAACCCTCTACAATTGAGAATGATGAAATAAACATTCTCACAGCGCATAATTAATTATGACAAAACCAAAAAATAAAACTAAAAAATTTTACAATACTTACCTATAATTATATAAATATTTATACCTAATCTCACTTTATCTTTAATTAAATAAAATAAACTCCTAAAAAAAATATCATGGACAAGCGAATGTATCATTATGCGACTGTTTCTAAAGCATTAGAAGAATTAAAAGAAAAGGGATTTACAATCGATTTTAACGTTCAAGAAAAAAGGATAATTGACAGTCCAGATGATTTTGAAATTGTGCATCTGTATCGGTATGAAGGAGAAAGTGATCCTGGAGATGAAGCTACCGTTTTTGGCATAAAATCCAGTACTGGAGAAAAAGGTGTTTTTGTAGCAGGACTGTCTTCATTTGCTGATAATAGTGCCGCAATGGTTTTAAATGAACTGACAATTAAAGGAAGAGAAAATCGTCCTGAATAATAGTACAATAGTACAATGAACCGCTTACAATCTAAGCTAGAAAAAATAGGAAGGGATCCCATAATTACAGCAAAAGCAGTAAGCCTGCGCTATTGTGTAAATTATAGTAAAGGGTATTTTAGAATTAAAAATAAAAATACCTATCATTATATTGATCAAAATAAAAATTCAATTAATGATCCTGAAATCTTAACCCGAATTTCAAAATTAGTACTTCCGCCCGCATGGGAAAACGTATGGATTTCACCTTATGAAAACGGCCATTTACAAGCTACAGGCATTGACTCTAAAGGAAGAAAACAGTATCGGTATCATAACCAATGGAACAAAATTAGAAATCAGTCTAAATTTTATCGCATTCAAAGTTTTGCTGTAGCCTTACCTTTGATTCGGAAACAGGTGGAACAAGATTTAAAAAATAAAAATTTAACTTACGAAAAGGTTATTGCGCTGGTAATAAAATTAATAGAGATTACTAATATTCGTATTGGAAATGAAACATACAAAAAATTATACGGGTCCTTTGGACTAACTACTTTACAAGACAGACATGTCGGCTTTCAAAATTCAAAAATTAGATTTGAATTTACAGGCAAAAAAGGTGTCAAGCACAAAATCAATTTAATAAGTAAAAAATTAGCAACATTAGTCCAAAAATGTAAAGATATTCCCGGACAAGATTTATTCCAATACTATGACCTGCAAGGAAAGCATCATACAATTGGTTCGGCAGATGTAAATAACTACTTAAAAAGTATCACAAACCAAGATTTTACGGCCAAAGATTTTCGAGTTTGGTCCGGAAGCGTAAACGCATTAAGTACGTTCCAACAATTAAAACCACCTGTAAATCAAATAGAATCTAAACGCAAAATAATCGAAGTAATTGATGAAGTTGCATTAAAACTGGGCAATACAAGATCGGTTTGTAAAAAATATTATGTTCATCCAACAGTTATTGCTGCATTCGAAAAAGGATCTATTTGGCAATACAAATCCAAAAAAATTAATGTTAAATTCCTACCAGAAGAATACGCGCTACTCAAACTACTTGATAAAGAAATAATTGCGTAAGTCTAAGATTAAATTTTATAAAATCTATTTTTAATTTTTGATGTTCAATCATTTAATTCAGATTACATTTTTTGTTATTGGGAACTTGTTATTTGACTTACCAAAACCTATATTTGTGGTCGAATTAATTTCTATGGAACAATTTGTTGTATCGGCACGTAAATATCGACCTCAAACATTTAAAGATGTTGTAGGACAAAAAGCCATTACTAATACTCTGCTAAATGCCATAGAAAGCAACCATCTTGCTTCTGCACTTTTATTCACAGGACCACGTGGTGTTGGCAAAACAACTTGTGCTCGTATTTTAGCGCGAAAAATCAATCAACCGGGTTATGATGATCCGAATGAAGATTTTGCCTTTAATGTTTTCGAATTAGATGCTGCCTCCAACAACTCTGTTGATGACATCCGAAATCTAATTGATCAGGTTCGTATTCCGCCACAAACAGGACAATACAAAGTATATATTATTGATGAGGTTCACATGTTGTCCTCTGCAGCTTTCAATGCATTTTTGAAAACATTAGAGGAGCCTCCAAAACATGCCATTTTTATTTTGGCTACGACCGAAAAACATAAAATCATTCCAACAATACTTTCTCGTTGTCAGATATTTGATTTTAAAAGAATTACGGTAAAAGATGCGAAAGAACATCTTGCCGAAGTGGCTACCAGTCAAGGTGTGAATTTTGAAGATGATGCTTTACACATCATTGCTCAAAAAGCAGATGGCGCCATGCGTGATGCTTTGTCTATTTTTGACCGAGTAGTTTCATTTTGTGGTAAAGACCTAACACGCCTGGCCGTTACGGAAAACTTGAATGTGTTAGATTATGAAACCTATATTAATATTACTGATTTAGTTCTGGAAAACAAAATTCCGGAATTATTGATGGCTTTCAACGATATTCTTGCCAAAGGTTTTGATGCGCATCATTTTGTATCTGGATTGGCATCGCATTTTAGAGACTTACTGGTTTCTAAAACCCCTGTTACTTTATCGTTATTAGAAGTGGGAGAACAAGCGCAACACATGTACGGTGTTCAAGCACAAAAATGTAGTCAGGACTTTTTATTAAAAGGTATCGAAATAGCAAATGACTGTGATTTAAAATACAAACTGAGCCAAAATCAACGTCTTCTAGTTGAATTATGTTTAATGCAACTTGCCTCTATCACTTTTGATGGAGAAAAAAAAAAGTTGACCAATTTATAATTCCGCCTACTTATTTTAGAAAAAACGATTACTCTATTGTGGAGAGTCCAAAGGCTAAGGTAGAAAGTAACATCAAGATTTCAGTTACAGAAAAAGAGTCTACAATTCCAATTATTGTACCTACTATTGAAGTTTTAATTCCTTTAGTAAAAATTGATCTTCCGTTTTCAAATGAACCCAAGGTATCTGCATTTTCGCTGTCAAGTATTCGTGCCAAAAAAGCATTAGAAGAAAGCAATAAAGGAATTGTAAAAGAAGTGCTGCATTTGCCTACTGAATCTTTTACAGAGACGGAAATGTTATTACAATGGAACAAATATGCGCAACGTTTAGGAGACAAGGGTTATAAAATTATGGAATCGTTATTACTCATCAACGACCCTAAATTAAATGGAAATGCTATCACAATTGAATTACCTAATGAAGGTTCAAAATTAGATTTTGAAAAAGAATTGAACGGACTATTAGGATATTTAAAAGGTCATTTACACAATCATGATATTACCATAGCTGTTGTTGTAAATGAAAGTTATGAAAACAAACGAAGCTTCAACGACCAGGACAGATACAACAGGCTACATGAAATAAATCCAAATATTGAACTATTACGAACAACATTTGGATTAGATTTAGACGCATAATCTAATTATTAAAAATTAAATTTTATTATAATACATCGCTTTTACAATACCATCTGATAGCCCAATTTTTGGCACGTAAATATTTCGTGCTCCACTCCACTTCATGGCGTTCAGATAAATTCTAATCGCGGGAACAATAACATCGGCACGATCAGGATTTAACCCTAGTTCAGATATTCTTTGCTCGTAAGAAAGAGAATTCAAGAAAGCATATTGAGAATTCATGTATATGTAAGACAAGGGTTTTTCTTGTATTTTGCCTGACATCTTAAATAACTTATTAATATTTCCTCCAGATCCTATCAAAGTAACATCATCGTATTCTTGTGTATTTACTTTAATCCATTTTTCAATTTCATCCCAGACTACATCGCAAACCATATTGTTTAATAGCCGTACAGTCCCTGCTTTGAAAGATCTAGAATTTATCATTCTTCCGTTAGCAAAAAGGGTAAATTCAGTACTACCACCTCCAACATCTACAAATAGGTACGTTTCATCTGTTTTTAACAAATGATGCAAATCAGTTGAAGCTATTATGGCTGCTTCTTTTTTTCCATCGATAATCTCTATTTTTATATCTGCTTTTTTCTTAATTATTGCTACAACTTCTTTTCCATTATATGCTTCTCGCATGGCTGAAGTAGCAAATGCCATATACCGTTCCACCTTATGAACTTTCATTAAAAGATTAAAAGCTTTCATAGCATCACACATCCTTTCAATATTCTCTTCTGAAATTTCCCCAACTGTAAAAGCATCCTGACCAAGACGAATGGGAACACGAACCAAGGAACTTTTATTAAACTGAGGTTCTTTTCCCTCCTGCTCCACAATATTAGCAATCAGTAAACGCATGGCATTAGAACCTATATCAATTGCAGCATATCTTTTTATTTTAATCATCTTCGTTTCAATTCGTTTATTTCTTTACTAATTATTTTATTCAATCATTAACTATAAAATTAATGAAACACATTACACTCCATTTTGAATAAATAATTATACATCTTCTTCTTTTTGCAATACTACTGTCAGCTTATTTTGATAGTACTTATATGTTTCTAATTGTGCTCTAAAAACAGAATTATGATTTCTAGGACGGTATTTATTATCTAATTTATACGAATGAAAACGGGCTTTTACATTTCCTTTCCAACCGATATCAAAATTATCAATAAGCTCATTTTTTATTTCCTGATCATAAATTGGACAGGTAACTTCAACCCTTCCATCGAGATTTCTAGTCATGAAATCAGCCGATGAGATGTAAACCTCCGTTTGCCCTGCATTTCCAAAAATATAAATCCTGGAATGCTCTAAATAATTATCTACAATACTTATTGCCTCTATATTTTCGCTCATTCCAGGGATTCCAGGAATCAAAGAGCATATTCCTCTCACTTCAAGTTGGACTTTTACACCTGCACTACTGGCTTCATATAATTTATCTATCATTGCAAAGTCAGACAAACTATTCATCTTTAACTTTATATGCGTCTTTCTTCCTGCGAGTGCATGGATAATTTCTCTATCAATTAACTTTACAAATCGCAATCTGGTATAATGTGGCGAAACAATGAGATGTTTATAGCGATGCACCCTGTAATTAATATCAAAAAACTCAAATATCCTCATAATGTCTTTTAAAATCTGCTGATGACTTGTAAAAAGAGTAACATCAGTATATACTTTAGCGGTAGATTCATTGAAGTTACCGGTTGAAATAAACCCATATCGTTTTATTTTATCATTTTCATTTCTTTCTATGACACATATTTTACTGTGCACTTTAAGACCCTTTATTCCAAAAATAAGTTCAATTCCTTCTAATTGCATTTGTTCCGCATAAGAAATATTTGAAGCTTCATCAAAACGAGCTTGTAATTCGATTTGGACAGTTACTTTTTTTCCATTCTTAGCAGCATTTATGAGGGAACTGATGATTTGAGAATTTTTTGCCAATCGATACAATGTAATTTTTATAGAAATTACTTTAGGATCCAAGGCCGCTTCGCGCAAAAACTTGGTGAGATACGAGAAGGATTGATAAGGAGCGTTTAATAAATAATCCTTTTTACTTATTTTCTCCAGCATGCTCCCTTCTAGACTTAATCCTGGAATTGGCAGTGGATCATTCGTTTGATATAATAAATCATATCTTCCAAGATTTGGAAAATTCATATAATCCCTTCTGTTATGGTATCGTCCACCAGGAATAATACTATCTGTTGATACAATTTTCATTTTGTCTAGAAAAAATTGTAATGTATCTTCTTCAATTAACTGGTCGTAAATAAAACGCACCGGCTCACCAATTCTTCTGTCTTTTACACTTAATGATATTTTTTCAATCATACTTTTACTTAAATCACTATCAATGTCAAGTTGAGCATCTCTAGTGATTTTTATCATGTGAGCCGAAACACTCTGATAATCAAAAATATTAAAAATATTGCTCAAGTTATGCCTGATTACATCATCCAAAAGGATGATATATTGTTTTTCATTATTGGACGGTAAAACAACAAAGCGGTTGATGGTTTTAGGAATTTCAATTACAGCATATCGTACTTCTGAATTTTTATTCATAACCAATTTGATCGCTAAATATCCAGAAGTATCTTTTAATACTGGAAACTCTGCCAAATCATTTAAGATAATGGTTACTAATTCCGGGCTTACTTTTTGAATAAAAAAATCTTTTAGAAAAATTTCTTGTTCAATAGTAATATCGGTTTCCGTTATAATGAAGATATTTTTAGTCTCTAACTCACTTTCAATAATATTTAAGATTCGTAAACTTTCTGATTGTTGCTGAATAACGATCTCTGTAATATCTTTGACTAATTGTTGAGCTGATATACCACCTAGATATTTTTCCCCTGTTATACCAGTCAAACTTAATCGTCTAATGGCCGCAAAACGAACTCTAAAAAACTCATCTAAGTTATTTGAAAAAATACCTAAAAAACGCAATCTGTCTAGCAATGGGACTGAGTGATCACCAGCTTCTTGAAGAACTCTAGCGTTGAAAGCCAACCAACTTTTTTCTCTGTCAATATATTTATATTCTAATACTTTATTCATCTTAAATCTTTGGGGAATATTATTTTTTTAATCTTACCTTTCTTTAAATCTTTCCAATTATCAATATCAAATTTTAATGAAACAAAACCAGCTGTAGGAACATTTTCAATATAAATATCTCCAAATTTATTAACAAAATCTGTAATTGCTGCGTTATGACCGAAAATAATAACACTTTCAAAAACATTATTACATGATTTGATAACTTTCTCTAGTTCATTTTCATCAAAAGTATAAAGATCGTCTTTGTAAACAATATTTTCAATGGGATATAAAATATTTTGAGCAAAAATTAAAGCTGTATTGGCTGCTCTTATGGCAGAACTACTCCAAATTATGTATGTTTTAGGAATTAAATCTTTTACATGAGTAGAAACAAGATTAGCATCCTTTACGCCTTGACAAGTCAGCCCCCGTTCCTTATCATGCATTGGAGCTTCCCAACTTGATTTTGCATGGCGAACCAATAGTAAGTTTTTCATTTATGAAAATAATTTTGTGATTAATTAGCAAAAAATAATTAGTAACAATTTACAAAACAAAAACGCATATAACCTCTATAAATGTTATCATTACCCTTTTTTGATAAAATTAATATAAACAACCTTCTAAAGAGTCTTAAACTTTACATTCCTATTTAATATGAAAAGTACATTTTTTACAATAAATTGAGGAAGCAATTGTATTATAAATCTAGAGTTTAATAATTAAATAATTCTTTTTTTTAATAGCACTTTTATGCATATAAAAGTAATTAGTCCCATGTAAATAATTTTTAAATCAAAATTTTTTAACAATGAAATTATTAGTTAATTTTTACAATATTCATTTAAAAACTTTTTATTAAGACATAATTAGGCAGTGACAAGACAATGTAAATCTAATAATAGGGAAACAATTAACTGAATACAACAGTATATATTTTTCAACATTATGAGAAACACCCATTATAAAATTCAGGATAGCGCACTTTTTCAAGCTTTTTTTAACAACTCGCTCCATTTCAACAGTTTTTTATGTTATTCGTAGATTAAATAGTATGTAGGATTTATATGTACCTAGTTTTATATACTAATTTGTTTAATTAAAATAGCATCCTACAATAAATTATAAAATTATAAGAATAAATTACAAAATATTTTTCTTGTAAATAATTTTTTTCGGGAGTAAATCGATTTGTTTTACTGTAGCACACTAAAAAACAAATAAGTAAACATTAATATTAAAGGTTAACTAATAAATTGTTTTAAAAACTAAACATTTATTTAAATCGTAGATAATAAGAAATGGTTCGTAAATTCAGCTCTAATGAAAATATTGAGTTTTTGATAAAATTTAATTTTAAATTTCATTAGCACTAATACTTTTATCAGTTTAAGAATTTTATAATAATTAAAATACACCTTTTATAAAAAGTAAGATTAATAAGGCTTAAATAATTAATTTAAGAATCATAAACCCAGAGAAATAGCATTTTAAAAAACTGATTTTTAAATAGATAAACAAAACCCATTTCTTTAATAAAAAAAATCGTATTTTGCAAAAAAATTACGGAAATTATCAAATGGGTTATGCGTTTAGTTCAAATCTCTAAAATGAATTTTAGAACCCAAATCAAATGAAAAAAAAACTACTTTACAGCATACTAATACTCACATTATTATCATTTTCAAATATAGGTTTTAGTCAAACACTTAATTTAGGAACGCTTGACAAATTTGCAGCCTACACCGTTTCTGGAGCAGTTTCTAATACAGGTCCTTCTTCTTTTACAGGTGATATTGGAACGAATGCAGGTGCTATCAGTGGTTTTGGCATGCCAACTACAGCTGGTACAATTCACAATGGTAATGCTACAGCCGCGCAAGCTCAAATTGATTTACTTCGTGTTTATATTCATCTCAGTGATCTTCCTCTAACTAACACTACCCATCTTCCAGCGTTTGGAAATGGAGAAACCATTACACCTGGAGTCTATTCAATTGGAGGAGCAGGATCGTTAGCTGGAACGGTAACGTTAGACGGCCAAGGAAATTCGGATGCGGCATTTGTTATTAAATTTGAAGGCGCATTTACTCCGGCTGCAGGTTCAAAAATCATTTTGTCTAATGGAACCCGTGCATGTAATGTGTTTTGGATTGCCGAAGGTGCTATTTCTATTGGAACATCAGCAATTATCAAAGGAACACTTATAGCGCACCCTGGTGCCATATCATTTGGATCTGGAGGAGACTTGGAAGGAAGAATGCTTTCTAGTGATGGAGCAATTACTTTTGGACCTGGTGCGGAAACCCTACCTACTGGACCTATTACGATTCCTATAACTTGCGTTAATACTTGTAACAATACTATTTTAGGAACTGCTGCTAACTTTGCTTTATTTACTAGTGATGGGGCCGTAGCTAACACAGCGACTTCTGGAATAATTGGCGATATAGGAACGAATGGTGGAGCGATTAGTGGTTTTGCAAGTTCTACTGTAATTGGTTCATTTCATGATACCAATGCAGTAACTGCACAAGCAAAAATAGATGTACAAGCCGCATATGATCATCTTTATGCAACTACTACAACACATCCTTCACATACGCCTGCTTTTGGAAGCGGAGAAACGTTAACCGCTGGAGTTTATTCTATAGGAGGAGCTGGATCATTGGCAGGAACGATTACTTTAAATGGAGAGGGAAATCCCAATGCCTTATTTATATTTAAATTTGCTGGAGCGTTTACAACAGCAGCGCAGTCTAAAGTTGTTTTGACTAATGGTGTACGCCGTTGTAATGTATTTTGGATTGCCGAAGGAGCTATTTCAATGGGTACATTTACGTTTATGAAAGGTACTCTTATTGCGAATAATGGTGCCAACACGATGGGAGCTAATGGAAATCTTGAAGGTAGAATGCTTTCTACTGGCGGAGCAATTGGTTTCAGCACAGGCGTAATTTATAATAACACGCTTTGCTTCGAACCGACTCCAAACCCTTCCATCGCCCTAACCAAAGAAGGTACTTTTACTGATTTGGCTCCAATGGGAACGACCAATGTTGGCGATACCATCTCTTATGCTTTTGTGGTTACCAATACGGGAAATACAACCCTGACAAACATCACTGTAACGGATAATAACGCCACAGTAACCGGAGGGCCTTTGGCATCTCTTGCACCAGGGGCGTCCAACAGCTCCGCTTTTACAGCCGTTCATACTATAACCCAAGCGGATATCAATGCGGGAATGGTTGCCAATTTAGCAACCGCTTCTGGAAATCCCCCAACTGGTCCTATCGTTACAGGGGCGTCTTCTGATCCTACACCTTGTACAACCTGTGCGCCCAATCCGACCTGTCCTACTTGTACCAATACGCCTATTGCTCAATCAAATTCCATCGCCCTAACCAAAGAAGGTACTTTTACTGATTTGGCTCCAATGGGAACGACCAATGTTGGCGATACCATCTCTTATGCTTTTGTGGTTACCAATACGGGAAATACAACCCTGACAAACATCACTGTAACGGATAATAACGCCACAGTAACCGGAGGGCCTTTGGCATCTCTTGCACCAGGGGCGTCCAACAGCTCCGCTTTTACAGCCGTTCATACTATAACCCAAGCGGATATCAATGCGGGAATGGTTGCCAATTTAGCAACCGCTTCTGGAAATCCCCCAACTGGTCCTATCGTTACAGGGGCGTCTTCTGATCCTACACCTTGTACAACCTGTGCGCCCAATCCGACCTGTCCTACTTGTACCAATACGCCTATTGCTCAATCAAATTCCATCGCCCTAACCAAAGAAGGTACTTTTACTGATTTGGCTCCAATGGGAACGACCAATGTTGGCGATACCATCTCTTATGCTTTTGTGGTTACCAATACGGGAAATACAACCCTGACAAACATCACTGTAACGGATAATAACGCCACAGTAACCGGAGGGCCTTTGGCATCTCTTGCACCAGGGGCGTCCAACAGCTCCGCTTTTACAGCCGTTCATACTATAACCCAAGCGGATATCAATGCGGGAATGGTTGCCAATTTAGCAACCGCTTCTGGAAATCCCCCAACTGGTCCTATCGTTACAGGGGCGTCTTCTGATCCTACACCTTGTACAACCTGTGCGCCCAATCCGACCTGTCCTACTTGTACCAATACGCCTATTGCTCAATCAAATTCCATCGCCCTAACCAAAGAAGGTACTTTTACTGATTTGGCTCCAATGGGAACGACCAATGTTGGCGATACCATCTCTTATGCTTTTGTGGTTACCAATACGGGAAATACAACCCTGACAAACATCACTGTAACGGATAATAACGCCACAGTAACCGGAGGGCCTTTGGCATCTCTTGCACCAGGGGCGTCCAACAGCTCCGCTTTTACAGCCGTTCATACTATAACCCAAGCGGATATCAATGCGGGAATGGTTGCCAATTTAGCAACCGCTTCTGGAAATCCCCCAACTGGTCCTATCGTTACAGGGGCGTCTTCTGATCCTACACCTTGTACAACCTGTGCGCCCAATCCGACCTGTCCTACTTGTACCAATACGCCTATTGCTCAATCAAATTCCATCGCCCTAACCAAAGAAGGTACTTTTACTGATTTGGCTCCAATGGGAACGACCAATGTTGGCGATACCATCTCTTATGCTTTTGTGGTTACCAATACGGGAAATACAACCCTGACAAACATCACTGTAACGGATAATAACGCCACAGTAACCGGAGGGCCTTTGGCATCTCTTGCACCAGGGGCGTCCAACAGCTCCGCTTTTACAGCCGTTCATACTATAACCCAAGCGGATATCAATGCGGGAATGGTTGCCAATTTAGCAACCGCTTCTGGAAATCCCCCAACTGGTCCTATCGTTACAGGGGCGTCTTCTGATCCTACACCTTGTACAACCTGTGCGCCCAATCCGACCTGTCCTACTTGTACCAATACGCCTATTGCTCAATCAAATTCCATCGCCCTAACCAAAGAAGGTACTTTTACTGATTTGGCTCCAATGGGAACGACCAATGTTGGCGATACCATCTCTTATGCTTTTGTGGTTACCAATACGGGAAATACAACCCTGACAAACATCACTGTAACGGATAATAACGCCACAGTAACCGGAGGGCCTTTGGCATCTCTTGCACCAGGGGCGTCCAACAGCTCCGCTTTTACAGCCGTTCATACTATAACCCAAGCGGATATCAATGCGGGAATGGTTGCCAATTTAGCAACCGCTTCTGGAAATCCCCCAACTGGTCCTATCGTTACAGGGGCGTCTTCTGATCCTACACCTTGTACAACCTGTGCGCCCAATCCGACCTGTCCTACTTGTACCAATACGCCTATTGCTCAATCAAATTCCATCGCCCTAACCAAAGAAGGTACTTTTACTGATTTGGCTCCAATGGGAACGACCAATGTTGGCGATACCATCTCTTATGCTTTTGTGGTTACCAATACGGGAAATACAACCCTGACAAACATCACTGTAACGGATAATAACGCCACAGTAACCGGAGGGCCTTTGGCATCTCTTGCACCAGGGGCGTCCAACAGCTCCGCTTTTACAGCCGTTCATACTATAACCCAAGCGGATATCAATGCGGGAATGGTTGCCAATTTAGCAACCGCTTCTGGAAATCCCCCAACTGGTCCTATCGTTACAGGGGCGTCTTCTGATCCTACACCTTGTACAACCTGTGCGCCCAATCCGACCTGTCCTACTTGTACCAATACGCCTATTGCTCAATCAAATTCCATCGCCCTAACCAAAGAAGGTACTTTTACTGATTTGGCTCCAATGGGAACGACCAATGTTGGCGATACCATCTCTTATGCTTTTGTGGTTACCAATACGGGAAATACAACCCTGACAAACATCACTGTAACGGATAATAACGCCACAGTAACCGGAGGGCCTTTGGCATCTCTTGCACCAGGGGCGTCCAACAGCTCCGCTTTTACAGCCGTTCATACTATAACCCAAGCGGATATCAATGCGGGAATGGTTGCCAATTTAGCAACCGCTTCTGGAAATCCCCCAACTGGTCCTATCGTTACAGGGGCGTCTTCTGATCCTACACCTTGTACAACCTGTGCGCCCAATCCGACCTGTCCTACTTGTACCAATACGCCTATTGCTCAATCAAATTCCATCGCCCTAACCAAAGAAGGTACTTTTACTGATTTGGCTCCAATGGGAACGACCAATGTTGGCGATACCATCTCTTATGCTTTTGTGGTTACCAATACGGGAAATACAACCCTGACAAACATCACTGTAACGGATAATAACGCCACAGTAACCGGAGGGCCTTTGGCATCTCTTGCACCAGGGGCGTCCAACAGCTCCGCTTTTACAGCCGTTCATACTATAACCCAAGCGGATATCAATGCGGGAATGGTTGCCAATTTAGCAACCGCTTCTGGAAATCCCCCAACTGGTCCTATCGTTACAGGGGCGTCTTCTGATCCTACACCTTGTACAACCTGTGCGCCCAATCCGACCTGTCCTACTTGTACCAATACGCCTATTGCTCAATCAAATTCCATCGCCCTAACCAAAGAAGGTACTTTTACTGATTTGGCTCCAATGGGAACGACCAATGTTGGCGATACCATCTCTTATGCTTTTGTGGTTACCAATACGGGAAATACAACCCTGACAAACATCACTGTAACGGATAATAACGCCACAGTAACCGGAGGGCCTTTGGCATCTCTTGCACCAGGGGCGTCCAACAGCTCCGCTTTTACAGCCGTTCATACTATAACCCAAGCGGATATCAATGCGGGAATGGTTGCCAATTTAGCAACCGCTTCTGGAAATCCCCCAACTGGTCCTATCGTTACAGGGGCGTCTTCTGATCCTACACCTTGTACAACCTGTGCGCCCAATCCGACCTGTCCTACTTGTACCAATACGCCTATTGCTCAATCAAATTCCATCGCCCTAACCAAAGAAGGTACTTTTACTGATTTGGCTCCAATGGGAACGACCAATGTTGGCGATACCATCTCTTATGCTTTTGTGGTTACCAATACGGGAAATACAACCCTGACAAACATCACTGTAACGGATAATAACGCCACAGTAACCGGAGGGCCTTTGGCATCTCTTGCACCAGGGGCGTCCAACAGCTCCGCTTTTACAGCCGTTCATACTATAACCCAAGCGGATATCAATGCGGGAATGGTTGCCAATTTAGCAACCGCTTCTGGAAATCCCCCAACTGGTCCTATCGTTACAGGGGCGTCTTCTGATCCTACACCTTGTACAACCTGTGCGCCCAATCCGACCTGTCCTACTTGTACCAATACGCCTATTGCTCAATCAAATTCCATCGCCCTAACCAAAGAAGGTACTTTTACTGATTTGGCTCCAATGGGAACGACCAATGTTGGCGATACCATCTCTTATGCTTTTGTGGTTACCAATACGGGAAATACAACCCTGACAAACATCACTGTAACGGATAATAACGCCACAGTAACCGGAGGGCCTTTGGCATCTCTTGCACCAGGGGCGTCCAACAGCTCCGCTTTTACAGCCGTTCATACTATAACCCAAGCGGATATCAATGCGGGAATGGTTGCCAATTTAGCAACCGCTTCTGGAAATCCCCCAACTGGTCCTATCGTTACAGGGGCGTCTTCTGATCCTACACCTTGTACAACCTGTGCGCCCAATCCGACCTGTCCTACTTGTACCAATACGCCTATTGCTCAATCAAATTCCATCGCCCTAACCAAAGAAGGTACTTTTACTGATTTGGCTCCAATGGGAACGACCAATGTTGGCGATACCATCTCTTATGCTTTTGTGGTTACCAATACGGGAAATACAACCCTGACAAACATCACTGTAACGGATAATAACGCCACAGTAACCGGAGGGCCTTTGGCATCTCTTGCACCAGGGGCGTCCAACAGCTCCGCTTTTACAGCCGTTCATACTATAACCCAAGCGGATATCAATGCGGGAATGGTTGCCAATTTAGCAACCGCTTCTGGAAATCCCCCAACTGGTCCTATCGTTACAGGGGCGTCTTCTGATCCTACACCTTGTACAACCTGTGCGCCCAATCCGACCTGTCCTACTTGTACCAATACGCCTATTGCTCAATCAAATTCCATCGCCCTAACCAAAGAAGGTACTTTTACTGATTTGGCTCCAATGGGAACGACCAATGTTGGCGATACCATCTCTTATGCTTTTGTGGTTACCAATACGGGAAATACAACCCTGACAAACATCACTGTAACGGATAATAACGCCACAGTAACCGGAGGGCCTTTGGCATCTCTTGCACCAGGGGCGTCCAACAGCTCCGCTTTTACAGCCGTTCATACTATAACCCAAGCGGATATCAATGCGGGAATGGTTGCCAATTTAGCAACCGCTTCTGGAAATCCCCCAACTGGTCCTATCGTTACAGGGGCGTCTTCTGATCCTACACCTTGTACAACCTGTGCGCCCAATCCGACCTGTCCTACTTGTACCAATACGCCTATTGCTCAATCAAATTCCATCGCCCTAACCAAAGAAGGTACTTTTACTGATTTGGCTCCAATGGGAACGACCAATGTTGGCGATACCATCTCTTATGCTTTTGTGGTTACCAATACGGGAAATACAACCCTGACAAACATCACTGTAACGGATAATAACGCCACAGTAACCGGAGGGCCTTTGGCATCTCTTGCACCAGGGGCGTCCAACAGCTCCGCTTTTACAGCCGTTCATACTATAACCCAAGCGGATATCAATGCGGGAATGGTTGCCAATTTAGCAACCGCTTCTGGAAATCCCCCAACTGGTCCTATCGTTACAGGGGCGTCTTCTGATCCTACACCTTGTACAACCTGTGCGCCCAATCCGACCTGTCCTACTTGTACCAATACGCCTATTGCTCAATCAAATTCCATCGCCCTAACCAAAGAAGGTACTTTTACTGATTTGGCTCCAATGGGAACGACCAATGTTGGCGATACCATCTCTTATGCTTTTGTGGTTACCAATACGGGAAATACAACCCTGACAAACATCACTGTAACGGATAATAACGCCACAGTAACCGGAGGGCCTTTGGCATCTCTTGCACCAGGGGCGTCCAACAGCTCCGCTTTTACAGCCGTTCATACTATAACCCAAGCGGATATCAATGCGGGAATGGTTGCCAATTTAGCAACCGCTTCTGGAAATCCCCCAACTGGTCCTATCGTTACAGGGGCGTCTTCTGATCCTACACCTTGTACAACCTGTGCGCCCAATCCGACCTGTCCTACTTGTACCAATACGCCTATTGCTCAATCAAATTCCATCGCCCTAACCAAAGAAGGTACTTTTACTGATTTGGCTCCAATGGGAACGACCAATGTTGGCGATACCATCTCTTATGCTTTTGTGGTTACCAATACGGGAAATACAACCCTGACAAACATCACTGTAACGGATAATAACGCCACAGTAACCGGAGGGCCTTTGGCATCTCTTGCACCAGGGGCGTCCAACAGCTCCGCTTTTACAGCCGTTCATACTATAACCCAAGCGGATATCAATGCGGGAATGGTTGCCAATTTAGCAACCGCTTCTGGAAATCCCCCAACTGGTCCTATCGTTACAGGGGCGTCTTCTGATCCTACACCTTGTACAACCTGTGCGCCCAATCCGACCTGTCCTACTTGTACCAATACGCCTATTGCTCAATCAAATTCCATCGCCCTAACCAAAGAAGGTACTTTTACTGATTTGGCTCCAATGGGAACGACCAATGTTGGCGATACCATCTCTTATGCTTTTGTGGTTACCAATACGGGAAATACAACCCTGACAAACATCACTGTAACGGATAATAACGCCACAGTAACCGGAGGGCCTTTGGCATCTCTTGCACCAGGGGCGTCCAACAGCTCCGCTTTTACAGCCGTTCATACTATAACCCAAGCGGATATCAATGCGGGAATGGTTGCCAATTTAGCAACCGCTTCTGGAAATCCCCCAACTGGTCCTATCGTTACAGGGGCGTCTTCTGATCCTACACCTTGTACAACCTGTGCGCCCAATCCGACCTGTCCTACTTGTACCAATACGCCTATTGCTCAATCAAATTCCATCGCCCTAACCAAAGAAGGTACTTTTACTGATTTGGCTCCAATGGGAACGACCAATGTTGGCGATACCATCTCTTATGCTTTTGTGGTTACCAATACGGGAAATACAACCCTGACAAACATCACTGTAACGGATAATAACGCCACAGTAACCGGAGGGCCTTTGGCATCTCTTGCACCAGGGGCGTCCAACAGCTCCGCTTTTACAGCCGTTCATACTATAACCCAAGCGGATATCAATGCGGGAATGGTTGCCAATTTAGCAACCGCTTCTGGAAATCCCCCAACTGGTCCTATCGTTACAGGGGCGTCTTCTGATCCTACACCTTGTACAACCTGTGCGCCCAATCCGACCTGTCCTACTTGTACCAATACGCCTATTGCTCAATCAAATTCCATCGCCCTAACCAAAGAAGGTACTTTTACTGATTTGGCTCCAATGGGAACGACCAATGTTGGCGATACCATCTCTTATGCTTTTGTGGTTACCAATACGGGAAATACAACCCTGACAAACATCACTGTAACGGATAATAACGCCACAGTAACCGGAGGGCCTTTGGCATCTCTTGCACCAGGGGCGTCCAACAGCTCCGCTTTTACAGCCGTTCATACTATAACCCAAGCGGATATCAATGCGGGAATGGTTGCCAATTTAGCAACCGCTTCTGGAAATCCCCCAACTGGTCCTATCGTTACAGGGGCGTCTTCTGATCCTACACCTTGTACAACCTGTGCGCCCAATCCGACCTGTCCTACTTGTACCAATACGCCTATTGCTCAATCAAATTCCATCGCCCTAACCAAAGAAGGTACTTTTACTGATTTGGCTCCAATGGGAACGACCAATGTTGGCGATACCATCTCTTATGCTTTTGTGGTTACCAATACGGGAAATACAACCCTGACAAACATCACTGTAACGGATAATAACGCCACAGTAACCGGAGGGCCTTTGGCATCTCTTGCACCAGGGGCGTCCAACAGCTCCGCTTTTACAGCCGTTCATACTATAACCCAAGCGGATATCAATGCGGGAATGGTTGCCAATTTAGCAACCGCTTCTGGAAATCCCCCAACTGGTCCTATCGTTACAGGGGCGTCTTCTGATCCTACACCTTGTACAACCTGTGCGCCCAATCCGACCTGTCCTACTTGTACCAATACGCCTATTGCTCAATCAAATTCCATCGCCCTAACCAAAGAAGGTACTTTTACTGATTTGGCTCCAATGGGAACGACCAATGTTGGCGATACCATCTCTTATGCTTTTGTGGTTACCAATACGGGAAATACAACCCTGACAAACATCACTGTAACGGATAATAACGCCACAGTAACCGGAGGGCCTTTGGCATCTCTTGCACCAGGGGCGTCCAACAGCTCCGCTTTTACAGCCGTTCATACTATAACCCAAGCGGATATCAATGCGGGAATGGTTGCCAATTTAGCAACCGCTTCTGGAAATCCCCCAACTGGTCCTATCGTTACAGGGGCGTCTTCTGATCCTACACCTTGTACAACCTGTGCGCCCAATCCGACCTGTCCTACTTGTACCAATACGCCTATTGCTCAATCAAATTCCATCGCCCTAACCAAAGAAGGTACTTTTACTGATTTGGCTCCAATGGGAACGACCAATGTTGGCGATACCATCTCTTATGCTTTTGTGGTTACCAATACGGGAAATACAACCCTGACAAACATCACTGTAACGGATAATAACGCCACAGTAACCGGAGGGCCTTTGGCATCTCTTGCACCAGGGGCGTCCAACAGCTCCGCTTTTACAGCCGTTCATACTATAACCCAAGCGGATATCAATGCGGGAATGGTTGCCAATTTAGCAACCGCTTCTGGAAATCCCCCAACTGGTCCTATCGTTACAGGGGCGTCTTCTGATCCTACACCTTGTACAACCTGTGCGCCCAATCCGACCTGTCCTACTTGTACCAATACGCCTATTGCTCAATCAAATTCCATCGCCCTAACCAAAGAAGGTACTTTTACTGATTTGGCTCCAATGGGAACGACCAATGTTGGCGATACCATCTCTTATGCTTTTGTGGTTACCAATACGGGAAATACAACCCTGACAAACATCACTGTAACGGATAATAACGCCACAGTAACCGGAGGGCCTTTGGCATCTCTTGCACCAGGGGCGTCCAACAGCTCCGCTTTTACAGCCGTTCATACTATAACCCAAGCGGATATCAATGCGGGAATGGTTGCCAATTTAGCAACCGCTTCTGGAAATCCCCCAACTGGTCCTATCGTTACAGGGGCGTCTTCTGATCCTACACCTTGTACAACCTGTGCGCCCAATCCGACCTGTCCTACTTGTACCAATACGCCTATTGCTCAATCAAATTCCATCGCCCTAACCAAAGAAGGTACTTTTACTGATTTGGCTCCAATGGGAACGACCAATGTTGGCGATACCATCTCTTATGCTTTTGTGGTTACCAATACGGGAAATACAACCCTGACAAACATCACTGTAACGGATAATAACGCCACAGTAACCGGAGGGCCTTTGGCATCTCTTGCACCAGGGGCGTCCAACAGCTCCGCTTTTACAGCCGTTCATACTATAACCCAAGCGGATATCAATGCGGGAATGGTTGCCAATTTAGCAACCGCTTCTGGAAATCCCCCAACTGGTCCTATCGTTACAGGGGCGTCTTCTGATCCTACACCTTGTACAACCTGTGCGCCCAATCCGACCTGTCCTACTTGTACCAATACGCCTATTGCTCAATCAAATTCCATCGCCCTAACCAAAGAAGGTACTTTTACTGATTTGGCTCCAATGGGAACGACCAATGTTGGCGATACCATCTCTTATGCTTTTGTGGTTACCAATACGGGAAATACAACCCTGACAAACATCACTGTAACGGATAATAACGCCACAGTAACCGGAGGGCCTTTGGCATCTCTTGCACCAGGGGCGTCCAACAGCTCCGCTTTTACAGCCGTTCATACTATAACCCAAGCGGATATCAATGCGGGAATGGTTGCCAATTTAGCAACCGCTTCTGGAAATCCCCCAACTGGTCCTATCGTTACAGGGGCGTCTTCTGATCCTACACCTTGTACAACCTGTGCGCCCAATCCGACCTGTCCTACTTGTACCAATACGCCTATAACTAATGCAGTAAAAGATGATTATATCAATATTGCATGTAGTGTAAGTGGTTTTATAGGAAACATTTTAAGAAACGACACATTTGGAATAGCTTCAATTAATTCAAATATTGAAAGTCAGGTTAATTTAACTATACTGACTGGAAATAATCCTAATATTTTAATTAACAGTAGTA